>JABXHM010000054.1 GCA_013373625.1 Alteromonadaceae bacterium | reverse complement strand
GCCGTATTCAGCCAGCATTTTAAATGTATCGGCGATGAGTTTTGGCTCACTGAGTAAAAATGCAGTACTGGCGTTGAATAAAGGCGCTTCACTGGGGGGCTTCTATCAAAACACCGGAGAGGGTGGTTTAACGCCATATCACCTCGAAAACGGTGGTGACATTGTTTGGCAAATTGGCACCGGATACTTTGGCTGCCGTAACAAGGATGGCAGTTTTAACGAACTCGCGTTTACTGAAAAATCATGCCATCCGGCTGTGAAAATGATTGAAATAAAACTGAGTCAGGGGGCAAAACCCGGACACGGTGGTATTTTGCCCGGCCACAAAAACAGCCCGGAAATCGCTGAAATTCGTGGCGTGACAGCGGGTGAAGATGTTATTTCTCCCCCCACTCACAGCGCGTTTTCTACGCCTGTTGAAATGCTCAATTTTATTGAGAAGTTGCGCGGGTTGTCAGAAGGCAAGCCGATTGGCATCAAGCTGGCACTGGGTCGCAAGAGTGAATTTTTGGCGGTGTGTAAAGCGATGCGTCAAACTGGTATAACGCCGGATTTTATTACCGTAGATGGTGGCGAAGGTGGTACCGGGGCAGCGCCGTTGGAGTATTCCAATTCAATTGGGTTTCCCCTGCGTGAAGCGCTGGCATTTATTGACGATGCGCTGGTAGGTTTTGACTTGCGTGACAAAATCAAAATTATTGCTTCCGGTAAAATCATTACGGCTTTTCAGATTGTTAAAAACCTGTCGCTGGGTGCCGACCTGTGTAATAGCGCAAGAGGTATGATGTTAGCACTGGGTTGTGTACAGTCTTTATCATGTAATACCAACACGTGTCCGACCGGTGTGGCTACTCAGGACCCTAAGCTTTATAAGGGCCTGGATGTAGAGAACAAAAGTAACCGGGTAGCAATGTTTCACCATAAAACCGTAAAAGCGATGGTTGATATTCTTTCCTCAACGGGCCACAGTAGTACCGACAAACTAAACCGTACGCACATATTCCGTCGTGTCGATCAGCAAACTGTTATGCGTTACGACGAAGTGTTTCCGTTAGTTGAGCGGGGCTCTTTTATCAATCAGGACGATGCACCAAAATGTTACCAGCTTCATTTAAAAGAAGCCTGCGCATCAACGTTCAAACCCGCCAACACGTTGGCCGAAGTTAATAAAGAAACCCAGTCCGTTTAATGGTTTAGCGAACGAAACAACGAATTATTGATGAACATCAAGTTTATTTCCTTATAGTGGAATATACTGACGTTAATAAAAACAGCCAACCAAGGAGGCTGCCATGACAGGTTATAGTAATGTGTTAGTACCCATTGATGTGTTTGCTAATGAACATAGCAGGGTCGTTGAAAAAGCGCTGGAACTCGCCGGTTCCCCTAATAAATTAAATTTAATTTATGTTGCTTATCCACAAACCAACTTTGAGCCATACGGACTATTTTTAGAGCGCGATTTCTCTGAGGAGGTTCGCGAGCAGGCTACCAGTAAGCTTCAGGATATTGCCAAAGATTATGCGATACCGAGTGAACAGCTCCATGTGGCGATAGGATCTGCCGCCGAAGAAATTCATGAAGCGGCCAAAAAAATCGGTTCTGATCTGATTGTTATGGGTACACATGGACAAAGCGGTGTTCAGCTATTATTGGGGTCAACGGCCAATTCGGTGCTGCACGGCATTGAATGCGATTTATTAGCAGTCAAAGTATAAACACTCTGACGAATAACGATTAGCCATAAAAAACGCAGCCAGGCTGCGTTTTTTTATGAAGCCTTGTTATATTCAGGGGGCTTTTTGTTGTTCCGGGTTCATTTGCATTGCCGCCTGTTGGCTATCGCTATTTGACATAACAGACTCTGCACCTTCTTGCTGTAAGTTTAACGCAGTAATAGGGAAGGGGATTACAATGCCTTCGTCGTTATAGCGCCGATGTAATGCCTTGATAAACGTCGACTTTACAAAAAAGCGATTAAAATACTCCTTGGTACGCAACATAACAGTAAAATTGATGCTTGAATTATCAAAGGTGTGAAACACCACAAAAGGATCGTAACTTTCGACGCCCCATTCGTGATCAAGTAAAACCTGGTTAGCAACCTCGAGCGTGACCGTTTCAACAAAATCGAGATCAGAGTTGTAATGCACGCCTACCTCTACCGGTACAGACAATTCCTTTTCAGGATAATAGTAGTTGATAATTTTTGACTGCGATAATTTACCATTAGGTACGATGACTATGTTATTGGGCAGCATTTTAATCCACGTTGAGCGCCAGCCTATCTTGTCGACAAACCCCTGTTCACCGCTTTCTAACTCGATATAGTCACCAATTCGGAAAGGTTTATCGATAAGAATTTGCACCCCGGAAAAAAAGTTTTCCAGTGTAGGTTGCAGTGCCAGAGCGACGGCCAGCGACGTAATCCCCAAGGAGGCTATCAGTGGTGTAACTGAGATACCCAGCGAGCCCAGTACCAATAACACGCAGAGCCCTATGAGGCAGGCGCGAATGGCGCCACTGGCAATATTCCGGGTATTGTTTAGCAAAGGTGAACGACTGGCGTAAACCATTATCGCGTAGGTAATCCAGCGTTCAACAAACAACACCAGGGTAACAATGACCATAGCTCTGATGATATGTTCCAGAATTTCAGTGTCTTCTTTAGCAAAAACACCTGTGATAATGAGGCCATAACGAACCAACCACAACATAACGGTCAGTATGGCAACATTCAGAGGCGCATTTAATGCGAGCACTAGTACCTGATAGAAATGGTAATGCTGCGTGTCCTGTTGCTTCATTTGATCGCGTAAGCGCACCAGAAAAAGGCGCTTACTAATATAAAGCGTAATGATCACCGCTAAACAGCTGGCTACTACAATACTCTGTTTTGTTGTTAAAAGTTCAATGTATTCCATAGCTTAGCAAATTCCTGATAAAGCCTGACTGCTGTCAAAACCGCAGCTCAAACTATAAATCGTGCAATCTATACACCATAGATTCATAAATTTGTTGTTAACTTATGCTATAACGCACTGATTGGTAGTAAAAAAGGGCAGTTATGTTTGTCACAAAAGTTACCGGATACAAGCGATTATTTTATGCAACCCGCTACTCAATAAAAGGATTAAAAGAGGCGTTTAACAGCGAACCGGCGATACGTCAGGAGCTGGCTGCGTTACTCATCGGTATAGCCTTTAGTTATTGGCTCGACGTAACAACATTAGAACGCGTGCTTATGCTTGGCAGTTTAATGTTGATTATTATCGTTGAGTTACTCAACAGCGCAATTGAAGCGGTGGTCGACAGGATTGGACCTGAAGTGCACGAACTTAGCGGTAAAGCTAAAGATATCGGTTCTGCGGCGGTGTTTATGAGTATCATACTCGCGATATACTGTTGGTTGAGTATTGTTTGGCCGTTATTTTTTTAAAGTTTTAAGCTGGCGCAAATCTTTGAACCACCAGGCCCCGGATACAGCAACAGCCAAAGCGCACCAGCCGCCGATAAGGGTGGCATTGACTGGTCCAAGGGCAGCGGCAACGGTACCAGCTCGAAAATCCCCCAACTGATTGGATGAAGCAATAAAGATAGAATTAGCGGCACTTACCCGTCCACGCAAAGCATCGGGTGTATTTAACTGTACAACCGCGCCACGAATGACCACGCTAATCATATCGGATGCGCCGTACACAAATAAAGCACTGGCCGTCAGCCATAGCGTTTGAGACAGAGCAAAGGTAAGAATGGCGCAGGCAAATATCACTAACGAAGCAAACAATGTGATACCGGTATAGTTAAACTCGGTCTTAAACTTAGACAAATATACTCCCATTAGTACTGCACCGGCTGCTGGCATAGCACGCAAAAGGCCCAGACCTTCTGGCCCAACGTTCAAAATATCTGCCGCATACACTGGCAGTAGAGCAACCACACTACCAAGTAATATTATAAATAAATCAACACTTAAGCTGCCTAGCACAATTTTGTTTTGAGCAACAAAACGCAAACCGCCAAGTAAGTCACGTTTGCCTTTAGCTGTATTGGCTGCCCCCATGTGTGGAATATTAACAAAGCAAGTAAGCGTGACTAAGGCTGATACAACAAGCAACCAGTAGATATCCCGGTCCAGCCAGGCAATGAGGATCCCAGCTACAAACGGACCAACAGTAAGGGCGATATTCCAGACTGTACTGGTAATGGCTACAGCCTGATTGAGGTGATGTTTTTTTACCAGGTTGGGTAACGTGGCTTGCAATGCTGGCGACATAAAGGCTTTACCGCACCCATAAACACTGATCAGTGTAAGCAAATACCATTTGTTAAAATGGGGCGACATCATTAATACCGCAAAACCGGTTAATACCAACAATTGCATAGTGGCACCGGCAATTAAAATTTTACTGCGGGAAATATGATCGACCACCCAACCAGTCAGTGGAAATAACACATAAATGGGGGTTATTTGATACAGTCCTACAAGTGCCAGATCGAACGGGTCACCAGTACGCTCATATAAATGCCAGGCAAACGCGACAGCCATTATTGATTCAATGGTGCTGAACATACCGCGACCACCTAAAAACCAGGCGAAACGGGGCGTAAAAACAGATGGTTGAGTCATTGAGGAAGTCTATTTACTAGAAGTACCAACAGAAAAAAGATGGCGAACAAAATGCCATAGTATCAGACTTGCAGTATTCTTTGGCATTTTGACTCTCAAAATGTTGTGGTCAATAGCCAGTAACACAATTTTATTTATCGAAGAAATAACCTTCTCGTGCGATTAAGTTAACGAGGAAATTATTGATGGTCTCGCGCTATTTTTTTCGATACTTTACAGAGTATAAATGTTGAAAAAGTGTGTGTCTTAGCGTGTTTAGTAATAATAAGGATATTGCATGGAAGGAAGTTGTCATTGCAACAGTGTTCATTTCAAATTTTCAGGGCAGATTAGAGCTATCGTTAACTGCCACTGCAATTTGTGCCGTAAGATGAACGGCAGTGCCTTTTCAACGTACGTAGCTGTTCCAGCTCAAAGTTTTGAGTTAACCAGTGGAACATTAAAAACGGTCAAGGTATCAGAACATGCATCAAAGAGTTTTTGCACAAACTGTGGTACGCCAATATACAACCAAAACCCCAGGCTTGGTGATTTAAAAATTGTGTATCTGGGGACTTTAGATAATGCTGCGAAGCTAACACCGGCTATCAATATTTTTTGTGAGTCGCAGTTAATCTGGGTCACTCAGCTTGCATCGTTACCTCGCTTTGAGCAAGGTGTCAATTGAGTGATGATATAAACGACATTCATGGGCAGTGACATGCAGTTTGTGTCAAAGTCGTGTAAAACTGTATATCGCTTTTTTATTCCCGAACCACAGAAGGGCGATGCATGATAACACCAACGCCGGCACATTTACCTGCGATTTCAGCCATACTTGCTGAGAATGGACTTCCTGTCGATGATCTCCAAAAGCAAGATCTGGCACTTTTCCTGATAGAGCTATCACAGGGTGAGCTGATTGGTGTGGGTGGACTTGAGCGCTGTGATGAAGTGGCACTTATTCGTTCCGTCGCGACAGCCCGAACTAAACGAGGCCAGGGCATAGCGGGTAATCTTATTCAGCAGTTGGAGATAATCGCAGTGAGCGAAGGGTTGGGTAGACTTTACCTGCTTACCGAAACAGCTGAGCTTTACTTTGCATCTAAAGGGTATGTACCAGTGGATCGGGCAAATGTCCCCACGTCTATTAAGAACAGTCGTCAGTTTTCTTCTCTTTGCTCGTCTTCAGCGACTGTTATGTTTAAGCGGGTAGGCAGGTGACGACGATATTGATTTGTGCCAATCAGTAAAAGGGCAGGCCGTACACGTTATTTATTCTAATCTTTAGACAGCACATCAACATTCATCAGTTATAAACATGGAGAGTAAAGTTGAATGAACAATATAATCAAAATATACCTTGCCAGTTTTGTTGTCGCCTCGGGTCCATGGCTATCACCAGTGCTGGCAGACGAGAGTTGGCAAAGTGAAGGCGCTGAACAATACCAAAGTGGTATCCAGGACCGTGAAATTGGTAAATCACTACTGGCCAGGCACACTAACCAAAACAATCTTTGGATTAAGCCCGGTACAGATATCATAAGTTGTGATGATTATTACACGGCAAAAACTGACCAGGGTATTCTGACTAATAATGTATGGAATAAACATGCGGCAAAAAATGATGATTGGCGCCAATGCTTATTAAAAAAGACAGTAGATGGTAAGGTTGAATATGGTTGGTCGTGGTCCTGGCCGTTTGGACGTAAGGTTATATATGCCCAGCCACAAATTAAAATTGGTTCGTCACCCTGGCAGCCTGAACCTAAATTTGATAACGCATTTCCATTAAAAATTGCTGATCTAAAAAGGCTGGAAATTTCACATCATACTGATGTTAGCACTAATGGCGATCACAACACGGCATTAACCATGTGGCTAACATCAAAAAAGTACACCGGGGCCAAACCGAACAAATCGGTGATCGCCGCTGAAATTATGATCTGGACATATTTCACAGACGGACACTTTAATCCTGCAGGTCAAAAACACAGTGAAATTGAGATTAAAGGTTCTACCTGGGAAGTTTGGTATCAACAAGACTGGAACGATAAATCCGGCGTCAATGACAATCGATGGGTGAACGTTTCATTCAGGGCGAAAACTCCCTCGCTATCAGTTAAGGTTCCTGCTCTGGAATTGCTCAATTATGCAGTACAAAAGAGGCTTATTGCAGATTCATTGTTTATCGCAGACGTAGAGTTAGGCAATGAAATTATGAACGGTGCGGGCATAACCTGGGTAAAGGATTTTCGTGTTTTATACGATAAATAAAACCAGGATTTGTTAAGCGTCTATCAGGGCTTGTAATCTTTAATAATTTATTTGGTAATAAGCGACAGGCTGTACTTATAATAATTCGTCAAATATTGTAAACGAAAAGGAAATTTCAGATGATTTCAATTGAATTTTTAATTACCTCTTTAGTGGTTGTACTTATTCCGGGCACAGGTGTTTTATACACTGTTGCTACTGGCCTTTTTAATGGCAAAAGTGCCAGCTTTTTTGCCGCGTTAGGCTGCACGTTAGGAATTATTCCAGCCCTGGTGGCAAGTACCCTCGGGTTAGCGGCTTTGTTTCACACCAGCGCGTTGGTTTTTCAGGTTGTTAAATATCTGGGAGTTGCGTATTTGCTTTATCTGGCCTGGCAAATGTGGAAATCATCATCACCGCTTTCTGTAGACAATAGCGAACAGGGGCGCCGATACACCCATATTGCCGTAAAAGGGTTTTTGCTCAATATTTTAAACCCCAAGCTATCGATATTTTTTCTGGCCTTTCTTCCTCAGTTCATACCGGCAAATACCACCAACGCACTACTAAGCATGCTTGTTTTGGGCGGTGTGTTTATGCTTATGACACTGCTGATTTTTATTGGTTATGGATTTTTATCTGGGAGCTTTAGTGAATTTATAGTCAATTCAAAAAGGGCAACAGTAGCCATGCAAAAAGTATTTGCCGCCAGTTTTGCCGGACTCGGTTTAAAATTGGCATTGAGTGAGCGGGCATAGTTATCGCCCGAATTTCATGGCTTACAGCCTCATTATAAAAGGCATTGGTATACCAAAAACGTTATATACGAGCACTTAGGGTACACACCTGTTTTCAAAATCTGGATGATAATAATTTAACGCTGAAACAGGGACTAACTGTTACAGATATACTGCGCATACCCGCTCGGAATCCGCTTTGGATTCACCGGGCGGGAATGCGCTAATCTGCTTAATACTAGTACATTTTATAAGGCAAAAATTTACCTGACATAACAACATGTACGCGATCGCCTTTAGGATCTTCTTCTCGCTGTAAATCCATTGAGAAATCAATAGCGCTCATGATACCGTCACCAAACTCCTCATGGATCAGTTCCTTAAGCGTTGTGCCATAAACACTCACCAATTCATACCAACGGTAAATCAGGGGATCAGTAGGCACTTCAGTAGGTAACGACCCTTTGTATGGCGCAATTTGCAGCCAGGCTATTGCTTCGTCTGAAAGCTCCAACAGTTTGCCTACTCCCTCAGCCTGCTCCTTAGTCATTGCCATTTGTCCAAGACATGCTGCGGTACTCCACTCTTTAGACTGGCCTGTTACTACAGCTATTTCTGACCATTTTACGCCTTTACTGATTTTAGCTGCTTGAATCATGGCGGTAACTTGAGTGCGATCGGTAATCATTTTTTAATTTCCTATGGTTTATGTAAGGGTTAGGTTTCGGGCACAAAAAAGCGCCCATGCAGATTCATACGAGAATCCGCAAGGGCGCCTTTACCCTAATGCACCGCTGTGCATTAAATTTATATTGTCTTGTGGTTACTATAACACCAATAATTACAGCATTAACAATGCCATAATTTTATATTTCTATATATATCAATGATATATGGATATCAATTACAGCTTTTAATGCACAAAGTGAAGTAACATGACCTAAAATGAATCAATGCTACAATAACAAGGCACCAAAACTGCGCAGTCTCTGCTTCTAAGCTTCATCTCGAAACGGTCTTCATAACAGACCGAATCACTGGCCATTTGCGTTCACAATATTGCTTAACACTTTTCAGCCTTGTAACTCAATCGAGATCACTCGCGGTATGGCGCTCAGGAACTTGTTCTTCAGCTTCGCCCCAGGTTTTATTTACTTTTCTGCCGCGCTGCACAGCCGGGCGTTCATCGATCATCCTGGCCCAGCGGACAACATGCTTATATTCATGGGTTTGCAAAAACTCACTGGCATTGTAGGCATCGTGAATGACTAATGCGCCATACCAGGGCCATATTGCTATATCGGCAATGGTATAATCGTCACCGGCGACATAAGTGTGTTTGGCTAACTGTTGATCCAGTACATCCAGTTGGCGTTTTACTTCCATGGTGTAACGTTCGATTGGGTATTCATATTTTGCTGGTGCGTAATGATAAAAATGGCCAAAACCACCACCTAAAAAGGGGGCACTGCCCATTTGCCAAAACAACCAGTTTAAACACTCGGTACGTTGCGCTGATTCTTGCGGTATAAAGGCATTAAATTTTTCGGCCAGGTACAGCAAAATTGAACCTGATTCAAACACTCGTGTAGGTGGATTAGTCGAAGTATCAAGTAAGGCCGGTATTTTGGAGTTGGGGTTAATTTCAACAAACCCGGAGCCGAATTGATCAGATTCGCCAATATTAATTAAAAATGCATCGTACTCGGCAGCGGTAATACCTTTCGCCAGCAACTCCTCAAACATGATGTTTACTTTTACACCGTTAGGCGTAGCCAGCGAATACAGCTGAAAAGGATGCTTGCCCTGAGGCAGTTTACGTTCAAATCGCGCCCCTGCTGTGGGTCGGTTAATATTGGCAAACTGACCGCCGTTTTCGTTTTCAAATGTCCAAACTTTAGGCGGTGTATAGGTTGGGTCGCTCATATTATCTCTATCCTTAACCATGATAAGTTGGTAATTGATACTTTGAGTTGTAAATAGTGGTTTACTCAACTCAGATAATTTATAAGACCGCAAAATAACCAATCAGCATTCAATCATCGTTCTTCAGTTATTCAACGGTAGTCGCAAGGGTAGAGATTCAGCGCGCAGATATCTTCACCGCAGAGGTACACAGAACACACAACGCTGAGAGAAAAGTAAACTCACCTGGCCGCTGTGCTACTCAGTAGTCATTGATAAAATGCTTTGGTAAATTTAAACGCGACAGTATGGCAACTGTTTATTTGCGCCACCGGAAACCACCACAACACTGCTTTTGTCCCTTACTTTGCAACACCATGATTGTTTGCTGCCCAAAAGCGTATTATTAATCGACCCAAAGACCCCATGCTTTACGCGCTAAGAACTCAGTACTTCATTCGGCTCTGCTGCCAACGTTTGATTTTGCTTCACTCGGTTAATGTCGGTCATAGGCGGTGCGCCAAACAAACGGCTGTATTCACGGCTAAACTGAGAGGGGCTCTCATAACCTACCTGATATCCGGCTGACGATGCTTCAATACCTTCATACAGCATAATCCGGCGAGCCTCATTGAGCCGGATGTGTTTTTGATATTGCAATGGCGACATTGCCGTAATCGTTTTAAAACCACTGTAAAGTGCCGATTCGCTCATATGCACAGTTTCGGCTAACTCTTTCACTTTGAGTGGCCGCTGGAAGTTTTTGCGAATAATTTCTATCACTTTACTGATGCGATTAGCGTTGGAATCATACAGTAAAAACTGACGTAACTGGTTTCCTGCCGGCCCTTTAAGAATACGGTACATCAACTCGCGTTTGAGCATGGGTAACATAATGGGAATATCCTGGGGTGTTTCGTGCAGAGCAAGGATACGTTCAAAGGTTGACATCGACTCCACATCGGCATTCACCATTTTAATGCAGCTTTTATTGCAGGGCTCAGCTTTATTCGCCGCCATGTCAATTAACAGTTCCGACAATTCGCGAAGGTCAAGTGAAACACTGATACCTATATAGGGTTCAGTTTCACACGCCTGCACAATTTCTCCGGCCACTGGCATCATGATAGGAATAATTAAATAACTCAGCTCGTGGTAGTGAATTTTTTGCTCACCCACATATAAATTTTTAGTGCCTTGCAATAATAAACACACCATAGGTTCGTATATGGTGGGGCTGTTGCAGGTTTTAGATGTACTGCGAATGGTTTTAACGCCCGGCACATTGGTTTCACTCATGCCATTTTCAGTGCTGATGCGTGATGTCATATCGATGAGCGATTGTTGGTAATGCTTTATTTTTTGATCCATACATGTATTCCTCTTGCCGGGAGTTTTAGTATAGCGCGAATTATCGTTTTTCCTACATTCGGCTTTGGTTAAATGTAGAATCAGGCAATCATTCTGGGGGATTGAACAATTCATTCTATTCAAAACTATTTAATATCTCGCGTGATCATGAAAGCAAAGCCTCGATAAATGAGACTTGCAGCATTCCGCACACATTAAAAATACCTTCACTCACTTATACAATTCTCCAGCCTGATTGCCTATTCCTATTGTGGGTGGAGGATTATGCAATGAATGGCAAGGATCGGATATTACCCTCACCAACCTTATTTTATACACTTCTCTACGTTTTCGGCATAAGTCGTTGCTTGTTTTATTTACCCGGTTTACCTGCGCGGTAATTGGTTAGCAATGCGGTATTTATTATTTGAAAGGAATGAGAAATGTTTAAATTGAGCAGAATGTCTCTGGTGTTAGTTGCGGCTCTGTCTTCGGCAGTGCTTTCAGGTTGCGGCAGTGAAAGCCCGGAGCAACAAGCTGCGCAAATGACCGCTCCGCCGGTGAGTGTGGCGGAAGTCGTTAGTTTACAGCTAAGTGAATGGGATGAATACAGTGGACGTTTAGTTGCGCCCGAAACGGTCATGCTCAAGCCCCGGGTATCGGGTTATGTAAAAAGCGTGAAGTTTACTGAAGGTGCATTGGTAGAAAAAGGCGAGGTGTTGGTAGAAATTGATCCGGCGCCGTTTGAAGTAGAAGTGGCGCGTTTACAAGCGGCCTATGAGGGAGCGCTCAGTCGTCAGCAAAATGCAGCATCTGAACTCAAGCGAGGCAACTCCTTACTGGCGCAAAATGCCATTGCACAGGAAGCGTTAGAAACGCGCAATACGGCGTTGCAACAAGCTGAAGCCGATGTAGCTGCAATGGCAGCAGCGCTCAACAGAGCCAAACTTGAACTGTCTTATACTGCGGTTAAAGCACCATTGTCTGGTCGAATTTCGCGGGCAATCATTACGCAGGGAAATTTTGTGACTGCCGGGCAAAGCGATTTAACCCGTATTGTCTCCACCCGACATATGCATGCCTACTTCAACGTTGACGAACGCACTTATTTACACTATCTGAAGAATGATCTGTTTGCGACGTCATCGTCTCAATCGCCTGTTCTTATGGCGCTGGCGGACGATGAAAAGTTTGCTTACTCCGGCGAGATAGACTTCATCGACAATCAGGTTAATGAGCAAACTGGTTCGATTACGGTGCGTGCATCGTTTACAAATTCAGATCATACCTTATTACCCGGCTTATTTGCCCGGGTTCGTATCGCTGGCAGCAAAGCTTACGACGGTATTTTAATCGACGAAAAAGCGGTTGGTACTGACTTGAATAACAAATATGTTCTGACGCTTAAAGAGGACAACACCCTGGAATATCAACCCGTCAAACTCGGTGAATCCCTGGGAGGGTTACGGATTGTAGAATCCGGGCTGAGCGCTGGCGACAGTATCGTAATTAACGGTTTACAGCGTGTTATGCCAGGCATGCAAATAACCCCCAGGCTGTCTGAGATGGCCGACAGCAAAACTATTGCCGATATTCAGACTGCGCAGGAAATGCTCACACCGCCAATACGAACAGCCCAAACGGCGTCTGTTCAGTTAAGTAACGATTTATAGGGGCTACGCATCATGTTCTCGCAGTTTTTTATTCACCGGCCGGTATTTGCGTCGGTTCTGTCGCTACTGTTTATTATTATCGGCAGCATTGCAGTATGGCAATTACCTATTACTGAATACCCGGAAGTGGTACCACCGACAGTGGTGGTAACCGCCAGTTATCCTGGGGCCAATCCACAGATCATCGCTGACACTGTCGCCTCTCCGCTGGAGCAGGAAATTAACGGTGTAGAAAACATGCTGTATATGTCGTCGCAGTCAAATGCTGACGGTCGCATGACACTCACCGTGACCTTTGCTATTGGCACCGATGTGGACTTAGCCCAAAGCCAGGTTCAAAGCAGGGTGGACAGGGCATTACCCAGACTCCCCCAGGAAGTGCAGCGTTTGGGTATCATTACTGAAAAAGCCTCTCCAAACCTGACCATGGTCGTACATTTGTACTCGCCAAATGAACGCTATGACATGTTGTATCTGGCAAATTTTGCCACCCTGAACGTGATTGATGAGCTGGCCAAAGTGAAAGGTGTCGGGCAGGTACGTCAGTTTGGTGCGGGTGAATTCAGTATGCGGGTATGGCTGGATCCGAACCGTGTTGCCGGCCTAAACCTGACGCCGGTCGATATCAGTAATGCAATTCGCGAACAAAACCAACAGGTTGTGGCAGGTAGCCTGGGCGCGCAACCGGTTGAAGATGCCGATTTTAATATTCTGATGAACGTAAAGGGTCGGTTATCCAGCGTTGAAGAGTTTGAAAATATCATTATCAAAGTTGGCGAAAACGGTGAGATCAGTCGCTTAAAAGATGTGGCGCGTATTGAGTTAGGTGCAGATTCTTATGCACTGCGTTCTACCATTAACAACAATCCTGCTGTGGGAATGGGTGTGTTTCAGGCCGCCGGATCCAATGCTATTCAAATCTCTGATGATGTCCGTGCGTTAATGAAAACCTTGTCACAGAATTTTCCGGAAGGCGTTAAGTACGAAATCGCTTACGACCCAACGGTGTTTGTAAAGGGCTCTATTAAAGCCGTGGTTAAAACCTTGCTTGAAGCGGTACTACTTGTGGTCATTGTGGTGGTGTTGTTTTTACAAACCTGGCGTGCATCGATTATCCCGCTGGTTGCGGTACCGGTATCGCTGATTGGTACCTTTGCGTTTATGCAGCTTATGGGCTTTTCACTCAATGCGTTGTCGTTATTTGGCTTAGTGTTAGCCATAGGGATTGTTGTCGATGATGCCATTGTGGTAGTCGAAAACGTGGAGCGCAATATAAGCGAAGGCTTAACGCCAGTTGATGCCACGGTGCAAGCCATGAAAGAAGTCACCGGCCCGATAGTAGCAACCACGCTGGTACTGGCATCGGTGTTTATTCCTACTGCCTTTATGACGGGGTTAACCGGCCAGTTTTACAAGCAGTTTGCCCTGACCATTACGATATCGACGTTTATTTCAGCCATTAATTCACTTACGCTGAGTCCGGCATTAGCCGCGCTATTATTGAAAAAACATGATGCGCCCAAAGACGCACTGAGCCGCGGTATCGATAAGCTCTTTGGTACCTGGCTGTTTTCACCTTTTAACCGGTTTTTTGCCCGACTGTCGAGCGGATACGGCTTTATAGTGAAAAAGATTATTCGCACCGGCGCGCTGGTGCTGACGCTTTATGTTGTGCTGGTCGGCATGACGGGGGTGATATTTACCACCACACCGTCCGGGTATATTCCGGCCCAGGATAAACAGTATTTAATTGCGTTCGCCCAGTTACCCAACGCGGCGTCGCTGGATCGAACCGCTGCCACCATTGAAGAAATGACCGCCATTGCACTGGATCATCCTGGGGTTGAATCAGCCATTAGTTTCCCCGGCCTGAGTATTAACGGTTTTACCAATGCCACCAACAGCGGTATTGTTTTTGTGGTGTTAGACGATTTTGCCGAACGTACCACAGATGCGCTTTCAGCCAATGCTATCGCAGGGGCGCTCAACGGCAAGTACAGTGCCATTGAAGAAGCCTATGTGGCCATTTTCCCGCCGCCACCGGTAATGGGATTAGGCACCATTGGTGGGTTCCGTTTACAAATTGAGGACCGGGCAGGGTATGGCTTTGAAACACTCAATGAAATAACCACTAAGGTGATGCAAAAGGCCGCCCAAACTCCGGAGCTTGCTGGTGTATTCTCAGGTTATCAGGTCAATGTGCCACAACTGGATATTGCGGTTGATCGGGATAAAACCAAACAACAAGGGGTAGATCTGACCCACTTATTCCAAACGCTCCAGGGCTACATGAGTGCTACCTATGTGAATGACTTCAACCTGTTTGGCCGGACGTTTCAGGTTAACATGCAGGCAGATTCGCCGCACCGCGCGAATGCAGAACAAATTGGTCAGCTAAAAGTGCGTAATCAGCAAGGGCAAATGGTGTCGCTGGACTCGTTTGTAACGGTCAATGATATCGCCGGTCCTGACCGGGTAATGCATTACAACGGGTTTACTACGGCTGAGCTTAGTGGTGGTGCCGCGCCAGGCTTTAGTTCCGGTGAAGCGCAAGCCGCCATAGAGCAAATACTGGCGGATACCTTACCCAATGGCATGACCTATGAATGGACGGAGCTGACTTACCAGCAAACCCTTACCGGAAACGCTAATTTACTGGTATTTCCGCTGGTGATTATACTGGTCTTTATGGTGTTAGCTGCGCAATATGAGAGTGTTCGTTTGCCGCTGGCCATCGTACTCATTATTCCAATGACGTTACTGTCGGCATTAAGTGGTGTGCTGTTATATGGCGGCGACAATAACATTCTTACCCAAATTGGTTTGATTGTTCTGGTTGGGCTGGCCACTAAGAACGCCATTCTAATCGTTGAATTTGCCAGGGAGCTTCAGGAGCAGGGCCTGTCCACTTTAGACGCTATTCTGGAAGCCGGGCGGTTACGCTTACGGCCCATTTTAATGACCTCTATTGCCTTTATTATGGGCGTTGCACCCTTGGTATTTTCAAGCGGCGCTGGCGCTGAAATGCGCCAGGCAATTGGTGTTGCAGTATTCTCTGGCATGATTGGTGTCACTATCTTTGGCTTGCTGTTAACCCCGCTGTTTTACTACATGCTGGCTAAATCAACGCCATCTGAACACCCGTTGCCATCCCAGCATCGCCTTGAAACAAAGGAGCTAAACCATGACTAGTATCATTACACGACCAGCGAAACTGCTTAGTAACGCGTTACTGCTTGGCTTGCTTACCGCTTGTGCTGTCGGACCGGACTATCAGGCGCCTGCACAGGTTGAGTCAATAGCGGTAAACAGCGAGTATAAACGCGCGCCAGCGTTACAATCCTGGTGGGGAGCCTTTAATGACGAGCAACTCAATACACTGATTTCGCGAGCGTTGGAGCAAAACCGGACGTTACGCGAGGCAAGCGCAAACGTTGAACGAGCACGAGCGGTGTTCAGCGAGGCGGATGCCAGCTTATGGCCAGACGGGGATCTTTCCGTGGGTTATCAGGCCGCGCGTAATACATCGTTATTACCACAGGACAACGGGGTAACGTTACGCGGTTACACCAGTGGCCTGGGATTTAATTGGGATGCTGACATTTTTGGTAAGTTGCAACGTGCAGAAGAAGCGGCACAAGCCAAAGCACAAGAGGCAGCGCTACTGTGGCAAGACACGCAACTGCAAATTATTAGTCAGGTAGTGAGCAGCTACGGGCAATACCGCGGTGCCCAATTACGCATGTTCTATGCGCAAATGAATTTGCATTTTTTGCAACAAAGCCAGGCTGTGATAGAAGCACAGGTAGAGGCCGGCAGCGCAACAAAGCTGGCACTTTCACAGATTAACACCCAGGTATACCGGCTGAAAACCAGTATTCCTGCCATTGAGATAGCCCGGCAAACGGCTAAGAGTACATTGGCGGCATTGCTGGCGTTACCTGCTGATGCGTTGCAACTTAGTGGCGCCGCCGCGCTACCGCACTTATCAGAGCCTTTACCGGTACAAGATGGGGTTAACTACCTCAGGTATCGCCCTGACGTTGCCAGTGCTGAACGCAATTTGGCGGCCAGTACCGCGCAAATTGGCGTAATGACCGCTAATCTGTATCCTTCGTTGTCGGTGAGTGGTTTTTTGGGGTTTATCTCATCGCCGGATCTGGCATTTAACAGTGCGAGTGAAAGTTGGAATATTGCGCCAACACTGCAATGGTCGGGATTAAATTTAGGCGTAACCAAAGCGCGTATTCGCAGCGCCGAAGCTGACGCTAAAATAGCACTAGCGCAATATGAACAAGCCGTTGTCGATGCCGTTAACGAGATGCAATTGTCACTGCAGAACTATCAATTTAGTCGGGAGCAATTCAGTAACGCTAAACAGCAGTATGAGTCCAGTAAGCAGGCAGTTGAATACGCCAGAGCTAACTACAAAGCGGGCACCATAGAGTTTTTGCAGTTGTTAGACAGCGAACGGGAATTGCTCAGCAGTCGCGATCAATTGACACAAATTGAGTTGGCACATTTTATCCGCTTGGTTGATGTGTATCGCTCATTCAGTGGCGGGCTTCAATGGCAGCAACGCTCTGCCAATATGAACGCTGGTGAGCAAATTACCAAAAGATAGGCATAATGAAATTCACCGCATAGTTCAAGGCGTGATTCCCTGAGAATAGCCGGAAGCTCAACATGAAGGTTCCGGCTTTTCTCGTTATGGGGTCAGGCTACGGCAGTATTGCATTTGCAAATAGGGTTAAATACTATTTGCAAACGCAGGCGTAAATGGAAAATAAAACAAGGAACGACTATGAGCATCAAGGGTTCGTGTTTATGTGGTGAAGTTCGCTTTGAAATCACGGGGAACTTTGAGAGTTTTTATCTGTGTTATTGCAAATATTGCCAAAAAGACACCGGCTCAGCGCATGCCGCAAATTTATTCTCGTCAAGCGCAACGCTTCAATGGATGAGTGGCCAAAGCAGCGTCAACACTTTCCAGTTACCGTCAACGCAGCACATCAAGAGTTTTTGCGCTTGTTGTGGCTCTGCATTACCCAGTCTGCAAATGAACGGAAAATTGTTGGTGGTACCGGCAGGCAGTCTCGACGACGCACTTAATATGACACCCAACGCACGTATTTTTACCTCCCGTTGTGCACCATGGCAAACAGGGCTGGAGGACATTCAATCGTTCAGTGAGCTACCTGAATAAATCTATTCATAAAAAGCACCGAAGCAACCTCACATCCTTAAGAAATTCTGATCAAAACTACGGAGGTATGACGATAATCACTATCGGTTTTAGCAAGTGTTACACACTGCAATATCAACTTTCGTTATCAATTTACATCTGTGTTTTTCACTGACGCAGTGTAGCATTTCACTATGAAAATTTAGTGCTATTGGTGAATTGTTAAGCATTTCATAGTACTACGTCATTTTATCACTTTAACAAAATGAGATATTGTTATAGTATAACATTACTCTTATAGGTCGTAGTCTGGAAATCCGTAAAATGTCCGATGTAGTTATCAGTGCTGCTGATCTGTGCGTTACCGTGCAGTCCAAGCAAATCCTCAAAAATGTGTCTTTTAGCGCCAGAAAAGGCGAAGTACTTGCGTTGTTGGGTGGCAATGGCGCGGGAAAATCCACAACGGTTAAAACCTTTCTGGGCTTAATGACACCGTCTTCTGGTTCTGCTTTGCTGGCTGGCGTTGATGTGAGTAAATCGCCTGATATTGTGCGTCAGAAAGTAGCGTATCTTCCCGAATCTGTCATGTTATACAGTCATTTAAGTGCCATTGAAAATATTCGCTATTTTTTATCCTTAGCCGGTAAACCGCAAACTGACGATGCCATCAGTGCGGCGCTGCAGCGGGTTGCACTGCAGGAATCTGCCTGGCATAGCCTGTTGGGCGGCTATTCCAAAGGCATGCGTCAAAAAACAGCGATAGCACTGGCTTTATTGCGAGAAGCGCCAATTCTGTTTTTAGACGAACCCACGTCTGGTCTTGATCCGGTTGCTATTGATGAATTTAACCGCTTGGTCAGTCAGCTTGCCGGGCAGGGGGCAACCGTGCTTATGGTTACCCATGACGTTTACGGTGCCTGTCACGTCGCTAATCGTATTGGCTTACTTCGCGATGGTGAAATTGTTGGCATGTTCGATGCGCCTGCGCAAGGTAATATCGACTCCGAAGCAGTTCACAGCGCCTTTACGCAGGGAGTGAAGGCATGAGCAATTCGTTACTAACTATCGCTTACGATGAATGGCGCTACTGGCGGCGTTCAAGTCTGGCGCAAACAGTGTTGATTATTGCGCTGGTACTTGCATCGGCGTCGGTCTGGGTCACTTATGCCGATGTCAGCCACACCGCTCAGCAGCGCACCCATATGCAGGATGAAGCTGAAACCACTTTTGAGTCACAGCCCGACCGGCACCCGCATCGTATGGTGCATTACGGCCACTATCTGTTTCGCGCACCGCCGCCACTGGGCACCCTGGATCCCGGTATCGATGCATTTACCGGCAATGCAATTTTCCTTGAAGGTCACCGTCAGAATGGCGCTACCTTTGCCGACCAAAAACAAAGCAGCGGGCTTACCTGGCTAAGTAAGCTGACACCGGCGTTTGTGATGCAAGTGCTCACGCCTTTACTAATTATTGTGCTCGGTTTTGGCGTTGTAACTCGTGAACGTGAGGCCGGAACACTGGATTTTTTAAAAGTACAGGGCGTTTCACCGTTATTACTTATCGCGGGCAAGGGCGTGGCCTTAGCTGGCGCAGGATTATTAGTGCTGATGCCGTTAGTGATCGGAGCGGTAATGGCATTGTTGGATGGCGCGGGTGTGCTGCCGGTAGCAGGTTTTATAGTGAGTTATTTACTGTACCTGGCTATCTGGTGTGGCCTGGTATTGCTGATTTCGACCCTTGCCAACTCAAACAGCGCAAGTTTCAGCGGGCTAATTTCAGTGTGGATCGTGTTGTGTTTAATTGTGCCGCGAATTGCCACTAACACGGCCAGTGTACTGGTGGCATCCCCCGGTAAACTTGAAACAGATTTTGCTGTATTAAAGCGATTACGCTCAATGGGCGATGGTCATAACGCCAGCGATCCTGCTTTTACGGCATTAAAAAATAACTTGCTGGCGCAGTACAACGTTGATTCAGTAGAAGAACTTCCTATTAACTTCAGAGGCATTGTAGCGCAGAAGTCAGAAGCCGATCTGACCAACGTGCTCAACGAATTTGCTGAACAACAAATGCAGCAGCAAACAGACCAGGCTGATATCGCACGGGCCTTCGGCTGGCTGTCGCCCGTGTTGGCAATTCAAAACGCGTCAATGAAACTCGCGGGTACTGATCTTGAAAATTATCACCGGTTTTTACGTGAGGCTGAAGACACGCGTTTCGATTTTGTGCAATCACTCAATAAATTACACGCTGAAGGCATGACCATGCAGCAGGATGCCAATAAATACACCAGTCTTGAAGCCAAAAAAGCCGCCACAGTCAGCGCCGATAACTGGCAGATTCTTAACAATTTTCATTTTACGCCGCTGTCTCCCCAGCAGCGCTTTTCAAATAGTGTAGCAGCCATGGGGCAACTGCTTTTTGCCGGTGCCTGGGTACTGGGTGGTTTGATAGTAGCAGGTAGACGAGTATGAGTTGGTTAGATATCCGTCGTGAAGCGGGTTTTGTTTTACGTAAAAAGAGTGTGGTTATCATTCTGTTAGCGGCATTGCTGTTATCGGTATTTTCAGTATGGACAGGTAGCGTAGAAGTTGCCCAGCAACGGGCAACGATTGAGCGCCTCCTTGAGGGAGATAAGATTGATCGCGATGAGGCCACCAGCAAACATGATAATTATGGCTATATTGCTTATTATACTTTTCATTTAACCTACGCGCCGCCGTCACCGCTATCCTTTGCCGCGCTCGGCGTCAGGGATGTGTATCCCTGGAAGCATCGGGTAAGAATGCTGGCTCTGGAAGGGCAAATCCACGAGTCAGATACGCAAAACCCGGAGCTTGCGATGGCGGGACGCATCGACTTTGCCTTTGTGATTGCGGTGTTTGCACCATTACTCCTGATTTTGTTATTGCATGACATGCGTGCATCAGAGCGTGCGGCCGGTCGTCATGATTTTCTTATCGTCACGGCCAGTACCCGCCATAGTTTATGGCCGCTGCGCGCTGGCGTTACTATTGTGGCGCTGTGGTCTGCGTTGATCATTCCATTCATTGCCGGCGCACTGATAAACGGTGTTTCAGTTAATCTGATAGTACTTATTGGGCTAACGGTTGCAGCGTATTTATTGGGCTGGGCGTTGC
Source organism: Alteromonadaceae bacterium (assembly GCA_013373625.1). Taxonomy (GTDB): domain Bacteria; phylum Pseudomonadota; class Gammaproteobacteria; order Enterobacterales; family Alteromonadaceae; genus Alteromonas. The sequence goes on along the minus strand of JABXHM010000054.1, from coordinate 33,321 downwards.
TGTGTTACTGGGTGGCACGTTTGGTTTTTCCGGCGCCGGTGTTGGCCTCATTTTTGTTGGGCGGCTGGCTATTAACGTCATTCATTGTGCCAGCGGTGGGCAATATTGTGATTGAAGAGGTCTATCACGGCCCACAGGGCGGCGATATTCTGATGACCCAACGGGAAGCCGTCAATGATGCCTGGGACTTGCCGCATAAAACCACGATGGACGCGTTTGTCGCGAGCCATCCTGAGTGGCAAGGAAAAACTCAGACCGAAAACTTATTTGAATGGAAATGGTACTACGCCTTCCAACAAGTCGGTGATGAAAAAGCACTGCCCCTGGCGCAAGCTTACCAACAAACTGCAGAAGAGCGTTATCACGCTGCTGGATGGGTGTCACTGCTGTCACCGGCTACTTTACTGCAACGCACTTTTACTCACTGGGCGAATACCGACGCGCCCGCTGCCTGGGCTTATGAGCGTAGCGTGAGAGACTTTCATGCGCAGTTGCGCGAGTTTTATTATCCGTTGCTTTTTAACAGCACAGAGTTTGACCGCGAATCACTGGTAAACAGACCCACATTTCAACCTGAAAAACACTAATGAATTTAATTGGAACAAAACTAATGAAAATGCCATCTTTTTCTAAAACTGCTCTCGCCGTTGCAATTTTTTCTGGCCTGAGCTCAGCGGCTGTGGCTCAGGATCCGGCACAAACTAAACAGGTCGATGATGACCTTGAGCACGTTTCTATCGTAAAGCAGCGCCAGGCGTATCGAGGGGACGTACCGTTAAAAGAGCTGCCACAATCGGTAGATGTCATCAACGAAGAATTACTCGATTCGATGGGGGTACTGGATTTACAGACAGCCCTGAAATTTACCAGCGGAATTGCCAGTCAGAACAATTTTGGCGGTCTGTGGGACAGTTTTGCTATTCGCGGCTTTGCTGGTGATGGTAATCGTCCGTCTGGCTATCTGGTTAATGGTTTTAACACCGGACGTGGCTTTACTGGTAAACGTGATACGTCCAGTATCCAGTCCATCGAAATACTCAAAGGGCCGGGATCAGCCTTATATGGCCGTGGTGAGCCTGGCGGTACGATTAATATTATTACCAAAAAGCCACAGTTTAATGAAGAAGGCTATCTTGAGGGAACCGTTGGTAGTTATGATCTCTACCGACTGGAAGGCGATTATACCAACGCTGTCAGCAAAAATGTGGCGTTTCGCGCCAATGGTGCCTATGAGGATGCAGGCAGTTTCAGGGATGAAGTAGACAGTAAAAAAATCTTTTTCACCCCATCGTTGGTCTATGCGCTAAGTGCCGATACCAATGTCTTTTACGAGCTTGAAATCATTGATCAGGAAGCTGATTTTGATCGTGGGATTGCCATACCTGACAATCAGTTTGGTGTAGTACCCATCGATACCTTCTATGGAGAGCCCGCAGACGGCCCGATGAAGATTGAAGGCATTGCCCATCAGTTATCAATGCAGAGTAAATTGAACAACAACTGGAGTATTAACGGCGGCGTAAGCTACCGGGATTCGTCATTTGAAGGCTTTTCGACCGAACCAGAACTGTCAGCCGGTCGGCAGCTATTGCTGGTAGATGGCGAAACCCTGTCACGACAGCGCCGCTACCGCGACTACGACACCACTGATCTTTCTGCCCGCTTTGAACTTAGCGGAGAGCTGACAACCGGTGCGATTAGCCATCATATTCTGATGGGCGCCGATGCTTACGATTATGAGTATCATCAATTTATGAACCGTTGGCGGACAGCGTGGGGCGCGGGTGACCCGACCTATTCGGTAGATCTGCTGGATCCGCAGTACGGTCAGTCCCAACCTGAGGTAGGGCCAACCACCGATGCATTTGAAACACAGCAAGCCTGGGGCGTTTACGTTCAGGATCAGATTGATATTACTGAGCAGCTAAAGGTGTTAGTAGGAATACGTTTTGATGATTTTTCGCAGGATGTAGAAAACCGCAGAACCGATGCGCTGACGTTGCAGGACCAAACGGCCAGTAGCCCTCGGGTAGGAGCGGTGTACTTACCAACTGATAACCTGTCGTTCTATTTAAGTTATTCAGAAGGCTTTAGTCCCAACAGTGGCGTTGATAACGACGGTAATGCCTTCGAGCCAGAAGAAAGTGAATCTTATGAAGGTGGCGTGAAATTTACCAGTGACGATGAGTCCTTGGTTGGTACGCTGGCTATTTTCCACGCTGAAAAATCGAATATTCTGGCCACTGATCCGGTTAATGGTGGCACCATCGCCATCGGTGCAGTGGAAAGCGCCGGAGTAGAAATTGATTTGGACGCCGTTGTCACTGACGCAATGGTGGTGACCTTCTCTTACGCTTATATCGATGCGACTACCAAAAATACCGTGACTAATCCGGATTGGGGCGTAGAAATCGCCGCGGGTACGCCGTTGGTGAATGTGCCAGAGCACTCATTTAACCTCACAGCCAGACACGACTTTAACCTTGTGGGCTATCCGGGCACTTTAGCTGCAGGTATCACCTATGTGGACGAAAGAGTCGGCGATGCCGTGGCACCTGAATATAAACTACCCGGTTATACGGTGGTTGATATCTCAGGTATTGTGGAATTAACGCCGCAAATCACCGCACGACTGGTTATCGATAATTTGCTCGATAAAGAATATTACGATAATTCTTATTCAGCATTGTGGACACAGCCAGGTCGACCGCGCACTGCACGACTAAGCGTGCGCTACGCATTTTAATCTGTTTTACGGCGCAGGCCTGAGCCACATTGCTGCGATCAGGCCTGACCGGTATTGATTTTCTAATGTATTGTCAGGAGTTTTTATTTTTATGTACATGTTAAAACGCGTGGGTAAGCTTAAAGCTGCCGCGTTGACGTTTTTATGCCTGCTAAGCACCAGCACCCTTGCCAAAGAGGGGTTTGAATTAGTGGGAGTGAGCACTCAACCGGGACAAAAACAGGCGTATATGGCTACCGAAGGGGATGTCAGCCTACCGGTAACAGTGATAAACGGCGCACAACCTGGCCCGGTTTTGCTACTTGCCGCCGGCACACACGGTGATGAGTTTCCGGCTATCTTTGCATTACAAAAATTAGCCAAAGAACTCGATGCTAAAACACTTAAAGGTACCGTTGTGGTGTTGCACCTGTCTAATCTTGACGGTTTTCACGGCCATCGTCTGGCGCTAAATCCTAAAGATGAGAAGAACTTAAACCGGGAGTTTCCCGGTGATAAAAACGGCACGGCCACAGAGCAGATCGCTGAATTACTGACCCGGGAATTTATTGCGCCGGCCGATTTTTTTGTTGATATGCACTCTGGTAGCTCTAATCAAAAACTGCTTGATCATGTGTACTCGCCGTTTGTTGGTGACAAAGCACTGGACGATCTCACCTTCGAATTCGCTAAAGCAACGGGCATGCAACACATTGTTATGTACGGTGACAGGCCGCGCGACCCGGCCAATTCTATCTCGTTTCCCAATACTGCAATGACGCGGGGGAAGCCTGGCTTAACTACCGAGATTGGCCATCTCGCCCAGCGTGACGAGGCATCAATCGAGTTTGCTTATCAGGTGGCGAAAAACAGCCTGTACTTTTTAGATATGCTGCCCGGTGACGCGATACCGCATAGTCAACCCGTCATTTACAAAGACATCGAATACGCTAAAAGCGACTTCGATGGGCTGTTTACACCCGTTGTTACCATTGGCGATATGGTGACAAAAGGCACTAAAATTGGTTTGATCAGTGACTATTTTGGTAATGTGGTACAAACCATTAAAGCGCCCAGTGATGGCATCATTATGATGATCAATGAAACACCACCGATTAAAAAGGGCAAATCGCCGGTGGCGATTGGCATTGCTCAGTAATGTAGCCAAGTAACGTATAACCTACTGAATAAAAGCGATTAGCACACAGAAGTGAGCGAAGTAAGTGGATGACACAAGTATGATACTGGCTGTACCAACTAACATCATTACTGGCTTTTTGGGCGTGGGTAAAACGTCAGCGATAAAGCATCTGTTGAGCCTGAAGCCGACAAATGAGCGCTGGGCGGTGTTGGTTAACGAGTTTGGCGAAATTGGCATCGATCAAAGCTTATTGGCAGGGCAAACAGCAAAAGCAAAGGGCATTTTTATTCGTGAAGTGCCGGGGGGCTGTATGTGTTGCGCCGCAAGTTTACCTATGCAGATTGCCCTTAACCAATTGTTAGCCGCTTCGCGACCACATCGCTTGCTAATTGAGCCTACCGGACTGGGCCATCCAAAGGAAGTGATGCAGGTGTTAACCAGCGAACACTACCGGCCTGTGCTGTCGATAGATAAAACCATTACGCTTGTGGATGCGCGCAAACTGACTGACAGCAGATACACCGACCACGAGACATTTAAACAGCAATTAGCGATAGCTGATGTAGTGGTAGGAAACAAACAGGATCGCTACTGTAGTGCGGATAAACCTCGGCTGAAAGCTTATGTACAAGAGCGCTGTAGGCCTTCAACATCGCTGACGTTTACGCAGCATGGTCAGATTTCCCTTGAGAGTCTGGCCGGCCCAGCTAAAAATTATCTGACCCCCGATAGCGAACACAGGCACGAACACACGCACCATCATCACGCGGCGAGCGAACCTTTGGTATCAGAGCAGATGCTTACGCCTGGTGGTATGCTCCGGGCACAAAACAGTGGCGAAGGGTATCACACTGAAGGTTGGCGCTTTGCTCCGGATATCGTGTTTAACTATAAGAAACTGCGTGGCTTACTTAATCAAATTTCAGCAGAGCGTATGAAAGGCATTTTTATTACTGATGCGGGGGTATTCGGCTATAACCTGACTACCGATGGCCTGACCGAAATGGTCCTCGATGAGTGCACGGAGAGCAGGGTTGAAATCATTGCTGATCATCTCCCCGGTGATCTGGATACCCAGTTGAAAGCGTGTTTCGAATAAAATTTACCGTGTAAGTTTAAATGACAATACGTGATCAAGACGTAAGCGCAAATCAAAAAATACGTGTTCATTCATTTAAAAGACTGCCTGTACCTGCTCTGTAGCATCTTTTATACCGCGATGAAACGTTTTCTCTCCTGAATGATTGATTTTGTAACAATAAATGCCGACATGCCGTGTTGATTCAATATGTGGAATGTTATAACATAACACTTCATTCAAGCAAGATGGATCAGCAATAGTGAAGATGAACAAACTGGCAATCATGATGACTATGCTTTTGCCTGGCGCATCGTTTGCCGCAGCGCTAACGGGGCAGGCGGTTAGTCAATCAGGAAAACCTCTGGCCAAAGCAACCGTAGAGATTGAAGCCCTGAATGTTTCGGTTCGTGCCGATGAAAGCGGGTATTTTCGTTTACCATCGATTGATAGTGGCGAATATGAATTACATATCCATGCACCAGGTTACGCGCATCTGCATGAAAAGGTAACTGTCACTGACTCGAGTTCTAATGTTACTTTTACTCTTTCCCGTTCACCCATAGAGGTGATAGATGTTGTTGCCGCACCAATGCATATGTCGGTAATGGAATCTGCATCGCCGGTGAGTGTTTTAGGGGGCGAGACGTTACGCCGTCAGCAGGCCGCTACCCTGGGTGACTCTCTCGATAGACTGCCGGGTGTGCAGTCAAATTTTCATGGTAATGTTGCCAGCACGCCAATCATTCGGGGTTTAAGTGGGCCTCGGGTACTCATCGCGCAAAATGGGTTGGACGTGAGCGATGTCTCGCGGGTTGGCCCCGATCATTCAGTAGCAAGTGAAGCTTCCACCGCCACGCAAATTGAAGTATTACGTGGCCCCGCCACGTTATTTTACGGTAGCGGCGCGATTGGCGGTGTAGTAAATGTTGTTGATGGGCGGGTGCCTACCGATAATGATACGCGTGGAGAGTGGCTGCTTGAGTCTGATTCGGTCAATAACCAGAAACTGGCGTCATTTAACGTGACCACGGGGGTTAATCAACTTGGCTTCTATGCGGATGGTTTCTGGCGTGAGTCAGACGACTATGATACGCCCGTAGCCCCTGATATTGATGAGCCAGATGGCGCGCACAGAGTAGCCAACAGCGGTGAAGAGTCTAATGGCCTGACAATTGGTACCAGCTATTTACTGGACAATGGCTATATCGGTATCGCTGTGGAGCAATTTAACCGCGAATATGGCATACCGGGACATTCTCATGGTGGCCACGAAGAGCACGACGAAGATAGCCATGATCACGACGAACATGACGAAAATAGCGATGAGCACGAGCACAGCGCAGAAGAAGACGTATTTGCCGATTTAGAGCAAACCAAGGTGCAATTACTCGGCGAATTTACGTTTGACAATGACTGGTTACGAAGTGTCAGTTTTCGTGCTGGTCACACAGACTATGAACACGCTGAAATTGAACATGGTGCCGTGGGTACCGTTTTTGAAAACAACACCAGTGAAATTCGCCTTGAACTTATGCATACAGCATTTGCCAAGTGGCAGGGTGGCTTAAGTTTTCACTACAAAGACAGTGAGGTGGCTGCACAAGGTTCTGAAGCATTTACGCCGCCATCAACCACTAAAATGATAGCGCTCGCGTTAATGGAAGAGCGTCATTTTGGTGAAGTACTGGTACAGTTAGGCGCTAGAGCAGAGCACGTAACACTGGACGCGTCTGAGGTGTTGTTACCGCCATTGGCGGCCCATAGTCATGACGAAGAGCATGATGACCACGATCACGAAGAACACGATCATGACCATGACGAAGCGTCACTGACACGCGTTTTTGACGTCGAGCAAACTTTTACACCGGTGTCATTTTCTGCCGGTATGGTCTGGGACTTCACGCCTGGCTATAACGTAGGGGTTTCTGTTTCCCGCTCACAACGAGCGCCTGCGGCAACAGAGCTGTTATCGTTTGGCCCACATATTGGTACCGGCACTTACGAAATTGGCGCGATGTTTGCGCTGACGGGCGACGAAGAGCATGCGCTGGGCTTATCGACAACACCAACTGATTTAGAAACCGCCAACAATATCGACCTGACCCTGCGTAAAACTTCGGGTGATATAGGTTTTGTTCTGAACGCTTTCTACAACCAGGTCGACAATTACTATTACCAAACCAACACCGGGTTGTATGCCGAAAGTGGCCACAGTCATGGTGACGAAGATGATCACGATCACGGTGATGACGCACATGAACACAGTGACGAATTACCGGTTTATCTATTTGGCTCAGCCGATGCGGTATTACATGGGTTTGAGGCGCAGATAGCCTGGCAGGTTTCCGATACGTTTAAAGCACAAGTGTTTTCCGATTACGTACGTGCCAGACTCAAAGACGACGTCGATTTACCCCGCACACCACCGTTACGTGTTGGCACTCAATTGAGCTATCTGACCGATACAATTAGTGCACACCTCGACATAACACATTATGCAGAACAAGACCGGAACGCACCAACAGAGACAGAGACTGACGGGTATACGCTGGTCGATGCCTTCGTGTCCTACGATTGGCGTCTGATGGATCAGGATTTGAGCGTTTATCTCAAAGGCACAAATCTGACCGACACCGAAGCCCGGGTACACACCTCTTTCCTAAAAGATATTGCGCCACTACCTGGTCGCAGTGTTGGCGTGGGCCTGAGAGGCTATTTCTAAGCATTTTCGTGAATCAAATTTAAAAGGAATCTAACTCAATGAATAGTATTAAAAACCTGTCGTTGCTGGCGGTTGCGATCAGCTCAGTATTGTTAACTGGCTGCGGTGATGCAGAAACGACCATTAATGAACTTCCACCCATCGAAGATCATGATGACCACGATCACGACGATGATCATGACGGTGAAGACCACGACCATGATGCAGAAAGCAGCGGACGTTTAATGATTGCCGATGCTGACTCTAACGCAATGGCCGTTTTTGATCTGGAAGACAATTCACTACTGGATACGTTCAGTGTGACACACAGCGGCAGTGCACTGACTCACTCTGCCGATTACCGTTTTGCTGTGGTGAGCAGTCGTACCAATGACCTGGTTGAGTTTATAGACGGCGGCGTATGGCGTGAAGACCATGTTGACCATATGCATGATTATGAAGAAGCACCGGCGCTGTCTGATTTTAGCCTGGTTGGTAGCCAACCAACACACGTAGTTAGCCATGATGGCCAACTGGCGGTATTTTTCGATGGTAACGCCGATACCAGCATGCCAGCGTCAGTTCAGGTTGTGTCAGATAACGACATTGCTACTGAGGCGAATGACATCCCTACGTTGACCTATTCAGTCAATATGCACGGAGTAGCTAAGCCTGTCGATGACATGCTGATTGCAACGGTTCGCCGGGATGACGCAGAAAGTGTATCAGCCAACCCGGTACTGCCAGACAGTGTGGGCATTTATCACTGGCATGACGGCGAATATGAGCAAGAGCAGTTGTTTGCTGGTGAGTGTCCGGATTTACACGGTGCGGCGTTAAACGAAGAATTTGTGGTACTTGGGTGCAGTGATGGGGTACTGGTTTTACATGCTCACGACGAAGAGTATGAATCACAAAAAGTGTCCAATATCGATGAACTGAACGGCATGCGCGTGGGGTCAGTGTATGCTCATCATGATGTCGATACGTTTATTGGTGTTGCCTCACAACACGGTGGGGGTAGTGCTGTAATTACTGCCATAGACCCGGACCATGGTGAAATGGAAGTCATTAACTGGGAGCCTGAAACTGATGCGCATCCAGTCTCTTACGGTTTCTCATACGATGGCGAGTACTTCCTGATTTTAGACGATAAAGGCCACCTGACAGTGTTATCTGCAGAAGCTCATGACGACCATGAGCATTGGGAATTAACATCGCGTATTCATTTCTCAGAGGAAGATCTCAACAGCATGCCAGACAATGCAGGGTTCTCTATGAGTGTCGCGCAAAACGCGCCGCTTGTTTACATCACCGACCCGATTGCACAGCACGTACTGATTATCGATCTTGAGCATGGTGAAACTGAGGGTGATATTGAGTTGGATTTTGTTCCCAGCGCAATTACCTGGCTAGGTATCGCTGAAGCACACTAGCGCGTACTTCGCATTAATACTATCGCCCTTCATTGTCACTGTAAGAGACGGAAGGGCGTAGCGAAACAGTTAAAAATTAAATAACACTGGTAATAAGATGAAGTCTACTAATCCGAAATTTCAGCTCACCTGTGGAGTACTGGCAATACTTGGCATTACCTTGCTCCAGCCCGCGACAGCTGCGGGTGCAAAACACGTACATGGTCAGGGCTCGCTACTGGTTGCGCAGGACGCGGACCGCTGGCAGCTTGAGTTTAGCTTACCAGCCAGTGACGTTATTGGCTTTGAACATGCGCCGCACAGCAAAGCTGACAGATCACGTCTACACGCCGTTGAGCGTCAACTGGTGCTGCCGTCGAGTGTATTTGTCGTTGACAATGATAACTGCGAAGTGACTGATCAAACCGTATCTTTACCTCACAGCTCAAAAAAACAACATGATGAGCATGAAGATGACCACGATGATGAACACGATGACCACCATGGTGATCATGATGAGTCGACTCACAGCGAAGTGACGCTGCGATATGAATTGTTGTGCAGCGAACCGTTGCAAACTATTAAGGTCACTATTTTCGACATTGCACCATCACTCACTGATATTGATGTTCAGTGGGTAACCAATAAAGGTCAGGGCAAGCGTGAAATAACCCCAATGCAACAGGAGATAGTCTGGTAATTCACCAGCGAGTCAGAATATGTCATCACTGGAAAAGGCCACGCCGAATAAGCAATTGATCGCCGATTTAACGCCTAAGCGCAGACGAATCTATCAGTTGCTGTGTGACGCTGATAAACCGCTCTCTGCCTATGAATTACTGTCTATTTATAACGATTGCGTAAATAAGTCTATTCATGCCATGTCGGTGTACCGAATTCTTGGCTACTTAAAGTCGGTCAACCTTATCGTGCATTTGCACTCAGTCAATAAATATATCGCCGCCACAGACGCATTTACTACTCAGACTCATGTACTGATGTATTTAACCTGCCAACATTGTTGTGACGTGCAGAGAATACATTTGGCAAACCCGTCTGCTATGGGGATCGAATACCAGATTGCGCAACTGGGTTATCAACTTTTTAACCATTCAATTGAAGTGCCGGTGCTATGTAATCACTGCAGTGCTGGCGCAAACTATTCATCCATACAGGAGAACTAACGTGGGGAACGCCCAAAACTTTGGCGATAAAATGGCCATCGCGCTGTCATCACTGTGTGTTATCCACTGCCTGGCAACACCGTTGCTTGTCATTATTTTACCCTCGGTTGGCACATTGTTTATGAACAACCATGAGTTCTTTCATGAAGTGATTTTGTTTTTTGTTTTGCCTGTCGGTCTTGTTGCGCTGCTTGCCGGCTATCGCCATCACCGTAATCGTGGTGTTCTGACTATCGGGCTCATCGGTTTGTCGTTATTGCTTTTCACTGCATTGTTTGGCCACGATACGCTGGGAGAGGCCGGTGAGATCGTTATGACGATTTTAGCATCGCTCATTATTGCTGCTGCGCATTTGCGAAACTTCCGTTTGAGTCAGGTAAAAAATCCAATAAGGGGTAAGTTATGAGTACAATTAAACGGTTGCCGGTCACTGTTTTATCAGGTTTTTTAGGGGCAGGAAAAACCACTGTATTAAGTCATATTCTGAATAATCGCGACGGTTTACGGGTGGCGGTTATTGTTAACGATATGAGTGAGATCAATATTGATGCGGCGGCAATCCAGAATCAGGTTAGCCTCAACCGCAGTGAAGAAAAACTGGTCGAAATGAGCAATGGGTGTATTTGCTGTACATTGCGTGAAGATTTGCTCATCGAAGTTCGAAAACTCGCAGAAAGTGGCAAATTTGATTATCTTGTAATTGAATCTACTGGTATTTCTGAGCCGCTGCCGGTAGCCGAAACCTTTACCTTTGAAGACGAAGATGGGGTAACGCTGGCCGATGTGGCGCAACTTGATACCATGGTAACAGTGGTTGATGCAGTAAACTTTTCCAACGACTTTGAACAAGCAAAATACCTGCAGGAAACGGGGGAGTCCCTGGGCGATGACGATGAACGTAGCGTCGCAGACTTGTTAATTGATCAGGTAGAGTTTGCAGATGTTATCCTTATCAGTAAAACCGATTTGATTGATAAAGCTGCACTTAAAAAGCTGACCGGCGCATTGCAAACACTTAACACGCGGGCACAGATCATCCCTGTATCTCAGGGTAATGTCGATATTAAAGCCGTGCTCGGTACTGGGCTTTTTGACTTTGAACAGGCACAGTTAGCGCCTGGTTGGTTAAAAGTAATGCGCGGCGAACATATACCAGAAACGCAAGAATATGGTATCAGCAGTTTCACCTATACCGCCAGACGACCGTTTTATCCGCAGCGCTTTTATGATTTTCTGCATAATGAAAATAATTACGGCAAACTGCTACGTTCAAAAGGCTATTTTTGGCTGGCCAGCAGGCCCTTTTACGCGGGGCAGTGGAGTCAGGCTGGCGGTATTGCGCGGTATGGCTATGGCGGGTTGTTTTGGAAAGCGGTCGATCACAGTGAGTGGCCAGAAGATGAGGAATATCGTCAGTCTATTATGGCGCAATGGCAGGAGCCGTTTGGCGATATGCGCCAGGAACTGGTATTTATTGGTCAGGATCTTAACGAGCGGGCGATTCGGGATGCATTAGATAATTGTCTGTTGGACGAAGAGATGATGTTGATGGGGCGTGAAGCCTGGCAACAGCTGCCCGATCCGTTTCCGGTTTGGGGAGAGTAAATGAATCACCTCGCCGCCACGACCAATATAACCAAACAGCCCAAAATTAGTCAAAGACAGTCAGATAATATTGAGGTCTTAGGTGATATTTATCATGCTAACGTTAATATGGCTGTGTGGCAGCGAACGTTGCCAGCGCCGGTTAAGCAAGCGGTGAAACAGGGTCTCGAAGAAGGGTTAAGGCTGAATATCACACAAGAGGTGGCCGTAGCAGACGCTTTTGCTACCTTGAGTCATCATTATCCTTTAAATCAGTGGTCTGAGGCACTGGTGGCTGATATCGCTATGGTTGTTGATATGTTCGGCTGTTTGTTTGATACCCCAAAGGTTGGGCTTCGCCTTCGCACACTCACCAGTGCCATGTGTCCGCGTTTTCATTTTGACCGGGTGCCTTGCCGACTCATTACTACTTATAACGGTGGTGGGACGCAATGGCTACCCAATGATCAGGTGATGGTTGAGAACGGCCGTCTTGAGCACCAATCTACGCCAGGTAAGGCACATGTCAGGCGAATTGACGAGGGCCACATTGCGCTGCTAAAAGGCTCGCAATGGCCTGACAACGAACTTACTCCGTTGGTACATCGCTCCCCGATTGTGAGCAGTGCGCAGCCGCGCATATTGCTCACGTTGGACGCAATGTAGTTACCAGGCCTGGATTAACCAACGAAATTATAACTGAATTATGACGGGTGACTTCGTACGTCATCCGGCTCGCCACTATAGCTGGTTATGAAAACGGCATCCATTACATACGCAGCTGTGCCCAACGGATCTTCATACATGGCATGACGAATAATGCCTGACACCTGATAAGCTGACTGTATGTTAGCCAGCGAGAACCCGCCATTACTGGTCACATAAACCATCTGGTTAGGCGCAGGCGGAGGAAAGTGCATGCAGGCACCAAAATAAGGGACCAAAAAGAATCGGGTAATTTTACGCTCGCTGTTAGCTTCGATAGGAACGATGTAACCTTTTATTGATACAGTTTGGCCATTAAGCCGAGGTACCGTTACATTTGACTGCAAACTGGTTTGATAGGTTTTATCAAACGACGCCTCGATAGTACTAAGCAACTTATCTTCCAAAGAAGCAGGCGATGTTGATTGGTATTTTTCAATGGTTGCTTTATCCGCATCCGGTAGCAGATCTGCCCAGCCAATGGGGGCGGGCGGGTTAGTGCTTAGTTTAGTTAACAGTGTCTCATTTTGACTGTAGTACAGCGCTTGTTGGTTTGGGTAGCCCGATAGTTTATTTGATATCAGCCAAGTAAAACTCCCGGCACCAACGCATACCAGCAGTATGGAGCTAATACTGACCAATCGGGCCAGACCTGGTTTCATCCAGCTTCTACAATTAAGGTTTGTTGGGTGGTAAACGCTGAGCCTTCATTCATTGCGTTAAGGTATACCGTGATCTCGTGAGTACCCGGAACGTCAGTTGTAAAACCTAAGTCGTATTGCTCTGAAACTGAGCTAAGAATGAGTTCCCTGCGTGATAACACAGTAATGTTGTCGCTACTTTCAACAGTTAAGCTCACATTAGTGTAACTCAGTGGCACTGTTATTTTTACCTGCTGACTGTTGTTGCTTCCAACCGTGACAAGTGCCCTGGAGGCCAGATTAATTGATGGAAAACTATCAGCCAGGTTTTGGAGAGTACCTGGCATCCGAGTATTGTGATAGGGAGCAAACGCGCCAAACCCGCTGGCGTGCAGTTGGCAGGCGTTACTATTTTGTACAACGAATAACAAAGCGCTTGTGACAATAAGTGGAACGTTAAATCGTTTCATGTTGAGTTACTCGTAAAGTTGATAATCATTGAGGTTGAAAGTATACGCCGACGTGCCCAATTCATGCTGATTTACTTCCACAGTGAGGGTGCCCTCAAACCAATAAGGTTGTTGTAAGTTTTCCAGCGCAATACCGTCTTTAAAACTGACATAAAGCACTTGGTTGGGCGGTGGAGGAGGCATATGCAGACATGCGCCAAAATACGGGACAACAAAGAACGCGGTAACCTCCCGGTTCTGATTCTGTTCCAGTGGCACAATATAGCCAGGAATTCTCACCGCTTTACCGTTAAATTCATCAATAATGCGTGTAGAAATTAACGCTTCTCTGTAGCGCTGCGCTTTTTCGTCATTAAGCTGACGCTGATTTAATGCCTCGACAGAATCCTGTTGTGAGCCATCCTCGATCTCATTTAAAAACTCAGGCGGGTCTAACAGTGCGGAGAGATCGTCCTGAGGCATAAGATCGGTCCACTCGATTTCGGTATAGGTTTTTGCCTGCACAACTCCAACGAGAGAAGCCGAAACCATAATAAGCAACACGGTAAGCCGCACGATAGTAATGATTTGTTCCGATAGCTTAGTGTGCAAACGCGTGCTTGCAGGAGAAATAACGTTTAATAGCATATTAATCACTTCAGGTTTTTACTATCGTTATGATATAACATATTTAATGTAAGGGTAAATGCCAGGCGTTTGCTTATCGAAATTACAGGTTAAGTTATCGGCCAGCAATTTGTGGTACCGTTATAATGGCTGGTGTTTAGCCCATTAATAGTTGTAAATAAGGAACAATGTTGTCAGACGCTCAACCGAATCAAGTACTGTATTTACAAGCAGTGCAATATACTTACCCCAACAGTCATTCAGGGATAAGTGTGTCACACTGGCAGGTTAACCGTGGCGAACAAATCTTTTTACACGGTCCTTCCGGCTCAGGCAAAACCACATTACTCAATTTACTGGCGGGTATTATAAGTCCTGACACAGGCAATATTGCCGTTTTGGGGGAACAGTTCTCTGGTTTGTCTGAGCGGCAGCGCGATCTATTCAGAGCGCGTCATATCGGTGTGGTATTCCAGCAATTTAACTTAATTAGCCATTTAACTGTTGCGCAAAATATTGCTCTGGCGGCGCACTTCGCAGGGCAACTCCGATCGGTAGAGCAGCGTATTGAGCAACTGATAATGGCACTCAAATTGCCGACTGAAGTATTAACCAAAAAGGCCGGGCAGTTGAGCGTAGGCCAGCAACAGCGGGTAGCTATAGCCCGGGCTCTCATAAATCAGCCAGAGGTGTTATTAGTTGACGAGCCAACCTCAGCGCTCGATGCCAGTTCCAGGGATGCCTTTATGCAGTTACTGATTGAACTGTGTAACGCTCACCAAACGACGCTGCTGTTTGTGAGCCATGATGAGAGTTTGTCAAAGTACCTTGAGAAACGCCTTGCACTGAGCGAGATTATTGACATGCCGGAGGTACGCACGTGTTAATGACATTTGCATTGAGCAGCTTACGCAGCCGGGGAAAATCGCTGGCGCTAACGTTTTTATCGTTGTTTATCAGCGTTAGTGTGTTATTGAGTATTGAGCATGTACGACTGCAAGCCGAGGAGAGTTTTAATCGTACTGTCTCTGGTGTTGACTTGATCGTAGGCGCGCCAAGTGGGCAGCTTAACCTGTTGCTCTACACCGTGTTTCGAATGGGTAGCCCGACCAATAATATTGATTACAAGAGCTTCCAAATGTTAAAGGACCACACACAGGTGAAGTGGGCTATTCCTATTTCACTGGGTGATTCACATAAAGGCTTTCGGGTTTTAGGTACCAATGACTCTTATTTTGAACATTATCGGTATGGTGAGAAACAACCTCTCAACTTTAGTGACGGGCAGAGCTTCTCGGGCGTATTCGGCGCGGTGATTGGGGCGGACGTAGCCCGTTCACTGCAGTATAAAGTCGGTGATCAGGTGGTCATTGCGCACGGAGTCGGAGCGGTTAGCTTTAAAAATCACGATGAATCACCTTTTACAATAACCGGTATTCTTGCGCCGACCGGTACGCCAGTGGATAAAACCGTTCACGTTTCGCTTGCCGGCATCGAGGCAATGCACCTGGCCCACGATAAACTCGAGCAGGTACTCAAGGCACCGGCCAATATAAACAATCCGCTGGTACGCCCGGATAGTGTTACCGCTGTAATGGTGGGGTTAACCAGCAAATTTGCTACGTTTACGCTACAGCGTGAGCTAAATAATTACCCTCAGGATCGTCTTATGGCCATTTTGCCGGGGGTAGCCCTTACTGAAATGTGGCAGATGATGTCGAGCGTTGAAAATTTACTGCGTTTTATTAGCATACTGGTGATGGCGTCATCATTGTTTGGTTTATCGACGATGTTGCTGGCATCAATGCAACAACGCGAAAAAGAGATAGCGGTCTTGCGGATCATTGGGGCAGGGGCAGGAATCATTTTCCGGTTGATTCTGGTTGAAGCGTTACTGCTGACCATCGTGGCATGCGCGACATCGGTCGTGTTGCTGAGTGTTATATTTGCAGTGGCCAAAGGTTGGCTGGCCAGTCATTATGGCTTGTTTATTTCTGCCAATGTGTTCACCGTACATACGGCTTTGGTGGTCGGCGCAATATTACTGGCCACTTTGATGTGTTGTTTGCTACCGGCAATAGATGCGTATCGCGGCGCTTTGAATCAGCGGTTGAGCTAGTTCCGGCCGTTGTATGTCACGAACACACGTGAGCTGACAACTCGAAATTTTTACTAGCAGTGATGTTTCAAAGCGTCGCTCAAAACCTCTGTGTACAAGAAAAGTTAACCAACTCGTGTGCAGCGGGATACAAGTTTTTACGGCAACGTTTGGTGCGCTTGTTGTATCCACTGACTTCATAGGCAGCAACGGTATTATTCATGGTATCGACAGTGTAATTTCACCACATTAACTACTGCAGACTTCATAACGGTTTGTGTTGGGAAATAAACACTTAGTAAGCCCGCTTACTGTTTAAAAGTTATCCTTATTGGTTTAATAAATCGTAGTATCCCGCTAAAAACGAAACAGCATAAATTGAATTTTAAATCTCATTAGATTTGTTTGTTGCACTTAAGGGTAATATCCTTTGTTAATCTTTTGGTTATGGAATGTGATGTAAATGTTTAAAATCAAACCTTTGTTAATTTGTTGTTTTGCTATGGCTACCACTTCTGCGATAGCGAATGCTGCCGATGTTGAAATTGATATAAATGTGGAAAAACCCGGTGCGGTGTTGAATAAAAATATTTATGGTCAGTTTATGGAGCACTTAGGTCGCGGCATTTATGAAGGGATCTGGGTAGGCGAAGACTCCACTATACCAAATGAAAATGGTTTTAGGTTAGATGTACTGAATGCCTTGCGCGATTTAGAAGTGCCATTAGTACGTTGGCCTGGTGGCTGTTTTGCCGATGAATATCACTGGCGCGACGGTATCGGTCCGCGTGATGAGCGTGCCAGAACGGTAAACAGCAACTGGGGAGGTGTGATTGAAGACAATGCATTTGGTACCCACGAATTTTTTGAATTTGCAGAGTTATTAGGTGCCGAAACCTATGTAAATGGCAACTTAGGTACAGGTAGCCCTCGAGAAATGGTGGAATGGCTGCATTATATGACCTCGGATGCTGACACGACTATTGTTCGGGAACGCAAGAAGAATGGTCGGGATGAGCCATTTAAAGTGGATTATTTTGCTGTTGGGAATGAAAGCTGGGGCTGTGGTGGTAACATGACGCCTGATTATTATGCTGAACTGTACAAACAGTATTCCGCTTTCTTAAAAGCACCAGAAGGTAATCAGCCTAAATTTATCGCCAGTGGTGGAACCGACGATCAAACGGAGTGGACGCAAGTTCTCACCGACAAAATCAAGCCGTCGTGGAGCTTACGTATGGATGCGGTAACCCACCACTATTACACCTTACCTACCGGCGACTGGGAAACAAAAGGCAGCTCAACCGGGTTTCCCGAAGAGCAATGGTATTCTACCATGGTGCGTACGCTGAAAATTGAAGACTATATCGAAAAGAACGTCGCTATTCTTGAAGAGGTAGATCCCGAAAATAAAATCGGCTTTTATGTCGACGAGTGGGGCACGTGGTACGACGTTGACAAGGGTACAAACCCTGGCTTCCTGTATCAGCAAAACACCCTGCGTGATGCGATCGTAGCAGGATTAAATATTCACGTTTTCAATCGCCATGCAGAACGCGTGCAAATGACCGTTATCGCGCAAATGGTTAACGTATTGCAAGCGATGATCCTGACCGATAAAGAAAAAATGGTATTAACGCCAACCTATTACGCGTTTAAAATGCATATCCCGTTTCAGGATGCAACCTATCTGCCGGTTGAACTGAGTGATTCGCTTATCTACCAATATGGTGAAGACAGTATTCCTGGTATCAGTGCCTCTGCGGCGAAAGCTCAGGATGGCAACACCTATATCTCAATTGTTAATACACAGTTAGAGGGTAATGTTGAAGTTACGCTTGATCAGGTAAAACAAGTGAAAGGTCAGGTGTTAACCAGCGACAAAATGGATGAGCACAACACGTTCGATGCGCCAAACAATATTCAGCCAAGCGATTATTCAGCTAAGGTGAAAAATGGCAAGGCGGTCATATCGGTGCCGGCAAAATCACTCATGGTACTAAACCTGGGTAAACTCTAGCCTCATCGACTGCGCTGGCGACTGGTAAACTCAGGCA
Organism: Alteromonadaceae bacterium; assembly: GCA_013373625.1. Lineage (GTDB taxonomy): Bacteria > Pseudomonadota > Gammaproteobacteria > Enterobacterales > Alteromonadaceae > Alteromonas. The sequence continues at coordinate 14,913 of JABXHM010000054.1, read as the reverse complement.
AGACTATTGTGTCTGCTGAGTTTGCCAGGCGCTCTGCGCGTTTTTATTGGTATGATACAACAGACATTTTCGTTAGCTCTACAACGCCTCTTATTACGCTTAGCAATGCGGATCCATGTTAAAACAGCAATAAGTCAGTCTTTGATTTAGTATAAGATTTACTGATTCAGTAACTTATTAAGTTTGCCGGTTAAATACGCTTTTTCAACCTGGTTGTGTGTCAGCATGATAGCTTGTTTGAAAGCATCCCTGGCCACATCATATTGATTTATCTTGCACGCAATTTCTGCTTTCGCAGCAAAGAATGGCTGGTAATTGAGCAAACTCTCAGATAAGCCAGTAAGCTTCGAAAAAGCCTGTTCTGCTTTGCCACAGTAAGCCAGCGCAACACACTGGTTAAGTTCAACTACGGGACTGGCTTTAACAGTTACCAGTAGATTATATAACGCATAGATTTGCGGCCAGTCGGTTTGTTGCCAGGACGGAGCCTGTGAATGCAAACCACTAATGGCTGCCTGCAATTGATAAGGCCCAACTGCTCCTTGTTTTAATGAGGCTTTGAGTAACGTATCTGCTTGAGCGATGGCGTCATTGTGCCATAGTGATCTGTCTTGTAGCGGTAATGGGATATAGTGTTGTGCATCATTCTGACGCGCCGGACGACGTGCCTCATGAAACATTATTAGTGCTTTTAAACCGCAGACTTCAGGCGTTGCCATGGTGTGTTGTACTACATTTATAAGCCGAATGGCTTCAGCGGCCAGTTCTGCACGGCTTAGAGTTTGCCCTTCCATTGCGGTGTGTGACTCATTGTAAATAAGGTAGATAACTTCCAACACACTTGGCAACCGCTCACTAAGTTGCTCTCCTTGCGGAATTTGATAGGGGATTGCCGCGCGCTTAATTTTTTGCTTGGCCCGGGTAATACGCTGCAACATCGTTGTCTCAGAGGTTAAAAATGCGCGGCCAATTTCTCTGGTCGATAAACCACACAAGGTTTTTAACGTAAGTGCAATGCGGGATTCACGCGGCAGAGCAGGGTGACAGCAGGTAAAAATCAGCTTGAGTTGTTCGTCATTAATAACGTTATCATCAAGCGCTAATTCATCATTTGCCTGGATTCTGTCAATAAACGCCTGACTCTCTGGGTGAGTTTTTTGGTAATCGTGCCGACGTAAACGGTCAATCATTCGCCGTTTAGTGACTGTGAATAACCAGGCCCCCAGGTTATCGGGTTTGCCTTTACTCGGCCATTGTTCAATGGCTTGCAGGCAAGCATCCTGCAAAGCGTCCTCAATTAAATCCAAATCCTGCGTATAACTGAGCATGGCCCCAACAATCCGGCCATGCTCAGTTCTGAACAAGCGAGTAAAATCACGCTGTTGCATACAACGTTATTCGTACGCCATGACCGGTCGAACTTCTACGGTGCCATAGCGAGCAGACGGAATTTTTGCCGCCCAGGATAACGCCTCGTCTAAATTCTCGCATTCAAGTAAATAGTAACCGCCAAGTGCCTCTTTAGTTTCAGCAAACGGGCCATCTGTGATGGATGTTTCACCATTGCGAACCCGCACTGAAGTAGCGGTAGAGACCGGATCGAGACCTTCACCTGAAATCAGTACACCTGCTTTGCCGGCTTCTTCTGAGAATACGCCATACTGCTCTAGCAAGGTGTCCATGTCGACGTCTTCGGCCCCTTCAACACCGTAAATAAGTAGCATATATTGCATCGTTCATTTCCTTGTATTAATGGTTGTCATGCTATGGAAGAACAGCCTTCCGCTTATACGTCGAATGAACATCGCTTTTTTCGACAGTTGCGTTAAATTTTTACAATATTCCTGTCATCAGTATTTTGCAATACGCTTCGCACAGACAGTAAAAAACGCTATCGTTTAGTATTTAGAGAGCACTAAGATCTTGATTTAGCTGTGTCTGGATAGGCGGGCTTTTCGATAAACGGCAAGTTTTAATGCTCTGAATAATTCACAAAAATACTATAGAGCCTTTTATTTTTAAGCTTTATCTGACTGAACTAAATGTTCAGCCAGATATCACCCTTCAAGGCAATACGATTCAGCTTCAATACAGGAGCTGTATTACTAACGGATTGTTCTTAGTCATCTCATAGCATGGATTTCAGAACATCATCTTTTCTGACAAAATGATGATACAACGCAGCGCTCACGTGCACACCAACCACTACAATTAGCGCCAGCGCAAGGTATCCGTGACTCACCCGATACAATGCGAAGGCCTCAATATTGGTGCTTAATGCAGCGGGTAACGAGGCTACACAAAAAAAATCAACAGGTCGCGCAGCATTATATTGCATGAGTAATCCAGTGACCGGTAAGGCGAACATCAGAACATACAAAAAATAATGCGATAGCGTTGCTGCCAGTTTTTGTAATGGTGGAAGCGATGACGGCAACGCTGGCACAGCAGAGGTTAATCTGACGAGCAGCCTGGGGAATACCAGAAATAATGCAACTACACCAAAACTTTTGTGCATGGTTAATAAAGCTGGCTGCCAGGTTGCTAAAGAGTCAACCATAACCGCGCCGGCGCAAAGCATAGACAATAACAGCGCCGCCATAGACCAGTGCATAAGTCGCATTGTCACAGGGAATTTAGCTGTAGTACCTGTCATTTGTTATCTCCTTGCAATGCTCCACCAAGTACTTCAATAGCACGACGTTTATACGACTCAGCGTAAGCCGCTGAACGGGCTTTTAAAATAGGATCGTCAGACGCAGAGATACCGTCCGGCAGTACGTTAGGGTCGAAATTCACACTGTGGCATTGCCCTTCAAGTTGTTCCTGCCAGTCGGTAATAACCAACTTGCCGGCTGAAACTGTTTTGCGTTCATCTGGCCATTTTACGGCTGGATTATCGGGATCATCACCGTCTTGTGCGAATTGAAACTGCCAGTCAAATACGACGGGCTTTTTGCTCAGTTGTGCGATCAATTGTTGTTGCAATGCATTCTTTCCCGCTGTGTCTGGTATGTCAGCTGCGTCTTCGGGGACAACCTGCCAACGAACCGCATGTTTTGTATTGTTCTTATGTAAATAAAAGGCATTAATGCTGTGATATGTTTCTGCGCTAAAACTATCAGCAGGCACTTATTGCGATTTCCAGGCAAGAAAGTCTTTACTCTCCGGGTGATCATTAAAAAATGCAGTGATTGCTTCGCCGCCTTGTTTTATTGCAATAAGCTGCGCATAAAAATCCTGAGGATTAGTGACCGCCATGACTGGTGGAGTGTTCATTGCAATTCGCCACTGGTTGTTCGCAGCCAGCACAAAATTGAGCGCAAAGCTTCTGACCGGTGCGCCTAAATCAGCCGCGCGGGGATTATTGCCCGCGATGGAAAATCGTCCGGTAAACGAGGTAGTGCTTTCAGTGAATAAAGGCGCGTTGGTATAGTCTGACAAGCGCCCGTTTGAATAAAATGCGCCAGTCACGCAAATACCTTTTGCGTGCGCCCGTCTGTAGCCCTTGTACTGACTGTCGCCTTGTTGTAAATCCACAAACTTTTTTGCCGAAACCGTTTGTTGTAAGTCATCGGGGGCGGCGTAAATTCTTATTGATGTTGCTGCAAAGAGGAGCAGTCCTGCGCAAACTGGCGTTAATACTTTAATGGGAATTATCATTTAGTGCCTGTTGTATTACTTATTAAGGGGGAACGTATAGTTTTATTTTAGTACGTAACCAACAGACCGGAGAACGCATAACAAACTTTCCCTTTTAAGCAAAAGCGGGGCTGCGTACACAAGCGTGTACCAAACTGACTCATAGCTTTTAACCCTCTTACGTTATGCACCTGTGACATTGAAGACTAACAGTACGAGAGCGTTAAACTATAGGGTTATCTAATGAGGATTCGCTGGTAAATAAGGGCGGGCTTATTGCGTCACTGGTTAACTGTTCGTAGTAAATTGTAAAATTTCGCAAGGGCTAAGCACGATATAGCCAGCACAAAAATGTAACCTGTATGTTAAATTATCCTACTTAGATAACTCATTAATTTACGTTGCTTTTTCTTGTCATACAGGCGTATTTGATGGCTCTGATTGCCCTATATAGTACTCTGAACCTGATAGAAATGGTTAATGAAGAGCGAAATCGGTTGGAATAATATGATGAAAATACACCCTGGAATTGTTTGTTCAGTATCAGCGGCTTTATGGTTAACTGGCTGTACGGGAACCGTCGAATCACAATCAGCGTCTTCAGCATCAACACAAAGCTGTTCATTGCCGTCTGAATTTGCATGGGAAGCCAGTTCCGCGCTCGTTTCACCAAATGAAGGGATATTTGGTATTAAGGATCCGTCAGTGGTTTATTACGACGATCAGTACCATATTTGGGCTACCATTAATGATGGCAACTGGAAGTCGGTTTACTTTAGTTTTACTGACTGGCAAGACGCTTCCAATGCCGTTCAACAACCTATGGCCGAAACAAACGTTGGCAACACGGTTGCCCCGCAGATTTTCTACTATCGTCCCCATAATAAATGGTACAACTTTACCCAGTGGGGCCGGGGCTATTCTACCACCACTGACATTACTGATATTAATAGCTGGACGCGCCGACAAGACTTTTTGCAGGATGGACCACCCATTGAACAGGGCAAACCAGAACTTGATTACTGGGTGATCTGCGATGACGATAATTGTCATTTGTTCTTTTCGCGGGATGATGGTGTGCTGTATAAGTCCAAAACATCCAGAGAGAACTTCCCGAACTTTGTCGGCTATGAAGTGGTAATGGAAGATCACCGTGGCAATGGCAATAGTTTCTTATTTGAAGCGGCCAACGTATATAAAGTAGACGGTACCGATCAGTATTTATTGCTCGTTGAAGCATATAACAGTGTTGATGGAGCTTATGGTCCACGTTATTTCCGGTCGTGGACAGCCACCGATTTAGATGGTCCCTGGACGCCTTTAGCTGATACTGAGGAAAACCCGTTTGCCGGCAATGCCAATGTTGACTGGGTGGACGGTAAGTGGGCCGATGGGATTAGCCATGGTGAGATGATCCGCTCGGGTTTTGATGAATATCTCACCATTGATCCGTGTAACTTGCAGTTTGTATTCCAGGGAGACTCGGGCCCGTCGCTGAATGGCGGTTATGGCGGAGAGCCATACAAACTGGGTGTATTAACACTTAAATAAACGCGCCATTAAACGGGTTTTAAACACCAGAGTCTGCCTGTGGGAGGCTCTGATGTTTTAGCTTGGTAAGCCGCAAGGTGTCTGTTTTTAATTTCTTTTTACCCGGTAGGCGCGTTTTTTGTACTTACTTTTTAAGGTAGTAAACAGCAACACAAGGCCGGTACACCACATTAAAAATAACAGGATACCAGCGGGTAAGAACACCCACAGCTTAGCGCTATCAGCAAACCAACTGCCGTCGTGAATAGACTCGATAATATCAGAGCGGCGATAAGCCACTTGCAGAACCTCACCACTTTGGGCATCTAACTGGGCTTCCCAGCGATTTTTAGCAAACAGTTTAATTATTCCTTTTTCTGGTCGCACATCCAGGCGGTCGATTTGTTGCCAACTGCGCACATTTAACTCCGGGATTGTTTGAGCGATGTTAAGTACGTCATCAAATGCGATGGCTGGTATACTTGCCATGCCCCTCTTAGTAGGGGGTTGGATCCAGTCTGATTGCTTTTTGATTTGTAACAGCAGACCACTGCCAATCACAATGAATGAGGGAATAATGATAAGCAGTGCCGCCCATAAATGGATTTGTCGGCTCAGTTGTCGTAGTTGGTTTCGCACAATTCAGTTATCTCTCAGTTATTGTTGTTCATCATAATGGGTATCATCATAATCACCGGCTATATTGAACCAACTACCTTTTGTAGTTGAAATTAATGGCAGATGCAGGACCGGTTAATACGGGACTACAAATACGCGGTAACGCTTACACTCACATCGCGACCTTTGGCAAAGGGAGCTAAGTCATCTCTTGATGTTACGTAATAGGCATTGGTCAGGTTTGTCAGGTTTATCGACAGTTCCAAATTATCATTTACACGATATTGATAACCGGCGTCGAGCACATCCACACTTGGAGTTAATTGCTCCCCGGCTACCCGCTCATTTGAAGACTGGCGGTGTGTCAGGGCAATAAACATCTGTGACTGATTGCCATACCAGGTTAAAGAAAGCCGGTGTTGAGCCGGTGCGATATCGGCTAAGGGGTGACGGTGTTCATCCTTACCTGACAGCCATTGACCGCCCACGCGCAATAGCCAGTGTAGGCGAGCCCAGTCAAAACTATGAGATGCCTGGTAGTTAATACCGTTTATCCGGGCGGTGTCTAAGTTTTGATAACGCCTTAACTCATCACTGATATCGACGCGTTCAATATAATTATCAATATGTTGGGTAAACAGTGTGAATGACATTCCGCTTTCTGGCGTTTGATAAACCAGCGATGCTTCTGCGTTTCGTGCCTGCTCGGTTTGTAGATCGGCTACGCCTTCGGTAGTGCCACGAGGTGTGGAGCCGTAGTAAAAACGCTCGGTTAAACTCGGTACACGAAAACCATCACTCACATAAGCAGACATGTTCCAATGCTGATTAACCATATGCTTATAGCCAACAAAGGCGCTTACGTTTGTATCTGTTTGAGACTGGCTGGTCAATTTGTTGTGCTGATACATATGCGCAAGCCGTGTGCCGGCGACCAGCGCACCGGCATTAACTTCTCTACTGAAATCAGCCGCAATATGCGACTCCCACTGGTCGGCATGCAGGTTGGTTTTGGCAAACACAGGAGCGTTATTGCTATCGGATTCCTGTTCCTGCGCTTTTACATCAAGCCGCCCGTCTATACCTGCGTGCCACAGCATTTGCCAATCAGAAAAGTTGAAGGAATCATTGAGCTGCCCACCTACTGTGAGGGCCTGATTTTTAATAGCGTTAACCCGTTTACCAGGCCGGGTTACTATCGTGTTTAATGCGGCGTCATGAAAAAACAGCGTGGCGTTATGCCAGTCGAGCACGGCCTTACCTAACAGATGGTTGTTATTAGGATACAGGGTAGAGCGTGTTAGTGGGTTATCGGCGCTGGCCTTGGCAACGTTATTAGAGGTTGAATAGAGTAGAAACGTGTCTTTTACCACAGCGCTATGATCCGTTCTGCGCAATGCAAACGCCTGCTGCTCGAATTGATCCGTTATGAGGCTATGCCTGGCATCGGTGCTGTTGTTGGCGTGCCGGTAGTCAAATAACCAACTCCATGATTGAGTGTCATCCGTGCCCTGCAAAGCTACTTCACGATAATCGCTACGCAGGCCGTACTCAACATTCAGACTACTGTGGTGGGGTGTGGCAAGGCGCAAGTTAATACCACCGCCTATGGCACCAGAACCGAGTTGTGTTGACGCCGCCCCCGTGATCAAAGACGCCTGACCAATCATATCCGGCGGCAAAAACTCCACCGCGGTGCCCGCTCGCCGATCGGTATAAATGGGAATGCCTTCAACCTGAGTGCTAATACGCCAGCGGGCAAAACCGCGAATACTGATGGTTTGAAATAAGCCGCCCTGACCATTTAAATTGATCGCCGGTGCGTCACTCAGCGCCGTGGCAAGGCTGTCGTTACTAAAACTGGTGTCGGAGAATAATGGTTGAGAAGGTTGTATTTTTAATACGTTGCTAAGGGCGTCGGGTACCCGTTCAGTGACTTCGATACGTAATGTTTCATCAGGCGTTTCGGCGAGAATATACGGGCTTGCTATCGAGCTCAGCAATAGAACAACACTTAACGGCTTCTTTGATCGGGGGAAATTGCCTGACAACATACTGCTCCTATGCCATGTTACGTATACTAATGTTGTGCCGGTAGCCAGGGAGAGGAAATAACAGGGTGTTGTTGAACATATTCGAATTTCACTCTATCGTACCAAATCGGATAACAATAAAAATTATGCAATTGGAGATGCTATGCAGGGATTAATTAAAACCGCAATTATCACAACACTGCTGTTAAGTTCCCAGGGATTGGCGGCACCATCATCTAACGACAACCAACCCCCAACTTTTAATGCTAAAACCTTTGAAGCATTAAAAATGCGACATATTGGCCCGGCATATATGTCAGGGCGCATTGCCGACATTGCAGTCGATCAAAATAACCCCAATATTTGGTACACCGCGGTGGGGTCGGGGGGCGTGTGGAAAACTGACAATGCAGGCACCACCTGGCAACCCATTTTTGACAAACAGGCCGTTTACTCCACCGGCGATGTTACCATAGACCCTTCTAATTCAAATATTATCTGGGTCGGAACCGGCGAGAATAACGGCGGACGTCATATCAGTTTTGGCGATGGTATATATAAATCGCTGGACGGTGGCACAACCTGGCAAAATATGAGCTTGGCTGAATCTGAGCATATCTCTGACATCATTGTGCATCCAACGGATTCAAACATCGTCTGGGCGGCAGTTCAGGGACCATTGTGGACCAGCGGTGGCGAAAGGGGCGTATATAAAACCACCGATGGTGGTAAAAAGTGGTCGCGGGTACTGATTCCTGAAGACGAATGGACCGGCGTTACCTCACTCCTGATCGATCCGACTAATCCTGACCGGCTCTACGCAGCAACCTGGGCGCGTCAGCGTACTATCGCCGCGTATGTAGGTACTGGTCCGGGGGCTGGTATTTTTACCAGCGAAGACGGCGGTGAAACCTGGACAGAACTTAAAACCGGCTTACCGGAAGGTAACATGGGCAAAATTGGTATGGCCATATCGCCTAAGCAGCCCGAGGTACTTTATGCCACTATAGAAACCGATAACCGCGCGGGCGGTTTTTATCGCAGTGCTAACCATGGTGTAAGCTGGGAGCAAATGTCCGATGAAATAGGCGCTGGTACCGGCCCACATTACTATCAAGAGATTTTTGCAGATCCCCATCAGTTTGACCGGGTATATATTGCCAGCAACTACAGTAAAGTGTCAGACGATGGTGGTAAAACCTGGACGCCCATTAACACCGACCGCAAACATGTTGATGATCACGCATTTGCATTTCACCCCACCGATCCTGATTTTGTGTTGATTGGCTCGGACGGCGGTATTTATATGTCTCACGATCGCATGGCAAACTGGCGTTATATTGCCAACTTACCACTGGCGCAGTTTTATAAAGTGGCCCCAGATGACTCCTCACCGTTTTATATGATTTACGGCGGCACCCAGGATAATTCAACGCAGGGCGGGCCATCACGTACGCGCAAGAAAGAAGGCATAAAAAATAAAGACTGGTTCTTAACTTTGGGCGGTGACGGGCATCAACCTGCCACCGAACCGGGTAACCCGAATATACTGTATGGCCAATCCCAACAAGGTAACCTGGCTCGCCACGATCTAAACACTCGCGAAAATGTAAACATCCGACCACAGCCAAGACCAGGCGAACCCGCAGAGCGGTACAACTGGGATGCACCAATTAACGTGTCAGCCCATGACCCCAAGCGGCTCTACTTTGCTTCGCAACGTGTATGGCGCTCAGATGACCGCGGCGACAGCTGGACACCAGTATCTGGCGATCTCACCAAAAATGGTAACCGCATGCACCGGCCGATGATGGGCAGACCCTGGTCTGTAGAAGCTGGATGGGATCTCTATGCTATGTCTGAGTTCCATACGATTGCTAATTTTGCCGAAAGTCCGATTGACGAAGATATTCTCTGGATTGGCACTGATGACGGCTTAATTCAGGTGACCACTGATGGTGGTAAAAGCTGGAGAAAAATTGATTTAAGCGACATTAGAGGTATTCCATCTACGGCCTATGTGAATGATATACGTGCAGATTTGTTTGATCCAGATACTGTATATGTAGCACTCGATAATCATAAGTATGGCGATTTTAAGCCGTACCTGATTAAAACCACCAACCTCGGGAAAAAGTGGACGTCGCTTGCGCAGAGTTTACCCGACAAACATTTGGTTTGGCGTATCGTGCAGGATCATGAGAACAAAAACCTGTTGTTTATTGGTACTGAATTTGGTGTTTTCTTTACTGTAGATGGCGGTAAAAACTGGGTAGAACTCGATGGCGGAATGCCTACTATTTCAACTCGAGATGTTAAAATTCAGCGCCGCGAGAATGACCTGGTGGCCGGCACCTTTGGCCGCGGTATTTATATTCTTGACGATTACGCACCACTTAGAGTGTTAACACCCAAAGCGCTTCAAAAAGAGGCGTTGTTATTTGCGCCAAGCCGGCCGGTGAAATGGTACCGTGAAGATACCAACCACAGTTCTTCTGATGGTAACGATCGGTTTGTTGCTGAAAACCCGCCCTTTGGAGCCACACTCACTTATTATTTAAAAGACAGCCTGCTGACCGCGAAGCAGCAACGCCAGCAAGCCGAAAAAGACATGTTGGAGAAAGAGAAGTATCCTACATATCCTAGCTGGGAGGCCATTGAACAGGAAAATCAGGAGGCTGAGCCAGCAGTGTATATAGAGATCCGTGATGAGAATGAAAATGTGGTGAACCGCGTACCAGGTGACACCACGAAAGGAATACACCGGATCACCTGGGACATGACATATGCTAAATCCAGCGCGGTGACAGGAAGTAATATATCACCGTGGCACCCGCTGGGGAACGGCGTAGTTGCGCCTGCAGGTACCTATACCGCGGCATTGTTTAAGCGGATAGGGAGCGAGATATCGCCAATGGCGGCTCCCGTAACGTTTAAATTGCAAGCAATGTATAGCAACAGTATTGAGGGACCCGGCGATGCCAAGGTGCTTGAGTTTGGCAAGGATCTCGTTGCAGCAGAAAGGCGTTTATCAGCTGTCACGACAGTATTAAGCGCGTTACCAGACTCCATGGCTTTGATCCGCAGTGCTATTGATCGGACGCCAGGCAAACTGGAAGCATTAGAGGCTCGTTATGCCGACATTCAAACTACTATTAACCGGCTTAAACAACGCGTGTACGGTTTGGAATCCCGCAACCGTATGGGGATAAAGCCAGCAAATATTAACAGTCGACTGCAATTTGCAATGACAGCTAACCGCTCTTCTTATGGGCCAACTCAACAGCATATTGAACAATTCGGCTATGCACAGGAGGGGCTGGATGAAGTGAGCTCTGCAATTAAGGTTTTGCAGCAACAAACAATTCCAGCCTTACAGGAAGCGATTAATAAAGCCGGAGGTCCCTGGACACCTAATGCCCCGGTGTTAACTCACTAAAATTGGTTTAGGGTAGTATCTGATCACAGCGCCTCTTTTGCTTATTTAGTTATGGAGGCGTTGTATTTTTAGGTATCCACTCACAGTGCTTTATGTTGTGCTTCGCGATGGGGCAAAGTGCTGATCTCATGCGCTTAAAGGTCTTTGCCTAACGGTATACAACGTAGCACTATGTATGAGTAAAATTAGTTTTGCATACAAAAACAATAAGGCTATCAATAATGATCACAAGGCGAACACTCGCAGCAGTAGTTGTATCGGTTGGCACATTACTCAGCATTACTCCTCCAGCTTATGCACTGAAAGAAACCGTTAAACCCGAACTTTTCGATAAAATGGAGTACCGTTTTATTGGGCCATACCGCGGCGGACGCTCGGTGGCAGTATCGGGCGTTGAAGGAAATACCAATCTCTATTTTATGGGCACAGCCGGCGGCGGTGTATGGAAAACCGACGATGCCGGTTTGTCGTGGCAGCCTCTATCTGATACTGATTTTGCAGTGGGTAGCATAGGCTCTATTGCTGTTGCGCCGTCAGACCCTAATGTGATCTACGTTGGCACGGGCGAGGGTCCGATCCGAGGTGTAACCACCAGTCATGGTAAAGGTGTATATAAATCTACCGATGGCGGCGAAACCTGGAAACTTGTTGGATTAGATACCCGCGGTCAAATACCTAAAATTCGTATTCATCCTAACAACCCGGACGTGGCCTGGGCAGCGGTACAAGGCAATATTTGGGCACCCAACGAAGAACGTGGCATATTTAAAACCACCGATGGCGGTGAAACCTGGCAGCACGTACTCAAAGTGAATGCCGATACTGGCGCTGCCGATCTGGCAATAGATCCGACGAACCCCAGAATTTTATACGCCAGTATGTGGCACCATGGCCGCACCCCTTGGTTTATTAAGTCGGGCGGCGAGGGCGGTGGCCTGTATAAATCTACCGATGGCGGTGAAAGTTGGAACAAACTTGAAAACGGCTTACCTGAACTAATTGGTAAAGTCGGTATCGACATTGCGGCCTCAAACCCCAAGCGTTTATACGCTATTGTTGAGGCCGATAAAGGTGGTCTTTACCGCAGTGACGATGCCGGTAAGTCATGGCAGCTGATGAATGGTGACAACATTCTCAAAGCGCGCGCCTGGTACTATAACCACATTAAGGTTGACCCGAATGATGAGAATACGCTGTACGTGATGAATGTGCAGCTTCATAAATCTATTGATGGTGGTAAAACCTTTGAAATAAAGTCATTACCCCATGGTGACACCCACGATATGTGGATTAATCCAGATAATAGTCTCAATATGATCAACGCCAATGACGGCGGGGCGACAGTTACCTTTGATGGCGGCGATTCGTGGTCGACAATTTATAACCAGCCTACAGCACAGTTTTATCGCGTTATCACGGATAATTTAGACCCTTATTACGTGTATGGCGGCCAACAGGACAACACCACCATGGCCACGCCGTCAGCCACCTGGGACAGCGGCATTAGCATTGATGAGCAGTTTGCTGTGGGCGGTGGTGAAAGTGCGCATATTGCCTTTGATGCCGACAATCCGAAACTGATTTACGCAACCACCATTAACGGTACGCTTACCGAGTATAATCGTGATAACGGGCTGACACGGCCAATTATGCCGTATCCGGAGTATGTATTTGGTCGCAATGCGCGTGATCAAAAATACCGGACTAACTGGAACGCGCCGGTATTGGTGTCGCAACACGATCCTGACACCGTGTACTACGGCACACAGATGATCCTGAAAACCACTGACAGGGGGGTTAACTGGCAGGAAATCAGCCCCGATTTAACCCGCAACGACCCAGAAAAACAGGGGCTCAATGGTGGGCCAATCACCAATGAACAAGCCGGTGCAGAGTATTACAATACGGTATTTTACATTGCCGAATCGCCTGCTAATGCAGGTGAACTATGGGTGGGTGCCGACGATGGCAAACTGCACTTAACGCGTAACGAAGGCAAAAACTGGCAAGACATTACACCACACAAAAAAGAAGCGCAGGTAAATGCCATCGAATTAAGCCCGCATGCACAAGGTAAAGCCTATGTTGCCGTTACCGGTTATAAGCTCAACGACTATAGCCCTTATATTTATAAAACCGAAAACTACGGCAAGCGCTGGAAACGTATTGATGACGGCTTACCCGAAGACGCTTTTGTGCGCGTAGTGCGTGAAGACGCTGAGCGCGAAGGAATGCTGTTTGCGGGCACAGAAAATGGTATGTTCGTCAGTTTTGATGATGGTGACAACTGGCAAAAACTCGACCTTAATCTGCCGCCTGTTGCTATTACCGATATGACGGTAAAAGGTGACGATCTGGTTGTGGCTACACAAGGTCGCGGGTTTTGGATCCTCGACGATATCAGCCCATTGCGGGAAGTGCATAAATCGTTAGAAGATGAAACGCTGTTTCAGTTTGAACCTGTCGATGGTGTGCGTTTGCTATCTGGCGGCAGTATGAGCGACCAACCACAAGCGGGCAATCCACCGCGTGGTGTTACCTTCCGTTATTACCTGAAAGATAAACTGGAAGAACAAACCTTACGCATAGATATTTTTGATGCCGATAACCAGTTGGTTCGTACGTTATCATCAACCCCCGGTGCGTTTGAGAAGTGCGCCAAGGCTAACGAAGATGTGCGTAGCCCCGTGCGTTTTTCATACCCGTCGACCCATGCAGGCTACAACGAGTTTATTTGGGATTTACGCCGGGCACCGCTTAATTGTATTGATAACGTAAAACTGTTTGGCGGCTGGAAGGGAGCCCGGGTAATGCCAGGTGATTACAAAGCCAAAATGAGTGTAGGGGAGTTAACCCAAACACGTAGGTTTAAAGTACTACCGGACCCAAGAGAAGAAGCCAACGCCGCACAGCTGCAGGTTGTTGAAAAAAGCATTCAGGCCACCGAGACCTTGTTAAATGATCTGTTCGCACATTTGCAAAAAGCGCGAAGCGTGCGCTCTCAGTTAAATGGTGTGGCGGATACCAATATGATGCTGGCGAGCGAAGTGTCGGCGTCTATAGACCGGATTGTCAGCGCCATTGATGATTGGGAGTCGTTAGTAATACAACCTAAGCACCAGACCTTCGAAGATGACATTAACTGGCCGAACATGCTCGACAGACAAGTCCGCTTTTTAATGGATAACTTTGACCGTACCGGCGCACCGGCACAAGCCGGCGCTATAAAACGTTTAAATGATCTGGAAGCACAATGGCAACAATACAAGGTGGAACTTGAAACCTTATTCAGTGAGCAAGTGAAACCACTTAATGAAAAGTTATCCAAACAAGGTGCTTATGACCTGGAGAGTTTATAGTTAAAACTATAGACCACGTTAATTTATAAGTATAAAGCCCGGATAGCATTGCTATTCGGGCTTTTTGTTACCAGCACTATCAGCCGCTATACGAGTTTCAATCGATTCCAGTTCAGCTTTAATATTTGCAAGACGCTGCGAATGCGGTTAATCAGATTTTGACCTGACTCGACGATTCGTATTTTTATGTGTTCCATGTTTTGCGAAATCCTAAGTGTATGACTTGGCGCCGTAAAGCTGTACTATGCCAATACTGATTTATTTATATGCGAACTATGCTTCGCATATAAAT
>JABXHM010000065.1 GCA_013373625.1 Alteromonadaceae bacterium | reverse complement strand
CCATTACCCATTACCCATTACCCATTACTATACGAATTGCTATGCTCAGCCGTATGTTGCCTGGCAATTCCGGTTGAACGGTTTCGACGAGTCGTTGAGAGGGAATACAGACCGACTGCTTCAGGATAAATCCGCTGCGTTATCAATAAAAAAGGCCTGCAACGTAGGGCACATACGGCAGGCCTCACCAGAGCAACTCCAGTTAGGTAGGAGTGGCTTTGAAACCGATTATTTATTCAAAATGTGTTCGCACATGCGATGATGGCGTCTGACCATTTCGAAGGCGCAGACCTCATCTGCGTTCCAGAACGCATGGCCTTCCCACTCACTCGACATACTGATAGTGCGATCAGCATTGTCAAATACCGGCAAAATTCGGTAGTGGTCGATAGACGGCGAGTCAGTGCATTGCTCGTTGACTTCGTAGAATTTTGCGTGAATGTGCACGGTTCGATCAAGGATGTCGGCCCATTCTTCAGGTTGCTGTCTGCCAAACATGGTAAAAATCAGCTTCGACTGCAAAATTGGTAATTCAGGTTCACCGGCTTCTTTAGCTTGTTCGGCGAAGGCCATGTAGCGCTTGAACGGGTGACCTTCTGATTCCCACATACGGATCAAAAGCTGTTTACCGTCTTCTGAAAGTCCGGCCTGGGCTAACTTATCTAACATACCTGGTGGGATCGCGCGCATACAGGAACTAAAATCCGGCACAAAACCGAGGTATTCAGAATCAATCTTTTCATATACCTCACGTGTAGCCATCACCTTAGGCGTATTCGGGCCCTCCGGCGCGTGGATTTCCATACCGAGTTTGACCTTGGCTTTTGCTGCAATGGGTTCGAGCTTAGTTAACACTTCCGGAGTTAAGCCAATCTGTATCCGCATTACCGGGAATCCCAGTTCGCCTGCCATTTCAATTTGCGGGCGCATGTACTCAACGCTTTCATCGGTATCCATCCATTTATTGGGATTTAATGCGATGTCGGCGTTTCCTGCCAGAGACGTTAAGGTAAGTTCGTTTCGTTCAATGGCATCTAAAAAGTGTTTCAGTTCCTGTTTATCGACTTTACCCGGAAACCCCTTAAGGTTCTGGAATCCGATCATCTCCAGGCCCGGCCCCAGTTTACGTTTGCCAACCTCATCGATTAACTGTGGTAAAGTAAATTGTCCAGCCAACCATTCATTGGTCATCGAATATATTGTGGTGCCTAACATTATGCTCATTGAATAGTTACCTCTTTACTGACATCGGTGCGCTGAACAAGCGCAGTATCGGGGCCGATAATGATATAGGGAATGCGCGTTGCCATTGATACACTTAAACTGATGTTCTCACCTGCTGCTTTAGCAGATGGCGTATCGATAATGGCGGTTATTGGATCCTGTGTGAACCACCATTCATCGAGAAATTCACCGGCCTGAGTCACCGGAATATTGGTGCCATTGACCCGAATGGTCAGATCATCTGCAGCATATTCATGCCCATCAATCGTAATATTTAAGTTTTCCAGGCACGCAATCGGTAACGAACGGTACCAGGCAATTCTGACATCCACTTCGTAACCTGAGGGCGTGCTTCGCACCGCATCTTGCTTAATTACACTGGCTTCGAGAGTCATTGTTGATTCCTACTCTTTGTTTCTGAGAACTAAAATCTAACATTCTTTTATATTAAAATGATAGTTCTAATACTGATTTTTGTTAAAATAATTTTATAAATTCATACATATCAAGTAATTAAATTATTAATATATCGACATTAAATGGTAATTGTTAATTTAATGTTTAACTTTTATTTGTCGCATTACTTGTAATATAAATTTATTAGAATTACTATTCTATAAAATAATAGTGACTTAAAGTGTGACAAAATGAAATATGACGCGATTGTTGTAGGCTCAGGGGCAACCGGTGGTATAGCGGCGAAAGAACTGACCGAAAAAGGACTGTGTGTACTACTTCTGGAAGCTGGACCTGCACTGGATGAGGCAATTTTTAAACGTCCCGGTTTAAAACGTCAGGTTAATACCTGGGATCGCATTGGTGCCGGCATTAAAGGACAGCATACCCAGGCACGATGTTCATGGTTTTCGCCTGATAAAAAAGAATTATTTGTCAATGACCTGGAAAATCCGTACACCACGTCAACCGACCCGTTTCTGTGGATTCGAGGGCGTCAGGTCGGCGGTCGCTTTCAGTCATGGGGGCGCGTAGCAGTAAGAATGTCAGACTACGACTTTAAAGCAGCAAGTCATGACGGGTATGGAGAAGACTGGCCAATTGAATACGAGGATCTCGTTCCTTATTACGACAAAGTCGAGTCTTTTTTGCGTATCGCCGGTCGTAAAGATGGTATCGAAAACCTGCCTGACGGGAACTTTGCAACGGAAGCAGGCTTAAGTAGTTACGAAAAGAAATTCCAAAATACGGTCCAGGGAAAGTGGTCTGAGCGGCGGTTTACCCCCTGGCGTTATGTCAGTAGTGACGCGACGCACGCTGATGAAGAGGGTAAAACGCACACAACGTCACCGATAGCGGCAGCGCAGGCGACCGGAAAGCTAACCTTACGTCCCAACAGTGTTGTGAGTAAAGTCAATGTGGATAGCACGTCGGGTCTGGCGACGGGGGTTACGTTCATTGACAGTGAGTCGAAACAAGTGCACAAGGTACATGCTAATGTGGTTATGTTGTGTGCGTCGACGATAGAAACGATAAGACTATTGCTGAATTCTGCAACGGCTGACGCGCCTCAGGGACTGGCTAACAGTTCTGGCGTGTTAGGCCACTATTTTATGGACCAGACCAATGGGGTGGTGTTTGGCTCGGTGCCTGGTGAAACCGGTTTTGAACTGGTTGACGGCAAACACCCCGGCGATAATCACGGTGGTTTTTATATTCCACGTTTTCAAAACCTCAAACAGGGTGAGAAAAAAGAGTTTATTCGTGGCTACAATATTCAGGGAATGGTTGGCCGAATTCCGGTACCGGATCACATACCAACGTTATTCGGTTTAACCGTGCAAGGTGAGATGTTACCGGTCAAAGAAAATCGTATCTCGCTCAACCCGCGCAAAAAAGATGCGTGGGGGATTCCGGTTGCCAATATAGATATTCGCATGGGCGAAAATGAGCGAAACATGGCAAAAGCACAAATGGCGAGTATTCTCGAGATGGTCAATACTATGGGCTGGAATATCGAAATTGCTGCGAGTATTCTTGATATTCATAACCGCGACAATCTGATGCCAACCGGTAATTGGTTTGAACGTACAATGTTTAAATTGTCCTATCAAAAGAGTCTGTGTTTAGGATCGGCTATCCATGAATGTGGCGGGGCGCGAATGGGAAATGATCCGTCCACTTCGGTACTCAACAAACATAACCAGAGCTGGGACATTCCCAACTTATTTGTTACTGATAGCAGCTGTTTTGTTACTAATGGTGCGGGTGGACCGACATTAACGACTATGGCGCTCACTGCACGTGCAGCGGAGTATATTGCTCAGGAATATGCAGGTTCGCCAGACATTACCCGCGCGGTGTAATACAAAGTAGGGTTCGGGTGACAGGGTGATAACAAACAACCAAGCAAACTCCGGGGCTGCCATTTGGTTTGTCTTGCTCGCGGTATTTTTTGACGCCATGGGGCATGGGCTCCTTGCGCCAATCATCCCCGAGTTAATTCAGCAATTAGCACAGGTAGATGTGTCTGGCGCCGCTCTTTATGGTGGTGCCATTATCGCTCTGTTTGCGACTATTCAGTTTTTTGCTACGCCACTGCTTGGATCGTTAAGTGATGCTTATGGCCGCAGGCCAGTATTGTTAATGTCATTTACCGCATTCGGACTCAACTATCTGCTTATGGGCCTCGCGCCGTCCATCGGCTGGCTATTCGCCGCGCAGGCATTGGCCGGCTTGTTTGGCGCTACGCCGGCGGTCGCCGCAGCGTTTATGGCGGATATTACCAGTGCCGAAAAACGTGCTAAGCGATTTGGTTCATTGGGGGCAGCGTTTGGTCTTGGCTTTATGTTTGGCCCGGTGTTAAGCGGGTTGCTTGCTGATTACGGTTTACGAACACCTATCTTTGCGGCGTCTGTGCTGACGTTAACCAACGCCGTTGTTGGCTTCTTTGTGTTTCGCGAGTCCTTAGCGAAGCCTTTGCGCAAAGCTTTTGAATGGCGAAATGCCAGCCCCTGGGGAGTTTTTACCCGGCTCAGGGTGACACCGCAAATCCCGCGGTTATTGCTGGTGGTGCTGTGTTTGCATATAGCGCTTAACACGGTGCCTACCGTGTGGCCATACTTTACGGCCTATCAATTTAACTGGACTGCCAAAGAAATTGGCTTATCCATGGGTCTCTATGGCCTGGTGAGTATTTTAACCCAAGGCGTTTTAGTGGGGAAAATATCACAACGATTTGGCGACCTGGTCGCCAGCTTCACGGGAATGACCGGTTTACTCATTGGCTCCATTGCCTTTGCCTTCATCACTAATCAGTATGCTATTCTGGTATTTATTATTCCCAGCGCGATGGGCTTTATGACCAATGCAGGGTTGATGAGTTACATGTCATCGCAAGTGGATGCCTCTAATCAAGGCACTTTACAGGGGGCATTTGCGGCTACTCGCAGTGTGGGCGCGATTATTACACCACTGTGTCTGCCTTGGCTTTTTCATCAGTTTACAACACCTGGTAATGCGTACCCGGTGTATCCGGGAGTCCCTTTTTTAGTGGCCGGATTGTTGGCCGTGTGCGCCATTGTATTGCTAATAAGGGTAAACCGGCTCGCTAAACATTAATGACTAACACTACTGACAATAAAAGGCGTGAATAGCATGACTAACACCTTATCCTACAAACCTCAGCATATGAAGCTCAGTATGCTTACTGCTGCGCTACAAGAATTAACGCCTCGCGACATTCGCGATGCTGATCCTGATCAGGCGATTGAAGACTGGCTGGCGTTTTCAGCTCAAATTAAGTGTCCTTTTATTCAGCTTTCTGCAGCGATTCACCCCAGTCTGACCGACGTTCCACCAGAAGCTTTGCTGGATCCCGTTGCCAACACTCTGGATTTACGAGAGTCGTTTAATAGTCAGCGGGCAAACCGCGTTTTATCGGCAATGAAAGAAACAGGGGTGGGGTTATCTGATTTAACCTATTTTGACAATCTGTTAGTGCATGACAATGACGAGCGTAAAAAAAAGCATGATTTTATGCGCAAGGTTTTTGACGCCGCTAATCTGTTAGGCACTGACGCAGTGTGCGGTTTTATAGGCCGTAATATCCAGTTGTCGATGGATCAAAATCTGCAAATGTTTGAACAAGAATTTATCCCGTTGCTAAAAGAAGCAAAAGCGCGGGGGCTTACCTATCGTGTAGAGCAATGCCCGATGCCGGGCTGGAATCCCACCGATTGCTGGCACAATAACATTGGGTATACCCCCGCTACCTGGATTGCACTGCATCAAATTTGTGAAAAACATGGAGTTGGCGATCAGTTCAGAATCCATTATGACCCGTCTCACTCCGTTCTCATGGGGCAGGACACACGTTCGATGTTCCAGTATTTAAAAGATGAAGGCTATGGCTTTCTGATTGCCGGATTTCATGTCAAAGGCCAGGTGATTGACGCTAAAGGTGTGTCTGCCTGGGGCTATGGTGGTCAGACTATTCAGCGTGGCGATTGTAAAAACGGCGTGCCTTCTGATAATCCGGCTGATTTGCTGAATGCATGGAAAAAGCAAACCGTGTTGTGTGAGCATGAATTACCCGGCACAGCGCGGCACGATCCGCTGGCCTATTTACAAAACCGGACCGTGGATTGGCTGGACCATCAACTTGCCGCCAGAGAGTTACTTGATCTGGATGTGGCAAACACCTATCTGGTGGTTGAGCACGAGTATCCTGCTGCGCGGATCCAGGATCGCGATAAACTGGCCCCTTTATTACAAGGGTCCGTGGATTTTTGCCGGGCTATCGATGAAGCGGCTGCGTCAATGTACGCCATTCAGCACCAGGTGTTACCGGCGCTGGATATTCCTGTTCAGGGCATTGGCCGTGAAGCTTACCGATCTTAATTAAAGGGGAAAAAGATGGACTTAACCTATCAGCAAGATGCCCTGTCCCGGCCGCTGAGGGCCGGTATCGTTGGCGGTGGTAGCGGCGCTTTCATTGGTGCGGTGCATCGCATGGCCGCGCAACTCGATGGTCAGGCCCAGCTAGTGGCCGGTGCGCTGTCGTCGCGGGAACAGGTCGCCCATGAGAGTGCCCGGGATTGGTTCTTGTCACGCAGTTACAGCGATTATAAAGAGATGGCTAAGGAAGAAGCGGCGCGAGAGGATGGGATTGATTTTGTGATAATCGCAACGCCCAACTTTATGCATGCTGAGGTAGCGTTGACATTCATTGCGGCGGGTATTCATGTTATGTGTGAAAAACCGATGACCCTGACGGTCAGCGAGGCCCACGACATTGAGCGGGCGCTGCAGCGTAATCCGGTAGTGTTCGGACTGGCCCATACTTACACCGGTTATCCGGCGGTACAGGAAGCCAGGTCGATGATCAGGCAGGGTCAGTTAGGGCACATTCGCAAAGTACTCGTGGAATACAACCAGGATTGGTTGATGGAATCACTGGAAGCGGGCGAAGATGCTAACAAGCAGGCCTCCTGGCGTACAGACCCCAACCGTTCCGGGATCAGTTGTTGTGTAGGCGATATCGGTACACATGCAGCTAACATGGTTGAGTACATGACCGGTGATCGTATTGATGCCATCTGCGCTGACTTATCGACCTTCGTTGAAGGGCGGCAGCTTGACGATGATGCCAATATGCTTATCCGGTTGGCCGGCGGCGGTAAGGGCACGCTGGTGTGTTCTCAGATTGCCTGTGGCGAGGAAAACGCGTTGTCGATAAGGATCTACGGTTCGAAAGGGGGCATAGAATGGCATCAGCAGGAACCCAATACACTCATTTATGCACCCCAAGGCCAACCCAAACAATTACTGCGCACGGCTGTGAGTCTGCAGGCAGCTGAGGCCCAGTATTTGACTCGTACCCCGGGAGGTCATCCGGAAGGTATTCTTGAGTCCCTGGCTGGCTTGTACTTGCTGTTTATTGAGGACATTCGACGTTACTGTAAGCAGCAACCGCTTCAGGGCGGTTATCCGGGCATTCAAGATGGTGTCCGGGGGATGCAGTTTATTCAGGCTGCTGTCAATAGTGCAAAACGAGGTGCCCAATGGGAGACCCTTCCCGACTGAACCGATTAAACAGCGTCAAACTGACGCTGTTTCCCGCCAATTTGCATTGATTCTGAGCTGAAACCGTTTCCGCAGGGCAATGACATACAGACTGCTGTATTGTTCGAACTATCTTCTTTATCAATTCTTGATATTCATATTTTAAATGCAAATAAGATTGTTAATTCCAATTATGCTATTTCCTCGGTGTTTTTTGATATTAAATCTATATTTTTTAACTCTTTGTTTTTATTTGGTTAAAAGTTGATTTCAACACTGATCGATAATAAATTTGTTATATAAATGTGTATTTATTGTTGATCTGTTTTGATTTTGTGTTTAAATATGAATCGTCATTCGCATTATGGAGAGTGGCAAGAATTGGGGTGCAGAGTGAATCAGATCGACATTCAGGACTTTGTACATATTTGAGGTTGATACACCGATGCCTACATAAGAGGGTGTTTCATGTTGAATACACATCATAAAAAAGCCGTTTTAACCACCGCAGTATTAATCGGACTGTCAGCGGGTGCTAATGCACAAGACAATTCAGAACAGAAAAAAAGTAATCAGGATTTAGAAGTAATAGAAGTCACTGCACAGAACCGTGTGCAGTCTGCGTCTGACGTGCCAATTTCCATGAACGTAGTCAGCGCTGAATTGCTGGAAAATGCGGGTGTTTCAGATATCCAGTCGTTAAGCCGTGTAGCCCCTGACTTTGTTACTGCCAATGACTCAATAGCCACTCGTGTATCACTGCGCGGTATCAGTACTGAAAGCAGTGATGAAGCAGCGGACCAATCGCTGACAATCAGTATTGATGGTGAGTATATTAATCGACCCCGGGTGATGAACGCGGCGATGTTTGATGTCCAGCGTGTCGAGGTTCTGCGTGGACCGCAAGGTACTTTGTATGGTCGTAATGCTACAGGTGGTGCGGTAAATATTATTACCAACAAGCCTCAGCTCGACGAGTTCAGTGGTAATTTTTCTGCCGATGCCGGCAACTACAGCTCACGTGAATTTAATGGTGCATTGAATGTTCCACTAGGCGATAGCGCGGCAATACGTGTTGCGGGTTTTTCATCGGTACATGACGGTTTTCGTGACCATGGTGACGGCTTGAAGTCTGGTGATAAAGATGTACAGGCCGGCCGTATTGGCTTGCAAGTAGAACCACTCGATAACTTGTCTGCGTATTTTGCGTACGAAACGAGCTCTTTGGATCAGCAAGCGCCGTTTTTTGCAGCCTATAATATTAATGCCACCGGTCAGGCTGATGACGGCACGGGTCAGTGTAATGTCGCTGCAGGCTGGGAACAAATTGCCAACGTCAATGGTGATGTGTTGTGTACACCCTCCAATACCAATAATCTTGCTGACATAGACAGAGAAAACTTTGAAGCGCCAGGCATGGCGGATCGGGCATTCCATAAGGTCGATGGCGATGCAGTCCGCGCTCACATTGAATATGTCACAGACTTTATGACGGTGAGCTATCGCGGCGGCTACCGTGACAGCACGGTTGATGCTGATGAAGCATTACACCCTAATTACATTTTCTTCCGCAATACCAATATTAAAACAACCAGCCATGAACTGCGGTTTAGTGGCGGCGAAGATCGTTTCTTCTGGCAGGGCGGTGTATTCCAGTTTGTTGAAAAACAAGACGTAAACTCTGCCCTTCTCAGCTATATCGGCGCTTACCCTAACGGACCACAGGGCTTCTGGGCGAATACGTTCTACCGACCTGATATCAAATCAAGATCAAACGCTATTTTTGGTCAGGTCGATGTGCCTGTGACAGACACACTGACTGTAGTGGCTGGCGGACGCTACACTAAAGACCGCAAATCTGGCACCCAGACAAATCTGCCTTCTGGTTTGACGTTCGAAGAAAATCCACAGATTCGACCCATCGATACTGAGGGCGCAGTGGCAAGTGAACTGTTGGCTGAGGATAGTGAATTTACCTGGACGCTTGGCACCAACTATCAGCCGGATGTCAACAGCCTGTATTACGCTAAGATCAGCAAAGGCTACAAAGCTGGTGGCTTTGACAGTACCGGTAAAACTTACGATCCGGAAGTGTTGTACTCCTACGAAGCTGGTTTAAAGCTTGACAGAGATGAGTACAGCGTTACCGGCTCGGCGTTCTATTATGATTACAAGGATCTACAGGTCCCGATATTACTTGATACTAATTTAGGTGGTCAGGTCTTCAATGCCGGTAAAGCCGAAATCTGGGGACTGGAAGGGACCTACGATATGTGGTTAACGGAATCTGACAGTCTGGCTGTTTCATTAAATTACCTCAACGCGGAGTATGTTGATTTTACTGGTGCGATTCCAGTGCAGTGTTTAGGTGGATGTGATACTACTGCGGTGAGTGAGGTTGACGGTGAGCTGGTTAACCTGGCAGGCAACGCACCGTCGAATGCGCCGGAGTTGATTGCCACGCTGGCCTACGATCATTACTGGGAAATGGATTCAGGTACGCTGGTAGCGAGTTTATTTACACGCTATAAGAGTGACTATTATCTGTCGCCGCTTAACGATAATGACAGTCAGCAAGATGCCTACACCCAGACAGATGCTACCCTGAAGTTCACCACCTTAGATGATAGCTGGGAAGCAATGTTGTATGTCAGAAATATCGAAAATGAGAGTCCGGTCAGTTACTACACATACACTGCGGCTGGTCCGGATGACGTGCAACTATGGTCATTCGGTGCGCCCAGAACGTTTGGGATGAAGGTGACTTACAGATTTTATTAAGCTTAAAACTGAACGCATTAAAATACTTAAAGTAAAGTGTCGCCCTTACAATCTTGTAGGGGCTTTTTAATTCTATTTCAGGCAATGTGAATGATGAATCATCAAACCTATTCGTATATCACTATTACACCAAATGACATACCTGGTACCAGTATTGAATCCTGTATATTCATAGAATGTGACTTTAGCAGAGCCGACTTTTCTGGTTACCAGTTTAAGAATTGTAATTTCATTGATGGCCAGTCAGGCAAAGGCTGCTTGTTCGAAAACACAGAACTTGAAGAAGCCAGTTTCATAAACTGTAATTTGTCGCATAGTACTTTTGCCGGCGCTAATCTTTTTATGATTGAGTTTCGCCAATGTAACCTGACTGGTGCTGACTTCAAGCGGGCGAAATTCGCAAAGTATTTCACACAGGAAAAATATGACTGTTCGGCTTTCATCACGGCTTGCAATTTGTCGTATGCAAATTTGGAGAATCTACGATTAGAGAAATGTGACCTGTTTGAAAACCGTTGGATAGGTGTAAACCTGCACGGGGCGATATTAAATGGCTCAGATTTAAGCCGCGGCGTTTTCTCCTCAGATGTGTGGGGGGCGTTTTCTTTTTCGCACGCTGATCTGAGTCACGTCGAATTGGAAGGTTTGGATCCTCGCAAAGTGAATGTCGAAGGCGTCAGGGTGTGCCGGTGGCAACAAGAGGAATTACTGGCTGCGATGGGGTTTGAACTGGTAAATGATTAATATGCTTTAGCCATTTAGTGTGTTGCAGTTGCCGCGCAGTGATGCTTTTTTGCAGAAGCCCGGATAGCGAAATAAACCCCTTGGAAACAAAGAGACACTGCAGCGAAAGACTTCCGTCTCGCATTGACCGTGCTGACCAGAATATATCAGTTAACTCAAAAATTTGATTTAACAGCGTTTGATATTGGATTGTATTTTTTGTCTTAACCATTGATGGACTGGATCACTATCCTGGGTGGGATGCCAGGTCATATATTCTTCTAATCTGGGTAATTCAAAGGGGATTCTAAGAATTTTTAATCGTCCGCGCTTCAATGGTTCCGTAGCAAAGCTGGATGGCACCAGCGCGACTCTGCTGGTATTACAAATTGCCAAGCACAACGTATTGAAGTCATTAGTAATAATATCAATTTTTCTTTTCTGACCACAATTTTCTTCAAACCAACTTTCAATACTAAACTGACTGTTTCGTTCAAACCCAACCGTAATGTGGCCGACGTCAAAAAATTGCTCAGTAGTAAGCGAGTCGTGCTCTGCATAGAGGTTTACATCGCCTAAGCATGTTAGTTCATCGGCAACTAAAAACTGGCTTGGGTATTCATCATCTATTTTCGACCTGGGAGCGATGAATAAGTCGGCATTGCCCTTGTTCAACGAGTCAGCGCCGTAACTAAATGGCGTCAAAAACTCAAACGAGATGGTCGGAGCAAGTAATTGCAATTGATTAAGAGTGGTACTTAGTAAGAGTTGGGCAATGTAATCTGAAGCGACTATTCTAAAATGCCTTTTGCTGTTTTGTGGGTTGTTCTGTCGTTTACTCGTGATCGACGTTCGTACTAAATTTAAAACTTGCTTCACCGGCAGCGCAAGTTCGAGTGCATAGGGAGTCGGTTCCATTTTCCTGCCAATCTGAACCAGTAAGTCATCTTCAAAATACTGACGCAACCTCGCAAGGATGCTGCTTGTGGCGGATTGGCTGAGGTTAAGCCGTCGAGCTGAACGGGTAATACTTTTTTCTTCTAATAATATTTCCAACGCGTGTAACAGGTTTAAATCCAACTTTTCTACTCTCAAACTCGTTTCTCCTGCAGTCAAATACCAGAGTTAATGTATCTACAAAAATGATAAATCGTATCTATAAAATTAATTTTTTTGATTCTACAAGATGGAATATAGTTGTTTAAATATTGTTAATCAATATTAAAATTCTAATTCACAAAGTTTGCATGGTTTAAGCAATAACAATATGAAATTTGCCACATTAAAATCACAGTCTCCGGATGGGACGTTAGTCATGCTCTCCAGAGATCTGAGTACCGCGGTATCAATAGCCGATATTGCGCCGACTCTTCAATATGCGCTGGAAAACTGGACGCAATGTCAGGCGTTGTTCCAGGAATGTTACGACGCGTTGAATGCCGGGCGCCGAAAAGATGCATTGTCGCTGGAGTCGGTACAATTTGATGCGCCACTCCCGCGCAGCTGGCAATGGCTCGATGGTTCATGCTTTCTCAACCATGGTCACCTGATGCAAAAGGCGTTTCACCTCGACCCGATTGAGGACGCAGACAAATACCCACTGATGTATCAGGGGGCTGGCGATAATTTTAGCGGCCCTGAAGATGACATTGTTGTCGCTGATGCTACCCATGGGGCTGATTTTGAAGGAGAGTTTGCGGTAATCACCGGTGATGTTGAAATGGGGGCAACCCCTGCCGAGGCCGCGCAAGCCATACGGTTGGTAGTGATGCTCAATGATATCAGCTACCGCGGCCTTGCGCCCCGTGAGATGAAAACCGGCTTTGGCTTTGTACAGGCTAAAGGCGCGACCGCTTTCGCACCGATTGCCGTTACACCCGATGAGTTAGGTGAGCACTGGCGAGACAATCGTGCGCATCTGACCATGCAAATAACTCGCAATGGCGTGCCTTTTGGTCACCCTCATGGGCGGGAAATGCATTTTGGTTTTGACCAGTTGATTGCCCATGCAGCCCTTACCCGAACGCTTCAGGCTGGCACCGTAATAGGGTCTGGCACGGTGTCAAATAAAGACCCTGATGTCGGACAAGCCTGTATTTCCGAGTTGCGCGCCAAAGAGTTAATTGCGCACGGTGCGCCGCAAACCAGCTTTCTGCAACACGGTGAAGTGGTCGCCTTAAAGGCAACGGATAACTCTGGCAGCAGTGTGTTTGGTGAGATCTGCCAGTACGTCAAAGTGGAGAATAAACATGTTTAATCCCAGGCAATTTACGCTTATCGATTTATCGGTGACGCTCGACAATAACCCGCATACGGATCCACCACCACTGCTGCCTCACATTGACTATATGGACCATCAGCAAGGCTGGCCGGAAATGGAGGCCATGTTTGAGGGGCTAACGTTAGATCAGCTACCGGGGAATGAATCCTGGGCGGCGGAACGTTTGCAGATTACAACCCACAGTGGCACACATATGGATGCTCCCTGGCACTACGCGTCTACAACCGACGGTGGAAAGCCTGCCTACGGTATTGATGAACTGCCACTGGAGTGGTGCTTTCAAGCAGGGGTTAAGCTGGATTTTCGTGATCGGCCGGATGGCCATGTCATCACCGCTGCCGAAGTTGAAGATGAGCTGGTACGGATTGGTCATGACCTGCAACCTCTGGATATTGTCGTTGTGAATACCCGTGCTGGTGCGTTATTCGGTGAACCGGGATATCTGGACGCCGGGGTTGGCATGGGCCGTGAAGCGACGATGTATTTGCTGGAGCAAGGGGTCAAAGTGGTGGGAACCGATGCCTGGAGTTGGGATGCGCCATTTAAATATACCCGCGAGCGTTTCGCCAAGTCTGGTGACGCATCAATCATATGGGAAGGCCATAAGGCGGGCCGTGATATTGGCTATGGCCAAATGGAGAAACTTTCAAACCTGGAAGTCTTGCCCTCAACCGGTTTCTGGATCTCCTGCTTTCCTTACAAAATCAAACATGCCTCTGCTGGCTTTGTGCGGGCAGTCGCCTTTGTACCCAAAACAAAAAATTAACTATGAATCTCTCCGTGAAGAGAGGGATAAACCCATGAGGACAATCGATGTTTAAGTATTTTCCAACTAATTATGTGTGGAACCTGTCTGTGGATTTGGCCATTGAAATGGGCGCCCGTATTGGTGAAATAGAAGAAATGTGTGCGCCGCTGCAGGAAGCGGCAAAGCAACCGGATAAAGAAGGCACGCAGGCGTTTCGTGATACCTGGGCCAACATGGCCGACAAATTATGTGTACTGGCTGAAGAAGACGAGCAAAAAGGTCGGATGTTTTCGGCGGGTGAGAAGTACATGCGTGCGTCGTCTTATCTGATTACCTGTGAACGGTTACAAGGACATAATGCGCCAGGTCGTCTGGAACTGTATAAGCGTGAGCTCGAGTTGTTTGAACGCGGTATGGCGTTGAAGAAAGCTAACTGTACTCGCGTAGAAATCCCCTATGAAGGTAAGCATCTTTCTGCTTTGTATGTAAAAGCAAAAAATGTTGAAGGCCCTGCCCCCATTCTTATCCAGGTAAACGGGTTGGATTCAACCAAGGAAATGAAGTATTTGGTTGGCTTACCACAATGGTTGGCTGATAGAGGTGTTTCGTCGTTGGTACTTGATCAACCTGGCACCGGTGAAGCGCTTCGTCTACAAGGCTTTAACGCTCGTTTCGACAGTGAACACTGGGCGTCAGTAGTCGTTGACTGGCTGGAGCAACAGCCTGAAGTGGATAGCGGTCGCATTGGCATGGAAGGCGTGTCTCTTGGTGGCTATTACTGCCCGCGGGCAGTCGCCAATGAGCCGCGTCTGGCACTGGGCGTGTGTTGGGGAGCGAATCACGATTGGCGTGATGTACAAAAACGCCGTTTAGAAAAGGAAGGCGATTTTCCTGTACCACACTACTGGAATCACGTGTGTTGGGTGTGGGGTGCCAGTGATATCGATGAGTTTATGGAGATCGCTGAGAATGTTCACCTCGATGGTCAGGTTGAGAAAATCAACGTGCCCTTCCTGGTTACTCATGGCTCCAAGGATTCGCAAATTCCGCTTAAGTGGGCTGAGCGTACCTTCGAACAACTGGTCAATAGCCCCAAACGCGAACTAAAAGTCTTTACCGAACGCGAGGGTGGGGTTCAACACTCGAGCTTTGATAACAGCATTAATGCCGGTCACTACATTGCTGACTGGGTTGCTGAAACGTTCAATGCACGGACAGCCTAAAGGGAGTATACGATGAATATTATTGGTCCGGATTTACTGATCTTCGGTGTGGATGACGTCAATGCATGCCGCGAGTTTGCCAGCGATTATGGTCTTACCGCCGAGGGTGAGTATCGCTTTCTCGCACTTGATGGGACGGGAATTGAAATCCGCGCAAAAGAGGATCCCATATTACCTGAAGCACTTGGAACCGGCTCTATGCTGCGCAAAACCGTTTACGGTGTCGCCGATCAAGCGACAGTAGACGCGATTGCCGCAGAGTTAGGGAAAGATCGTGAAGTCAGGACACTGGAAGATGGCAGCATCGAATCCGTCGACGATCACGGATTTGTACTGGGCTTCCAGATTACCGTGCGTAAAGCGCTGGAGTTGCCTGCTGAAGCCATTAACGCACCCGGTGCACCGGCGCAGCGTGATGTCAATACCGTGGCGGTCACCAAACAGGATTCACCGTTGCCCAGAACCTTGTCGCACGTTGTGTATTTTGTACCTGACGCACCTAAGCAGGAAGCGTTCTACCGTGATCGTTTAGGTTTTATCACCACCGATCGCTTTACCCATGTAGGGCCCTTTATGCGTCCTGCCGGTACGCAGGATCATCATACGGTGTTCTTTATTCAGACGCCGCCGCATATGAAAGGCATTGAGCATTTCACCTTCCATATGGGCGGACCAACAGATGTGGTTACTGCCGGTACAAAAATGGTCAACAAAGGCTATCAGAGTTTTTGGGGGCCGGGCCGCCATATCTTTGGTTCGAACTGGTTTTGGTATTTCAAGAGTCCCTTTGGTTGCAACATGGAGTTTGATGCCGACATGGACTTGCATGACGACGAGTGGGAAGCACGTGAAGCCATGCCCGGTGCGGATAATTCTCAGGTCTTCTTATTACAGTATCGCGAGAAATGGGCGCCCATGGGGCCTCCACCACCTAAGGGTGCGTAATGAAAAATCGTGTCATGCTCTGTCGTGAAGGAGATATACCAGAGGTCAGCGCCCGAGGTTTCGACCCTCAACGACAGGGTATAGATACTGTCTTCGTAGTGAAAAAAGACGGAGAGTACTTTGCCTATGCAGATATCTGCCCTCACTACGGTGACACAAGTTTACCCTGGAAAAAAGATACCTACCTGGATTCTGCAGGTGAGAATATCGTATGCGCCGCCCACGGCGCACTGTTTAATATTCGGTCTGGACTATGTACTTCCGGTCCTTGCAAAGGCGATGCTTTGCGACCGATACCGTTGATTCAAGAGCCTGATGGTTCACTTTGGATCACCTTGGAGGACTAGGAAAATGAGTAACTGTATCAACAATGTATTGATTATTGGTGGTGGCTTTTCAGGAATGTCAGCAGCCATTGAGTT
This sequence comes from Alteromonadaceae bacterium, assembly GCA_013373625.1. Taxonomy (GTDB): domain Bacteria; phylum Pseudomonadota; class Gammaproteobacteria; order Enterobacterales; family Alteromonadaceae; genus Alteromonas. The sequence goes on along the minus strand of JABXHM010000065.1, from coordinate 41,279 downwards.
AAGTAAAGCGGGTGTGGCAGTCGATTTAGTTGAAATCGATCCAAACTGGCGTGCTGATGGCGCAGGTATTACCTTGGGCGGAGCGACGCTTCGCACTTTCGTCCAACTGGGAATTATTGACAAGTTTTTGGCAGTGGGCTGTGGCAATGCTGGATTAGAAATACATGCACCAAATGGAATGCACCTGGCCCACATTCCAGCTCCGCCTTTACGTGAAGGACTACCCGGTGCGGGGGCGGTAATGCGCCCTGCACTAGCTAAAATTCTGGCAGAAAAAACCCGTACAACTAACACTAACGTGCGACTGGGAACGACCTTTGAGTCTATTACCGACCTTGGCGATAGTGTTGAAGTGAGTTTTACTGACGGTACAACCAAGCAATACGATTTGGTTGTGGGTGCTGATGGTGTTTACTCTAAAGTAAGAGAAACCGTTTTCCCAGACGCTGATGCGCCGAAGTATATTGGTCAGGGTGTATGGCGCGCCGTACTGCCGAGATTACCTGGTGTTGATAACACAATGATGTGGGTCAGTCAGCACATCAAAGTGGGTGTTAATCCCATGTCAGAAACGCAAATGTACATGTTTGTAACGGAAAACCGGGAACAAAACGATTTTCGTGAGCCGGCGACTTTCATAACAACATTGCGCGAGCTAATGGCCGGTTTTTCTGCGCCAATGGTTAAAGAGCTGGCAGATATGCTCGATGAAGATAGTTTAATTCATTATCGCCCACTTGAGCGCGTGATGATGCCAGCGCCTTGGTACAAAGGTCGGGTGTTGTTAATCGGTGATACCGTACATGCCACCACCCCACATTTAGCAAGTGGTGCTTGTATTGGTATTGAAGACGCCTTGGTTTTAGCTGAAGAAATTGCGGCTAAACCAACATTAAATGACGCTTTGGAAGGATTCCAGGCGCGCCGCTATGAACGCTGTAAAATGGTTGTGGAAAACTCCGGCCGGCTTGCACAGATCGAAATTGAAGGCGGCGATAAAGAAGAGCACACAGACATTATGCGTCGCTCAGCGATTGCCCTTGCACAACCAATTTAATCGTCATTTTCTGATAAACACAAGCTTGCCGGGTAACCGGCAGGCTTTTTATTTCAAAGGATAGTTATGATTGAACGATCGATAATACAAGGCCGCGGGGCTAAAAACGTCACGATGAAAGGCGGTCAGTCTGGTTTTCAATTTCAGTTACGTAATCCCAATTATCGTGGTGTACAGGCCAGCCTGGTTGACGGTATCGATGTCATACTGAATGGACAGACATATTCAACTGATGCGGCAATATGGACAATACAGGGCAAAACTTACTCTTTGGCTGAACTGCAACGCAGCGAGACAGTACGTTGGCAACTGGATGAACTGGCAACCGTGACCGTGCCTGTTGATGCACCGCTGCCCAATGGTGTCCATGATCTTGCAGTGACCGTCTACATTCGGCGTCCCTATATTCCGGGTCCGTTCTGTCGTTCGCCGTTCAAAGCAAGTGCTAAAGTCGCTGTCGTCAATGCCACAGCGCTGACCGGACCGCAATTAAGCGTATCAACCTACAGTTACACGGGTGATATGTATACTTTGTTGACGTTAGAAGACGTCATGGCAGATATTGCTGACCTAGGCGCAACGGGTATTGAAATGCTGGCGGAAGGTAACATACCCGGCTATCCCCAACCCACCAACGCTTGGCAAGATGAGTGGTTTAGACTGTTAGACACCTATCGTTTAACACCGACGAATCTGGGCACCTGGGTTGATACTACAATGTGGTTAGATAAAGACCTCACAGTAGAACAGGGTGAAGCGCAAATTAAGCATGATTTACAACTTGCTAAGTCACTGGGTTTTACGTCAATCAGGCCAAAATTTGGTGTCACCACCATGGAGCTGGATCCGCATCCGATTTGGCAAGAGTCCGTACTACGCTCATTGGATTTGGCTGAAAAACTCGACATTGTTATTTGTCCGGAAATTCACAGTCCAACGCCGATTAAGCACAAAGTGACACAAGATTATATCCGTTTTATTGAAGAGCATAAGTCATCGAAATTTAAGCTAATGATAGACACCGGTATCTTCCAGACTGAACCATGTGATGATGGTCACGAGGGGATCGAGATGAAAGACGGTAAGCGTCCGCCGTTTTTGGAGCCGTTAAAAGTGCCCATGGCTGATCTGAAAGCGATACTGGAGCACGTATATTTTATTCAGACCAAGTTCTTTGAGATAGACGATGAACTTAATGATCTGCATATCCCATGGCAAAATATTATTGATACCCTGCAAACTGCAGGCTGGCATGGTTGGTTATCCAGTGAATACGAAGGTCGCAGAGAGCCCTACCGAGGGCGAGATCAGGTGCGGCGCCAGCACGCGTTGTTGCGGAATTTACTAAAGTGATTTCCGTTGCAAATATGAGATGTCAGGTTTTTCGCTCTCAGAGGTAGTGATCTACAAACTGCGGACACCGTGGTCGCTAATTCTTCTTCTTTGCGCATGATAGCCCGCTGATGTCATCCGTTCAGGGGGCACGCGCCTGAACGCATTGATGTCGGGCTGGGACCCAGCCGTTTCCCCGCGAACTCGTGCGTTGGGTAATTTGCCAGCGCTCCGGTCTTTGCCTGAACCTATGAGCGCCATACTCGCAGCACTTACTTCTTTGTATCTGACAGAGAGTCCTGCATTGACTCAAGCGGAATATCAGCATGTGGATGTCAAGTCGTCGGACATCATCAGCGCTGCCGCCTTAGTATCAGGTGAAAGGCTGTCGCTCAAAGCAGTGATTGGTTTTATTCTGCCATTACAGAACGATTAAAGTTGAAATAAATAATAACTGCCTTACGATCGGTTTGTTTCCTGTTTTATAGAGAGTCTGATGTCGTATTTTGAACCAGTCAGCGGTTCTCAGGCCGAGCTTATTGTTAAAAAAAGCCGGTTCATTAGTTTCGCCAGAAAAGTGACTGAGCGTAATCAGGCACTCACTTATGCCGAAGAACTAAAGAAGCGTTATCCTGATTCCCGGCATATTTGTTGGGGCTATATGATTGGCGATCCATCAAATTCAACCAATGCAGGGTGTAACGACGATGGAGAGCCAAGTGGTACTGCCGGTAAACCTATTCTGACCCAAATTAATTACAGTAATGTTGGCAATGTCGTGGTCTGTGTGGTGCGCTATTTTGGTGGTATTCGTCTGGGGGCCGGCGGTCTTGTCAGAGCTTACAGGGAGTCTGCAAATCTGGCTTTGGCAGCGCTGAAAGTGAGTGAGTTTGTTCCACAACAAGAATGTGTCATTACGACCACTTTTGAACATGAAAATGCGGTGAGGCAAACATTACTAAACATGAATGGCGAAGTAATCCAGTGCCATTATGGCCGATTCGTCGAGCTACATGTTGTGTTACCAATTCCCCACCTCGATGAAGTTGAGTCTACGCTCAAATCTTATCAGTCTCACTTAAAAAGACTATAACGGGTACGGTGTGAATAGCATATCTGCAGTACCACTGTGCTCATCGGCACACGCCACACTAACAGGCTTGGCCACAGTACAGGAAGGTACAGCACGTATTTCTGGCGGCGGAACCGGCGTTTGGTACAACCTCGGTGGTAGGCGCTATCGACATTAAGTCAGCATTGCATAGCGGCACGTATCGTTTTAACGGCCGCATGCGGTATATAACGTAGTGTGATTTACATACGGCGTTTATGTGCCATACATTCTACTTCAACCATCGCGCCCATGGGCAGGCCATCAACACCAAAGGCACTGCGGGCAGGGAGTTGACCGCGACTAAAGTATGTCACGTAAACGGCGTTAAAATCGGGCCATTGTTTTATGTCGTCTACCATTACCGTGCACTTGAAAATGTCTTCCATTGCAAGGCCAATGCTGGATAACGTTTTTTTAATGTTCTTCATTACCTGATGTGACTGCGCCGTCATTGTCTCTGGCATATTGCCATTTTCATCGAGCGGTATCTGCCCGGATAAATACACAATGTTATCTACCTGAGTCGCTAATGAATAGGGGGCGTTGTCATTTGGATGGGGATAGTTTTTTACCTTGGCTACGCTGGGCAGGCTTAATCCTGCAAGCATTACAATCAGGGTTAACTTTATTAAGTTCACCGCATGCTCCTGTCTGTCGTTGTATTTTTTTTATATTAAGTATCGCAGTGTAATAGTTACGCAGCGGCAGGAAAACAACAAGTATTTGCTAACAATATAAGCTAAAAGCCCTACTTTTTAAGGCAGGCTTCAATTTGCTAACTCCCTGTCATAAGGTCTTTAGGACCGCTATGACAGGAAGAACAAAACGTTTAATGCACGCCGTCGTATCGAGCTTCATAGCGCAGTAATTTGCTAAATGGATCGACTATCACTACATCCATAGGTGACACGGCGACACTATTGTCTGATGGCAGAGCGAGTGTAACGATTTCTCCATTCACCGATACCTCTACCGGCATAGGAAACGGGCGGTTGCCGGCAGTTTCCCAGGCTAATGTTAAACGCTCACTGGTGCGGGTTTGCATTAATTCTGGCAACTCAGGCTGAAACAAATACACGTTAAAGAACCAACTCAGATCCTCGCCTGTTTTGTTATTAACAATGTCTATAAAGTCGTTGGTATTACGGTACAGCGTGGTGAAGTTACCGGGGCGCGGATGTGCGGTGCCATATACCAGCTCTTTTATCGCGGCAAAGAATGCCTCGTCGCCAATAAGATAGCGCAAACTGTGCATGATCCAGGCGCCTTTATAGTAGATATCCAATGCAGGGCCGACGCCTTTTTCGTACACTTGTTCCACTTCCATGGTTTTGTTCGATACCATCGGATGGGTGTTGATTAATCCCTTACGCTGTTTGTTCAGATAACTTTTGTACGCCACATCGCCATTAAGATACTGGGCATAGAGTGGTTGCATATAACTGCCAAGGCCTTCGTGGATCCACATGTGATCCCAGTTATCGTTAGTTACCTGATTGCCAAAATATTCGTGGGCAAACTCATGTTGTAGTAACCAGTCAAAACCGAACTCATCTTTTTTATAGTCATTGCCATAAGCGTTAATGGTTTGGTGCTCCATGCCTAAATGGGGTGTTTGCACCACGCCGACTTTTTCATCAGCAAAAGGGTAGGGGCCAATCATGCGTTCAAAAAAGGTCAGCATCGCGGGGATCTCATTAAACAACTGTTGGGCTCTTTCGTCGTTTCCGGGTAAGTGATAGTAAACAATGGGATAGCTGTTGCCGTAAACGCTTTGGTAAGTATCTTCAATAACCTTATACGGGCCGATGTTAATGGCAATGCCATAGGTGTTATGCGCCGACTTGGTTTGCCAGTGCCAGGTCACACTGGCGTCGGATTCGGTTTTACTTTGTAACACACCATTGCTCGCCGCGACTAAGCCTTTTGGCACAGTAAAATACAGGTCAGCGCGCTCAGGTTCACCTTGTGGCTGGTCGATACAAGGCCAGAACAAGTCACAGCCTTCTCCCTGGACTGCGGTGGCCAGCCAGGGCTCACCATCAGGCGTTTTCTCCCACATCAATCCGCCATCCCAGGGGGCATTTAAAGGTGTGCGTGGGTGGCCATGGTAAGTAATATTCACCGAAGCCGGGTATTGCAACGGGGTTGTTGGGGTAATAATGAGTTCGCCATCTTTATTACTGATTTGCGAAGCAGGTATGGTCTCGCCATTTACGGTAACGCTGTCGATTGTAAATACCGTATCTAAGTCGACCGACAGGGCTGACTGCGGGTTCGGGTTATCAAGGGTGAGTGTGGCATTACCCATTAATCGTTCATTGGCAAAATCGAATTCAAAACGTAACTCGGCATGCTTAACGGTCGCACCTTGTTGTAATAATGGGACTTTACCACCGCTTTTCAGGGTATACAGCGTTGAGCTTACAACGGCTGTTTCTTCAGTGGGCGTGGTGGCGGTAGTGCTACAGGCAGCCACAATGGTCGCGGTAATGAGCAGCAAGGCTGGTTTTAGGCGGTGTCGATGCATGAAGAAAGCTCCGGGATACGTTTTATTCGTTATTTTGCGAATGAGTATAACGGCAATCGTGTCGACAGTTAACGGTGTTTTTGCTTGTCTGATTGAGGGTTATGCACGCTTTTGCACATTGGCGAGGCGCGAAAGGTCAAAAATAAACAAGGCGGCATCGCCGCCTTTGTTAATCAACACATGAATCGTGTCTATTCAAACAACTCGCCGCGTAAATCCAGTAACGTACTGTGAGTATGTTCTTTCAGCAGCTTTTTCACCTTTTTAGGCTCTTTGTTCATCCATGCGTTATAAATTTCTTCGTGCTCCCGAAACGCATCGGCTTCACGATCAGGTGGCTCAAGGTGTCGTCTGACATAACGCTCAGACAACAAGTGAACCTTAAACAGTAGCTCCTGTGTGATGTTGCGTCCGGCCGGGGCTGACAATGCTAAATGAAACTCTCGATTCACGGTCACTGCTTCAGGGGTAATATCGTAAGCCAGACTTTGCAAACGTTGGAATATTTCCGTAAGTTTAGCTCTGTCGGCATCTGTTGCCTTCTTGCAGCCCTGTGCGGCGGCTTCAGGTTCAAGCGTTGTGCGTAACTGAAATACGTCCTCCGCTTCAGCCAGACTTATTGGTCTGACAATAAACCCCCGGTTAGGGTGTGACACTAACAACCCATCTTGCTCTAGCCGTGTAAGGGCCTCGCGCAATGGAATTTTGCTCACTCCCAGATCCTGAGAGAGCGCGTCCTGACGTATTGGTTTTGCCGGGAACATATCGTTGGCAAGGATACGCTCACGAATAATTTCATAAGCTTGTTCCGACAATGTTTTAACCACAATTGACATTTATAAATGACTCCTAAATAGAAGTTTGGTATTTCGTTATTATTTTTGGGGCTGTTGCTCTTTGCCGTGCAAATTTTGGTCTATACAGAAGCATTTTAATCGCGAAACAGGCCTGCAGTCCTAGTGGTTCTAAGTCAATGGTCTGTGACAAAGATTAAAATGCTTCTATGACGACCCCTTCGGGCAGCGCTTGTGTGCCATTGATACGGCGTTAGGTGTTTTTTATTTAGGTCACTAGACCTGCAAACACCTGCCTTGCTTAAATGGCGCACACTAGCCGGCTACGGACTGCTGTAAAAATACACAGCAAAGAGCAATAGCCCCTATCGATGATTTCACCGTTTTTTGCGGCAAGCATCATATCATAAAGTATACTATTAGCCGCTTTATCGATAGCTGATGTCCTCCCAAGTGCTATTATTTTGTACAGCAGTTAACAATAAATTGTATATTGATATTAAATACTAATTAAAAGTGCGGAAATTGTTTCGTTATTTACTCTTTCTACCGGTGTGGCTCTGCGCATCATCCCATGCATCAATCTGGTATACAGCTAGCCAGTATTGCTGCAAAGCAATATCGAGTTGCTCAGGTGATAAACCGATCACCAAGTAAGTTAGCGCCCATGTGGCCCACCTTTACGTAAATCAGTGCACCTTCGGAGCCGGTGTACGGTGTATGCTTGCTATAGCGAGGGTTGCGCAACCAACTCCCTGCCGGATAACTGCCGTGCTCATCGTTAAACACGCCCTCGAGTACCAGAATTTCTTCGCCACCGGGATGCACGTGCCCGCCAAAACGGGTATCCGGCGCCCAGCGAACCAATGCTGTGTTGACACCATTATGCTCATGTAGCGGCAGCACGTGCAGTCCGTCTACCTGGCCAGGTAACCAGGTTCCACGGGTGGTATCTATCGCAAGCTGCTGGTTGTCATCACCGGCAAATTGCCACAACTTAACTAAAATGGTACAGCCATTGGTGGAAAATGGTGTATGCGAGCTGCCTGGTGGGTTGCGTAAATAGCTGCCCGCAGGATAATCGCCATGCTCATCACTAAAGGTACCGGTCAGCACAAAAATTTCTTCACCTCCTTCGTGGGTGTGGGCACTGTAACCTGCACTGGCGTCGTAGTGCACAATACTGGTAGCGCGGGCGACTTCTTCTCCGGCGCGGTCAAGCATCATACGGCTGACGCCATTAAGCGGTGACGGGATATAGTGATAATCTTCGGGGAGCACCACTACGCGCTGCGAAAAATCGCTGTTTACTTGCATTGTATTTACCTAATAGCCTGATTACGTCTGTGCGGGTTATTACGTAAAAACGACAAAAAAGGCCACAACAACAGTGCGCGAACGCAATCACAAAATAGTCACGCTACAAAAAAATTTGATCACAACGAACCTGCGGTCAGGTTGCATCGTCTTTACAGTATAGACCGGTACAGAGCGCGGTATTATTTCACAGGCGCACGTGCTGAATGAAGGGGTGAGGAAAAGTGCATGGCCAGGACAAAGGTATTGTTATCTTTACGCGCGTTACTGCGGTTAATTATATTCTTATTAAGGCAGGTTATTAAATACCTATGAATGAGCATAATGGACTCAGCGCAGCGGCAACGGCCCTGTTGGTAGTGCAGGCACAAGGCGGTGATGACGAGGCAATTAATATGCTCTACAACGCCTATTTTGTGCCGATGAAGCGATTCGCCGTATTGCGTCTTAAAGATGCGATGATCAGTGAAGATCTTGTGCAGAATGTATGGCTGAAGGCTGCCAGGCGTATTACGCGGTTACAAAATCCGGCGTTGTTTCGAAGCTGGCTGTTCAGGGCGCTGCGCTGGGAGATACTCGACTGGCTCAAACAAACCCGGCCTGAGTTATCCGAATCGTTATCACACGCCGATACGGACCAGGCAGCCTGTTTGTTTGACCCGATTAGCCTGGTACCTGTGCTGGCATCCCTGGCGGAAAGCGAGCGCGAGGTGGTAGAGCTTCATTATTTGAACGGCTTGTCGGTGATAGAAACCGCGCTGGCACTGGATATTCCTGAGGGCACTGTGAAGTCCCGCTTGTCGCGGGCCAGAGATGCACTTCGCAATACTGTTTATGAGGAAGATAATCATGAAGACTGAACAACAAATTAAGCAGGATTTAGCAGCGCAAACCCGTGAATTAGACGCGCTAATCCAAAATAGCAACACCCTGAGCGGCTATCTTAAGGCCGGGTTTAGCAACGCCAATAATGGATTAATGAAAATGGGCTATGTGCTGGCTGCCCTGCTGTCGGTGTTGCTGATATTCTGCGCCTATCGTTTTTTTACCGCAGCTGCGGCAGATCAGGTCTTTTGGGGGGTCTGCCTGATCGTGAGTTTACAGGCTCAAATTGCCACCAAGTTGTGGGTGTATCAGCAAACAAATCGTATCCAGCTGAGTAAGGAAATTCGCCTGCTGGCCAGTATTCATCAGCAGGCATCGTAACCTTCCGGCAACATCGGCGCAGGCTATGTCTGCCGGTCACCGGGCTTTACCTGCGTACGCTGGGTGTAGCCCGATAGTGTGGTGCTAATCGAGTAATGCTTTAGCTGTGGTGGCCAGTACGCCAGCGCGCGCGCCCACATTTAAGGCATTGGCCGAACTGGCATTACCGGCAATGGCGCGGGCATACACACCTTGTAAGATGGCCGCCAGTCGAAACATCGAAAACCCCACGTAAAAAGGCCATTGTTCAATGCCGTCGCGGCCGCTGGCCTGACAATAGGCGTCAATAAAGGCCTGTTCAGACGGAATGCCCCGGGCGGCTAGATCCAGGCCGACGATGCCTTTGGTGCCGCTGTCATTGGCTGGCAGGTGATAGGGGATACAGCAGTAGGCTAAATCCGCCAGCGGGTGGCCCAGTGTGGAGAGTTCCCAGTCGAGCACCGCTGACACTTCATTGCGACTTTCATCAAACAATAAGTTACCAATGCGGTAGTCACCATGCACCAAACAGGTGGCTGAGTCATCGGGAATGTTATCGGGCAGATACGCCATTAAAAAACGCATGGCCTCTGCGCCTTCTTCACCGCCTGCAGGCGGCTCACAGGTTTTTCGGTATTGTTCGCTCCAGCGCTTGATCTGACGGGCGTAGTAATCACCACCGCGCGCATAATCCTGTAAGCCCACTGAGGCTAAATCGACACCGTGCAAATGGGCAAGGGTAGTGGCCATACTCTGGTACATTGTTTTGGTCGCTGCCACCGACAGGCCATCGCAGGCGGGATGTTCAACCAACATACCGGGAATATACTGCATAACATAGAATTCGGTACCGATAACGGCCGCATCCTCACAGTAGCAAATCATTTCAGGGACAGGTACCGCAGTGTCTTTCAATGCATCCATAACGCGGTATTCACGGTTGATCATATGCGCCGAAGGCAGCAATTTACCCGCCGGCTTTTTACGTAATACCCATAAATGTTCGTCGGCGCTGATTTTAAACGTCGGATTAGACTGCCCCCCCTGAAACTGTAACACCGAAAAGTGACTGAACTGACTGCCAAGTTGGGTTTCCAGGTAGGCTTGTAGCGCTGCCTGATCAAAATTATGCGCCGGTAGTACGTCTACCAGGGTTGCCTGATGATTCGTCACGTTAACTCCTAACTAATCGTTGTGCCGCCGTCGGCAACCAAAAGCTGACCGGTCATATAGGCCGATGCGTCACAGGCCAGGAACTGCGCAATACCGGCAATATCCTGGGGTTGGCCCAGGCGGCGCAGTGGCGTTTGATTCTCTACCATGGCTTTGCGTTTGGGATCTTCAACCAGCGCTCTGGCAAAGTCGGTCACCACGATGCCGGGGGCTATGGCATTCACCCGCACATTTTTAGGTCCCCACTCAACCGCCAGATTGCGCGTCAGCGCCGCCTCTGCGGCCTTTGACATGCCATAACAGCCAATTTTGTCATTACCTTTGATCGCCGCAATGCTGGATAACAAAATGACCGAACCACCGCCAATCGCGGCCATTTGCGGCAATACCATGTTGCACAACCAGAATGTGCTTTTTACATTGGTGTCCATGATTTTATCCCACGCATCATCAGACAACTCAGAGAGGGGGCCGTAAACCGGGTTGGTGGCTGCGTTACACACCAGTATATCAATTTGCCCCCAGGTGCTCAGCGTCCGCTCAACCAATGCTTCAAGCTGTTTTTTGTCGCCAATATGACAAGGAATGGCAATGGCTTCATACCCTCTGGCAATCAGTGATTCGGCAACCTGCTCACACACCTCCGCTTTGCGGCTTGAAATAACCACCCTGGCACCTGCCTGCGCATAGTGCTCGGCAATACTCAGACCAATACCTTTGGTCGAACCTGTGATAAGTGCCACTTTACCGGCAAGCGAAAATAGCGTTTGCATAATAATTCCTTATGGGATCAACAGTGCCAGCGTGCGTGCAACCAGTGCTGGTTTACTTTGTTGATGAATGTTTAACACGGCATCGACTATTAGCTGGATGCCCTGAGGCTTAGTAATTATATCGTGCAGGGTAAATTGTGCCTGCACTGTGGCACCTGCCATGACCGGGCTGATGAAACGGCAATGATCAAGCCCGTAGTTAATTTTGCTGGATACACCCTTAACACTGTAAGCCTGCTGAGCAAGGCTGGGTAACAGTGATAACAGCAGGTAGCCGTGAGCAATGGGTTTGTCGAATCCGGCGGCACGCGCATCATCGGCATTCAGATGGATCCCCTGTAAGTCCGCGGTCACTTTGGCAAAGGCTGTGATCTGGCTTTGTTCAATACTTTGCTTCTCACTGGTGCCAAGTAGTTTGCCACGGTAATCAGGCAGTAAATCGACGGATTCAATAATATTCATTTATTTTCACTTGCGGTATCCAGTTTCGTATAGCAGAATAAACAAATCATTTACATTGTGCAACGATGCATTTTTCAAAATTAACAAAATAGACACACAGGGCATTAAAGGTATGGGGCGATTTAGCAATAAAGTGGCAATTATCTCGGGTGCAGGCAGTGGCATCGGTGCTGCTATCGCAGAGCGTCTGTGTGCTGAAGAGATTGCCGGATTAGTCTTGCTCGACAAGAACGCAGAAGGCTTGAAGGCCGTTGTTGATGGTTTGCCAACCAACGCGAAAATCATCAGCAAGGTGATTGATATTGCCGATGAAGCGGCGGTGACTGACGCCGTAGAAGCGACCTTTGATACCTTCGGCCGCATTGATGTGCTCTGCAACAATGCGGGGATTGCCTGTAGCCGCAAGTTAGCCGATGAGCAGGATTTAAGCGAATGGCAGCGGGTGATGGCTGTTAACGTGTATGGCTGCGTCGCGCTGACTTCGCAGGTTGCCCGCATTATGAGTCAGCAGGACGGCGGTGGCGCAATCGTGAATACCGCGTCGGTCGCGGGCTTACGCTCTGGTGCTGGTGGCAATGCTTACAGTGCATCAAAGGCAGCGGTGATCAATTTTACCCAAACCGCAGCCTGTGATTTGGCCAGTAAACACATTCGCGTGAATGCCGTCTGCCCGGGGTTAATTGAAACCGGCATGACCTCGCCGTTTTTTGTTATTGCCAGAGAAAAGGGCGTTGAACATCGACTGGGTGAACGTTGTGAGTTAAAGCGTGCCGGTCAACCCCATGAAGTCGCGGCGGCCATTGCCTTTTTAGCCAGCGACGACGCCAGCTATATCACCGGTCAGGCGCTCGCCGTTGACGGTGGTAACAGTGCGTCACTCAATATGCCGGGCATGAAAGTATGAGTTCACAGGCAGGCGCTACCAACGCCGGGCAAAAGCCCTGCCGGCGCATACTGATTACCAACGATGACGGTATTCATGCAATAGGCATCAATAAACTGTATGAGCTGGCCTGGCGGCTTGCTGATGACGTTTACCTTGTGGCGCCAGAACAGGACTGCTCCGGGCAGGCACAGTCGTTAACACTGCATACACCGCTGCGCGTACAGGCCTATGATAAACACCGTTTCGGGGTAAACGGCACGCCGGCCGACTGTGTGCTGGTGGGCTTAAAAGACATTGTGGCGGGGCCGGTTGACCTGGTACTTAGCGGCATTAACCGCGGCGCGAATGTGGGCGATGCGGTGAATTTTTCCGGTACTCTGGGCGCGGCGAAAGTGGCAGCCCAGTTTGGTGTGCCCGCCATTGGGCTAAGCCAGGCCTTTAAGCATCCCGAGCAAATTTACTGGGATAACGGCGTCGCCTTTACCGCTCCAATTGTGCATCAGTTATTAGGTTGTCAGTGGCAAAAAACGCCCTGTATTAACGTGAATTTTCCGGCGGTGCCCGCGCATGAGGTTGAGGGGATTAGTTGGTGTGAAGGCAGCGAAGGAAGTATTCGAAACGTGTTGGTAGATAAACGCACGGATCCGCGCAACCGACATTATTTCTGGCTTGATTTTGAACACGATTACAAGCAGGTCACTGCCGTAGAAACGGATATTGCCACCATGCGTCGGCGACACATTGCAGTGCAATGCCTTAATCAGGCAAATCCCTTTTCCACTGGTACCGCCGTTGTACCGGATTTTAAAGACTATACAACAGAGATGCCGTATGACTGACTTACCCGACTTTAAAGAAAATCCGTGGGCGACACCACAAGTAGAAGTAACGCGTCGCGAGGATGGCTGCTTAATTGTAGATTGTGGTCGCACGCCTAAAAACAGTTACCCGAATTTGATTGCCATGCTCAAACGCACCGTAGCCACATTTCCTGAGCGGTCATTTTTAGCAGAGCGCCGTGACGATGGCAGCGATAACCCCGACTGGACCCATATTACCTATAAGGAAATTGACCGTCAGGCGGAGGCAATAGCTCAGTGGTTAATTTCGTTGGGGTCCGAGCCTGGTAACATGATGATCCTCTCACACAATACGTTGGAGCATGGTGCTGTTAACTTAGCTGGTATGATGGCACGCTTCCCGGTAGCGCCCATTTCACCCAATTATTCGTTGCTATCGAAAGACTTTACAAAACTCAAAGCGATTGCCGAAAAGCTATCACCAAAAGTCATTTTTGTGCAAAATATTGAGCACTACAGCCGCGCGCTGCGGGCGTTGTCGTTAGACCATTGTACAGTCCTGTATGCCGAGGGCTCCGCGCCGGACGATATTCCGGCAGTGGCTTTCGCCGATGCCATGGCAACGCCGGTCACCGGGGCCGTTGCCGAGTCGATTGCGCTAATCCAGGGCGACGACGTGGCTAAAATATTGTTTACGTCAGGCTCTACCGGCGACCCTAAAGGTGTCATCAACACACACACTAATTTGTGTTTTACCCAGGCATCACTGCTCACCATTATTGATGTTGATGAGGTCAATAATCCGCCCATCCTGCTCGACTGGATGCCCTGGCATCATACCTACGGGGGCAATCAAAACGTTAACCGGGTGATCAAAAATGGCGGTACCTTATACATTGATGATGGTAAGCCTCTGCCCGGAATGTTTGAAAAAACGCTGCGTAACATTAAGAGTGTCACGCTGAATAGCTATACCACTGTGCCGGCGGTGTATGCGTTACTGGTGGATGCCATGGAGCGCGACGATGAATTGCGCGAAGCGTTTTTCCGCAAGCTGGAGTGGTGCAGTTACGGTGGCTCTGATATGCCACAGGAAACCTTTGACCATTTTCAGCAACTGGCCATCCGCACAACCGGCCAGCGCATTACTATGATCACGGCACTGGGCGCGACAGAAAGCACGGCAATTACCACTATTGTGCATTGGTCTACCAGTAAAATGGGCAGTATTGGCTTACCTTTACCTGGCGCAACGTTAAAGTTAATCCCGCAAGACGACAAGTACGAACTATGCGTTAAAGGGCCGCAGATCACGCCGGGCTACTATGATGCGCAGCAGTTAAATCAAAAGGTGTTTGATGAGGAAGGTTTTTTGCACACGGGCGATGCGGTGCGCTGGCTGGACCCGGAACAACCGTTGCTGGGGCTACAGTTTGCCGGGCGGGTAAGCGAAGACTTTAAATTGCTTAATGGCACCTGGGTGCATACCAGTATGCTGCGCATTGATTTGCTCAGTGAGCTGGCACCGCTGGTGTTTGACGTAGTAATCACCGGACAGGACAAGCCCTATCTTGGCCTGCTGATTTGGTTGAACGAAGACGTAGTGCGGCGGGTATTCGGTTTAACCGAAGCCACCGGTGAAGAACTGGCTGTTAATCCGCGCGTACTGGCACGTATTCAGACCTCATTGCGGCAGCATAACGAGCATCACAGTGGCGCATCGACCCGTATTGAACGAGCGTTGATATTAACCACGCCGCCCTGTATGGATAGCGGCGAAATGTCAGATAAACGCTCCATTAATCCACATAAAGTACAAGCGTTGCGTCCACAAGCTGTAAACGCATTGTATGCCGGGACACCTGGTGCCAATATACTGACCGAATTGCGTCAGCCAGCACATCAGCCCGTAATGAATTAGCCACGACAGGAATTTTTATGAATGCTAACACCACACAATTTTACATTAACGGTCAATGGGTAGCACCGCTGAATGATCATCAGCGCCCGCTGATTAATCCGGCTACAGAAGAACAATATGCCTCGGTGGCAATGGGCGATAGCGCTGATGTAGATGCGGCCGTTGCTGCTGCAAAAGGCGCGTTTGACAGCTGGGCAGCAACGCCGGTCGCTGAGCGCATAGCCTTGTTTGAACGTATTATTGGCGGGTATAAAAAGCGCTTTGCCGAGATTGCACAAGCCATTACACAGGAAATGGGCGCGCCTGCGTCGCTAAGCCAAAGTGCCCAGGCCGCTATGGGAATAGGGCATTTTGCCGCCACCCTGGAAGTACTCAAATCTTTTGCATTCAGTCATCGTCAGGGCACAACTGAAATTCGCAAAGAGCCGATAGGCGTTGTGGGGTTGATCACCCCCTGGAACTGGCCAATGAATCAGGTGGTGTGCAAAGTGGCGCCAGCGTTGGCTGCCGGTTGTACTATCGTGTTAAAACCCAGTCAGGATGCCAGCCTCAGTGCGGCGCTGTTGGCCGATATTCTACACGAGGCCGGCGTGCCCGCCGGTGTCTTTAATGTCATTCAGGGTTCCGGGGCAAAAATTGGTGACTACATGAGCCGCCATGCTGATATAGATATGATTTCATTTACCGGTTCCACTCAGGCCGGTACCCAGGTTGCCAGGGCCGCGGCCGATACGGTTAAGCGTGTGGCGCTGGAGTTAGGCGGCAAGTCGGCCAATATAATCCTCGATGATGCGGATATTCCTCGTGCTGTGACCAATGGCATTAAAGCGGTGTTTGCTAACAGCGGGCAAACCTGTACCGCGCCTACCCGCATGTTGGTGCCAAACAGTGCTATGGCACAGGTACTGGCTGTCGCCAAAGCGGTGGGCGAGGGCTCATTAACGGCGGTCGGCGATCCTACCGATGCTAATACCGGTATTGGCCCGGTTGCGCATCAGCGTCAGTTCGAAAAAATTCAGGAGATGATCGCTAAAGGCATTGATGAAGGGGCTACTATTCTCTGTGGCGGTCTTGGTAAGCCTGAAGGTCTGGAGACCGGTTATTACGTTAAACCCACGATTTTTACTGACGTCACGAACGACATGCTCATCGCCAGGGAAGAAATATTCGGCCCGGTACTGGTGATCATTGGTTATGAGGATGACGCCGAGGCGGTACGTATTGCCAATGATAGCCCTTATGGTTTGAGTGGCTATGTGTCGGGCACCGACAAAGACAGAGTCAGAAACGTGGCCAGTCAGATGCGTACCGGCATGGTGCACCTGAATGACGCCAAACCGGACTTGCAGGCACCATTTGGTGGCTACAAGCAATCGGGTAACGGACGCGAGTGGGGCGAGTACGGATTGGAGGACTTCCTCGAGGTGAAATCGGTACTCGGATGGCACAACGATGCTGAATAAACAGCCAGCAGCTCTGCCGGACCTTGCATATCAGCTGATGGAAACCGGCTATCACAAGGTGCTGGATTATCAGCACTACGATTGGGGCTTAGGGTTTTCCACGTTAAAAATGCAGGTGTTGCCAAAACATCTCAATATGGCAGGCGTTATACACGGTGGTGTGCTCACGGGATTGCTGGATATTGCCTGCGCCCAGTCGGGGATTTATTTTCCTGACGAACAGGTCGTCAGGCGGTCGGTGACACTGTCGCTGACCACCACCTTTACCGGTCAGTGCAGTGGTGGTGTGATAACGGCCACCGGTAAGGTGCGCGCCCGCGGGCGCAAAATCTATAATGCCTCGGGAGAAATTAAGGACGAGCAGGGCAACTTACTGGCCTTTGGCGAAGGCACTTTTCGTTATCGCAGTAATGCCACTATCCCAACAGGTGCATAGCACCTGATAACACTGGATAAGCGAGAGGGACGTCGTCTGTGCGACTCAGCAATACGTGAGAGCTGAGTCGCACAGACCTCTTCTACGATAAGTAGATGATGACTGGCTTGCCAGCACATACTGACTTAAACGTTTGCCATACCATTCGCATCAAAGATTTCAATCCAGTAGCCATCAGGATCTTTGATAAACGCAAGATTATTCATACTGCCGTCAGAAAGACGTTTTTGAAACTCAACACCTAAATCTTCAAAGCGCTGACAGGCGCCTTCTAAGTCGGGCACGTGGAAACCGATATGGCCAAACCCTCGCGGATCGCTGTTGCCGTTATGGTAGCTCGTTGACTCGGCGGTATCGCCCCAGTTATGCGTTAATTCCAGCATTGCCGGGCGGCCAAATGTCTGCGCGGTGCGTTTGGCAAGATCGCTACTGATATCACTAAAATCCTCACCGGCACTGAGAAAATACAAACTGAACTTCATTTCCGGAAAGTCCAGTTTGCGCAAGAGTGTCATGCCCATCACCCGGGTATAAAAATCTAATGAGCGCACGGGATCGGCAATACGCAGCATCGTCTGATTGAAAACAAATCCGTTTGTTGCCGGATCTTTCTCTTCACATAAACCTTCTGCTTGTTCAAAATGTCGGGTCATTGACTGGCCTCCTTAAAATTCTGCTGAGTAACCGATCTGGGGACTAAAACCTGTTTAACAATGCCATTGAGGGGAATGAACCTGCGCGTGCAGGGTAATCGCGTTGGTTATCAAGCCGACTGGAGAGTAAACTATTACACCACTGGCCCTTTCAGGTTTTTACTGAATGTCCTGCTGGCTTTTAATACTTTATTGTTCGACAAGTGCACGTGAAACTCTGAGTTTCTCAACGGATCCAGTTGCTTAATGTGCCTGATATTCACCATTGTTGATTTGTGGATACGCTGAAAATAGTCTGGCACGATAGAGACTAAATTTTTCATTCTTTCGCGCATAACGTGGGTTTCATTGTTGGTATGTACACACATATAGTCACCGGCGGCGTCAATCCAGTATACCTCTTCAAAAGGGACTAGCTTAACCGCACCAACCCCATCCCGGATCACAAGCTTATCCTGGCTCACGCTGTATCCGGGAATCGCAGAATTGGCCGATTCTGATTCAGAAAGCATTTTAGCGGAGTCCAGCGCCGCCTGTTTGGAGCCGGCATTTTCGCGGGCACGCTCAAGGGCTTCTTGCAACCTTGACTGTTTAACCGGTTTAAGTAAATAGTCCAGCGCTCTGACTTCAAACGCTTTGATAGCGTACTGATGATAGGCGGTAATAAAAATAACCGCGGGATAGTTCTCCGGTTGAAATTGCTGTAATAATTCAAAGCCGGATTTACCCGGCATTTCGATATCTAGAAAGATTAAGTCAGGCACTTGCTGCTTGCACAACTCAATAGCGTGATCGACACTGGATGCCTGACCAATCACCTCGACATCAGGAAATAGCTGTAAGCGAAGATACAGGCCCTCAAGGGCACTCTCTTCGTCGTCAACCAGCAGGGTTTTCAACGGCGTCATAACGCAGAGGCACTTTCATAGGGAATAAAGATACGAACGCAGGCTCCGCCATCGGGGTTATTTTCGGTAGTAAATCTTGCTCTACCCTGATAAAACAAGCGTAACCGGTCTTTGCAATTGGTCATGCCTATACCCAGTTGGCAGGCTTCTTTATCTTCAAAGCCCTTGCCGGTATCGGTAACAGTGATAGCGAGGCCATCGCTCAGCGCTGAAAATACCACCGTTATCCTGATCCCCTGATCGGGCACCATGCCATGCTTTAGCACATTTTCTATCAACGGCTGCACCAACATGGAGGGAATAAGCATGTCTTCAATGTCTGGATCGGTGTCAATCTGTACACTGAGCTTGGTTCTGAAACGGGCTTTTTCAATGTCGACATAGGTATTTACCATGGTGACTTCTTCTGCCACGGGAATTTTTTTCAGCGGATCAGTGTATAGGCTGTACCTTAAGAAATCGCAAAGCTTTTCCAGCACCAGCACAGCATGGCTGTTTTCCTGTTTGAGAATAAGGGTGCTGATGGCATTGATACTATTGAACATAAAATGGGGATTAAGCTGATAACGCAGCATTTTTAGCTGGGCTTCTTTGGCAAGGTGAGTCGCTTTATCAGCACGCTCGCGCTGCTCTACGTTATCCAGATAACTTTTAATGCCGAAGTAACCAGCGGTCCAGGTAGCAAGCATAGTGAGGGAGGCGGTGGTCCAGGTGCCAAAATCGAACCACGACATCAGTTTGCCGGGATCATTATACAGCCATTGCAGTGATACCCATTTGATTTGGGTCCAGGCAAGCGAAGCGACTATCAGCAACAGTACATGCATGGCCACTTGATAATTTTTGAAAACATAGACTCTGGCGTAGAGGTATCTGAGCACCAGAGTAATACTAAATCCGCAAAGCGTATCAATCAAAAGGTGGGGGAGGTGAATACTCCAGGGTTCTGTACTTGGGATCTTTATCATAATTTCAGTGAGCAGTGCATACACTGCCCAACCGCCACATTGACAAAGCCAGAATAAATGAGGACGCCTACTTAAATTTATCAACTTACTGCTCCGATAAATATAAGCAGGCTTTTACCTGCAAATATTAACCCTATTGACAAGACACCACATTGTAACCTTTGGCAGGCTCTTTCACCAAAGCGATTTCAGCAACTGCAAGGCTGATGTCTGCTTCGCCGGAGATGCGTAGCGCTGAATCAGGCTTGGTATCAGCAAGCGCTTCAGTGTTACATTGCGTCGCAATACTAAATCCAACCCAGTCTCCTTCCTGTAAAACAGCGTCCTTCCTGGTAATGGTTGTGGCATTCTGACAAACGTCGCCGGCACACTGTACCTGCATCGTCAGTGGCGCAGAAGTGCTCCATTGATCGAGGCGGACCTGGATGTTAATAAAGCGCGCATCGAAGTCGGCGTCGGCTTTATAATCTGACGTATACTGTAACGCCGCGCTGCTTTGTGCTCCGGCCTGGCTCCAGCTGAACTTTCTACCGTCTTCCTGATAAGCAAGATTCACCGACTGCATAGTAAGAGACTGGCCATCAGGGCTCACTCCCAGCGGGCCTTCAATCAGTTTCGTGCCTTTATTTGAATCAGTCAGCGCCCATTTGACACCTGCACTAAGGTTACGCACAAACAGCGGTTTGCGGTCTTTATTTTGCTGTTCTATTCTGGTGGTGATGGTTTCGTTGAGCTTCTTAAGCTGCACATTGTCGCCATAAGTCAGTCCAAAGCCATAAGGGAACAGCGGATCGTAATCTTCATCGTGTCTGTTAAGCACAAACTGGTTGTCATATTTTGGCCAGGTAAAACTGAGTTTGCCGGTAAAATCATACTGCACTTCACCGTTAGGCTTACTTAAAATGACATCTGCAACACCCTGTCCTTCAGAGCCGGGTAACCAGGCGGCGACAAAGGCATCGGACAGGTTGAGTAGAGGGTTTATCCAAAGCGGTCGGCCACTTAAGAAAACGGTGACAACCGGTATACCTTTAGCTTTTAATGTTTGTACCAGTTTTAAACTCTTATCGGAGCCTTCTTCAAAGAGTAAGTTTTGACTATCGCCAAACCATTCGGCATAAGGTTGCTCGCCGATGACAACAATGGCAACGTCCGGTGTGTTATCAAAACTACCCTCAGGGCTGAATTGAACACTGCCGCCAGCAGCTTCAACCTGTTGACGAATACCAGCATAAATCGAAGTCGCATTAGGGAAGTCGGCATTAGTATTGTCGGTGCCCTGCCAGGATACGCTCCAGCCGCCGGCTGCCATGTTTATATTGTTGGCTCCTTCACCCGCCACTAAAACCTTGCTGGTGGGCTTAACCGGCAGTACCTGATCATTATTTTTAAGTAATACCAGTGTTTTTCTTACCGCTTCCCGGGCTAATGCTTTATGTTCAGCGGCATTAAACCATTCCGGGTGCTGGGCACCGAGACGCTCAGACGGTTTGCCACGCGAGAAAACGCCCCAGCGGATTTTGGCACGCATAAAGCGTCTTACCGCGTCGTTAATGCGCGATTCAGGGATGATACCCTCTTTCACCTGAGCCAGCGTATTGTGATAAAAGGCTTCATAATGTTCGGGCACCATTAATACATCAACACCCGCGTTGATGGCACCGGCGCATTGCTCCAGATCACAGCCATCAACAAACTTGTGCGCATTCCAGTCGGTCACAACAAAGCCGTCAAAGCCCATTTTCTCTTTAAGTATGTCGGTCAGCAGGTATTTACTGCCGTGAACGCGTTCTCCGTTCCAGCTGTTAAATGACGCCATGACTGACTGCACACCCGCCTGAATAGCAGATACATACCCGGCAGCATGAATATCTCTCAATGTTTGTTCGTCGATGCGGGTATCGCCTCTGTCGATACCTTTTGAGGTACCGCCATCGCCAATAAAGTGTTTAGCCGTGGCAATACGATGGTACGCTTTTAAGAAATCATCACCAGGATGTCCCTGAATACCCTTTACCATTCTGCCCGCGTAGCTGGCGACAACGTCCGGATCTTCAGAATAACTTTCATAGGTTCTTCCCCAGCGGTCATCTCTTACTACCGCGACTGTTGGGGCGAAGCTCCACTCAATACCGGTGGAAGCGACTTCTTTGGCCGTCGCGCTGCCAATTTTTTCAATCAGATCAGGATCCCTGGCGGCACCAAGCCCGATGTTATGAGGGAATAGGGTGGCACCGTAAACATTACTGTGTCCGTGCATGGCATCGGTGCCCCAGATTGCAGGGATGGTACTGCCATCAACAGATGCATCGGTGGATGCCTCATACATTTCATCGGCATACTTCAGCCAGGTACTCTGGTCGGCTTGTTTCATTCCGTAAGGGGCCGAATTACCGCCATTCAGGTAGGAGCCAAAACCGTATTTACGCATTTCTTCGACCTTGAGATAACCAATCTCCGGCTGAATCATTTGCGCCACTTTTTGTTCCAGTGTCATGTCAGACAAGATTTTATCAAGCTTCTTTTCGATGGCGGCATCGCTTAGATCAGGTTTGCCATCCACTGACCAGTCAACGTTCGCTGCCTGCGCTGTGGTTAACCCGCAATAGCAGGACAAACCGAGCACTGCAAAGGAACGAGTCATTCTTCTTAGTTGGTTCATTGTGATTTTCTCGTTAATAAAAAGTGAATAGGTAATTAGTAACATAATAGGCGGCAATGAGAAAGTGGCTTTCTCTGCTTCATCATGTACGCAGCCCGAGGTGGTTCAGGTGCAAAAAAGCGTCAATATTTGCCGATTCACGCTCACTTGTTCAGTTATCGCCGAATTATCGACTTTAGTCATTCGTTCAGCCTGATGTCTCCACCAGGCTGAACAAGGGATTAACTAGCTATACCTGGCTTAGAATTTGATACCAGCCCGGACACCATAATAGCGCGGCATACCAAAGCTACCTTTGGCGAAGCCTTTACTGGTGTTATTCCAATACTGAATAATTTCATCAGTGGCGTTATTAACAAACACTTCTGCAAACCACTGCTGGTGCTGTGGTTCGTACTTAAACGAAGCATTGAATACGGCAAATGCGTCGCGGCTGTCATCGATGTATTTCACTGCTTCATCCGGCACGGCAAAATTCATATCGTCCAGGTGCTTATCAACATTCCATATCGTGGAATAGGATTCGTCTTTCCAGGTGAGGTTAGTCCATGCGTGAATAAAACCGTAATCCCCCAGGTTAAAGCTGTGAGTGTAGCTAATGTTGGCGGTATACTCGGGCGTCATTGCCAGATTATTGCCTTTAAGATTTGTATTCAGTACGGTGTTAGTCGGGTCAATCGACTCGTCGTAAGAAATGTCAAACAAGTACTCGGGATCGTAGTCCCATTTGGTGTTCCAATCCTCGGTAATTTCAGCTTGTGTCCAGGTAACGTAGCCCGTCACACGACCACTTGGATAGGGTTTCCAGTCGAATTCAAGCTCGATGCCTTTAATGGTTGAACCCGGCACGTTCTGTGTGTAGTAGGCAATAACCGGCTGATTCTGATAATCAAGAACAGGACTGCCATTCTCATCCAGAATAGGCGCGCCTGATTCATCCTCTACCGGTGACAGTCGCTCGACATTACCAATTGAACCGACAGATGCATATTGCATGTCTGTATAATCTGTGTAGAAGAATACCGCCTGTAAGTTTAAAGAGTTATCTAACAAGCTGGTTTTTGCGCCCACTTCCCAGGTGATGACTTCTTCCGGTGCAAACGTCGTCTCAAATCGTTGTGTATCGCCGGTGCGATCGTTTACCACTTCATAAACATCGCCAATACCGCCGGCCTTAAAGCCCGACGCGATATAGCTGTAAAGCATGGTGTCGTCGCTGTAATCGTAGTCCAGACCAACGCGGAAGTCGTTTCTGCTCCAGCTACCTTTATTGTCATTAGCAAAGAACGACTCATAAATTGAAGAGTCTTCAAAGTAATCCGCTGGCAGATCGTTAAGCGCTGTTCTGTTTAACCAGCCAGGCGCACAGCCGCCGGCATTTGAACAACGGTAGGTGCGACCGCCTTTATCTTCTTTGGTTTCGTCACTAAAGCGGTAACCCAGCGTGAGGTGTAAATCTGAAGTCAGATTATAGGTAGCCTGGCCGAATAGCGCGTAGGCATCGGTAGAGCGATCAGGTTGATCCCAGAACGATTTATCGTCCATCGGATTGTCGTAGTAACCCAGGGTTTTGGTTCGCTCGTGGAAATAGTTAATGCCCGCAATCCAGACTAAGTCGCCATATTCATCCGATTGCAGCTGTATTTCCGTGGAGTAAGACTCGGCACCGGTGCCATCAAGGAAATAGGTCGCTCCATCCCAGGGATCAAGCCCAACTTCGCTGTCTTGTGAAGATGAACGTTCCATATCTTCATAACCGAGCAACCAAACCAGTTGCAGCTCGTCAGTGATATCATAATTTAACGTGTTTCTCAGGTAAGTGATATCAAGGTTTAACTCACCTGGTACGTTAACCACAGCCTGGTACGTATTATCACTGGGCATAAATGATGTACAGTCACCACCGAATTCAGCGGGACGTCCACGGAGTTTTTCACAGTTAACCAGATCCAGGTTGTTGCCACTGTCGTTAACGTACTTCTGAAAGACCGTGTGGTTCGAGAAATTACCCGCCAGAGGCTCCCACAATGTGCTGATACGGAAAGAGTACTCATTGGCGTTATTATAAAAATCTGATTCGTCGGCAGGGGTTAGCGCTCTGACGACCTGCGCGTCAGGGTTAGTGCCTGCATTGTCAATCCACCAGTTCTCGCGTTGGGTTACCGTAACGCCCACGCCCTGGTAAGAGTCCTGCGAAATAATGGGGGCGTTGAGCACGTCATCGCTGAGACGACGCGTGTCGTACTGGTTAGGATCATAGTACCCTTCTAAATAAGAGTCCCGTTTCAACCCTTTAGCCGCCACTCTGATGGCGAACTCATCGTTAACCGGAATATTAATGAATCCATCAATAGTCTTATTATTGTACCTGCCTGCCTCGGCACTAATACTGCCGAACTGTCCGTTAAAGTCAGGTTTTGCGGAAATGACATTGATACTGCCCACAGTTGAGTTTCTGCCAAACAATGTGCCTTGTGGACCACGTAATGCTTCGACTCTGTCGACGTCATACATTAAGGCCAGTGCACCCTGCATACGCGGCGAATAAACACCATCCAAATGAACACCAACAGCGGGATCACCCAGCTCAGTGATATTGGTAGAGCGTACGCCACGCATGGAGATAACAGGAGCTGCCTGGTCAGTGGCTGTTGAGATATCCAGGCCTGGTACCAGGTTGGCAATGTCCCTGACATTATTAACGCCGTTCTGCTTAAGCTTGTCGCCACTAATGGCTGAGATGGCCACAGGCGTTTCCATGAGTTTGGTTTTTCGCTTTGTCGCCGTAACTGAAATAACCTCCAGTGTCTTCTCATCAACAGGTGTGGCTTCCTGAGATGACGGGTTATTGTTACTTTGTTGTGCTTGGAGAGATGAAGGCAACGCGATGAGTATAGCAAGTGCTACTGCATTGAGTTTTGGCATATGATCATTCCTGATGTGCTGAAAATGTTAACGTAACTTTGCTTATGCTAATTCTTTGAATTTACGTATTT
This sequence comes from Alteromonadaceae bacterium, assembly GCA_013373625.1. Taxonomy (GTDB): domain Bacteria; phylum Pseudomonadota; class Gammaproteobacteria; order Enterobacterales; family Alteromonadaceae; genus Alteromonas. Next base: position 15,849 of record JABXHM010000065.1, on the reverse strand, counting down.
TTAACAACGTACAATTATCCTGAGCCTGGATACAGCCAATTTCGTTAAGGCGAGTCGATGACACTACAAGGCGTGCAAATGGCTGTACATGGTCCGCTTTTGTTGGCAATGCGTTGACCAAAATGATAAAAAAATGTGATGTTCTAAACGGTCTGAAAAATCACAAAACAGTGTTTTTCGGGGGGAATCCTCAGTCTTGCTGACGATAAAAAAGGTAATTTAATTAGTAAAGTTCGTAATAAAAGTAGGAGGGTAAAGCTCTCCAATCAGGTGAATATCAGTTATTCCTGCGTGTCATTTTTGGCGTGGGTGCAGGTGGCAGATATTGGAATACGCAACTCATAATACCTAACTTCGCTGGAAAACCGGCCAACAGGGAAGCGCTGCTACCGGTCATCGTCAGAATATATATTTTGGAATGCTAAAAAGTGGTGGTGAGTTTTTCTTGGGGGAAGTATCAACGGATGGACATACATGCAACGGTGGTTTCCGGATTGTTACAGCGTACCGAGAAAATACCCATCTGACCCGTTTCAGGATGCGAGTGAATACTGTAAAAATATCCTTTAGTTTCGTTACAGTAACCGGAAAACTTACCCTGTTTGGATAACGTGATTTTAATTGTTTTCAGTGCGGCCTTTCTTATTGTGGGATCTGCAATATTAACTTTGTCATTCTGCGCGACAAAATTACCTACCTTTTTGGTCAATAAAACCCCCGTACCGCCCCAGGTTGCGGCTTTATCAGCGTTTATCTGGTACCGTTCTATAAGGTCGAGTCTGTCATACTGATGCGTAGATATTAACGCAAAGGTTGTACTGTAGCCCGCTGGTTTTGCACTATCTGCCTGACAAAACGAGTCGCCGTAGGATGGGTTCTGGCTGAGTTTTTCAGACAATTGATTGCCTGATATATAGGCATCTGTTACCCAGATGGCATAGGGCGTATCAACAGCAGGCGTCGGTGCTGTCATATTTTGTAAATCGTTAGGTTGCGGGGCCGGCTTACAGCCACCAAGCATGTATATAATGACGCTCACTGACGTAGCTTTCAGTAAACGTATTAAAGCTGAGCTAGACATTGCCGTATTTCTATGCTCAATGCTGTTTTGATGCAGGACTGAAAGGCCTGCCTTTATTAGGTTTCCCATTAGCACAGGATGAAAGTGATACCTGCTTACTATAATGCAGCGACCGCGTTATCAAATCAAATCAAAGCTTGTCTGGCAGCACTGTTAAACGCAACGATACTCTGCCATAGATGGCGATACATGAAGGTCGCGAAGGTATTATAAGGCGCTAAAGTCAGGCACTTCGTTGCACACGATGTCGCCTTGATCTGAGACGGTAATTTGCTGAGAGCTATATTAAAATGATGCCAAAAATATCTTTAAATCAAAAGTTTAATTATTAAGTTCGGGGAGGTAAGAGCTATCTTTATTGATGTGTCATTTATATGAAAAAATTGTTAATTAATAGTAATAATCAATTTAAGTATATCGACAGAGTATGTTCTTATTAATAAAACTGAATCGATTAACTATATAGATGGAGAGATAGTGAAGCGTATACTTAGCCATAACAAATTAGCCTTTGCCGCCGTAGTTTTGCTGGCAGCGCAACTTTCAGGTTGTGCTCAGCCACAGTCTGATGCGACCCCGGGCAAAAGCGATCAAACCCTCGTTAGCGTTGCCGGTGGACAACTGAAAGGTTATCAGCAGCAAGACATAGTGGTGTTCAAAGGGATCCCTTATGCCGCACCACCTGTTGGCGAAAATCGCTGGCGAGCGCCTCAGCCATCTTCCTGGCAGGGCGTTAAAGATGCTACCTCGTTTGGTAATGACTGTATGCAGAAGCCATTTCCAAGTGACGCGGCACCTCTGGGCGAAACGCCGGCAGAAGATTGTCTTTATCTGAATATTTGGGCACCAGAGGATGCCAGCAATACCCCGGTTGTTATCTGGATTCACGGCGGCGGATATGTCAATGGCGGCGCCTCGCCAAAAGTCTATGACGGTAGTGAGTTTGCTAAAAACGATGTGATGTTTGTAAGCTTTAACTATCGTTTAGGACGATTTGGCTTTTTTGCTCATCCGGCATTACGCAATGACAATGGTAAAGGAATTGCTAACTTTGCGTTTATGGACCAGATTGCGGCGCTTAAATGGGTACGTGAAAATATTGCGGCCTTTGGTGGTAATCCCGATAAAATTACCGTTATGGGCGAATCAGCAGGTGGCGGCTCTGTACATACACTAATGCAAGCAGACGAGTCTAAACACCTTTTTGATGCGGCGATTGTCATGTCCGGTGGCGGGCGTTCCCTGATGGGTGAAAGACACCTGAGTAAGAGTACCGACGGGCAACCTTCGGCAGAGCAAATTGGCTTAAATTTCGCAGCCAGCAATAATATATCGGGTACGTCAGAAGCGGCTCTGGACGCGTTGCGACAATTACCTGCTGAAGTGGTGCTTGATGGCTTAAGTATGATGTCATTTATGGTACCCAGAAATGGTCCTCCAACGTATGTCGGTGGGCCGATTACAGAGGGCGACATTGTACAAGGGACTACAGAAGAAATGCTCCTGGCTGGTAAAGTAGCCAATATGCCTGTGATGGTTGGCACCACAGGACAAGACATCGGCTTCATGCAGAAAAAGAGTAAGCAGGAAGTGTTTGCTATGTTTGGCGAAGAGGCAGACAAAGCACAATCGGTTTACGATCCGGACGGCAATACCGATTTTCAATTAGTTAACTACAGTGTAGGGCAGGACTTTGGTATGCAGGAGCCGGCCCGTTTCTTTGCCACAAAGATGACTGCTGCAGGTGAGCCGGTTTACTTGTATCGTTTTAATTATGTTGCCGATGAAGTCAATGATGGCCGTGGCGCGCATCATGCCAGCGAAATTCCTTTCTTCTTCAAAACTATTGACGACAAGTATGAGCATTTGACCGAGACTGATTGGCAGGCATCTGAATATCCGTTTCAGTATGTGGTGAACTTTGTTAAATCGGGCTCGCCAAATGGTGCGGATCTACCTCAGTGGCAGCCATTTGATCCTGATGAAGATAAAATTATGATTTTTACTGCCAATGGTAATGCTGAATATGTTACCGACCCGTGGCGTTCGAGATTAGATCTTGTTGAGTCCGCCTATTAATTTCATGATTTAATAATTTAATATGCAGCTGTTAATTTAGCGGCTGCTTTTTTATTTCATTTCATTTTTTATGGTTATCATAAAATTGATATTTTTGGGTTGTATGTAATTTCATTTAAATCATTTTTTCTAATTTTATTTATATTTATTAATTTTTATTTAATTAGAAATTAAAATGATAAATTCACCAATGCCCACCATTTATACTTATTTCAAATCAATTAATAACCTCACTCTATTTATCACGCGTTAGCCAACTAAATCCTTGCTAAATTTACAAAATATAAACAAAATAAAAACATCGTTTTCACTTTGGTGAAAATGCAATAACGTAATTTATCTTTGTATTTATTTTAAATGTAAGGCTGTGACGTTATTTATAATACAGGTAGCTAAAAATAAGTGTTTTAATTTTGTGATGGATTTTTTGTATGGCAAATGGCAATGGTTTTAATTTATAAGTCTGACACTTTTTATAGCCTGTAAGCGATTTGTTGCCTCAAAATGTAGTGTTCTGACCAAAATATAAACCTTATATTGCTTTAATATTCGGTATCTAATATTGGACTGGAATTAATTTATGTTTATAAAAACAAAATTGTCACGTGCTGTTTCAGGTGCTCTGTGCGCATTGATGACAACTCAGGCATATGCTCAGCAAGAATCACAAACACAAGATGTAGAAACTATTGAAATTCGCGGAGTAAGAGGTTCGCTGTCTCAATCCATGAATGTCAAGCGTCAGTCCGCGGGTGTGGTTGACGCGATTTCGGCGGAAGATATGGGTAAATTTCCGGATACGAACCTTGCCGAATCACTTCAGCGTATCACTGGCGTGTCGATAAATCGTGTGAACGGTGAAGGTTCAGAGGTAACGGTTCGGGGGTTTGGTGGCAATTTCAACCTTATCACATTAAATGGTCGCCAGATGCCGGCTGCGAATGTCGCGTCTATTACCGGAAACTCCGACGATCAGGGGGCATCCGGTACCTCCCGCTCATTTGATTTTTCAAACCTGGCTTCGGAAGGCGTCAGTGGTATTGAAGTATATAAAACCGGGCGTGCTTCGGTGCCTTCCGGTGGTATCGGCGCAACCATTAACATTAATACCATTAAGCCGTTAAGTCAGGGAGAAAACCGCCTGTCAGTGGGCGCCAAAGCCATGCGCGATGAAAGTGGCGACGGTGTCACACCTGAACTGAGCGGCCTGGCCAACTGGGTGAATGACGATCATACCTTTGGTGTGGCGTTATTCAGTTCTTATCAGGAGCGAAACTCCGGTAGCCGGATCATGAATGTGGGTAATTATCAGTTATTTAACTGGGACTCCACAACGCCAGGCACTTTTGGCCTTGTGGAAGGCGCTAATGTAGTGAATGCGCCAGCAGAGGGGCAACTGATTGCTATGCCCACCAACCTCGGCTTTGGTGTCAACGACGATAACCGTGAACGACTGAACGGCATGCTAACACTACAATATGCAGCAAGTGATTCGCTAACCCTTACCGCAGATGCTACCTACGCGAGTAATGAAATGACCTCACAGTCGGTGGTTGACGGGGTGTGGTTCGCGCGTCAGTTCAATTATATGGAGTTTGATGGCAATACGACCGTTGCCACGCCAATACGGTTTACTGAAGACATTGATGGCGGTAAAGACTTTTTCTTTCAAAATCTTGATATGGCAGCTGAAGATGAACTCAAATCTTTTGGTTTTAATGCCGATTGGTGGGTCAGTGACAGTTTAAATCTGAGCTTCGACGTTGCGACCTCAAAAGCAACCAGTGGCGGAGCAGGGCCGGATGGCAGAAACGTGAGCCGCTTCAACCTGGCCGGGGCGACCGCAGGCTGGCAAACTGCTGACTATTCACTTTATGTCCCGCAGGTCAGTATTGTGGTTGACGATACTCTGAAGGGAAATAACAACGGTATATTTGACTTGCCGGATGTGGGCGCGCAGGTTGCCAGGACGATTTCATCCTCGCAGCAGTCCGAGGTTGATCAGTTTAATTTTGACGGTTCATGGGAATTGGACGCTGATGTGGAAATCGATTTTGGTGTCGGCTATTTGTCCAACGAAATGAATCAGCAGCGTTATGAATACGAAGCCCAGTTAGGCGGCTGGGGCGTTGCAGATGTGGGTAACATTCCTGAAGGACTAGTGGACGTAACGTGTACCGCTTGTGCATTCGAAGACTATGACATGAATGGTGTTGCTGGCGCTGACGATACGGCCGTGCCGGCAGGCGCAAGCACCATACCGTTAGGCAGTGTTACCTTTAAGGGGAATGCTGTAGACCTGATAAATACGATGTTGCCTGTTTATGGAATGGACCCAAACAACATGGGCATGATTGGCTCAGCCAATAATACAGTTAAAGAAGATACCCTGTCTGTGTATGCAATGGCGACACTCAATGGTGAAATGGGCGGTTTTGAATCTAACCTTGTAATTGGCGGTAGATATGAAAAAACCGATGTTGAGTCAATTTCTGTACAAGCCATTCCAGAGCAGTTGATCTGGTTGTCTGATAACGATTTTAGTATTCAGCTAGGAGATGGCTCGAACTCGCTGGCCGAAAAACACAGCTACGAGAGCTTTTTGCCCAACATTGATTTGTCGGTCAATTTAACCGACGACATAAAAGCCCGTGCTTCGTACAGTGTGACACTGGCCAGACCAACTTATAATCAGATGTTTACCGCAACAAGCATTGGCGCACCAGGGCGGCCAACCTATTTGGGTGGCATGGCATCAGGTAGCCGTGGTAATGCGAGCCTGGATCCGGTCGAATCGAACAACTTTGACCTCTCGTTAGAGTGGTATTATGGCGAATCGAGTATGATTTCAGTAGGTTATTATCGCAAGGATGTCGATAACTTCGTGGGCACCCAACAAGTTACGCAATCTTTGTTTGGTCTGCTGGATCCAACGTCGGGGGATGCCGGCACCATGTCGGGCGAAGCGATCGCAGAGCTGGAAGCCCGCGGTATAGAGATCACCGAACGAAACTTCTTTACCATGACGGCCTTACTGGCTAATCCGGATGCGTTCCCTGGTGGGGCAGATGATTTTGAAGCGGGCCAGGCGTTTGCCGATGAAGTCTTTGCATCGAATAATGTGGAGCCAGTCAATGGTGATCCGCTCATGATGTTCGAAGTAACCCAGCCGGTAAACAACCAAAGTGCGCGTATTTCAGGTTATGAACTTGCCTGGCAGCACTTCTTTGGAGACAGCGGGTTTGGTTATCAGGCTAACTATACCATTGTAAACGGCGATATTGGTTATGATGTGGGAGCCGACCCTTCGATTGAACAGTTCGCCCTCGAAGGTTTGAGTGATAGTGCAAACCTGGTACTGATATACGAAAAAGAAGGTTTCTCAACACGTATCGCTTACAACTGGCGAGACAACTTCCTGGCATCTGCGAACCGTGGTGGCGGCCAACGCAACCCTGTCTTCGTTGATGAATATAAGCAGGTAGACGTCAATGTAAGTTATGATTTCTCAGAGGATCTGAGCATGAGCCTGGATGTTATTAATTTGCTGGAAGAAGGCCAGCGACAGTATGGACGTACCTATACTAACGTGTTCTTCGTTCAGGAAGTTGACAGACGCTTTGTATTGGGGATGCGCTATAACTTTTAAACAGTTTGTTACACCATTAGCTGCGTAGTCAGCGCAACAAAAAACGCCAGTCGAACGACTGGCGTTTTTATTGGCTTAGCCGGTAAGGCCGGGTAACCATAGGGCCAGGGCCGGGAATATCAGTGTTAAGGCAAGTACCAGTAGTAGCGAGCCAATGGGCATTAACGCGCCTTTCATCACGGTACTGAGCGGCATATTACCAATGTGGGAAACGACATAGAGCACACCGCCCATCGGTGGTGTGATTAATGCCAGATTAACGTTGATCAGCAACATTACCGCTATCCAAATGTTGTCCCAACCCATATGCGCAATCACCGGCACCAGCAAAGGAATGACCAGGTACATCAGGGCCAGTACTTCTAAAAACATACCCAAAAGAAACAGCACCAGATTAATAATAATTAACAATGCAATGGGAGATATGTCTAACGCAATAATGGCTTCGAGTACTTCTTGTGGCATGCGGCCAAAAATCACGCTGTGACCTAAAATAGCACCACCAATAATAATCATGGTCACCATGGCTGAGGTGACTGCGCCTGCCACAAGCTGTTCCCACAAGGTTTTAATCGTGAGTGTACGGTAAACAACAAAACCTATAATCAGGCAGTATACTACTGCAACGGCAGCGGCTTCTGACGCTGTAAAGATGCCCAGATAAATGCCGCCCAGAATAATAACTGGCGCCATGATGCCCCAGAATGCCTCTTTTACTGCATGGCGTTTGCGTTGCGACGGCTTCTCACTGGGTTGGGTATGCTCGGCATGGCCGGTATAGACCATAAATATCGAATACAGCAAGATAAGGAGTAAACCCGGAATGACTCCTGCCATAAACAGTTTGCTGATTGACTCATCGGTAAGGTAACCATACACAATCATCACAATACTGGGCGGGATCATACTGCCCAGCGTCCCGCCAGCGGTTATTGCTGAGGCTATTTTAGCTTCGCCGTATCCAGCTTTGCGCAGCTCCGGAATAGCAATGAGCCCCATGGTTGACGAAGAGACAAAGCTGGAGCCGGTCATGGCCGAAAATATACCACTGCTACCAATGGTCGCGACGCCTAAACCACCACGTAACCGCCATAAAAATACGCCGGCTGCTTCAAACAGCCGCTTGCCCATGCCAGTAGCAGAGATAAGCTGAGCGGCGAGAATAAATAATGGAATAGCAACTAAAATATCAGAATCAATAGCAGAGTAGGCCTTTTCGACGGCGATATCGGTGGCGATATCAGGCCCCACATAGGCGCTCAGCAATAGTATGGCCAAAAAGCCCAATCCAAAGGCAACCGGTAAGCCGCTGAGTAATACCAGCATAAATACGATCAGGCCAAAGAGAATCATTAAGCCATCCATTAGTTGGCCTCCTGGGTGAGATGATCAATGGTGAGGCTAAGGAATTGCAAACACAGCACCACGCCACTGATGGGCACAAGGCTGGCTGGTAACCACAGCGGCGTTTGCAACAACCCCGTGCTGGTGTCGCCAATGCTATGCACAAAGTTCACCATTTCAATGCCTTTTACGACAAAAATCAGCGCATAACAAAATCCCACCAAATGGGTGGTGATTTGCAGGCGACGACGTTGTCGCGGATTGAGTCGGTCAACAAAAAAGGTAATGGCAAAATGACTGTTAAGTTGCAGCGCGTAAGCGGCGGCAAGAAAGCCCACTGCCATCATCAGGTACACCGAAAATTCCTTGATCCAACTGCTGGAATGGCCGGTGGTATAACGAATAACAACTTCATAGCAAACAACCAGTGCCAGTATTAACAGGCAGATGGCGGCTAACCATGCGCCGGCTTTACACACGGCATCAATAGCGTACTGAAAGGCAAATCGGTGAGTTCGCATGTTTTACTCCACAGCTTGTTCTGGTTGAGGCAGGTTAAGTTCGAGCAGTCGCTGCGCGGCCGGACCGTTTTGCTCGGCCCATGCGTGCCACACGTCGCTGCTTACCGCCTGGATCTGCTTTCTTGTCGCCGCTGGCATCGCTTTAAAAATACCGCCCTGTTCGGCGATGGCATTGGTAAAATGTGCTTCCATAGCAGCAGAAGCCGCCAGGGAGTAGGCCTTTTGCTTCTCACCTTCTTCCATCATGATGGCCTGAATATCTTCTGGCAGCGCATTCCACACGTCCAGATTGATGGTTAGCAACACAGTAGGAAAGCTCATGTTTGCCTTGGTGACATAAGGAGCCACTTCATGATTGCGTTGAAAATAACCCGTCACAATGGCGTTAATAGTGGCATCGGCTACGCCCCGCTTTAATGCCATGTACTGTTCACTTTGAGGGATAGATGTATCCGGCGCTGCCTGTAATCTCAGCAGTAAATCAGTAAACATGGGACTGGTAGCCAGTATCCGCAGGTTTTTCATATCAGCCGGGCTGTCGATGGTTCCCTGGCTACTGAAAATATCCACACCACCGCTAAAACTGGGATAAATGAGTTGCAGATTCTTGTCGCGCATGGCCTGGTCAATAATGGCCAGTGACTCGCCGTCGTAAGCGTTCGCCGCTTGTTCCATCGAGTCAAAAGCAAACGGCAGATAGACCCCCTGTAAAAGCGGCACGGTAGCCATAAGACGCGGCTGTAAAATAACCCCCATATCAATCAGGCCGCGTGATACGGCGCGGTGCATATCTTTGGGGCCATAAAGCTGCCCACCGGGGTAATCAATAATTTTTATTCTGCCGCCGGCACGTTCATTAACGGCATCAATCCAGGCTGTCCTCGATTTGGATAAAAAATGCTGTGGCGGTCCCCAGGAAGCAATACGCAGAATTTTAGGTGACTCGGCATGCGCCGATGAAGATAACAGAAGCAGACCGGACAAACACAAGCCTGCCATATAACCAATGAACTTATACATTTCGATATACTATTTCGCAATGTGAAATTATTGTTTCATTTTATTTGTATTTGTTCAGGGATGTCAATACAAGTAACAACTCTTTTACATTAACGGGTAAACACACGGGCTGTCGCAACGTTAATGCAGGCTGAGCACTATGACATTGCATCAGTCACGCCTGCGGCGGTGATGGTGCCAGCGCAATAAAAGCATGCACACAAGTTAAATCTGTTATGCTTTAAAGTGTGAACGACAATTACCATTCATTTTTAAACACAGTGGACAATTATGAGTACGCCTGGCGTCGATATAATCGCTTTATCAAGTGATGCGGTTTTGCTCTCCTACGATGAGCATTGGGACCACGCCCGTTATGTAGAGCGCTTTGGAGAATCATTACTTAAACATTGCAGGAAAATCGATGCGGCCCGCTGGGCAATCATCGACGATATCTCCAATTGGCCGGTAAAACCGCCCAACGAAATACGGTTGTGTCGACAGATTACCGAAAAGCTGGTTGTTAATGGGCTGAACCATGTTGCGGTGTGCGGTAGCGATTTAGCGATATCCAAATGGATATTTGAACAAGTAGTACCGGACAGAATAGAACTGCAATTTTTTAATCATTTAGACGAGGCGAAGCAGTGGGTAGAGTCGCTTGGTTATGATGTAGAATTTGTATCGTAATCACGTTCTCCATTCAGTTGAAGCGACAGAACAGGGAATAAAGCCGTGGCTTAGCAACGGCCGTTATATTACACGCAGGTGTTATCAATAATGTTTTGCTGTGCGGCCGCCGCATCAGAATCACCTGTTGCTTTTGCAACTGCTAAATCAATGCGGGCTGCGTCGCACTGTTTCTGTAATTCAGCTGAGAGCAGGTAATTTTGATCTTTTTGCTTCTGTATCAAACCTTTGATGCCATTATATTCACGTCTGTTTTCGGCAGATTTGGCGGCGTCGAAGGGAGGCGGCTGTGTTGTCTCACACCCGCTGAGTAACAGCACAGTGGCCGCAACGTACAGGAATTCACTTTTCATGATTGGCATCTTTGGTGATATACATAGCGGCCATCTTGTCATAACTGAAATCTGGTTATTTATCCTGACGTCTGTTTTATTTACCCTGAACGACCATTGTTTATCAAAAGAATGAGAGTGGTTGAAATAGTTAGCTATGCTTACTGTAGCTTGCTTCGGCAGTGATTTGAGGGTAGGGCCCTGCAGGGCAATGTAGCGGGCTATTTACTTCGCATTAACCGACGGCGTGCTCGTAAGCTTTGTGCGATGTATCAATCCAAAATACATCGGAAACCGTTGGCGTGTAGTCGCCTTTGGTATGCAGTAACGTCGCAAAAATCGCCTCAGATATATTACCTAACCCACTTCCGGAGGTTAAATGTAGTCTGTGGGTATCCTTGTAACAGAATAAAAGTCAGGACAGACAATTACACGCCTGTCCCTGTAATATCCCTTGCCACATGCACTAATTGGGGGCCCACACTGTTCAGCGCCATGTCTTCTGATACCAGATAAGTAGGACCACCACAGTTAAGTGCCATGACTCGTCCATCCTGCAGCCGAATAGGCACGCCAACGCTGTTAACGGCACGATCCCATTCGCCAAGCGAGGTGACAAAGCCATGTTCTTCATAACATTTAAAAGCACTTTCAAGGCTAGCCTTGTGCTGCGGCCATTTATCACCCGCCCGGGCTTCGAGCTCCTTCATCACCACTTCACGTTCCTCAATTGGCATGCCTGCAAGGTAAGCACGGCCAGCGGCTGAGGTGGGAATAGGCAAGCTCGATCCTACATCCATACGCAGTGCCTGGGCATCGTCTCCGCGGCAATTTTCTACATATATCATAGTAAGACGTTCGCGAATGGTCAGCCCAACCGACAAATTAACCCGATCGGCAAGCGCCTGCATCATAGGCTTCGCAATGCGGCGTACCTGTAGGTTTGAGGTATAGGCATAACCGAGTGCCAGCACGCCAGCATCCAGTTGGTATTTTTCCAGTTGGGTAGAGTACGACAAATAGCCTAATTTACTCAGGGTATAGGTCATCCTTGAAATAGTGGGTTTGGGTAATCCGGTGATCCGGGCCAGATCCTGGTTACCCAACACACCGCCTTGTTGGCTGAACGCCCTCAGTACATCCAGTCCTCTGGCAAGTGACTCGATAAACTTGCGGTCGTTGGTATCATTTTTTTTACGCGGAAGGTCACTAAACTCGGTCATACTAAGTGTTACTCTTTTCTAAGCTTTCTGAGAAATAGCCAAACAGGTAGAGTTTGTCAGGGTGCTCAATGCTTCGAATTATTCATGTTGTTAGCGAATAATCTGTTTGAGCCTGAGTATACACTGGATGTCTGGCTTTACAAATGCCCGTGTTAACAAGCATTTGCCTAAACTCGCTCAATTACCATGGCAACGCCCTGACCCACACCTATACAGAGGCTGACAACAGCATAGCGTCCCTGGGTTACTTCTAACTGCCGCAAGGCAGTGAGCAGCAAGCGAATACCCGAAGCGCCGAGTGGATGACCCACTGCAATAGCACCGCCATTCGGGTTCACCCGTTGATCGTCAAAAGCAACGTTCAGTAACTGCAAACAGCCCAATACCTGCACGGCGAAGGCTTCATTAATTTCAATAACGTCCATCTCATCCAGCGATAGTTTAGCACGCTGCAAGGCTTTACGAATGGCATACACCGGTCCTAAGCCCATCACACGCGGTTCCACACCGGCTACTGCTGAGGCAATTATCCGGGCTCGTGGTGCCAGACCAAGCTTTGCGCCAGCCTCATGGCTGCCGAGTAATAAGGCTGCTGCGCCATCGTTGATCCCAGAGGCATTTCCTGCTGTCACAACGCCGTCGGAGAACAGCGGTCGCAATGATGCCAGTTTTTCGGCCTCAGAGTCGGCGCGAGGGTGCTCATCTTCAGTTACGTCGGCCATTACCCGTCGTTTGGCGGTGGCAACGTTTATCGGTAAAATTTCTTCAGTAAAGAAGCCACGTTTTTTGGCCCGTTGGTATTTGTGTTGAGACGCAAGGGCAAAGGCATCGCTCTGCTGCCGTGATATGTTAAGGTCACGGGCAATATTATCGGCGGTTTGCGGCATGGTGTCGTCGCCAAAATCTGTGCTTATCCGTGGGTTTGGAAAGCGTGCTCCTATGGTGCTGTCAAAAGCCGTGACGTCGCGACCAAAGGGCTGCGCATTTTTAGCCAGAACAAAGGGCGCGCGGCTCATACTTTCTACACCGCCGGCTACCAGCCAGTCTCCCTCATTACAGGCTATCGCCCGGCTTGCTTCAATTGCGGCTGATAAGCCGCTGCCACACAGGCGATTTTGTGTTTGCGCAGCAACGGTAACCGGCAAACCGGCCAGCAACGCGGCGTGGCGGGCCACATTGCGGGCATCTTCACCGGCCTGATTAGTACAACCTATTACGACATCTTCTATGGCATCGCCGGGTATACTCTGGCGGTTTAATAAACCCTGTAAACACAGTGCCAGCAAATCGTCCGGTCGAGTGTGCGCCAGCGCGCCACCATGACGGCCAAAGGCGGTTCGCACTCCGTCATAAATATAAGCTTGTTGCATAAGCATAACCTTTATTGTGATTGTTGTTGTGCTTGTTTACAGAGCACATGGCGCACCAGGTAGCGACTCGGGCGGTAGCGTGGATCGCCACTTTGCTCAAACAGTGCATTCAGTATTTGTAGTACCCGCGCATGACCAATGCGTTCGGCCCAGGCAAAGGCGCCATAGGGATAACCCAGGCCACGCTGCATCGCGTTATCTACGTCTTCGGCGCTGGCGATGCCTTTGTACACGATGTCACAGGCAATATTAATAATGCAGGCCAGTGTGCGCTGGCTGACAAAGCCATAGCTATCATTAATTATTGCTACGTCTTTACCTGCCGCCGACAATAATGCCTGGGCGTTGTCGGCAAAGTCATCGAGGGTGGTTTGCGTGCGCATCAGTACGGTAATTGCCGCGTCTGAGAACAGGGGATCAACCGCCACTGTGCGGCGTGGATCCAGCGCTAACTGTTGTGCTGTAGCCGTTGCATCAACACCCCAGGGACACACTAAAATCAAGGCCTGTGCCGAAGGGGCCGAGGTATCTTCAATGTGCACGTTGGCGTTGGCCAACACCCTGGCCAGATTCTGACTATCCGGGCTGTCAGGCTGCGCTATCCAGACTGGTTTTGCCTGATAGGGCGGAACATCAGGTAATGGTGGTTTGAGTGGTTGCCCATCGGCGTATTGATAGAAGCCTGCGCCGCTTTTACGGCCCAGCAACCCGGCTTGTACACGCAGTTCTGCCAATGGACTGGGGCGGTAGCGCGGGTCATGATAAAACTGTTCATAGATGGATTCAGTGACACGATGGGAAATATCCAGACCGGTTAAATCAAACAGTTCAAAAGGCCCCATTTTAAAGCCGCACTGGGTAGTGAGGATACGATCTAGGGTGGCGACATCAGCTACCTGTTCGGCCAGCATATGCAGTGCTTCGCCACCGTAGCCACGACCCACGTGGTTGACTAAAAAGCCCGGCATGTCTTTAACGGTCACCGGTGTATGGCCAAACTCGCGCGCCAGGCTAATTAGTTGCTCGCTGACCTCAGGCGACGTTTGCATGGCACTGATCACTTCCACCAGTTTCATTAACGGTACCGGGTTAAAAAAATGCCAGCCTGCCACTCGCTCGGGGTGCTGGCATGTAGCGGCCAGGCGGGTGACCGACAGCGAAGACGTATTGGTCGCTAATATGCAATGGTCAGCAACATGCTGTTCCAACTCAGCGAAAAGAGCTGCTTTGGCCTCATGTTGCTCGATAATGGCTTCGACAACCAGATCGCAGTCAGCCATCGACTTAAGTGTCTTGCTCTCAATCAGGGTAAGGTTAGCGATAGCCTTATCAGCGGTTAATTCACCGAGCTGACCTTTGGCGGCTTGTTTGCGCAGCATCTTTTCAATTACGTCGCGGGCGGCACTGAGCGCGTCTGGTTGGGTATCAGCCAGGATCACTGTTTTACCAGCGCCCAGTAACACTTGCGCAATGCCGCGGCCCATGGCCCCGGCGCCCACTACGCCAATGTGCTTTATTGCATTCATAACAATATCCTACATGTTAGGGTAGTTGGGGCCGCCAGCGCCTTCAGGGACCACCCAGCAAATATTTTGCGAGGGATCCTTAATGTCACAGGTTTTACAGTGCACGCAATTTTGCGCGTTGATCTGTAACTCTGGACCATTGTTGCCTTCAACAATTTCGTATACGCCGGCTGGGCAGTATCGTTGTGCAGGTTCGTCATAACGGGGCAAATTCACCGTTATCGGGATAGCCGGATCTTTTAAACGCAAATGCACTGGCTGGTCTTCTTCATGATTGGTATTGGACATATACACCGAAGATGACTTGTCGAAGCTGAGCTTTCCATCGGGCTTGGGGTAGTCTTTGGCTGGATATTCGCTGGCAGGCTTAAGCTGCGCGTAATCCGGGGTGCGATCGTGCAGTGTCCATGGCACGTGGCCCTTAAACAGATTTTGCTCAAGCCAGTTGTAGGCGCCGCCCAGTAACGTACCAAATTTATGCAGTGCCGGGCCGAAATTGCGGCTGGCGTGCAGCTCTTGTTGTAACCACGATTGCTTGAACGACTCAGTGTAATCGGTCAGAGTTTGCCCCGGTTCTTGTTCTGCACTTAACGCTTTCGCTACATTTTCAGCGGCCAGCATGCCGGATTTCATGGCTGTGTGGGTGCCTTTGATTTTGGCAAAATTAAGCGTGCCAGCATCGCAGCCTATGAGCAGGCCGCCTGGGAAAGCCATTTCAGGCAGTGCGTTCAGGCCGCCTTTGGCAATGGCTCTGGCACCATAGCTAATGCGCTTGCCCTGACTCAATACGCGGGCAAACTGTGGATGATGTTTCATTCGCTGGAATTCATCAAACGGACTGAGATACGGATTGCTGTAATTCAGATCAACAATCAATCCCACCACGACCTGGTTGTCCTCGCCATGGTACATAAAACAGCCGCCACTGGCGTCGCTATCCAGTGGCCAGCCGGAGCCGTGTACTACTACACCGGGTTCATGTACCGCAGGATCAACTTCCCACAGCTCTTTAATACCAATCGCATAATGCTGTGG
>JABXHM010000099.1 GCA_013373625.1 Alteromonadaceae bacterium | reverse complement strand
TTCTCAACTCCCGGCCTATTTCACAGTTACGGACTGTGACACCGTTTATATGGCGTCCCCTAGGGGATTCGAACCCCTGTTACCGCCGTGAAAGGGCGGTGTCCTAGGCCTCTAGACGAAGGGGACAGAAATTTTACCAGCGAAGCAAGCTTCGCTAAATGCTTGTGAGGTGAGGTATACTCTGCAAAACTGAGTAACCGTTGTACTACCTTACAAATATTTCAGTCCAGAAGTTTATGAAAACTTCGGCCTATTTCATGACTTAACATCATGAAAAGAAATTTGGTGGAGCCAGGCGGGATCGAACCGCCGACCTCTTGCATGCCATGCAAGCGCTCTCCCAGCTGAGCTATGGCCCCAAAAGGGATGTCTGAATCAGTACATGACTGTTCCGTGACAGCGGGGCGCATTCTAGATATGACGCCCTTTTATGTCAACGCTTTTTTTATGAATTTTATCCGTTTGCTAAAAAATTAAGCGCCCTGTTTATTCTCTCTACAATTTTCATTCAAAAGATAAAAATAATGTATCACTGACCAAAATTTGGCCAATGTACAGCGCTTGACCTGCTTGTGCGGTTTACTGTGTTGCTTTTCAATAAATAACATCGCAGTTTACCATCCGCAAAGCAGTGTTTTCAGATCCACTAAAGAAGTAACAACATGCCTCGCCAATTTACAACTATAAGTAAGTTGTAAAAACTGGCTGAAAAGTGATTAAAGTGTTGCTGTATTAATCATTACCGAAATTTAGTGTCGACTGAAAAGTTGAGCAGATACCCTGACTTCGTATTGATCTATTGCAGTAACAACCTTAATTAGCCGTGTCACATGGGCATTTTGCTCGCAAAATAATCATTCAAATTAAAATTAGGCTACTTTTCAGCCAAACGATGATTTTTTTTATTTTTGGTGTTGACAGTAGCGCTTCCCTCTCTATAATACGCCTCCACTTGCCAAGCACGGCAAGGCAAAGAAAGAGGACGCTTAGCTCAGTTGGGAGAGCATCGCCCTTACAAGGCGAGGGTCACTGGTTCAAGTCCAGTAGCGTCCACCACTTCTTATGAAGTATCGGTATGGCGAGGGTCACTGGTTCAACAACTTCGTTGCGAGCCACAGCAGGCGTCCACCACTTCTTTCTTTTGCATCCTAATTCAGGACGCTTAGCTCAGTTGGGAGAGCATCGCCCTTACAAGGCGAGGGTCACTGGTTCAAGTCCAGTAGCGTCCACCACTTCTTTTTATAAATTCAAACACTATCACTATTATACAAATCACTGGTTCAACAACGTCGTTGCGAGCCACAGCAGACGTCTATGCCTTGCACTTATTATTACCGAAAACATCTCTGCGTTAATATGCGTACCCCACTGTTTTTCGTGACTCCTGAATAAAATCACGTTTTAATAAGTTTTTTGCTGTTTTTGCCGATACAGCTTTCATAGGTCAAACGGACATAGTGGTAATGAACTTTAAGTTAGCCAGACAAACTCGCGTATTAGTGATTGACGACCAGGTACTCGCCAAAGGGTATCTCAAATACTCTCTGGAAGAACTTGGCTTTCAAAACATAGAGTATGCCGATCAGGTCAAGACTGCGATGACGTACATCAGGCGTAATCATTACGACCTTATTGTGTGCTCTTATGACCTGCAAAATGAGCAGGACGGCTATTTTCTGTACGCTCAACTTAAAGAGAATAACGAACTTCCGGCGAGCACCGCTTTCGTATTTATTAGCGCAGAAACCACCGCCGACATTGTCCACAGTATTGTAGAGTTGCAACCAGATGACTTTTTGGCTAAACCTTTTACGGTAAGCGAGTTAGATCATCGACTGGAGCGCTTATTAACACGTAAGCGTGCGTTGCAGGATGTTTATCACCTCATAGAAGACAGCACATTAGATAAGGCACTCACGAAGCTTGAAAGTTTTTTAACTGAGCCAAAAAATTCTGAATTTTTCCCGGTTGCCTTAAAACTTAAAGGCGAGTTATTACTGGCTTGCGGAAACTATAAAGATGCTCAGGAGTTTTATGAGGCCATCATAAATGTACAAAACTTTACCTGGGCTCAGTTAGGTCTGGTGAAAAGCTTTATCGCCCTAGATAAAGATGAAGACGCTGAGAAACTGGTGATCGAGCTGGCATTGAAGCGCGACTCATTGCTAGCCGCTTATGATTTACTCGCTGCCTTACAAATAAAGCATCAGGAGTTTGAAGATGCGCTGGAAAATGTTGAAGTTGCCGGGCAAATATCGCCCCGCAATCTGCAAAGGCATACAAAAGCTTTGGATTTATCGCGACTCACGCACAACTACGAGTCACAGTTCGAAGCGGCAAAGAAAATTGTTAAAATCGCCAAAAACTCAATTCATGACAATCCGGACATATACTTAAATGTCGCCCGTGCGGGTATCGATTTTGCCATGACTTCTGACGAACAACATACTAAGCGACTTATCAAGCAGTCCACGGAATACCTAAAACAACTAAAAAGTCACTTTCCTAAAGCCAATATTGACGATCAGCTAAAAGTAATCAACGCACGTTTACTGTATTTAGATGATGAAACAGACAATGCAAAGGCTCTGCTTGATCAACTGACTGACAATAATTGGGACACAGAGAGCATTGAGGCATTACTCGACAAAGCAAAAGCGTTTCATGAAGTCGGTATTCAGGAACACGCCCTGAAGATCCTGGATGTTATTGAACGCCGTTGTCATGAAGATTCAGCGCAAAGTGATTTATTTTTACAGTACGTACGCCAAGAAAAAACCGAAAAAACTGAAATCAGGCTTAGCCCCAAAGATCTCAACAACCGCGCTGTAAACCAATATCAAAAAGGCGATCTCGAAAGCGCACTGAGAACGTTTCGCCAGGCGTTTACCATTATGCCGAAAAACCCCTCTATAGCTTTAAATCTGTTGCAAGCAGCGGCCATTAATTTGCAGGAAATGAGTGGTGAGGAAGCCACACAAACACTCAGTGGTGACTTAATTTATAACTGCTTAAAATCAATTGAGTCAGGCACCCTAAACGAAGAGCAGGAGCGCCGCTACCAACGTGTTCGTTCTGTGCTTAAGAATCTCGGGTAACGGGTGAATATTAAGACACAGACGCCTGACAAGGAGTCAGGCCTGATTCAACAGCTTACTGTGAATTGTTGACGACTGTATATACATCAACCTGTTCATCAAATACCGCATCCTGATAATGCTCACTGTGACTAAATGACATACCCAGTTTACCCATCACATTGATAGACGCGATGTTCTCCGTAAGTGCGATAGCGGAGAACTGTTTTGTACCCTCTGCCAATAACGCCTGCATTACAGCGATTGCGGCTTCGGTAGCAATGCCTTGCCCCCACACACTGCGTCTAAAGCGCCACCCCAATTCAAGATTATTGTCATCACGTTTGCCAGTAAAAAAACCATATGGTCTTACCAAAATCCAGCCCACGGGTTGCTCCGTCGCGTTCTTTAGCTTTACCTTCCACAGCCCCCAGCCCTTTTGAGGAGCAGTAAACGCCATCACACGAGGCATAAATATCTCATTAATTTCTTGTCGGCTACTTTTCTTACCGCCATTGATGTACCGCATTACCTCTTCGTCCTGATCCAACTGAAACAAAAAGTCACTGTCATCGGTGGTCACCAATTGAAAAGACAAACGCTCAGAATCTGCAACACGCAACACAACTAACCTCCCAACATTGATAAGTTTTTCGTTATGCCGGTAATGCCTTCTTGCAGATAATGCGACACTTTCTTATCAGCCAGACTATCGGTAACAAACGTTTTGACTGCGGCAACGTCACCAGAGCGCAATGCCTCACGTAAATCAAGACCCTGATCAGCAAACAGACATAAATGTAATTTACCTAGTGCGGTAATTCGCAGGCGGTTACAGCTATCGCAGAAGTCACTGCTGTAAGGCATTATAAAGCCTAATCGACCAGCATAGTCCGGATGTTCAAGCTCTATCGCAGGCCCTGCGTCCTTGCTGCGTGCAATGGGTGTCCACCCCTGCTCTTTGAGTCGCGTCAGATAAGGCTGGGCACTGATATGGTGAGACTTAAAAAAGGTTTTATGCTGCCCCGTTTCCATCAGCTCAATAAATCGTACTGTGACCGGCATTTCTTTTAACCATTTGGTAAAGTCACGCAATTGTTCGTTGGCGAAAGGTCTGAGCAACACAGTGTTCACTTTTACGTTGACTCCCTCAAGCAGCGCAGCTTCGATACCATCAAGTACTGCGGCGAGCTTATCGTGACCGCTGAGCAAAGCAAACTGACCAGGGTCGAGACTATCCAGGCTAATATTCACCTGTCCCAGTCCAGCTTCTGCTAGTGGTTTAGCAAGTTTAGCTAATTTGCCGCCATGGGTAGTCATTGCCACTTTGGATATGCCACGGGCATTTGCACAGATCTCTATAACATCGGTGATATCACGGCGCAATGTAGGTTCGCCACCGGTTATTCTGATTTTACCCGTGCCCATTTGCGCAAAGGCATTTACCAGCGTCGAAATTTCATTTACGCTCAAAAACTGTTGCGCCTGCCCCTGATAGCCATCGGGCAGGCAATATTGACAACGAAAGTTGCATACATCAGTAATGGAAAGCCGCAAATAATAAAATCTGCGACCAAATGAATCCTGTAGCAATTGGACGCCTCGGGTACCAACAGGCAAAAAAGCCTGCTTTTTGTTCAGTCGTTTTGCCATTCTACCTGATCACAGGCACTAACATAACCATTGCGTTTTTAGGGGTATAAAAAAGCACTTATGCGACCACACCGACAACCCATCGACCCGGGCACGCCTATTAAGTGGCAGGTATTCCGCCAGCTATGGCCTTACCTGTTAGAGTTTAAACAACGAGTGGTAATGGCATTATTGTGCTTAGTTGCCGCAAAACTCGCCAGCATAGGCTTACCCTTTATTCTTAAACACACCGTCGATAACCTCAACAGCGACACCGCAAAAACACTGGCGGTTCCTTTACTACTTGTACTGGCATATGGGGTATTGAGACTGCTCAATGTTGTGCTGGGTGAAGTACGCGACACGCTGTTTGGCCGGGTTACCGAACGGGCAATGCGACGCATGGGATTGCAGGTGTTCGAGCATTTACACCGCCTCGATTTAGGTTTTCATTTATCACGCCAAACGGGTGGCTTATCACGGGATATTGAGCGCGGTACCAGCGGCATCAGTTTTCTGATGCGGTTCATGGTATTTAACATTGGCCCCACCCTGCTCGAAATTGCCCTTGTCGTGGGGATTTTACTCACCCAGTATGGCGCCTCATTTGCCATGATTATCTTATGCTCTGTCATTGCCTATGTGTGGTTTTCGATGAAAGCCACTGATTGGCGTACTGAGTATGTCAGACAAGTCAATAAAGCCGACTCCAGTACCAACACACGGGCGATTGACAGTTTATTAAATTACGAAACGGTGAAGTATTTTAATAATGAGCAATACGAGGCCAACTTGTACGATAGCAATCTTGCTGAATGGGAGCAGGCGCGTCGTAAGAACCGTTTATCACTGTTCGCGCTCAACGGCGGACAGGCGTTAATTATTGCCACCGCAATGACTGCAATGCTGTTACTGGCGGCCATTGGTGTCAGCAACGGTGATATGACCATTGGTGATTTTGTGTTAATTAACGCCTTTACTATGCAAATATTTATGCCACTTAACTTTCTGGGCTTTGTGTATCGCGAAATACGTGGCTCGCTGGCAAATATCGAAAACCTGTTTGCGCTGCTCGATACCCCCCCTAAAGTGGCTGACGCGCCCTCAGCAGATACGCTTGAGGTTCGCCGCGGTAAGGTGGAGTTTGATGATGTAGCGTTTTATTACCACAATGACCGGCAAATACTCAATGGCGTATCTTTTGTGATTGAACCGGGTAGTAAGGTTGCTGTAGTGGGTGAAAGTGGCGCGGGCAAATCTACTCTGGTAAAACTGTTATTTCGCTTTTACGATCCAACGTCTGGCGCCATCCGCATTGACGGGCAAGCTATCTCAGCTGTCTCTCAGCACAGTTTACGCCAGCACATTGGTATTGTGCCCCAGGATACCGTTTTATTTAACGATACCCTCTATGAGAACATCCGTTATGGTCGCCCCGACGCCAGCAAAGACGATGTAATGGAAGCCATAAAGCTGGCGCATCTGGACAACTTTATTAACAACCTGCCCGACGGCGCGGGCACCCAGGTAGGTGAACGTGGTTTAAAACTTTCAGGCGGCGAGAAACAGCGCGTTGCCATCGCCAGAGCCATTTTAAAGCGCCCGGCGATCATGGTATTTGATGAAGCGACTTCGTCGCTGGATAGTCAATCGGAACAAGCCATTTTACGGGCGCTCAGAGAAGTGGCCAAAGGCCATACCAGTCTGGTCATTGCTCACCGTTTGTCGACCATTGTCGATGCCGATAACATTCTGGTGATGAGTAATGGTCGTATTATTGAGCAGGGAAATCACGATTCGCTGTTATCGCAACAGGGCATGTATGCCGGTTTGTGGCAGGCCCAACAGAAGCAGGCAAACTAGTGATGATGGATCCTAAAGAACTCAAAGCAGCAGTAAATCAAACCATGCCCTTTGGCAAATATGCTGGGCGTAAACTTATCCACCTGCCAGAGCCCTATCTGGTGTGGTTTAACAAGCAAGGCTTTCCAGACGGTAAGCTGGGCCAGCAGCTTGCGCTCATGTACGAAGTAAAACTCAACGGTATGGAAACCATGCTACAACCCTTGATCACCGACTAATCTGCGATGGCCTATCATCAAAAAAAGTACCAGCAACAAGGTGCCGATCAGCAGAGCCTTTGCCTGCATGCCTGTATAGCCAAAAAAATCATCGCTAACCCGGCCTTGTTAAATCAGGTTTACGATACGCTGGAGCAACGTTATGGGGACGGTCTGATTAGCTACGGCAGTTACCTACACTGGCAGGCCATTCTCAATCAAAGTAATGACCATGAGCAATTTTATAACGCGCTGACCGCTAAAGATAAAACCACCAGTGCATTGCGGCGCAGAACTATTTTTGTCGGTATTTTAAACGAAAAAGAGCGCAGCGATTGTCTCGCGGCGCTCTTCTAATAAGTGAGGGTTTAACCAGACTAAATGCTACGCAGGTGATCCGAAATTAAAAACGCCATTTCCAGTACCTGATCGGCATTTAAGCGTGGATCACATTGCGTTTTATACGCTTTGGCTAAATCATCATCGCTGATCTCATAAGCCCCGCCCGTGCACTCTGTGACATGCTGCCCGGTCATTTCCAGATGAATACCACCGGCATAAGTCCCTTCGGCTTCGTGCGCCTGGAAGAACTGTTTAATTTCGCTCAGTATGGCATCGAAGTTTCGTGTTTTATAACCACTGGACGCTTTAATAGTGTTGCCATGCATGGGATCTGAACTCCACACAACATTTCGACCTTCAGCTTTAACGCGACGTAATAAACGTGGCAGGTTTGCTTCCAGCTTGTCTGCCCCCATCCGGGTAATGAACGTTAAACGCCCCGGGTCATTATTGGGGTTCAGCACATCAATCAGCTTAATTAACTCATCTTCGTCCATCGTAGGGCCCACTTTAACCCCGATAGGATTGTGAATACCACGGAAGAACTCAATATGGGCATGATCCAGCTGGCGGGTTCGCTCACCTATCCAAACCATGTGTGCAGAGCAGTCATAGGGTTTACCGGTTAAGGTATCTACCCGGGTAAGCGCCTCTTCATAATTGAGCAATAATGCTTCATGTGAAGTAAATAAAGAGGTTTCATGCAATACCGGTGTATTGGCAGAGTTAATACCAATCACATCCATAAATTCCAGCGTGTCCTGAATACGACGAGAGATATCCTGGTATTTATCTTTCTGCGGATTGTTCTCTAAGAATGTCATGTTCCAGCGATTGACTTCATGTAAATCAGCCAGACCTCCCTGGGCAAACGCGCGTAACAGGTTTAGTGTGGCAGAACTGCGATGGTAAGCCTCAACCAATCTCTGCGGATCGGGGCGACGTGCCGCCTCGGTAAATTCGAAACTATTGATGATATCGCCACGATAGCTCGGTAACGTAACACCGTTAATGGTTTCGTGATCAGACGAACGCGGCTTAGCATATTGCCCTGCCATCCGTGCAACTTTGGTTACCGGACAACGCCCGGCAAATGTCATCACTATGGCCATTTGCAACAGCACTTTGAAGGTATCGCGAATTTTCGGCGCGTTAAACTCGCTAAACGATTCGGCGCAATCCCCGCCCTGCAATAAAAAGCCTTTGCCGTCACATACCTGTCCAAGCTGGCGACGTAATTCGCGGGCTTCAGCGGCGAATACCAATGGCGGATAAGTGCTCAGCGTTGCCTCAACACTTTTTAATTCAGCCTGATTGTCGTATGCGGGTTGTTGCAGTATTGGCTTTGAACGCCAACTATCGGGTTGCCAAGGATTCACTTAAATCTCGTCCTGTACAAGGTTGCTAAAAAATCGGGTCGCGAGTATAGCATAAACCACACGGCGGATTTATGGCTTTTGTAGATATATTCCGCAATTCAACGCAGGCACAAATTCAAACTCGCAATCAAAGACGTTGTGTAAGCTCGTGGTCGTGACAATATCGACGCATGGTCCGACAGCCAGCAACCGGCCCTGTTTGAGAAGACAGGCGAAATCAGCACAACCCAGTGCTGCGTTAATGTCATGGCAACTGAACACGACCTGGTTACCATATCCAGCCAGGGTGCGTAAAAAGCGCAAAAAGGTCCACTGATGGCGTATATCCAGACCTTTAAGCGGCTCGTCAAGTACTATCAAACAGCCGCCCGCTAATACCCCTGGCCAGTTTTGTAGGAGCGTGCGAGCTAATGTTACGCGCTGCTGTTCACCACCAGAAAGACGCACGAAAGGCTTTTTCAGTAATGCCCGCACTTCGAGCACATCTTCGAGTTCGGCGGCAATAGCATTGCTATGTGATGCCTGGGTATAAAAACTCAGAAACTCCCCGGCGGTGAGTTCAAACTGCAGCGTATCAGCCTGCGTTTTATAACAGCGTCTGGCGGCCTGTTCAGTTAAAGATAAGCTTTCAAGGTTAACCGACTGCCAGTAAACAGTTCCCTCATCCGGCGGCAATAAACCCGCTATCGTTTCCAACAGGGTCGTTTTTCCTGCGCCGTTTTGCCCAAGCACGCAGGTTACCCCCGACTCCGGCAACGCAAAGGACACTTCCAACAGCCGCCCGGAAACTGATACCCGCTCTACCTGCACCACAAAACTCACTTAAACTGCCCCCGGGTTAATGCCAGCAGTAACAATGGGCCACCGATCGTCGCGGTTACCATAGAAACCGGCAGCGTTGCATACGGCAATGCTTCACTGCTCAGCGCCACCAGCAACAATGTAATTGCGCCACAAAGCCCACTGGCAGGCAGAATAAAGCGGTTGTCATAACCAAAGCGTAAACGTAAGTAGTGTGGTATCAGCAATCCTAAAAAGGCAATGGAACCCGCAATCGCTACTGCACAACCTACCGATAACGCCGCTGCAATCAGCACGCCGCGGCCGAGTTTTTGTGGATCGACGCCGACACTTTTGGCAGTGATATCTCCAGCATAAAGTTGGTTTAAATTCGGAGCCTGTCTAACCAGATACACAAAGCTGGATAATATCAACGGTGCGGCAACCATCAGGATCCACCCGTCAGCCTGATGTAAACTGCCCATAATCCAAAAAGTTAAATTGCGCATCGATTGCGCATCAGCAATTAAATAAAGCCAGCCCATTAACGCGCCGGCAATAGTGGTTAATGCAATACCCGCCAAAATAACCGCGCTGTTAAATCCTCGCAGACGCCGGGCAATAAGAAAGATGAACCACGTAGACAGCAGTGCCCCGGCAAAGCAAGCCGCGGGCAGCAGGTAGTGCAGATATCCCATTAAAGAAGAAGGCAACAAAATAAGCAAACCAGCGGCCACCAGACTGGCCCCACTGGCAATACCTATCACGCCAGGATCAGCGAGCGGATTCCGCAGTACAACCTGCAATGCGGCGCTGCTCGTGCACAACGCCAACCCCACTACAATCGCTGTGGCGATTAACGGCATCTGAATACGAGAAACAATATGCCAGTTGACCGCTGTGTTGAGTTCGCCTTGCCAACTGCTAACTAAAATAAGCCCTGTACACAGCGCCACGACGGCACTTAAAATAACCAGCAAGCGGGCTCGTTGCGAGCGGCTCATTTGCGTAATGTAGCAATTAAGCCATCAGAGGCTTGTTCAATTAAAGACAACACTAATTCAAAGCCTTTCTTGCCGCCGTAATAGGGATCAGGGACTTCTTCATCTTTCAAACCCGCGTAATCCAGCATCAGCTTAATTTTATGGTGATAAACCGGGTCGCTCATTTCCCGCAGATTATTTAAATTACTGTGGTCCATGGCTAAAATCAGATCAAACTTTTCAAAATCCTCGTCACTCACGCGACGGCATTTCAGGCCCTTAAAACTATACCCCAATGCTTGCCCTGCGGCCTGTGAACGATTGTCAGGCGGGCTACCAATGTGATAACCGTGGGTCCCGGCAGAATCAATGAACAGGTTGAGACCTGCTTCCTCGGCTTTGTGACGGAATACCGCCTCAGCCGTGGGTGAACGGCAAATATTGCCTAAGCAAACAAACAATATTGCAGTTTGTTGAGTTGTCATGGTTTGTCCTTTTTATGTCAACCTGGCAAATAACCTGTCAATTAAGTGTGATATTGTACTTATCATTGTCTCCGAAAACCATGTTTGATACTAAGAGAACACGTTTATGTCGACACAATCGAACTATCACATACTAATGTTATCAAGCTCGCGAATGGGCAACGAAGAATACCTGGAACATGCTAAAACACTCATCATGTCACACCTTGATGGACAGCGAGAGGTCCTTTTTATTCCTTTCGCCGGCGTTACTCTGGACTGGGATGATTACGTTAAGAAGGTCAGCGACGCATTACCAGAACTGAGCATTACTGGTATTCATCGTCACGATGATCCGCTTACCGCGTTACAAGAAGCCAGCGCTGTATTGGTAGGCGGTGGAAACACCTTTAACCTGTTAACAGAACTGTATCGTCAGGACCTGTTAGTCCCCTTACAGGAAAGAGCAGCCCAGGGCATGTCTTACATTGGCTGGAGTGCTGGCAGTAATATTTGTGGCAACAGTATTCGCACTACTAATGATATGCCAATCATCGAACCGCCTTCGTTTGCAGCGCTCAACGTTGTGCCTTGTCAGCTTAATCCGCATTACACCGATTATCAGCCCCCTAATCACAACGGCGAAACACGCGACGATCGTTTATTTGAATTTACCCGTCTTAATCCTGATATACCTGTCCTCGCTATTCGTGAAGGAACAGCTCTGCAATTGAGTAAAGGCAGCCTGACTTTGCTCGGTGAGCTGGAGGGATTTTGCTTTAAAGGAGACAACAAAACCCCTATTGCACCTGGTCAGGAGCTAACTCAATATCTGCGCTAACCGGCCATAATCCGGCTTGCTGCCATATGGCACAGTAGCTAACAGCGGCGCTGGCATCAACGCCTCAAGCGTCGCCAGGTTTTGGTTAAAATAAGGCATAGTTTCATTTAACTGGTTCGCAATCCACCCCTTAACATTCAAACCGTCAGCCTGAATAGCTTCCACTGTTAATAAGGCATGATTAAGGCAGCCCAAACGCATGCCGACGACCACAATGACATCCAGAGCCAGGTCCTGCACGACCTGGCTTAAAAAACGCCCGTCACCCAAAGGCAAACGCCAGCCGCCGGCACCTTCCATAATGACCACATCAGGCTGTTTCGCCTGCAGATGGGCGAGTCCGTCTTTAATGACTTGTTCGCTAATTGTTATACCTGCTTCCTGAGCAGCAATATGCGGTGCGATAGCCGGTTGTAACGCAATAGGGTTGATTTCGTTAAGCGTAACGGCCAGATTTGAAGCCTGCAAAAATGCCATAGCGTCCTCATTCTGCCAGGCTTCGTCGCGCCATTCACAGCCTGCGGCAACAGGCTTATATCCTACGGCGGTTTTACCTGCGTTTACCGCCGCGGCAAGCAACTGACAACTGACATAGGTTTTGCCAACTTCGGTATCTGTGCCGGTAATAAAATAAGTTCGCGTCATACAGCCTTTTCCAATGTCAGATGCAGCACGCGGTAAGAATTAAATAACCAGCCGGTGTCCGGGCATGTCATTGCTTGCTCAATGGCCTTCAGATGACGGCGGGTAAGCGGGACACAGGCTTGAGCATCAGTTCGACTGCCAGCACCCACGCACTTTATTGAACGCAGCAAGTCAACCAGCGTGCTAAACTGATCGGTATAGCTCACGACCTCACTGTTTTTAACAGCAAAGCCAACGTGCTCTGCTGCATACAACCAGTCGTGCGCACTGAATAAACGATTGAGTTGCAAGCCAGCCTGAACCTGGCTGTTCGCTGTCGTTAATTCTGTAAAGGAACCATCGACCATAATGGCCAGCTCCGCCCGACCCGTTGCTAACAATACGCGATATATTTCTGCCAGGGCAGACACAGGAGCCTGACACCACTGCAACGCCATCGATGAATACACGACATCAAAAATTGGTTCAGACCAGGGTAATTGCTCAGCATCACCTTGCAAAAAGTGAATATCAGGAAATTGCTGACGTGCCACTTCAATCATGCCCGGTGCTAAATCCACCCCTTCAACGCACGCAGCAATGGCCGCTAACTCAGCAGTATGACGGCCGGTCCCACAGCCTATATCCAGTGCTCGTTGAGCGCTGACACCCGCCAGACGAGAAAATGTATGAGTAGCGATATGCGACTGTATGTTGGCGTACTGTTCGTACTGGCTGGCCGCCTGGCTAAATCGCCGGGCCACATCGCCTTTACAGGTCGACGAACCAGGGATGGGATCAATCAATGCCACGACCTGACTCCTCACGTACCAATACCATAGCGTCAATTAAGGCATCGATATCTTTTGCAGTATGCACGGCACTTAAGGTTACCCGCAGCCTGTCGGTACCCTTAGGTACAGTAGGGTGGCGCATTGCCGGCACCCAGAGTCCGCGCCGCGCCAATTGCTCTGAAAACATCAGTGCCCGCCCCGGCTCACCAATAATTACCGGTTGGATAGCGCTATCAGAAGGCAATAACGCCAGCCCTTCACTTTCCGCTCGCGTTTTAAAGTAGTTAATATTGTTGTGCAGCAATGCTCGTTGTCCACCCGTTGTGACACAATTCAGCGCATAGATTGTCGCAACAGCCTGAGCCGGCGGGAAAGCCGTTGAATATATATAATGGCGGGCATAATTAACTAAATAATCAATCAGTGCGTGACTTCCGGCAATAAAGGCACCAGCCGTGCCCAGAGCCTTACCGAAGGTACCCATGACTATCTGACAGTCATTTTGCGACAGGCCAAAGTGTTCAACCGACCCCAACCCGTGCTGGCCAGTCACACCAAAGGCATGGGCATCATCAAGCATTAGCCAGCAATCATGCTGGTTAGCTGTATTAACGAGTGTGGCGATATCCGGACTGTCACCATCCATACTAAACACGCCCTCTGAAGCCACCAGACGACGGTCAGAGACAGAGCCGCTTAGCAAATTGCTGAGATGCCCGGTGTTATTATGGGCGAAACGCTTCAGAGACGCTTTACTGGCCGTCGCCCCTTCAATAAAAGACGCATGCATTAGCTTGTCAGCAAAGATTTCTCCGGCGTTAGCAAATAAGGCCTGACACACCGCCTGGTTTGCTGCAAATCCGGAATTAAACAATAACACCGCATCACGACCGAGCCCTTCAGCAAGATAGGCTTCCAACTCCCGGTGAGCAACACTGTAACCGGTCACGAGTGGCGAAGCACCACTGCCCGCGCCAAATTGAGCAAGCCCTTCTACCCACGCTTGCAACACGCCCTGATCGTGCCGCAGCCCAAGATAATCATTACTGCCAAAGTTCAGGTAATGCTGGCCGTTGATTGCAATAATACCGTCGCGCTCATAGTCAACACAGGTGCGCTGACGATAATAACCATCGCGCTGACGCTCACTGAGTTGCGTAGTAATAAACTCAAATGCCATTAAGCCGTCTCGGTCTGACCTTTAGATGTCGCATCATAAAATAAGTCGTCACTGGCGACTTTGCTCTGTGCTAGGGCATCGCCGAGCACCATTTCGTGGGCTTCATCAGAATATTCACGAGTGCGTTCTGAGTTGATACCCAACTTTTTGAATAACAGCACATCTTCGTGCGTGTCCGGGTTAGACGTAGTAAGCAGTTTACAGCCGTAAAAAATCGAATTGGCGCCGGCCATAAAACACAACGCCTGCATTTGTTCGTTCATTTCTTCGCGGCCTGCTGACAAACGTACATAGGACTTCGGCATCATAATGCGGGCAATGGCAATAGTACGAATAAAATCAAAGGGTTCCATGTCTTCAACGCTATCCAGAGGGGTGCCATCTACTTTCACTAACATATTAATCGGCACGCTTTGTGGTTGTTCAGGCAAATTAGCCAGTTGCATTAATAAACCGGCACGGTCAGCGACACTTTCGCCCATTCCCACAATACCGCCGGAGCAGACATTCATACCCGCATCCCTGACATTTTGCAGCGTGTCCAACCTATCCTGATAAGTGCGTGTGGTAATAATGTCACCATAGAATTCCGGCGAGGTATCAAGGTTATGATTATAGTAATCAAGGCCTGCCTGTTTGAGCGCCAACGCCTGTTCACCATTGAGCATACCCAGGGTCATGCAGGTTTCCAGTCCCATTGCTTTGACTTCGGCGACCATTTGGGTCAGATAAGGCATATCCCGATCTTTGGGGTTTCGCCAGGCAGCGCCCATGCAAAAACGGGTTGAACCGGTTTGTTTAGCCTCTTTCGCGCGCTCAATCACTTTTTCAATTTCTAACAGACGCTCTTTTTCCAGACCCGTATCGTAGCGCGCACTCTGCGGGCAATACTTGCAGTCTTCAGGGCAGGCTCCGGTTTTAATCGATAGCAGTGTACTCACCTGCACCGCATTCGGGTTGAAGTGCTGACGATGAATCAACTGGGCCTGAAACAATAAATCATTAAATGGCAGGGCATACAGCGCCTCTACCTCGTCGCGGGTCCAGTCATGTCTTATTGTGCCAGCCGTTGAATTATGTTGTGTTGCCAACATTGCCTATCCTTTACTCTGAGTGTCTGGTCGCTTAGTCTATGCAGCAACATAAAGTTGTCAACGAAATTAACCTTAAAAGCTTTACTACTGTGCATGAATTAACCAACAAAGATTTTGATAAACAACACATCTGGCACCCTTATACTTCGGCAGTTGATCCGTTACCGTGTTATGAAGTCAGCGGCGCTGCAGGCGCCCGGATTAGCCTTGCCAGCGGAGAAACCCTGATTGACGGTATGGCCAGCTGGTGGGCAGCCATTCATGGTTACAACCACCCCGATCTCAATGCAGCAGCCCACCAGCAGGTGGATAAGTTTAGTCACGTTATGTTTGGTGGCCTGACCCATGAACCGGCAATTAATGTGTGCCGACAATTACTGACGATGGCACCACCCGGTTTAGAGCGGGTTTTTCTGGCCGACTCAGGATCAGTATCGGTGGAAGTGGCCATTAAAATGGCAGTGCAATACTGGTCATGTCAGGGGCGTCCTGAAAAGGCGCGTCTTATTGCGCCGCGCAACGGTTACCACGGTGATACATTTGCCGCTATGTCTGTGTGCGACCCTGTCAATGGTATGCACAGCCTGTTTAGCAACAGCATTACCCAACAAATATTTGCACCAGCGCCACAAACACGTTTCGACCAAGCGTTTAGTGAAGACGATATACTGCCTCTGGAAGAACTTTTTGCACGACATCACACTGAACTGGCCGCCCTGATCCTAGAGCCGGTGGTACAGGGAGCCGGTGGTATGCGTTTTTATCATCCAGAGTATTTGCGCCGCTGCCGCCAGTTGTGCGATACCTATGACGTACTGCTGATTTGTGATGAAATTGCCACTGGGTTTGGCCGCACAGGCAAGCTGTTTGGCTGTAACCATGCCGATATTAGCCCTGATATTATGTGTTTGGGTAAAGCCCTGACCGGTGGCTATATGACGCTGGCGGCCACGTTATGTACTGAAGAAGTTGCCAGAGGTGTATGTGACGGCTCACCGGGCGTATTTATGCATGGTCCTACTTTTATGGGTAATCCGTTGGCCTGCGCTGTCGCAGGCGCGAGTCTGGCACTCATTCAGCAACAACAATGGCAAACCCAGGTCGCGGGTATTGAAGCCCAGTTGCAAGTGGAATTAGCAAGCTGTAATGAACTCGCCTGCGTTGCCGATGTCAGAGTGTTAGGTGCCATCGGTGTGGTCGAAACAAAGCACCCGGTTGACATGAAACGCTTGCAGCCCTTATTTATTCAGCATGGTGTGTGGATTCGCCCATTTGGCAAACTGGTTTACATCATGCCGCCGTATATTATAAGTAGTGCAGAACTCAGTTGTCTTAGCAATGCCATCTATAGTAGTTTAAAAACACTTTATGGATAATTTATGATTGACATATCAATGGCCTTTAAAACAGCATGATTATTATACGGCTAATCGACAAAGTCTTGTTTGCAGGATTATTTATAGCAATGCTGCAGGTACCTGTGGTGACCGAGCATTATCTGCAACACTTAAATGGGTTTGTCGATGCAACCAATAGTGAAGTGATCCACTACCAGACACTGGCCGATGATTATGGCTATACCAGTACGGCGCAGATGATTGATGCGCTACTGCAAAACAATGATCCACTGATTAGAGATGATGCCGCCCATAAACAACAGGTTATTGCAGCACATGATGCGGCAGTCAAAGCATTAGCTACGCTGCGCCAGAGTAATTATTTTGAGCAGGCATGGTATTTTGCTCAACCCAGCCAGTACGACCGCCTGAGTAAAGTACTAACACTATACCAACCCTCACTGCCATTGCACATTGAAGCGGTTGGCTCGGCGCTGGTTACGACAATCATTATTTACCTGATGTTAGCGTTACCTTTCGTTGTCCGGCGGCGCAAACAGCGACATCTTTATCGCCCGTTGGGGTAATACTGCTGGTGACTTAACCTATGTATAGGTATTAAATTTACTACCTATACATAATGGTTAACACCTTATTTCCGGCCAAAGTCGTTTAATATTTGCTCAGTTTCGCGACACGCCCACTTTATCGGGCCATGCGATTAAAGTGAGGAACGACCATGACTGACACACCTAAAAATCAAACACTGATTACCGGCCAACTGCTACAAATTCGCGATAAGCTAATAGCCAAACGCCATTTGATCCCGGCCAGTTACAAGGCCGAATGGCAACAAATTGAAGCGCAGACTGCCATGTTTGACGCGGCCAGCCAAAGCCAGTTTAATCATTACGATAGTAAGTCAATGGTTAAAAAGTCTTCGTTTCAGGGCAGTATTAGTGATCTGCTGAAACTGGTAGATGCCATGCGTAATTTAGACCGCCAAATCAAAATCGCCATACATTAAGTCTGGCTGTGGGCGGCGCAGAACAATCGCCGCCTGAACCCGCCGTTTACCGTACGACGCCATGCGCTGAAAATCGTCCCTGGCAACCGGAATATGCTGATAATCAAGCATACCTGATCCCGCGGTGTCAGTATCAGGATCCGGGTCGTGAATATACACACAAAGCTCATCAGTGCCTGTCACCACCACCCAGTGAGGCGCTTTACTGCGATCCAGGCGGTAAGTACTGATTAAACACAACAGCGCGCGATCACTGGCGTTTGCTTCCTGATCCAGGGTTGCGAACCAATCGGTATAAAACACCGGTAGTTGCTGCGCTTCAGCCTGCTCAAAAAAATCATTTTCAACCGCTATTAATGTTTGCCGTTTGTGCTCATTGCGCACACCATCGATAAACAACGGTCCTTCATGACTCAAGTACACTTTGGCATCAAAACCACGCTCCACAGCTGCCATCGCTAATCCCAAAGGATGCGTACCGGCCGGGCCACTGGTCATATATACGGTATTGGCAGTGCGCCAAATCGACAATTCTTCGGTTTGGGTCATCGGCAAACCTGGTTCAACCATTGCCATAGCCATCATTAAGCTGGCCGGGCCACAGGTAAAGGCGGTTGATTGCTGATACCACGGACACTCACGCAACCGTTTGCCGGTGGTGTTAAGCGGCAAAGCTTTTTGCATACGAATAGCCGTCGCGTCATCTTCATAGTAGTGAGCCGTTACCGCAAAGGGTAAAAACCCCAGCCGGCGGTAAAGTCGGATGGCGCCATGGTTATGTTCTGCGACTTCCAGGCGCATATAACGTTTGCCGCGCTGGCTTGCGCGTTGTTCAAGCTCAGCGATCACTTTTTCTGCAAGCCCCTGCCCGCGCGCGGACTTTGCCACGGCCAGCGAGTAAAGCCGTGTCAGTAAAGTGCCTCTGCGCAACAAAAGCAGGCCATACGCCAACAGGTTTCCTTTTTCCTCGACCACCACTAACTCAGCACTACTGGCCTGTAGATAATGGCGCAGACTGCGTCGGCTCAACCTATCGCTGGCAAAACAGCTGTTTTCCAATTCGACTAGCGCATTGAGGTCGGTTAAAATGGCCGGGCGCAATACTTCGCCTGAGGCAACTTCGGCCATTATTGTCGTCCCCGACGCTCTACACGGCTCACGAATTCTTGCATGATTAAATAGTACAATTCATCACCTAGGTATTTGTCTTCTATACCAGCATCTATATTCGGGTTATCGTTGACTTCTATAACAAACACTTTGTTGCCACGTTGCTTAATATCAACACCATACAACCCGGTCCCCACCACACCCGCAGCAGCGATCGCGGCTTTTAAAACGGGTTTGGGCACTTCGAAAGTCGGCATGGTGATAAAATCACCCGAGTCAGTTTTATCGCCTTCATGGTGATAAATTTGCCAGTGATTACGCGCCATAAAGTATTTACAGGCATAAATGGGACGCCCACCTAACATACCAATACGCCAGTCAAATTCAGTAAATACATACTCTTGTGCCAGGACCAATGCTGATGCTTCTAACATTTCCTGCAATCGGTTTTTTAGTTCGCTGGCTGACTCAACCTTAAATACCCCTTTTGAAAAGGAGCTTTCCGGTAGTTTCAGAATAATCGGCAGTTGCAACTCCTGAATTAGTTCACTACACGTGGCAGGTTTAGCATCAGTAACAAAACGCGCCTTAGGCGCGGGCACTTTATTGTAGCTAAAGGCATCCTGCAGATAAATTTTATTACAGCAACGTAAAATAGACTGGCTATCATCAAGCACCACCAGCCCCTCTCGTTCGGCCTCTCTGGCTAACCGATAAGTATTGTGATCAATAGCGGTTGTCTCGCGAATAAATAACGCATCGTATTGCGTAATATCACCAATGGTCGCGGCTGTGACTACCTGCGCATGAAAGCCTGCTTTACCGGCGGCTTTTACGAAACGGCTGAGTGCTTTCTTGTCACTCGGCGGCATCGCTTCATCGGGGTTAGTCAGTATCGCCATATCCCATCGATACTGTTTGTCTTTACCGGCGCTTCGCCATTGTTGTTGACGATAATCGTCCAGACGCATAACAAATGTTTGCTGTAACGCAACGGGTATTGCATCAAACCCCGCCGACTGACAATACACCGCGTTTTGCTCAGGGCGGGCAATCAGTTTCAGAACCGGGCTCGGAAAACGTGTAAATGCCAGGCTGGCCAGCCTTTTCAGGCGACTATCATCGGTTTTACCAAAGAACACATAGCAATCATCACTCATTGCATCGAGCACCACTTTCTCCTGCGGCTTGACGATCAGCAACGGCGCATTCTGACTTTTTTGAGCCAGGCGCAAGTCATTGATGGTATTTACGCTGGGGATTACCCGGTGTTGTCTGGCTTCGGCCAATAACGAGCAGTAATATCCGTTGCTAAGATATTGCTCTGTATCACATAAGTTGATAACACGGGTTTTTGGCTCATTCCATTTAGGGTAGTCAGCCAAATACTGCTCAAAGGTCAGCACAGTTAATGCCGTTGACTCAAGTTCAATAGGCTGGTTGGCAACAATTAGCGTATGGTGCATGAAAACACTCAGATCCTTAGGATTAGTTTCAGGGAAAGGAAGAAAATTAATTGCCCGTATCATACTGGGCAAAGGGGTCTGGTCATAACGGATTATTTTTGTCGTGACGATTGGTTTTATTGCAGCTTTAATTGAACAGGTTGCATTGCCAAAGGGTTATGCACTATTCTGCTCTACTTTGGGGCCCATGTGGTCTCGCAGAGTAATTCAGGAGTGTTTATGTTGTTGGCGAGCATCGCAATTATTATTGGTTTACCACTGTTACTCTGGAGTGCCGATAAGTTTGTCGGTGGCGCAGCAGCCGTTGCTAAACACTTTGGCCTGTCACCCATTCTGATAGGTATGCTCATTATTGGTTTCGGTACCTCTGCGCCTGAAATAATTGTGTCGGTCATTGCCGCTTTAGAAAATAGCGCCGGGATTGCCCTGGGCAATGCCTATGGTTCAAACATTGCCAACATTGCTTTAATACTGGGTATAACAGCGTTAATCAGCCCCATTGCTGTGCGTTCCGAAATTATTCGCAAAGAACTCCCTATTATGTTGGGCCTGACATTTTTTGCCGCCTGGCAACTCCTTGATCTGTCAGTTTCAAAAGACGATGCATTTTCACTACTGGGGCTCTTTATCTTATTGATATCCTGGAGCATATGGACCGGTATAACTGGCGACAAAGATGCGCTGGCCGGCGAGTATAGCAACGAGCTGGAAGATAAAGGCGTTAACCTTAAAAACGAAACATTATGGTTAATAGCAGGGTTAGTAATACTGGTTGCCAGTTCCCGTTTGTTAGTATGGGGAGCGGTAGAAATTGCGACATTCTTCGGTGTGAGTGATGTGGTTATTGGTTTAACCATTATCGCCATTGGTACTTCACTACCAGAGCTGGCTTCGTCGCTGGCAGCGGTAAAAAAAGGGGAGCATGATCTCGCGCTGGGCAATGTCATTGGATCTAACATGTTTAATACCCTGGCGGTAGTTGGCATAGCCGGTGTTATTCAACCAATGGAAGTGGCATCTGACTTCTTCTACCGCGACGTACTATTTATGTTGGGGTTATCAATCGCACTATTTGTTTTTTGTATT
This sequence comes from Alteromonadaceae bacterium, assembly GCA_013373625.1. Lineage (GTDB taxonomy): Bacteria > Pseudomonadota > Gammaproteobacteria > Enterobacterales > Alteromonadaceae > Alteromonas. The sequence continues at coordinate 38,269 of JABXHM010000099.1, read as the reverse complement.
GGCCTGAAGGGCTCAGGCCGACTCAATCGATGGGAAGGAGCGGCCTTTTTAGCGGCCTATATTGGTTATACCACTTATTTAATCAGCACTACGTTTGTTGCCTGAGAAAGAAAATAGTCCTGGCAACTAAGCGAAATCCGTTGCATGCAGAGTCAACAAGCCGGCGGCACTAATCCCCGCCAGGATAAACAGGTTAACGCCGTAACGGTCTGATTTACGGCGTTGGCGCTTATAGCGCAATAGCATAGTGATCAAACTAGTCAGGAGGGTCACTTGCAGCAGGGTGGCCAATACGGCTACGTGTTCGCCGGACCAGTAGGTTCTTGCTTCGACGCCCCAGAATTGCTGTACGCCAGTGACCATTTCAGGTCGGGCATAATGAAATAGTATTAAGCAGATGAGCAACACCAACCACGCCAACGTATTGAGCATAACTTCTACCCTGTAAAAGCCTTTTTGTTTACCTGAGGCAACTCTGCGTTCCTGAGCAAATTTTTGTGTTTGTTTAACTGCCATATCAAACCTCGTTACTAACATCCAAAAAAACGGATCAGTCTATTACTCTCCTCTTGAGATGAGGTGTTCGGAAAACTGCTTAAAATTCAAACAACTCAACAAGTTTTTACGGATTTTCTGCCGCTGATATAAAAGATATCGGCCAAGCTTGCATTTTGTTTAATGAATCTGGATGCAATCAAGCCGAGGCTGTGCGATGATTTGCGTTTTTAAAGACCTTATTGATTGGAGAAGATAACCATGACATACGCCCCCGTCGTTGACGTACTTGCTGGGAAGTACGCGGTTGGCGAATCGGTAACGGTAAAAGGCTGGGTTCGGACCCGTCGCGACTCAAAAGCAGGCCTGTCTTTTATTGCGGTACACGATGGAAGCTGTTTTGATCCTGTTCAGGTAATTGCACTCAGCACTTTACCTAATTATGCCGATATTCAACGTTTAACTGCCGGGTGTTCTCTGGTTGTAAAAGCGAAGGTTAAACAGTCTGAAGGAAAAGGTCAGGCTCTCGAACTGGACGCCACATCGGTCGAGATAGTGGGTTGGGTAGAAAATCCGGACACCTACCCTATGGCCGCGAAACGCCATTCTATTGAATATTTACGTGAACACGCTCACTTGCGCGCCCGCACAAATGTAATTGGCGCAGTCACGCGTATTCGTAACTGCTTGTCACAAGCTGTTCACCGCTTCTTCCACGAACAAGGTTATTTCTGGGTAAGCACACCAATTATCACAGCCAGTGATACTGAGGGAGCTGGCGAGCTATTCCGTGTGTCAACACTGGATATGATGAACGTCCCAAAGACCGACAAGGGCGATGTAGATTACAGTGAAGACTTCTTTGGCCGCGAAGCGTATCTGACAGTGTCAGGTCAGTTAAATGGTGAGACATATGCCTGCGCCATGTCAAAAATTTACACATTTGGGCCTACCTTCCGCGCGGAAAACAGCAATACGTCACGGCACCTTGCTGAATTCTGGATGATTGAACCTGAAGTGGCTTTCGCCGATTTAGGTGACATTGCTCAACTATCGGAAGACTTGCTCAAGTATGTGTGTAAAGCGGTACTTGAAGAACGTGCCGACGATATGGCGTTTTTTGCTCAGCGTATCAATAAGGACGCAATTAGTCGTCTGGAAAAACTAATCAACAGTGACTTCGTGCGCATGGATTATACCGATGCGATTAAGATCCTTGAAAACTGCGGTAAAGAATTTGAGTTCCCGGTCAGTTGGGGCATCGACTTATCGAGTGAACACGAGCGATATTTAGCGGAAGAGCATATTGGTGCGCCAATCATCATGCAAAACTACCCGAAAGACATTAAGGCTTTCTACATGCGCCTGAATGATGACGGTAAAACCGTTGCAGCCATGGATGTACTGGCGCCGGGCATTGGTGAAATCATCGGTGGTTCCCAGCGTGAAGAACGTCTTGATATCTTCGATACCCGTTTAGAAGAAATGGGACTCGACAAGGAAGATTATAGCTGGTACCGGGATCTGCGACGCTATGGCACTGTGCCGCATTCTGGCTTTGGACTGGGTTTTGAACGCCTCGTCGCCTATGTGACAGGTATGCAAAATGTACGTGATGTTATTCCGTTTCCACGGACACCAGGAAACGCGAGTTACTAGCCTGCCCTATACGGACGCTGTTGTTTCCCCTGCAGCGTCCGTTTTCTGCTCTATTCAATATCCTTCTATTCGGTTAAGCTAGCAATAAACAACCGCCCGGCTTTATCGATGTCAGCACCGTTAGTTCGACACATGATCTGCTCACAATGTGATGCCAGTGTGAGTATACCGAGCCTGCAAAATAAACAGCGCGCGGTGTGCCCCCGATGCGGCTATACATTAAGTATTTATCACCGCAACGATATTGCTTTGGCGTTATCTCTGGCAATATCCGCATTGATTTTTCTGGTACTGGCGCTGCCTTTCAACTTTTTAACTTTTCGCGCCAATGGCCAGCAAAACAGCATAGATTTACCCGGTGGACTAAACGTATTAATTGAACAGGACTACGTTTCATTAGCCTTAATAACTGCCCTGGCGACACTGGTGTTACCGGGACTGGTGCTGTTGGGGTTGGTCGTATTGCTCAGCGCCAGGCTTACCACCAGCCCGCAACGGTGGATGAAAACAGTGTTTAGTTGGATCAGTATGTTAATGCCATGGAGCATGGCGGAAATTTTCCTGCTGGGTATTCTGGTTAGCCTGATTAAAATAACGTCTATGGCTGATATCGCCGTTGGAATGTCATTTTATGCTTTTGTTGGATTTACGGTCAGCATGAGTGCAGCACTGTTTTACTATGACGAAATCCGCCTGAAACTCTGGCTGTATGCAGGTGACCTGCCGCCAGTAAAGCCTTTATCCAGACAACATAATAACCTCAGTATACAACGCACATGGGCGTTGCTGTTTACCGCACTACTGCTGTATATTCCAGCTAATACGTTGCCAATAATGAGCACTGAATTGTTGGGCAGTGCAGAGAAAAACACGATTATGGGTGGTGTTATTTCGCTATGGCAATCAGGCTCTTACCCCATAGCAATGGTCATATTTTTTGCTAGTATTGTTATACCCGCATTTAAGTTGGTGGTATTGGCGCGTTTAAATTATGCCGTGCAGTCCAGTGAGCTCACTCAGCCCAAACGGCAAGCCCGGTATTATCGGTTTATTGAACTGATTGGCCGCTGGTCGATGATTGATGTATTCGTCGTTGCGATACTCGTGGCCCTGATTCAGTTAGGCAGTACGTTATCCATCCATCCCGGCCCCGCAGCATTGGCGTTTTGTGCGCTGGTATTTATTACCATGCTGGCAGCAATGACATTCGATTCACGCCTAATTTGGCAGCAAAGGGAAAAATCAGACTTATGACTGATAGTGCAACAATCAAATCTACAACACGAATTTCAAAAGTATGGATTATTCCCATTATTGCTTTATTAGTGGCTGGCTGGATGGTGTATTACCAGTGGCACAATCAGGGACCGCTGATTACGATAGACATGAGTTCAGCCAACGGTATTGAAATTAACAAAACGCCCATAAAAGTGCGCGACCTGGAAGTCGGCAAGGTTAAAAAAATTGAGCTAAAGCCTGATCTCAATGGTGTGCGCATTACGGCCAGAGTCGAAAAAAGCGCGGCCCATCTGCTAAACGAAAATACACGCTTTTGGGTGGTGGCACCACGGGTATCATTTTCTGAAGTATCAGGACTTAATACGTTATTATCGGGTAGTTTTATTGCCATGACAGCCGAAAGTGGTACTCGGGAACAAGAGCATTTTGATGCGCTTGAAAGGCCCCCTGTTACGCCACCGGGTACGCCGGGTTTACATGTCATACTGAGCAGTGATACTGATGATCTAACCTACAAGCCCGGCGACGCCATTATTTACAAAGGGTTTAAGGTAGGTGAATTCGAAGAGGTCAACTTTGATGTAGAGCATGGTCTTATTGATTATCGTGCTTTTATCCGTGCTCCGTATCATAAACTCGTTGATCAAAACACCCGTTTTTGGAACGTAAGTGGCGTAAAATTTCAGCTTGCATCAAATGGCGTTACCATTCAGGCGGGCAGTCTTGAGACCTTATTAGCCAATGGCATAACCTTTGGCAACCCTCAGGGTGATCTGAACGGCACGCCCATTGATGACGATTCAAGATTTATTATTTATACAGACTATAACGCTGCTGCAGATGAACGATTCCGCTATTCGGCCCAATATATTTTGTTGATTAAAGAAAGTGTCAGAGGATTAACGAAAGGGGCACCGGTTGAGTATCGGGGTCTGCAAATCGGCAAAGTCGCGGCCATTAACTATAATGACATTGAGGTAGGTAGTTTACTCGATGATGAATATCCCATACCAGTGCTCATTAATATTTATCCGGGCAAAGCCCGTTTGGCAGACAGTGAAGAAGGACTGGCATTTTTACGTCAGCGATTTGAACGCTGGATTAATAAAAACCTTCGCGCAACATTGCGTATGGGCAATATATTAACAGGTGGACTGTATGTCGACTTACAGCATGTTGCTGACCCGCTACCGGCCGACCAACTCGCAATTAAGGGCTACGCCATAATACCCACTGTATCCAGTGAGTTTACACAGCTCACCCAAAAAGCCGATGCGATACTGGACAAAATAAACGCACTACCGCTGGAAACGCTGATTACCGACATTACTGAAGTGGTTGCAACACTCAATGATGCCGCCGAATCGGTAAACACGGCCAGCGATAACTTTGATGCAAGCATTGCCGAACTCGATACCAAGGCGCTGAATCAACAAATTCAACAAAGTCTTAAGGCCTTTGAAAAACTTTTGCAGCACTATTCAGAGGGTGGACTGAGTAAATCTGAAATTGCTGATACCGTCAATGCACTGCAGGAGACCTTGCGGGCGATTCAGCCGCTGCTAATTCAGTTAAATAAAACCCCCAATGGCCTGATCTTTTCCGATAATGCCGATATCGATATTCAACCCAAGGCGCGGGAGCCAGACAATGAATAAATGGATAATCAGCGCAGGTGTAGTATTAATGTTAGCAGCCTGCAGCAGCAAGCCAACAAATGTAAACTATTACTTATTGCACCAGCCTGCCTCTGATTCAAAGCAAGGCAGTCTGGATATCTCAGCTTTACCGGCCATTCACCTGCGCTCATTGGCAACGCCGGATTACCTAAAGCAGCGCAACCTGAGTTTGCAAACCAGCAACAGTGAACTACACTTTGCTCCTCAACATGTGTGGGCCGAGGACTTCAGCAACGGATTTGCAATGGCACTGAGCGACACATTAGTTAAAACGCATAAAATTCGCTTACATACACAAACCCAGTGGACAACGCCTGGTCAAAAAGAGTACATTTTAGATATCCAACTGGACGATTTTATTCCCACTTATGATAAAAAATTAGTCTTAAAAGGCACTTACCGATTGGAACTCAGCAATTTATCTCCGCAAATTGTAAAGTTTAGTTTTGAGTTACCTTTAAACGACGATGGTTTTGCAAGCTCAGTTTCACAAATGCGTGAACTGATTGATTTATTAGCCAATGACGTAGTATCACGAGTTGAAATCACAAATTAATACCCACTCAATCATTATGCGTTTCTACCATGGCTTAATTTCCAGTGGTTGCCGTGAGGACAATGATGAAGAAACCAATCGCAAAATAGTGGTGATTAATTTGTTTGCATTGGTGGGTATGTCTATCACACTGGTTCTTGGGATCAAAGCGTTATTAAACGCAGACTATCCGCTTGGTATTGTGTTACTGGTTTCTGCATTTCTATTTGCATTATGTAAGGGTTTGTTACTGCACTCCAGGCTGCGTAACAGCGATGTCATCACGGCAGTACTCCTGGTGATATGTCTGATGAGCCTGATGATATTTCTGCTTGTCGGTGGTGGTGTCGCCAATACCGGACCTTTGTGGATTTACGTATTACCCCCCGTCGCCATGTTTTTCGCTGGTGTGTTCTATGGTGTAATCACGATGATAGCGTTTACGCTTATCTGTACACTCATTTTGTTTTACCCCGGTGAAGCGCTATTAATGACGAGTTATCAGCACGAGTTTAAAGTACGCTTGCTATTATCCTTTTCGACGGTAACCTTCTTGTCGGCATTTTATGAACATAGCCGTCAAACCAGCTTCCGCATTATCCGAGACATTAGCGAAAAATTTGAAAAACAAGCGCTTAACGACCCCTTAACAGGCTTGCCAAACCGCCGGGGCGTGCAACAATTTATTGATTTTGAAATAGGCCGTGCCAAACGCCAGTCTGAGGCGCTAAGCATTATCCTCTGTGATATCGACCGCTTCAAACAAGTTAACGACAAATATGGTCACGATGCAGGTGACCTCGCATTGCAACATGTTGCTACACTGTTTAAGTCTTCTATTCGTCACCAGGATGCAGTGTCACGTTGGGGGGGAGAAGAATTTTTATTTGTTTTGCCATCCACCAAGGAGGTTGATGGCGAGCACCTCGCTGAGAAAATTCGCCGGTCACTGGCTCATACACCGGTTCAACTCAAAGATGATCAATTAACCATTACTGCCAGTTTCGGCGTTGCGCAACTCAATTTATCCATAGGTTTGGATAACGCTCTCACTCAAGCCGATAAAGCGCTGTATCAGGCCAAAGAAAATGGTCGCAATCAGGTCCTTTCTGCGTCATTATTAGAGCCAAAAGCATAGGTTTGGGCTGCTCGGAACGTTCTGTTCACTAACACCTTGTTACACATACAACTTCGAAAGCTTTGTCACCTTACTGCATAATAACAACCAGAAATAAACGGGAATTGGGAACTGTTTTTTATGAAATGGATGAAATTTTTATTACCCTTGGTTATTTTAATTGTGGGTTTTACTGCCATGAAAAGCGTCACAGCGCTGGGCGAAGGTGAAGCCGAGCCGGAAGAATTAGACACCCGGCCATCAGTTAAAGTAGCCCAAATCAAACCAGAATCGTACGCCATTCAAATAGAGGGGTTTGGAGAGTTGGCCCCTCTTGAATCAACACGCTTGGCGGCTCAGGTCAGTGGCGAGGTCGTTGAATGGAATCCGGCGTTAGTCGCGGGCGGCATCATCAAGCGCGGCGAATTGTTGTTTTCAATTGAACCAGATGCTTACGAAGCGGCGTTGCTGCAGGCTGAGTCATCGCTGGCCTCCGCACAAGCAGCATTGATTGAGGAAAAAGCGTTAGCAGAAGTTGCCAAACGTGAGGCAGACACCCTGGCCAGAGCCAATGTCACCGATCTGTATTTGCGCAAACCGCAAATTTTGTCAGCCCAGGCCGCGTTAAAAGCTGCCCAGGCACAACTTAAGATTGCGCAAAGAGACCTGGCTAACTGTCAGGTGGTTGCTCCTTACGATGCATTAATTGTGACTCGCAATATTGGTAAAGGCGATTACCTTAGCGCTGGCACTGTTGCCGCAACGTTATACAATATTGAAGTGGGTGAAGTGGTATTTCCTCTGGCGCGATTTGACCAGGCCTTTTTACCGGAAACGCTCGCTGGCACCAACGCTGAGATATCATTGCTGAACCGCGACAACGATAATACGGTCAGACACGCTACAATAATCCGCGATACCGGTATTTATGACAACGCCACACGCATGACTCACCTGGTCGCACGCATTACCGACCCCTACGGCTTAACTACCGGTAAGATTGCTATCAAGTATGGTGCTTATACAAAGGTAACCTTTACCGGCAGAACCATCAGCGATGTTTACCGCATTCCGCAGGAATTAATTACTAAACGGCAATTGTGGATATTAGACAAAGAAGACAAACTGATTGCAAAGAATGTTGAAGTGGTCAGAGAGGTCGGCAGTGAGTTTTTAGTCCGTGTTGATATCGACAATGACGACAGAGTGGTCATGACGTTACCCGAATACCCGCAGAATGGGATGGCGGTAAAAGTGATATCACAGTCTGATGAATTAGTTGCCAAGCAGCCGTAGATAAGGAATTAATCGCAATGAAAGATCCCTTAGATACCCAAACAGGACTGATTTCCTGGTTTGCACGTAATCCGGTCGCAGCTAATTTGCTCATGGTCTTTATTTTGATCATGGGAGCAGTTGGATATGTGACTATACAGCGGCAAATGTTTCCCAACATCGAAATCAATTATATCAATATTTCAGCTCAGTATCGTGGCGCGTCGCCCCAGGAAATTGAAGAAAGCATACTTATAAAAATTGAGGAAAGCCTCAAAGACGTTAGTGAAATCAAACGTACAGTATCGCGCGCATTTCGCAATAGCGGCAGAGTATCCCTTGAAATAGATAAAGATGAGCAACTCACTGACGTACTGGATAAAATAAAACTGCGCGTTGACAGTATCGCCACGTTTCCGGCAGATATGGAGCCGGTGACCATTTCTCAGGCTGAAGCGCAGCAACAAGTATATGAAATGGCCCTGGTAGGCGATATTCCTCTGGAAGAGCTCAAACCTATCGCCAACCAGATAGAAGACGAACTGTTGCAACTGGGTTCAATATCTATCGCTGAAGCGCGCGTCCCAACCGATGAAATCGCGATAGAAATTAAGCCTGAACTGCTGCGGATGTACAATCTGACGATTTCTGATGTAACTGCCGCAATCAACCAGTATTCAGCCAATGTGTCAGCGGGCCAGTTACGCACCGATGCCGGGCTGGTCTCAGTCAGAATTGAAAGTCAGTTTTATGATGGTGAAGAGTTCGCCAGCATTCCGGTAAAAATTGGCGCTGACGGAGCCAAGGTATTGCTCTCTGATATTGCCGAAATAAAAGACGGTTTTACTGAAGGCGAACGCTACTTTCGGTATACCGGTCAAAATGCGGTGTTAATTGCGGTCAATGCGACCAAATCACAAAACATTGTTCCCATCGCCGAAACCGTGAAGAGTTTCATGGCACACAAAAACAAGGAACTACCGGCAGGCCTTAAACTTAAAGAGCTGGTAGACATGACCTATTACCTGAATGCCCGGCTGGACATGATGTTGAGTAACCTTTTTCAGGGCTCAGTGTTGGTTGCGTTAATGCTTTCAATATTCCTGCGCTTCAGACTCGCTTTTTGGGTAATGGTAGGCCTGCCATTGTGTTTTCTTGGTGCGATCATGTTAATGCCGGTGTTTAGTGTCAGTGTGAACATATTGTCGTTGTTCGCGTTTATTATGGTGTTAGGTATCGTTGTCGATGATGCCATCGTTATCGGTGAAAGTGCCTATACCGAAGTCGAAACAAAAGGCGGTGGCGTGGATAATGTCATTCGCGGTGCCAAACGTGTTGCCACGCCAGCCACCTTCGGCGTACTCACTACCATTGCCGTATTCGCCCCGTTTACCCTCAGTAGCGGCCCGGAAGGCGCATTTTTTTACAACATTGCCATTGTCGTGATTTTGTGTCTGGTATTCAGTCTCATTGAGTCTAAATTGATTTTGCCAGCCCACATTGCCAACATTAATTTCAAACCCGTTAAACCCAACAGCTGGCGAGCCCGGTTTAATAACCGCTTCAACCAATTTGTAAATGGCCCTTACCGACGTACAGTCGGTAAAGCAATTCAATGGCGCTGGGCCGTTTTAGCTGGCTTTGTTGCTATGCTTATGCTGAGTTGGGGATTGGTGGCTGGTAATCATGTGCGTATGATCCCTAACCCCAAAGTGCCTCACGACTTTCCCGATATTGAAATAGAAATGAATGAAAATGTCTCAGATATGGCCACCATTGAGGCACTAAAAACGATTGAAAAAGTGGTATTGGAAATCGAAGAAGAGACCATCAAGGAATATGGTTCGGGCATGATAAAGGATATATTAGCCTTTAATGAATCCCGTAATCAGGCTCGTCTGGTAATTCCGTTAGTTGACGAACAGGAGCGTCACTTCAATACCTTTGAATTAGCGCGTAAATGGCGCGAAAGGATCCCAGCTATACCTGGCATGAAAAGCTTTAGCATTCAGGATGACGTCAATGGCGGGGGTGATAATGGCGAATTTGGCTATCTCTTGTATGGCGCTGATATTAAGTCGCTGAACGAAGCCGGCCTGCGTTTTATTGAATTGCTACAGCAAGAGAAAGGGTTATACGATGTTAGCTCTACCATCGATCCCGCCAGTAAAGAAATTCGCATGGAATTACTACCCGCAGCATATGAACTGGGTCTGAACTTACGCAGCATTGCCAGCCAGGTGGGCCTCAGCTTCTATGGTGGCGAAGCTCAGCGTGTGATTCGCAATGGCGAAGAAGTGCGGGTTATGGTGCGCTATCCCCGACTTACGCGTGAGCGTTTTTCTGAACTGAAATACACCATGATTCAAACACCTGGTGGTGCAGAAGTGGTTTTAGGCGACGTCGTTGTGCTTACTGAGGAGCCAGGCATCAGCTATATCCGCCGCGAAGAAGGTTATCGCTCGGTTTACGTTTGGGGTGCCATCGACGAAGAGCAGGTGGAGCCCAATGAAGTGGTTGCCACCATAGACGAAAACCTGCTGCCCAAAATGTTGGAGGAATTTCCAACCGTACAAACCCAGCTTGGTGGTGACATAGAAGAGCAACAAGCCCAGCAGGACGAGCAAATCATGTTCTTCCTGGCCGCTATGATCATGGTCTACATACTGCTTGCTATTCCGTTAAAAAGTTATGGCCAGCCGCTAATTATTATGTCTGTTATTCCATTTAGCCTGACCGGCGCAATCTGGGCCCACTTTGCACTGGGACTGGATTTGAGCATGATGTCGAACTTTGGTTTGATTGCTGCTGCGGGCGTGGTTATCAACGACTCTCTGGTAATGACCGACTACATCAATCAAAAGCGCAAAGAGGGTTTCTCTATTCTCGAGGCTGCCCAGGTAGCTGGTTGCGCGCGATTCAGAGCTATAACGTTAACGTCGATTACTACCTTCGCTGGCGTCGCCCCCATATTGTTTGAAACCAGCTTGCAGGCCAAGTTTGTAGTACCAATGGCTGCAGCGTTAGGTTCGGCCGTATTATATGCAACGCTGGTAACATTAATTCTGGTGCCTTGCCTGTACCTGATCCTTCTTGATTTAAGGGTGGGCGGTAGAAAAATTGCCAGCGGCGTATCCTCGCTCGTATCTAAATTCGGCCGCAAGCCCGCAGAGGCGTCATAGCCGCGATGGCAGCAGAGCAAAGAAACTCTGCTGCCTCACTTCACTTTACTTAAAACTTACAAATCATTCAGCAATGAACGGAGCGTTAATGAGCATTACAATAAGAAACGCCGTCAAGTCGGACACCGAGACCCTATTACACTTTATCAAAGAGCTCGCTATATATGAAAAGGCCGAACATGAAGCGAAAGCGACGCCTGAGCATATCCACAATACGCTGTTTACCGAGTCCCCTAAAGCACATGCATTGATTTGCGAACAAAACGGTGTGGCTATAGGCTTTGCCGTATATTTTTATAGCTACTCAACCTGGCAGGGGCAGTATGGTCTTTATCTGGAAGACTTATATGTTTCACCTGAATTTCGAGGTCAGAGCGCAGGTAAAAAGTTGTTAACCTACCTCGCTGGGGTTGCCGTCGAGAATAATTGCGGTCGTTTTGAATGGAGCGTATTGGACTGGAATCAACCTGCAATCGATTTTTACGAATCGCTGAACGCGAAACCACAAGGTGAATGGATTCGTTATCGACTGGACGGCGAAGCGCTTATCTCGCTTGCCCAGAAGGCATAATCACTACACCCTACGCTTGTCTACTGACGCAGCAAAATAGCGAAAAATATCGCGCCAGCTAATAATGCCAACAGGGGTTTGTTGTTTATCGAGTACGGGTAAACAGGATATGCGATGCACATTAAACAGCTCTATTGCTTTCACCATAGTGTCATTAACCGATATGGTAATCACCTCGCGCGTCATAATCTGATGCGCCTTGCGTTCGAGTGTTGCCCGATCACGCTGGCGCTCACTGATGGTGTCGATAAACGGACTAATCGCTTTGAGATAATCACGGTCTGAAATCACCCCGACCAACTGGTCATTTTCGGTAACCAGTAAATGGTGAAAGCCACTGGCGGCAAAAATTTCTCTGACAACGTCTAACGAGTCATCCATTTGCACAGAGACAACTCTACGGGTCATTACGCTGGCAATACTCATAGCCTACGCTCCCTGGTTCACGATAAAACCTAATTTCTGCTAGCAGCATAGCCGTGCTGCCTGCGGTTTAAAACCTGACTGTTTAACCTGCTATCACCTGCAGTTGCTTTTGGCAGCATTGCCGGGATCTGCTAAGCGTTATTCGTAAGTGTCAATATGATGAATGTTCTCATCGGGCGGCTCATCATGGGATTCAGTTTCACCATGATTATTGTAAATAACTTCATCTTCTTCCTCAGCGCTGGTTTGACTATCGGCATGTTGCCGGGCGCCTTGCTCAGCATGCTCACGCTCAGTATCGTCTTGTTTGGTTTTTTGATGAACCAGGTACTGCTGTTGCTCGCTGATGATGCGCTCTTCCTCGTGGGTTTCTTTTTCGTCCTCAGAGAGATTTTTGGCACGCGATTCCTTACTCACGCGTTTTACGCGATTATCGGTCACTATTGGTACTTTCCCTTCCCGTGGAAGTACTGAGAATAACAGATCGTTGCTCATACCCTCTCTCACTAAAAAGACACAACATCATAAATATACGCCTCGTTGTCGAAATATCCACCACCTTATGCGGTTCATTCCAATCGTGTAGCGCTTATAACTATTTGTTAGAGCATATTTATACTTAAAAGTTGCAAAACGCTTGCAATGATTGCGTGTCTTGGCTATTGTTTGCGCGTCAAAATAAACGAACAAAATGAAAATGATTAAACGCGCTGCCATTCATCACCACCATCATAAAGCATAACCTTTCAGGTTTGTGCTGGAAGGTTGTTGTTTTCCTTCCAGTGGCGCAGATACCAATTATCGACCCCCGGAAGGAAACTTCCGGGGGTTTTTCGTTAATGGCGCACCAAATTCAGGATTTTAAAAGAGGATGATCACCATGAGTGATAACAGCAGACTGCGAATTGCAATTCAAAAATCAGGTCGTCTAAGCGACGATAGCATCGCACTTCTTAAGGCCATTGGCATTAAACTGAATATTCGCGATCGCCTGCTGATTGCCCATTCTACTAATGAAAATATCGACTTATTGCGTGTGCGTGATGATGACATCCCAGGTCTCGTTATGGATGGCGTGGTAGACATGGGTTTCATTGGCGAGAATGAGCTGGAAGAAAAGATGCTGGAGCGTCAGGCTGCCGGAAAACCGGCTGATTTTGAAGTGCTCCGCCGACTTGATTATGGCGGCTGCCGTTTGTCGATTGCGGTTCCTACGGAAATGAAGTACGAGGGCGTGTCTTCACTGGAAGGCAAAAAAGTGGCCACCACATATCCTTACCTGCTGGAACGCTATTTTAAAGAGCAAGGCATTAAAGCCAAAGCGGTGATGTTAACCGGTTCGGTTGAAGTCGCCCCACGTGCAGGTGTTGCTGCAGCAATTTGCGACCTGGTATCAACAGGCGCTACGTTAGAGGCAAACGGCCTGCAGGAAGAGGAAGTTATATTCCGCTCCAAAGCCGTGCTTATTCAGCGCGCCGACGGTGAACTTGATAGCAACAAACAAGCGTTGATTAACCGCCTTGTGCCGCGCATCGATGGCGTAATTCAGGCCAAAGAAAGTAAATATATTATGCTGCACGCGCCAAAAGCGTACCTCGATCAGGTGAAAAGTCTGTTACCGGGAGCCGAGAACCCTACCGTACTGCCACTGGCTGGCAGCGACGATACAGTCGCCATTCATGTGGTCAGCCCTGAAAACCTGTTTTGGGAAACCATGGAAAAACTCAAAGCGCTGGGTTGCAGCTCTATCCTGGTAATGCCAATTGAAAAGATGATGGGTTAATACGGGGTATCGACGCATGATTAACTGGTCAAGCTTAAGTGCTGGAGAAAAAGTAAATGCACTGGCCCGCCCGGCGATGGCCGATAGCGCTGCGCTGCGCGCAACAGTGGCCGATATTCTGGCTGCTGTTGAAACACGTGGCGATGAAGCAGTTTTAGAATACACTCGGCGCTTTGACAGCCCGGACCTCACTGCTTTGAAATTGTCTGTTGTGCAACGTGACGAGTTGGCGGCTCGGGTAAGCCCTGTAGTGCAGGCCGCGATTCATACCGCATTTGCCAACGTCAAAAAATTCCATGAGGCGCAATATCCGCAGGATATTCGCCTGACCACTACACCCGGTGTGGTGTGCGAACAACGGTTTACCGCATTAGAAGCCGTTGGCTTATACATTCCTGGCGGCAGCGCACCTTTGCCCTCCACAGTAATGATGCTAGGTGTGCCAGCCATGGTAGCCGGTTGTGAACGCAAAGTACTGTGTACACCACCCAATAAAGCGCAGGAGATTGCGCCTGAAATTGCTTTTGCGGCGAAGTGCTGCGGTATTGAAGAAATTTATTTATGCGGTGGCGCACAAGCCATTGCAGCCATGGCGTTTGGCACACAAACCATTAGTAAAGTGGATAAGATTTTTGGCCCCGGCAATAGCTTTGTGACCGAAGCAAAACAACAAGTCAGTCAACGCGCCGATGGTGCCGCTATTGACATGCCCGCGGGCCCTTCTGAAGTATTGGTGCTGGCCGATGCCAGTGCCGATGCTGAATTTGTGGCTTCAGACTTGTTATCGCAGGCTGAGCACGGCCCCGACTCCCAGGCTATTCTGGTCACTGACAGTCCTGCCTTAGTCAGTGCGGTAAAGCAAGCCGTTACCGAGCAACTGGCTGAGTTATCGCGCAATAGCATTGCCACCAAGGCAATGGAAAATGCGCGCTATATTTTAGCCGACAGTATGGCTGAGGCTATTGGCGTTAGTAATGCCTATGCACCAGAGCACTTAATAGTACAGTGTGATAATGCACGTGAGTTGCTCCCGCAATTAAAGCATGCGGGTTCGATTTTTGTTGGCCCGTGGTCACCAGAAAGTGCCGGTGATTATGCGTCAGGCACCAATCACGTGTTACCCACTTATGGCTATGCCAAAAACTATTCCAGCCTTGGCTTATTAGACTTTATGCGGCGCTACACGATTCAGGAGCTCAGTGAAGACGGTATGCGCAATTTAGGCCCGGCAATTATGCAGCTTGCTGATGCAGAGGGGCTTGACGCCCACCGCAATGCAGTCGGTTATCGGTTAAACAAATTGCAGCAAAACGATTAAATAGTAGAGACCGCTATGACAAGCAAATTAGTTGATCAACTCATCAACGACAATCTGGTGCCGCTGAAACCCTATGAGTCAGCGCGCCGGTTATTTTCCGGTGGTCAGGATTGGCTTAACGCCAACGAGTCGCCCTTTGCCAACCCTTATGATATCGATTCGGATAATTTTAATCGTTACCCGTCGTGTCAGCCTGACAAGGTCATTAGTGGCTATGCCAAATACGCTGAGGTGAATAGCTCACAACTTATCGTGACCCGCGGTGCCGACGAAGGGATAGAGTTGTTAATTCGCACTTTTTGTACGCCGGGTGAAGATAACATTCTGATCTGCCCGCCCACTTACGGCATGTATGCAATCAGTGCCGAAACCTGCGATGTGGGTATCAAGCGAGTACCGCTCAACAATGATTTTAGCCTTGATGTGGACGGTATCTGTGCCACCGACAACGTGAATTTGGTATTTATCTGTGCACCTAACAACCCAACCGGAACACAGGTAAGCAGTGCGGATTTAACCCGCGTGCTCGAACACTTTGCCGACAGTGCGTTGGTTGTAGTCGATGAAGCCTACATTGAGTTTGACATAGATAATACCTGGGCAACACAGTTAGACGCCTATCCCAACCTGGTGATCCTGCGCACATTGTCAAAAGCCTTTGCGTTAGCCGGTTTACGCTGCGGCTTTACCATGGCCAACGAAGACATTATACAGGCGCTGCTTAAAGTGATTGCGCCCTATCCTATTCCTGAGCCAGTAGCACAAATTGTGGAGCAGGCACTAAGCCAGAACAATATTGAGCGCATGCGCCAACAGGTGGCATTTTTAAATGAACAGCGCGACGCATTGCAGCAAGCGCTGGCCCAACGGCCTGGCGTTGAGTTGTTGGGTGATGTTAAAGCGAATTTCATTTTATTCCGCCACAAACAGAGCGCGCAAATCATGCAGTATCTGGTCAGCCAGGGCATGCTCATACGCGACCAGTCCAAGCAAATGAATTTACAACACTGCCTGCGTGTCACCGTCGGCAACGCTGAGCAAAACCAGCGTTTACTCTCTTTACTCGATACCTACTTTGAGCAAGCAGGAGCTTCATCATGAGTCAGCAAGCCATTTTATTTATAGATCGGGACGGCACACTGGTAGAAGAGCCGCCGGTTGACAAACAGCTCGACAGCCTCGAAAAACTGGTATTTGAACCAAGCGTGATACCCGTATTATTAAAACTCAAAGCGGCTGGTTTTAAGCTGGTGATGGTATCGAACCAGGATGGTCTGGGGACCGAGAGCTTCCCTCAGGCCGATTTTGATCTGGCCCACAATGCCATGATGGCAGTGTTTGAGAGCCAGGGCGTCACCTTTGACGACGTGCTGATCTGCCCGCATTTTGATGCAGACAACTGTAGCTGTCGCAAACCCAAACTGGGTTTGGTGAAAGACTATCTTCAGCAAGGCAAAGTCGACTTTACCCGTTCATATGTGATTGGCGACCGTATCACCGATATCCAGCTGGCCGAAAATATGGGCATTAAAGGTTTGCAGTATAGTCGTGAAGGGCTTAACTGGCCGGCTATTGAAAAGCAATTATTGGCCTCATCACGAATTGCCGAAGTGACCCGCACGACCTCTGAAACCGATATTTATGTGCGCGTTGATTTAGACTCAACCGCCAAGTCAAGCATCGCCACCGGCATGGGCTTTTTTGACCATATGCTCGATCAAATTGCCACCCATGGCGGCTTTGAATTACAGCTTAAAACCAACGGTGATCTACACATCGACGACCACCACAGTGTAGAAGATACCGCGCTGGCTTTAGGTGAGGCGCTGAAAAAAGCACTTGGCGATAAACGCGGCATTGGCCGCTTTGGCTTCGCCCTGCCAATGGATGAATGCCGTGCCGAATGTATTATGGATATTTCCAACCGCCCGCACCTAAAGTTTGACGCCAGGTTCAGCCGCGACCAGGTGGGTGAAATGGCTACTGAAATGGTAGAGCACTTCTTTTACTCGCTGGCGCAGAGCATGGGATTGTCGTTACATTTATCGACCTCGGAGGGCAATGCCCACCATCAGGTTGAAAGTTTATTTAAAGTATTTGGCCGTGCCTTACGTCAGGCTATCACCCGTCAGGGCGATGCGCTACCAAGCAGCAAAGGAGCACTGTAATGTCACAACAAACTATTGTGATTGTAAATACTGGCTGCGCCAACATATCCTCAGTAAAGTTCGCGCTGGAGCGTTTAGGTGTTAGCGTAACGGTCTCTGATGATGCAGCGGTGATAGCCGCAGCGGATAAAGTCTTTTTACCTGGCGTTGGTGCGGCTGGCGCAGCCATGACCAGTATTGCCGCCAAACAGCTTATCGAACCGTTACGTCACCTTAAGCAACCCGTACTGGGGGTGTGTTTAGGTATGCAATTGATGGTCGAGCGCTCAGATGAATCCAGAACTGGCACAATTGATTGCCTTAACCTGCTGCCCGGCCATGTAAAACGCATGCAGGCCGGTGAATTGCGCTTGCCCCACATGGGTTGGAATACCGTTACGCCAGCCCATGAATCACCGCTATTTGCCGGTATCGATGCAGGCACTTACTTTTATTTCGTGCACAGCTTTGCTGTGCCAGTGTATGCCAACACTCTGGCCAGCTGTGAATACGGCCAGTCGTTTTCAGCGGCTATTCAGCACAATAATTTCTTTGGTGTGCAATTTCACCCTGAACGTTCCGGCGAAGCCGGCGCACAACTGCTAACCAACTTTGTGAATATGTAAATGATTATACCAGCAATAGATTTAATCGATGGTGCCGTGGTGCGGCTGTATCAGGGTGACTATAACCAAAAAACCCAATATACCCTGGATCCGGTTGACGTAGTGCATACCTATGCTGATCAAGGCGCCGAATGGTTACACATCGTTGACCTTACCGGCGCCAAAGACACCGACAAACGTCAGCTGCAACTGATCCGCGCCATGGTCGACACCAAGCGCATGCAATTCCAGTCAGGCGGCGGTATTCGGGAAGAACGCGAAGTGGCACAACTACTTGAGTCCGGCGTGAGCCGTGTGGTGATTGGCTCGCTGGCAGTTAAACAAACCGATATGGTAAAAAGCTGGGTAAAACAGTACGGCCCGGAACATATTGTGCTGGCACTGGATATCAACATTGATGACAACGGCAATAAATTTATCGCCACTCACGGCTGGCAGGAAAACTCCGGCGTCTCGCTGGAGCAAATCCTCGAAGCTTTTGCCGAAGTGGATGCTAAGCATGTACTGTGTACCGACATCAGTCGCGACGGCACGCTTAAAGGCTCAAATGTTGAGCTTTATAGTGAAGTAAGCAAACAGTTTCCGGCAGTTAGCTGGCAAGCCTCTGGCGGCATTGGCGGTTTAGACGATATTCGCGCGCTACGCCCAACCGGTGTAGAAGGGGTAATTTTAGGTCGCGCTCTACTGGAAGGTAAATTTACTGTTGAGGAGGCAATCACATGCTGGCAAAACGGATAATACCCTGCCTGGACGTACGCGACGGTAAAGTGGTAAAAGGTGTGCAATTTCGCAATCACGAAATCATTGGCGATATCGTGCCACTGGCAGAACAATATGCCAAAGCCGGGGCTGACGAGTTAGTGTTTTATGACATTACCGCGAGCTCTGATCAACGCGTGGTGGATAAAAGCTGGGTGAGCCGGATTGCCCAGGTGATTGATATCCCCTTTTGCGTGGCAGGCGGTATTAAGTCGGTGGAAGATGCTGGCCGGATCCTCGAAATGGGTGCCGATAAGATTTCCATTAATTCACCGGCGTTGACCAACCCTGAACTGATTAATGCGTTGCACGATGTGTATGGCCAGCAGTGCGTGGTGATAGGTATCGACAGCTTTTATAACGAGGCGAACAATCAGTACGAAGTCTATAAGTTTACCGGTGATGAAAGCCGAACTCAGCAAACCGCCTGGCAAACGCTGGACTGGATCAAAGAAGTACAACAACGCGGCGCAGGAGAAATTGTACTTAACTGCATGAACCAGGACGGTGTGCGCCAGGGCTACGATCTGGCGCAGCTCAAAGCCGTACGCGAGGTGTGTAACATTCCACTGATTGCCTCAGGCGGCGCGGGTGCCATTGAACATTTCACAGCCGTATTTAAAGACGCAGATGTGGACGGCGCGCTGGCAGCGTCGGTGTTCCATAAAGGCATCATTAACATTGATGAGCTTAAAGCAACGTTAGTCAGTGAACAGGTTCCCATGCGCCAGCGATATACGCCGGTAAAGTAAAAAAAGGTTAAACAAACAATGAAAGTCACAGCAGAGAATCAGGCGCAACTGGCGTGGGCAAAAATGGATAACCTGTTACCAGCAATCGTTCAGGATGCAGTAACAGGCAAAGTGCTAATGCAAGGGTATATGAACCCTGAGGCGCTCGATGTCACCCTCAACAGCGGTAAAGTCACTTTTTTCAGCCGCTCCAAGCAACGCTTGTGGCAGAAGGGAGAAACGTCGGGCAACACCCTTAATCTGGTTGAGGTTGGCAGCGATTGTGATAATGATTCGTTGCTGGTGCTAGCGAATCCGGTTGGCCCTACCTGCCATACAGGCGCTGAAAGTTGCTGGTTTAACAGCGAGGTCTCAGACTATACCTTTATGGGTGACTTAGAACGTTTGCTTGCAGCGCGCAAAAACGCCGATCCTGAATCGAGCTATACCGCCAACCTTTACAGTAAAGGCATAAAACGTATTGCGCAGAAAGTCGGTGAGGAAGGCGTCGAAACCGCTCTGGCAGCGACTGTAATGGATAAGGATGAACTACAAAACGAAGCGGCTGACTTGCTTTACCACTTAAGCGTTTTGCTGCAAGCCTGTGACATGTCGATGTCAGATGCTATTGCTGTGCTACGTAAGCGCCATAAGAAAGCATAACGCTTTTTAACACTAAGCAGTAAGGCTACTGCTCCTCGCGGTAGCCTAACGTTTGTGCAGCTTGTTTTAACCGCGCCACAACAGCCGCATCCATATTTTTATTCGCAGCGAGATAGCCCGTCACCGACAGCGCCGGCACCACGTTTTGTAGCGTTACCTCTGCAGGCGTTAAACCAACTAAACCAGCGGTTTCTTCTATTAGCCTTGGATCTTCAATAATAAAATCAACTGTGCCACGTTTTAACTGTTGCCATGAACACACAATATCAGCACACAATATCAGGTTATTACCTTCGATGAATCCCTGTCCGGCCAGCCAGTCAGCGGCGATATCACCTCTTTGTGTAGCAACGGATAAGTTGCTCGGATCAAGCGGCAAAGCAAAGCGCTGAGTATTAGCCTGTTTCAGTGTTAAAATACCCAGCTCAAATGACGCCACAGGCGCTATCCAAATAAACGTATCGTTGCGCTGCGGTGTTTTCGCCATTGAATATATGAGCGCCTGTGAAGATTGTTCAGCGTTGCGTAACGCTCTGGCCCACGGATACATTGATATTTGTGCACTAAGCCCTGCCTGCTCTGCTATTTTCATGACGCGCTTGGTAGCAATGCCCTGCACTTCACCATCACGACTATATTGATAGGGAGGAGAGTTCTCAGTAAAAATGAGCAACTGTGTCGAAGCGACTACCGAAGCAGAAAAGGATACAACAACTAACGCAATTGCAGACAGAATCTTCATGAAACCCTAAATACGACGTTGCTCAGGTTAAGATAATTCAAGTTTAATCGCTTAACAACAAGATGCCAACCTACTGTTACCACCCATTTATACGAGACCACACCTGGGATACTTCCAGCGACTTATTGACCACGTGATACTGCGTAAACTGCGCTGAGGTAGCGCATGCATGGATAGGTAAAATTCGCAGTATCTGGCCATATGAAAAGAGCGTCTCAGGCGGCGTTATATTGTCCCGGTGGCATATAATGCCGTGCTCCTGGTTGGTTGCTTTAACATACCAGCCGTCGAGGAGTTCACCGTTAATATCACAAACCAGCCCGTAGCCACAATCCTGGCTAAGGTCCGCGGTACCCTGGTCCCGCGATAAGGCCATCCAGCCAGCATCAACAATTACCCAGTTTTTATTGTGCTGATGCCCTATAATACAAGTCAGCACGGACATGGCAATGTCAGTCACTTCACAGACCCCCAAGCCCGCCATCACACAGTCGAAAGTCGCATAAACGCCGGCACGTAACTCGTTGATACCGTTGTGACTGACTCCAGCCAGCGCGGTTGGCGTGGAGCCTGCCGAAATCACATCACAACTAATACCGTGTTGCTTAAGTTGCTCGGCAGCAAAGCTTATACGCTGACACTCCTGATGAGCTATTGCCTGACGCTCTTCGGTATTACGGCAGTCGTAAGACCCCCCAGCGTGAGTCATAACGCCCCTGAAGCGAAGTGCTGGCGTATTTTGTATAGCCTTGGCGCATGCTACAAGTTCATCTGATTCTGGCAATAACCCGGCCCGGTGATCATCAACATCAACTTCCAGCATTACTGCCAGTGGTTGACTGAACTGGGGAGCATAATCTACCAGTGCCTGCACTGCCGATATATTATCCGCTATAACGGTAAAGTCTTCAGCCACTTTCAGGATAGCATCGAGTTGACTCAGTTTATTAGGAGCTATGCCTACTGCGTATAAAATATCGGTATAACCAGCGCTGGCAAAATAGCGGGCTTCCGCCAGTGTCGAGACCGTGACCGGCATTGGCGACGGCGCATAGTAGTGCGCAGCCTGAAGCGATTTGAGGGTTTTAACATGCGGGCGTAACGATATATTTTCTGCGTTTGCCACTGTCCGCATCCGTTGACAATTACGCTTGAATTTATCAACGTCTATGATGCAGGCTGGGGTAGCTAATTGGTGCAAATGTGTCATAAAAACGGTAACCAGTAAATAAGTGTAAGATTTGCTGCCGCTAACCCCGCCAAGCTTAACAGTGTCAGCAACATACCAATAAGACGTTGCCAGGTGGCACCCGCAGAATGACTTAAACCATACGCATGCAATATCCGCCCGAGCGTTAAACAACCGCCAAACAGGTGAATTAACCAAGGAATTTTGATGCTGATTTCCAGAATAGCTAAGAGTAATAGCGTAATAGGCACGAATTCAGCAAAGTTTGCATGAACTCTGATATAGCGCTGTAACAACTCGTTACCGCCATCACCGACACCAACCTGGTTGCGCCTGCGATTGACTATCACCAACGCGGTTAAATACAAATAGAGAAACGCCAAAACACTGGCATAGAAAGCGGTAACAGGCAATATAATCATTGTTAGTATAGTCATCGTAATGTTACGTAACACTATTGTGACAGTGATTCACCCTTGGGGTAAAGTTATATAAGTCTAATTGTGAGACTGTTTGTTTCGTTGCCAATATTAATGTCTTTGTTTCTTGGAAAGATAAGTAAAAGTCAGCGAGTTCTATTTCTATTCGTTTTATGTTCCATAGTTTTATTTACCAGTCTGCTGGTAAGGCATGAGTATCCCACACGCTTTCCATGTTCCTAAAATACTGCCGGTCATACTCTGTTGGTGATATAACTCCTACACAAACTTACGTATAAGAGCACGTAGTACTGGGAGATGTGGTGCATGAAGTGTTATAATTAGTTACTCTAATCATTCATGTGATGATTAGAGTAACTAATTAAAACTTAAGGGATGATGAATGACTTTTTTTCGCTATACACTTATTATCTTCGTTTGTATCTTTTTAACAGCATGCTCAAACTTAGCGTTCAACGAACGATACAAAGATACAAAATGGAGCAGTATAGTAGTTACGCCTGTGACTAACAGCTTCGGTACAGAGATAACCAATATCCTTGAACACAATCTTACTACCACTGAAAACATGATCATTTATTCACCCAAATATGTGGTTGATAACTTTGGGAACGAAGAAGTAATTTTCGATACGAAAAAAATGAAAATCATTGCCAAAGATTTAGGAGCGGATGGGATATTGGTAACTGAGTCTTCTAGTTCAGAGACGAAGGCGTATGCAAGCGATATGGGAGTCGGTTCGTCCAGGGCAGTCGTATTTTATCGCTTAATTGATGCTAGAACAGGGCTGACAGTGGCGACCAGTAATAAAGAAGAAGTTAGTATCTTCTCAGATTCCAGAAAACTTGTTGAGAATGCTGCAATTTCAGCACTTGAAGACATTAAAACTGCTCTTCAAAAATTATCTAATTGAGAACCTAAATCATACAAAAATTACCGCCTTCACCTACTCTTAAAGTAACTGAAGGCATTTTTTTGCAAAAGAACTTACTTTCCAATTAGTATTTTCACAGCCTATCCCTCTTTAACAGTGAATTAGACAATTTCCGTATTTAACTCCCCCCTGTCGTTGAGTATTTCAAATCTAAACGGCGGATTTAACTACAAAGCCGCCTCACTAGCATAGTTAACGGGCTTAAAAAGATAAGGTGCGGACGATCAACGCCCACAACAGGCACTAAACTGCGCCTGTGCTTTTTAGCTGTGTGGCCTGCCTGAGATTCGAACTCAGAGCTTCTCCTTAATAAATACCCGCAATCAGATGTCCCAAAAGAGGCTTCCGGAAAGTAGCGACCCCGCATCGAAGTACTGGGGCTCAGCCGCTATAACGGGTCAGGTTGTTGTTAGCAAGTCATGGACTAACCGTTTCCGGCAACGGGGGGCGGCACTTAAGCCCTTGTAACCACCTAATAATTAAAGTTTAGTAGATTCGTTCGCAGTCAATCTGCGTGATAGAGCCTATACATGATTTATCCAGTCTTTTATTCATATTCCCACTTAAAAAAGTTTTCTCAAAAGTAGCAGATAGCTTTGATGGTGCATTGATAATAGACTCCAGAGATGAGTCTGTTGAGCGAATTTTACCAATAAAAAAGCCGCTATTTGTAGCGGCTTTTGTCCATCAGGTCTGGCATTACTAACCTAATAGTTCACCGAGTTGCTTACTCACTTCTTCTACTGGTTGCGTTCCATCTATTTTGTGGTATTCGCAATTTCCAGCTGCAGCTTCTTCGCTGTAGTAATCAACCAATGGCTGTGTTTGATCATGATATACCGCCAGGCGTGCGCGAACCGTCTCTTCTTTGTCATCATCGCGGATGATGAGTTCATCGCCAGTCTCGTTATCTTTACCTTCCACTTTGGGTGGATTGTAAACTACATGATAAACCCGTCCAGACGCAGGGTGAACGCGGCGGCCGCCCATACGATCGACAATCACATCATCAGGCACGTCAAACTCGATCACGTGATCCACGTTTACACCGGCATCTTTCATTGCGTCAGCCTGGGGAATAGTGCGAGGGAAACCATCTAACAGAAAACCATCTTTACAGTCGTCCTGAGCAATGCGTTCCTTTACCAGGCCAATAATAATCTCGTCGGAAACTAATTTTCCTTCATCCATGACTTTCTTCGCAGCCAGGCCCATTTCGGTACCGGCTTTAATGGCGCTACGCAGCATATCACCCGTTGATATTTGCGGGATGCCATACTTGCCCATTAAAAATTGCGCTTGTGTTCCCTTTCCGGCTCCCGGTGCACCGAGAAGTATAATTCGCATAATTGCGCTCTCCGCTTATTTTTCATTAACTGTGAGGCACTTTACACACTCCCAATGTGCGTGACAAGTGCTCTACACCGCTAGTCTGTGTTCTTACGACTAATAGCGTATGAATATTAGACTATTGAGTTACATGGCGTTTCGATTAAGCCACAGCACTCTGTGTTGGTGGTGTCTCACGGCTCAAGGTTTACTTACTTTCACTGCCTTTTTTATAACATTAACCACTGGCATTAGCCATTGTGCTCTGTCAATCAGACAATAAAAAAGCGGGCTTTAAAAACCCGCTTTGGTTACATCAGTATAAACCCACTATAGTTCGGTTTACTTTGAAAGACTCATCAGTAGTCCATTCAAATTCCGCACAAAGCTTGCCGGATCCTTAAGACTCCCCTGTTCAGACAGCGCAGCCTGGTCGAACAACACTTCGGTCCAGCTATTAAACACAGCTTCATCCTGTACATCCGCCAGCAGTTTTACCAATTGATGCTCAGGGTTAAGCTCGAAATGATATTTAACTTCTGGTACCGGCTGCCCTGCCGCTTCCATGAGCTTCATCATTTGTGTCGTCATGCCGTTATCGTCAGCGACTATGACGGCTGGGGAGTCTGTTAAGCGGTGCGTAAACTTAACGTCGATCACCTTATCACCCAGTGCTGCTTTGGCACGCTCAAGTACACCTTCAACTTGTTTCTCGGCTTCTTCCTGGGCTTTTTTACTTTCTTCGTCTTCCAGATCATCCAGCCCCAGATCGCCACGTGCAATTGACTTCAGTTGCTTGCCGTCAAACTCAGTGAGATGCTGCATTAACCACTCATCGATACGCTCACCCATGAGTAATACTTCAATTCCCTTCTTCCTGAAGATTTCAAGGTGAGGGCTATTCTTAGCAGCCTGATAACTATCC
Source organism: Alteromonadaceae bacterium (assembly GCA_013373625.1). Lineage (GTDB taxonomy): Bacteria > Pseudomonadota > Gammaproteobacteria > Enterobacterales > Alteromonadaceae > Alteromonas. Next base: position 12,505 of record JABXHM010000099.1, on the reverse strand, counting down.
GCCGTGACAAAATAAATCTTGTCCTGGCCTTCTTTCATACGAGATATGTAATCGGCCAGTGATACAGACTGTTCACTTGAGTCATTATGCGTAGAAGCAAAGCGAAGCAGGCCAGCGACTTTTTCTTTGTTGGCGAAATCTTCAGCCGGGCCTTCTTTGAGCACGTTACCAAACTCGTTCCAGAATAGCTGGTATTTCTCGGCATCGTTTTTAGCCATACGCTCCAGCATCTGCAACACTCGCTTGGTGCAACCGGTACGCAGCGACTGCGTTATCTTATTGTCCTGAAGGATTTCACGCGATACGTTTAACGGCAGATCATTGGAATCCAGCAGACCTTTAACAAAACGCAGATAAGTTGGCATGAACTGCTCGGCGTCGTCCATAATGAACACGCGCTGTACATACAATTTTAAACCATGTGACTGTTCACGGTTCCACATATCAAAAGGTGCTTTGCTGGGGATATATAACAGGCTGGTATATTCTGTCTTACCTTCTACCTTGTTGTGTGCCCAGCTCATTGGATCGGTGTAGTCATGAGAAACATGGCGGTAAAACTCTTTATATTCCTCATCGGTAATTTCTGACTTGTCACGCGTCCACAATGCCGTGGCTTTGTTTACCGTTTCCCATTCACCCGGTTGCGCCGGAATCTTTTCACCATCAGGGCCGTCCTGCTCTTCCACAGGGGCCTTCCACATGCGCACAGGAATACTGATATGATCAGAATACTTACTAATGATTGAACGCAGACGCCAATCATCAGCGAATTCTTTTTCGTCTTCGCGCAGGAACAGGGTAATTTCGGTACCACGCTCGGCTTTTTCGATATCCGCGACGGTGAATTCGCCTTCGCCCTCAGACGTCCACTCTACGCCCTTATCAGCGCTCTGCCCCGCCGCGCGCGTGCGCACTACGACCTTGTCAGCCACGATGAATGCCGAATAAAAACCAACACCAAACTGACCAATCAGTTGAGAATCTTTCGCTGAGTCACCGGATAATTTGCTGAAAAAGTCTTTGGTACCCGATTTTGCTATGGTACCAAGATTTTCAATGACATCATCACGGGTCATCCCGATGCCGTTGTCGGTAATCGTCAGTGAGCCGGCTTCTTTGTCAACACTCAGTTTAACGCACAGGTCGCCATCATTTTCATACAGGCTATTATTTTCAAGCGCGTTAAAACGCAGCTTATCGGCAGCGTCAGCTGCATTAGATACCAACTCGCGTAAAAAGATTTCTTTGTTTGAATACAGAGAATGGATCATCAGATTTAAAAGTTGTTTTACTTCGGTCTGAAATCCGTGAGTTTCTTGATGGGCCACTTCAGCCATAAACCAGATTCTCCTAGTTAGTTTAATTATTTTTCAACAAGTCAAATGTGGTCGGTATAGCTGAAATTCAACTGCCAAAATTAAAAATATTGGCTGAAAAACGTAACGGTAGTCGTTATAAGCGGATAAGCCGGGCGAGCGTTACAGTGCCCGCCGTCCGGAGAAAGCGTGGGTCAGGGTGTTGCCATCAATGTATTCGAGTTCCCCGCCTATTGGTACCCCGTGAGCTATACGGCTGGCTGACACCTGGTTTTTCTGGCAAATCTGGCCAATAAAATGGGCAGTTGCTTCGCCTTCTACCGTTGGGTTGGTAGCCAGAATCACTTCTGCATATTGCCCGGCTTTGATTTGTGCTTCAAGGATATCCAAACCAATTTCGGCCGGGCCAATACCGTCGATGGGCGATAAATGCCCCATCAGCACAAAATAGGTGCCTTTGTAAGCCAGGGTTTGCTCAATGGCCATGACATCTTGCGGGCTTTCTACCACGCACAGTTGCTTGCTTTCGCTTCGCTCGGGGTGCTGACAAATTTCACACAGGTCGTGCTCCGAAAAATTTCGGCAACGCTGGCAATGGCCAATGTGTTCCATGGCATTATGCAGCGCCGTGCTCAGTGTGCGACCACCCTCGCGATTGCGCTCAAGCAACTGAAATGCCATACGTTGAGCCGTTTTATTGCCAACACCGGGCAGGCAGGTCAGGCTGTTAATTAACTCGGCCAGCAGAGGACTGTATTTCATAATGGATTACTACGCAGTTGATAGCCTGCTAAGGCATTAATGGTGATAGCAATGGCACGCAGTAGATGCTAATGCCATTGGTTACGTAACACTCTTTCTGCGCGTACTATACAAGACCCGATTTTAAGCGTAAACCACTACTCGTTTACCAGGCTCGTGCCGGCAATCTGAACCTGTCACCCAAAAAAATAATATGTCACCCCGCAATAGCATAACACCGGCCAATAAGCCGGTGTTTTTATTTTGGGGGAAAGGTCACCTCGACAACAAGCTTAGTCTCCGCTGAGTACAATAAATGAGTTATTCAAGTCAATACGGAGTCGCTTTCCCAAAGCAAACCAGATTTAAGTGGATTTAAGTTATAAGAACTATGTTTAAATGTTCTTCGCAATTAAATCAGCTTTTAACAATCCGCCCTTTGTGAATAGCTTTGCAGAGAATTTTGGATTACGTCGCGCTTTATAAGCATCGAGAATGTTCTTCAACCCATCGGCCTCTAACAAAGAAATATTCACCTCAGTATCCATCTCAGCACTTTCCACGAAATCCTCTGAAAATGTTGGGGCCACTATTAGTACCTGTGCGACTCGCTTTCCGGCTTGTTCACATCGATTGGCGTAGGCTTTTACTTGACGCGAAGTAGTTGAATACTTTGCAAAGTCTCCATTCTTACAAGTCTTAGCCTCACTAACAATTACATCGTCTTCACTCAATGAGATAAGAACATCGGCTTTATCTTTTGCAGTATTTATCGCTCTGCGAAGATCTTCGTCAACGATCAAGCCAAGCTGTTCAAAAATTGCTTTGGTTACTTCTTCAAACTTAACACCTAAGTCCGCCTCAGCGATTTCTATGTTATTTGCTTTAAGGGTCGCCAAATCTCTTCTTGCTAACGCACCATAATTATCGATGAGTTTGTCTGTTGCGTCTGCGAAGCTTGCAAGAATATTCAAACGCAAGTTACCACGCTTCTTAATACCCATGCTTTCGACAACAGTTTTGACCTCATCGTTTGTTAGCATGTAAAGGATATCGTACGGAGTGATGCTCAATGCTCTAAGTTTTTCTACATCCAGTTCTTCTTGCTCTTCAAGCTCGAATTCTTGTTTTAAAATTGCGTTTAAAGAAGGGAAATGATTTTGCAATGCTGCAAACAACTCTTTAAAGCCTGTAGCGCTTAGTGAATTGAACTCCCGCTCAGCACATGAATTTAAGGAATCTTGTATTAGTGCCGTACGTTCATCAAGTGTTGTACCCAATCTATCGAGGTCAAGATCCAGATCTTGGATTAACGACTTAAGACGCTCTTTCCTATCGTTGACAGTGGTATCTTCATTATATAAATCAACCTGAAGCAACTGCACAGCAGGAACACCGAGCTTCATGATATTTATAATCTTTTCTTTGCGTTCAACGCCACGAATTTTCTTACGGTGATTTTTAAGGATGTTAGAAAGCTCAGCGTCGCTCAATGTCCGTAAAATTCGCAATAAGTGCTTATCAGCGAGGTCTTTGCCCTGCAATCGGTGCAACAGGCTAACAATTTCATCTGGTACGTACACAGTTTGAAGTTTTCGACTTATGAATACCAAACCGATTTCTCTTAGCTCATTTAATGCATCTTGTACTCCACCCTTGGGAATCTCATCTATAAGATGCTCAACGCCAGCCTGATCATCAGCGGTCACATCCAGCTTTTTTGCAAGCACATTCAGAATGCCTCGCTCATCATCTGTAATTTTTGCTTCTCGGTTTACTTTTACATCGTTTGAATAGGCTTCTTTTAAACAAGCGTGATAGATACCTAGCCTTTTCCCATCGGTAAAACTTTCACCATCATCGACAACTTCGATTTCTGATTTTAATTCGTTAGCTCTTGAGTTGATAACGCCCCATTCTTTTGTGTAAAGGGACTCAACCCAAGTGACACGAGCAATACAATTACCGTCACGGCTTAGAATGTTTGTGAGCAAGGTAGCTTGTGCACCAAGCATAGCCAGTTGTTCTCTTGCCGACGTTTCGAAATACGGAAGGACAATTTTGAATAATTGAGTAATGTCGGTACTGGATGCGTTTTTAATTTGACCGTCGAGTTTGTCTAACTGTGCGGCTATTTTCTTATCGTGCTTGACGGCTTCGTTGCAAATGCGATCTATCGCATTAATAAATTTGGACTTTTCGACCTGATTTACGAGAGATAGAACGTTTGAAAGCTTCATTAGACATCCTTTTTATATGAGATTTATTAAATCTCTTATCATCCACGTCTATCAACGATACACCCAAACAACTAATATTAAAACAGCACGCATATATCACTGTATTTATAATATTTTCTATAATCACGTTCTTTTTATCGGCTATTGATGGGCTAATTTTATTCTATCCGCACCAATATAATGAGAAATGAGTGAATAAAAGGGGTCCAGTTGACGTGATGTTTTAGCCCACGTATGCATTTCATAGCTATGCAATGATTTCAGAGACTGACTTCTATCAGTTAGTGCAAATATCCTACGAAATATTGGCAATCAAGATATAAAAAACAAACATCATCATTGTTATTGATTAGAGGGGAGAATTAGTACGGGGCTTAATATTCAATTTATATAAACAAAAAAGCTCTGGGGAAATCAGAGCTTTTTGAAATATTTGTCACTTGCTAGCCCCAATCATTTTCTAAAAAAAATAGAGGCCAAGATCTAAGGGATCTTTAAGCTTAAAACGGCATTTTCATGCCTGGCGGTAATGGCATACCCCCAGTCACATCTGACATTTTTTCTTTTGAGGTTTCTGCGACACGGCGCGCCGCGTCGTTAAATGCGGCTGCGACCAGATCTTCCACCATGTCTTTGTCGTCATCCATTAATGAATCGTCGATTTCAACACGACGAACATTGTGGTTGCAGGTCATGGTTACTTTTACCATGCCGGCACCAGACTCGCCTACCACTTCCAGTTTGGCTAACTCTTCCTGGGTTTGTTGCATGCGCTCTTGCATTTGCTGCGCTTGCTTCATGATGTTGCCCATTCCACCTTTGAACATAGTACTTTCTCACTTTTGAAAATTAGTTAAACGAATAAACGTTTGCAATAATAATGAAAAACCCTCATCAGGTTCAGCGATTTAATCTGCGCTACCCTATCTGATGTTGGCGTGCTAACGTGGCTGAATACTGTCATCCAGTACTTCGGCATTAAAAGCATTGACTACCGACTGTATCACGTCATCTCTTTGAATCACTTGCCGGGCGTAACGCTCACGCATGGTATTAATTTGTTGCTGTATCTGAAACGGCGTGTCTTTTACACTGCCATATTCCAGCGTTACGTTTACCGGCGATTGTAACACTTCTTCAAGTGCCGTCGACAACTGCATTGAAGTTGTTTCATTTACTAAATGCTGCTGCGCTGGATCCAACGTCAGCGTGACATTATCACCATTACGATCAAACAATGAATGCAATGCAACCTGTTTGAGTAATCCGGCAACCGGCATCGCTTCAATCAGCCGACTCCAACTGTCCAACTGGCTTGCTTTAAGCAGCTTATCGCCGTTATCTAAATATGCTGGAAGATTGTCATAGTCTTCAAATGATACGTCGTTTTGGTTATTAAGATCGCTGTCGGCTGGTAAATTTAGCGGCGGCCCAGCCTTTCCTTCGTCAGCTGTTTCGGTGTACCCGGCACGGTTTGCATCATTTAGATTCTGATCTTGCTCATTGCCCGAGGGTTGTTCAATAAATTGCCCCTGCTCAGCCTGCGGTGAAGTGTTATCAGCTGTTGTATTATCATTTTGCGCATTATTCCAATCGCTTTCCAATACCCAGGGAGGCGGGGTATCTGAGTCACTGCCTTGCGTGTCAGGCACGTTATTATCTTGCTCTGGCGCAATGGGCAGTGTCGCTGCCGGTGATTGCCCTGCAGCAGGCTGACTGATGCTATTATCCTGCGTTTCGGATGCTGAATTCTCAGCCGTGCTCTTTGCAACCGGCGGGGTATAGTCGGATGCGTTAGTTGCCGGCTTTTTTGCCGCGTCTGCTTTTTCCTCCGCGGCCTGTTGTTTCAGCCGTTGGCGTAACGCCAGCATCGCAGCAGTATTTGATGTCGCCTGAGGCGCGGGCTCGTCCTGCCCGGCAGCATCCGATGCTTGTGTATCGTCAGGATGGGTTGCTGAATGCGGTTGACCTGGCGTTGCATCATACTCATCGATATAGCCGCCATCAGAAGCATTGTCCTGATGGTTAAACGCTGCGCTTTGCTGACGATAATCTTCGGCTTCATCGAGTAATTGTGCAGCTTCATCAACCAGGTATTGTGGCTCGTCATTATCATTCTGATATGTCGCCCGCGCGGCCGGTGGCATTTCATTGCCCTGTGACACTGCGTCTGATGCGTCACTGGTAACCTCTTTAACCTTCTCAGTGCTGGTTTCTTCAGCCGTTAGTGGCGTGTCTTGCTCGCCTATATTCTCTGCTTGTGTCTCTGCCAGTGATGCCTGGGCTTCCAAATCCGTAAGAGCGCTACTGGATTGCGCTGGTTGCCCTGCTCTGGCTGGAGCTTTTTGTATCAGAGTTTCGCGCTCACCTAACGGCTCAATCGGTGCAAAAGACAACATACGCAACAAGGTCATTTCGAAGGCGCTGCGGGCATCGCTGGCGAAAGGTAAATCTTTGCGTCCCTGCAAAGTAATTTGATAGAGTAACTGAACCTGTTCCGGGGCAAAATGCCGGGCCAGTTGGTAGATCGCTTTTGCCGTATTGGTTTCTAATTTACAGGCTTCGGGTACCCATTGCGTTAAGGCAATTTGGTGAAGCAAACTGGAAAGCTCTGCCAGCACATTGCTGTAATCGGGAGCAAGAACATCTATTTCCGCAGCCTGCGCCATCACTTCTGCGGGCTCTCGCTTTGTGACCGCAAACAAAATCTTGAGCAACTGTTGGCGATCCATCAGCCCAAGCATATCCGTGACAATTGCACTGCTGACCTGATTATTGCCTTGCGCTATCGCCTGGTCGGTAAGACTCAACGCATCACGCATACTGCCCTGGGCAGCTTTGGCCAGCAAGGTCAGAGCGTTATCTTCGAAGCTGATGTGTTCCTGTGACAAGATATGATGTAACTGCTGGCCAATTTGCTCGCGTGACAACGCTTTTAAATTGAACTGCAAACAGCGCGATAATATTGTCACAGGCAATTTTTGCGGATCGGTGGTGGCGAGCAAAAACTTAACGTGTGGCGGCGGCTCTTCCAGCGTTTTAAGCAATGCATTGAAGCTGTGCTTCGACAGCATATGGACTTCGTCTATCAGATAAACTTTAAAGCGCCCGCGGGTAGGTTTGTACTGTACGTTGTCAAGCAACTCACGGGTATCTTCTACCTTGGTTCGCGATGCAGCATCGATTTCAAGCAGGTCGACATAATTACCCTGCTCTATCTCAACACATGTGCTGCATTTCCCGCACGGATTAGCACTCTGACCTTGCTCGCAATTCAAACTTTTTGAAAAAATACGCGCTATAGTGGTTTTACCTACACCACGCGTACCGGTAAACAGATAAGCGTGATGCAAGCGATCGTTGTCAAGCGCGTTACTGATCGCCGAAACAACGTGCTCTTGCCCAACCAACTCTGAAAATATACCGGGTCGCCATTTTCTTGCCAGTACCTGATAGGCCAAAGTCAGATGTCCTTATTCGCCGTCGAATTCACAAATACAATAAGGTTCCAAGCCTAAATCAGCAAGCTTTTCATAACCATGTAGTGCGGGTAAGCCAATGACAAATCCCGCGTATTCGACCACTCCGCCCAGCTTACGTATAAGCTTGGCAGTGGCTGAAATGGTACCGCCAGTGGCAAGTAGATCGTCGATGAGCAAGACCTTGTCACCTGGACTGATAGCATCTTTATGAATTTCCAGAGTGTCCTTACCATATTCCAGCTCGTAGCTCTCGCTCAACACATCGCGCGGTAACTTATTGGGTTTACGGACTGGCACAAAGCCAATGCCAAGTTCCAACGCTAAAGGAGCGCCAAAAAGAAACCCGCGCGCTTCAGTGCCAGCCACTTTGTTAAATCCAAGTGGACGGTACTTTTCAACCAGCATCGCAATACATTGGCTGAAAGCCTCGTAATTCTCAAGCACACTTGTTACATCACGAAACTGAATGCCGGGCTTAGGGTAATCCGGAACAGTCTTTACTGCTGATTTAATGAATTCTGAACGAGTGCTTTCCTGTGTATTCAGCATGAAATCACAACACCCAAGTGTATATACCAGCTAATGTTGGCAAAAGTGGTAAAGCAACTAATGTGACCACGATAGCTAACAAATACCACCAGTTAAATACTTCTTTAAAATCTTCGTTACCAGCCATGCAAATACTCAATTCTTATTAAGCTTAAAAAATGGCTGTAAATGGTAATCTAAACCGGGCAAAAATAACAGGGTAAATATACGTGAGAGTAATTATCTGAGCAATTACTCAACACCGCTACGGCTTGTTACATGGGCAGTCACAGCGCCGCACTGAAGCCAGCCTGAGAGCACTTGTTGAAGACCATCTACTAATGTGTCATAGGCGATATCAGGCACCTTTTCATGCAGCGTGTTAACAAGCGTTGTAAAGTCGGTTGGTTGCAGACTCAGAGTTTCCATCACCAAAGCCGATAGTGGCGATAGATGCTGAAACTGGACCTTTTGTTGATGATCGCGATACAACAAATAGTAATGCATACCACTACTTGCGTCAGGCTGATAGTCAGGGCCTATTTTGTGTACTGCATAAGGATAGCCGGCTAACTCGCACAACGGTGATGCCATCATAGTCTCGGGCATACCGTTTTGTTGCCAATAATTGACTGCTTCCTGAGGCTCTCGCACCGACAATGCCAACTCCAGCCATTCATAGTGCGCGAGTTCTTTCAGGAAGACCGGATCGGTACCAGCTAATTCATAACTGTTACTCAGGTATTCTACAAACTCCTGGCTGATGTGAATAAAGTAAGGGGATTTACATTGATGCTCGGTAAAAAACTGACGCACCAGACGTTCCCAATCATCCTCGGCGTACAAGCTGTAGAGCACCGGAAAGCCATTTTGTATAAAGCCATTAACGTTGTTAAAAAATAACGAACGATAAATGTCCATCCGCCTTTTGGTGTCCGCATCTTCTGCGCAATGCGGGGAGCATTCCCTGACATTGTTTGCAAATGCATGCAGTTGTTGCGATAGCGACACTCAAGCCACTCCTTGTTGAAGATTGGTCACTGAGGCTTGAATTTGCTTAATACGCTGCACCTCATTAAGTAACTCAGCCATGGGTGGGATATTGAAGTCTCGCTCCAGCAAAGTTGGAAATACATGGTGTGTTTTGTAAGCATGTTCGAGTAGTTGCCATACAGGTTCAATCACGTCACTGCCGTGCGTATCAACACGCAAATCTTCAGCTTCTTCAAAATGACCGGCGATATGTCCGTACACGATCCGATTACCCGGCAACTGGTTTATGAACTCGTAAGGATCGTAACGATGATTGATAGAGTTAACGTAAACATTGTTCACATCAAGCAGCATCGAGCAATCTGCTTCTGCCAGTACAGAGTTAATAAACTGTAGCTCTGATAAGCGATTGTCGGGTGCTATGTAATAAGAGACGTTTTCTAAAACGAGTCGACGTTCCAGAACATCCTGTACTGTTCGAACCCGCTCGGCAACATAATGCACCGCTTCATCGGTAAACGGAATTGGCATTAAATCGTATAATTGCCCCTGCGCTGAACAATAACTTAAATGCTCGCTATACAGACTGATATCATAGAAGTCCAGAAATGACTTTAGTTCACGTAAAAACTTGTGATCTAACGGTTCCGGCCCGCCTATTGATAATGATAAACCATGCGTAGTGAAGTTAGCCTGGCCCACACAGTGCTCAAAATCCTGTCGAAATTGACCACCGAGTGGGATCCAGTTTTCCGGAGCAACTTCCCAAAAATCAACGTTATCAGGTAAGTTAGGTAAGACGTCACTAAGCATTTCACGCCTGAGCCCTAAACCTGCGCCGCTAATTTTAACTGTCATCCATTACTCCTTACTATTCATTATGCCGCGCTACCGCACTTGCCTTCTTTCTTGGCTTTGTCGCCGCCACATTTACCTTCGCCACACTTGCCTTCTTTTTTGGCTTTGTCGCCGCCGCATTTACCTTCGCCACACTTGCCTTCTTTGTCGGCTTTGTCGCCGCCACACGAACCTTCAGCAATGAATTGCATATAACCAGAATCTAACTGCTCTACTTCAAACGGATTTGCTGCGTCAGCTGCAAAAGCCACCGTAGATAAAGATGATCCGATAACTACCGCACCTATGGCGCTCGCAACACTGTTTTTCTTAACCTGTTTCATAGTAACGCTCCTGACTGAATAACTGTTTTATATTGTGTAATGACTAAGACCGTGGGCACTTCCATTTTATTTCGCACCACAAGAAAAAAAACACCATTAGTATGGTGTTTTTACCCTATCATGCAAATATTACTCTGCCTGATAACCGATTCTGAATCCGCCCCAATGTTTATTATTAACGAAAATCGGTGCAGAAAGGTCGTGCATTACTTCACCAGTATCTCGCTTATAGGTCTGCAGTAAAAAACTTTCGGTATTTTTACCACACCGAGACCCGGTGTAATCATCAAATATACGTTTGGTTCGGCTTTTAGCCAAATCGACCTGGTAATCCCCTGTCATAGCATGACTAAATTTTTTGTTGTGAGTGGGAAAATAGCCATTTTTATCAACTGCTCCGGCGTAAATAATAAAACTATTTTCCTGCAGAATAGGCTCTTGAATAGTGGGGAGCTCGCCGTCAGTAAACTTATCAAACTGAGTGGTAAACTTTTGCGGGTTAGTATTCGGCACAGGCTGATAATTAAAATCAAACAGTTGTTGTTCAGTGATTCTTCCTTGTTTAATTGCCTCTTCGAACAATTTTGCAATACGGTGTGCAGCATGTTGCGCTATTTTTTGTACCAGTGCATTTCTGTTTTGCAGATCAAAAACTTGTAATTGTCTGAATATATCTTCTGTTTGATGGCTTAGCTGCAATACTTTCTGTGAAACATCACTAAGTTCTTGCTCTAAATATTTAGTATTATCGTTGAGCTCTTTAGTACTTCGACTTATACCTCGATTCGCTTCACCATGGCTTTCAACCGTGGCTTTCACTACCGACATAGATGCCGCTGCATTACTCGACGCCTCACTTGCTGTTTTTATTAGCTCAGAAGACTCATTAATCATTTTCGACATATCTTCACCCGCAGCCGAAACTTTTTCAATTGCTTCGACCGAATGCTGACTGTAGGTATTAATGTCATTCAATACTGAATCAATGCCCTGTGTCGCATCAGTGGTCTTTTTTGCTAAGTCTCTTACTTCATCTGCAACAACAGCGAAACCCCGGCCCTGATCACCAGCACGAGCTGCTTCAATAGCCGCATTCAGAGCCAACATATTAGTTTGGTCTGCTAATTGATTAATTGTCGTAGTGATATTGCCAATTGACTCAGCGCTGGTGCGCAAGTTGTTTAGCATTGATTTAGAATCGTTGATTTGCTCAATCAAGGTCTCTTGCTGATTCAGTAACGTAGCAAGTAAAGCTCGACTGCGCTGCGTCATATCATCTGACGTTTGTATTGTATATTCTGCTTTTGTGGCATGATCAGCGAGTTGCAGATTGTCGTCGTCAATATTACTGATCTGTTTAGCTATTGCTTCGACACTTGCTACCTGTTGTTTAAACAGATCTGACAGTTTGTCCAGAAAGTAAGACACATTTGCCCCACCTATAGCAACGCGGCTGGCTGACTGGCTTATCCGTTCTCCCCTTTCATTTAAATCTGAAGAAACAGAGGCCTCGGTCTGATTTTTGTAGGTATTTTGGGATAACGGGGAGGATGAAACGTAGGTAAAAACACATCCACTCAAACCGATCCCTATGGCAACCAGGCCCCAGGATATCTCTCCCAGCGCTAACAATGCACTAACAATAAGAGTAATGACCAGTTGAATTATTGTAATCTTCATTGCTAATAACTTCTTATCTCAAGCAACGTTAAGCCATAATTTAATATAGACCATTAAGCGGAGTTTAATCTATCAGAAATTTCTAAATGTTAATTTAATGTTGTAATAAATTGATGTTACATCTTTAAAATAGCATATTATCGTTAGAATATGATTGTAACGGTAAGTGGCAATATTTGCCGAATGCGAGGTCGAAGAGATTTTCGTGCAGACACAAAAAAGGCCCACTCATTTGAGTGGGCCTTCTTCTTAATAGGAGCCTGGCGGTGTGCTACTCTCACATGGGGAAACCCCACACTACCATCGCCGCTAATACGTTTCACTACTGAGTTCGGAATGGG
>JABXHM010000115.1 GCA_013373625.1 Alteromonadaceae bacterium | reverse complement strand
GACACAGGTCGGTACTGAGCAGTATATCAGTGTGAAAGCAAGCGCCGTTTTTTATGGCGATGAACTCGACGACAATGAAGATTCAATGAGTGCGTCCGCTGAATTCTATTTCTCAAAGAAAACCAGCGTTAATGTTGGGGCACTTCTGACCGGTGATACTGACGGGTATTTTATTGGCGCCACTCACTTTTTCGACGATAATTCATCAGTATCGATTAATTATGCCGATTACGATCGGAGCATTACTACCGAAACCGCGGATAACTCACAAAATAGCAAGCATTGGGGAATTGGCTACCAATACCAGTTCTAGCCCCGGATAAATTAACCGCTAGCATTATATTCATGCTCTTTTTGCGCGACAGTTGCGATGTAAAAAGGGCATTTTCCGCATTCAAAGTCTGCTCCACTTAGTCAGGCTCCCTGAAGATGTATCACCTGAACAGGTTATCAACAAACAACGTTACAATTTAAAGATAGACCCGTCGCTGCACTAGGATGCTATAGTAACCTCAGGAGTTAACGTTTAAACGCAGCATGACATGGAAAATTCAACCGTTACTAACTTACCGTTAAAGAGCGCGGAATTACCGATTTTAGCAAGTCTTCCCGTTGAACCTGTCTCTGCGCGCTATCGCGCACTTAATCTTGGTCTCAGTGTATTTTTCACTCTCTTTGTAACGGTGATTCTCGCAATAGTGCATTTTCAACCCTGGTTTGAATTACCCTTTGAAGGGCAGGTTGCGGTTACTGTTGCCGCAATTATTATATTTACCATCGGCAGCTTAACGTTTGCCTACCACTTTTTTGCTGACCGACTTATTTTTTACACTGTACGCGAACAAGACATTATTCTTTATAAAGGGCTATTTTTTAAAAAAGTCATTTGCCAGCCGGTTTTACGTATTCAACATATTGATATTCAACGCGGACCATTTGAACGCTATTTTGGTTTAGCCACCTTAAAAGTATATTCAGCCGGAGGAAGTGACCACACACTCGCGATTCCGGGCCTGCCAAAAGATATTGCTGAACGTTTAAGACAATTTGTGCTCAATCATTCGGATCTGACCAGAGACTAAAATGACAACTTCCACCGAAATAGCGCAGTCAGACGATACACAATGGCATCGGGTTTCGCCCTGGTCGGTTATCCACTTTTTATGGCTACAATTAAAACATACAGTGAGTTTTGCCATATACATTGTGCCCGCTTACCTGGTAGGAGGCCATAAGCTGCTGGACTCCCAATGGCTGCCCTTGATTGTGTCCGGAGTGGCGCTACTCTTGTGTGCCTCTGCTGTATTACGCTACCTGTTTTTTCAGTTTTGTATTACAACAAAAGGGATTTCCATTCGGTCGGGAGTGCTTGACCGTACTTTTACGGATCTGACTTTTGAACGTATCCAGAATATCAAGTTTGATCAACCTATTTACTTTCGGCCTGCAGGTTTGGTGATTGTTACCCTGGACACCGCAGGTTCATCAAAACAAGAAGCCCAGTTTGTCGGTGTGACCAATGACTACGCCCGTTATATTAAACAAACGGTAATGCAAGCACGTGCTGAAAGTCATCATCAGGCGACGCCCGACGCGACGCCAACTGTGAATAATGACGACGGCGAGGTACTTAATCGCCGCTCAATGCGTGATTTAGTGTTGCATGGTGTCACCAATAACCGAATGTGGATATTGTTAGGCACTTTAGCGCCCTTTTATGAGCAAATTTCTGGTTTTATATTCAGCCAGATGAATCGACTGCGTCCCGAAGTGGAATCCTGGCTGGGTGAACAAGCCGTAGCGCTCTGGTATGTGGGCGTAATGACAGTCTTAGTGGCTGTGGTGCTAATCATCATCATGGCATTGTTTTCAATTGCCGGCAGTATACTGATGTTTTATGGCTACACGCTGAGTAAGCACGACAATAAGTATGTGCGTCGCAGTGGTCTGTTAAATCGTCAGGAAGTCAGCATGAAACAATCGCGGGTGCAAATTGCCCGGCAACAACAAGACTGGCTGGATAGACTATTAGGTCGGGTAAACCTGTTTATTGAACAGAACGTAACCGGCCAGCAAGTACAAAATGAACTGAAAGCCACCAATAAATTACTCGTTCCATCAGTAACGATCAACGAGGCCGATACTCTCACCCGTGACGTATTTGCCAACCAACAGGTGCGGCAGGCAGAGTTTCACCCTATCCATATTCGCTATTTGTGGAGGCAATGCATACTCTGGCTGCTGCCACTGAATGCGGCAATCGGTTTTTCGCTTATCTTCAATTTACAATACAAGGGGGTAATACCCGCACTATTGTTTTTCGCAGTGAGTTGCACATTAACGGTACTTCATTACAAGCGCTGGGGACTCACCAATGATGAGCAGTATGTTTACATTCGCAAGGGCACCATTGGTATCGACTATTGGTGCTTCCCACTGGCGAAAGCACAGCAAGTCGTGATTAAACAAAATTTGTTTATCCGGCGGCGTAAACTGGTAACGCTGGTATTTGTATTAGCCAGCGGCAAAGTTAAAATACCTTTCGTCAGCGAAGAAGTTGCAGCCCCGCTGGTACAGAAATTATTACATGAAGTGGAAGTTAACAAGCCCGCCTGGATGTAATCCATAATCGCTTTGTTATCCGTGATTACGGTAACGGAACTATGATGTCCTGCCAGTTATAGGTGCGCTCGTACTCACCGCGCAACCGTTTGTATTGATGTACAGCTGTCGATAAGGTCATTGATTGCGGCGTAAAGCCGTCCGGCAATTGTAAATAGAGCGTCACCGGCTGAAAGTACTTGAACGCATACGCCATATTGCCTTCAGGCAATATATCGTCGGTTTGCGAAGATAGCACCCGGTGTTGCCCATTGTCACTCCCGGTCACGGATATTGCCAGCTCACCTTTGACAACAACACTTACCGCACGTTGCTGTAGCAGCACCATTGTGATCCGGTAATACCCTTCCGTTGAGGTAGCAAACAGCTCCAGGCCATCAATAAAAAATCCATCCTGTGTCGTCTCTGGCGCTACCACATGCTGATAAAAAGCTTTGTCCGTTTGCAGACTAAAGATATCTTCCTGCAGTCTGACAACTTCCTGTTTTAATTGACTGCTGCGCATTTGAGCCAACTCTAATTTAACTTGTAGTTGATTAGACTCGGTTTGTAACTGCTCATTTTCAGCACGTAAATTAGCCACTGAGTGACTGAGATGTTCAGTTTTATCGAGCAATCGTTGGCGCTCAACATTGGCTAATACAAAGCCAAATATCAACATGGCCAGTAAGCTCGCGCCAAGCAACAAAATGGTGCGGGTTTGACCGAGACGCTGAGGAATTTCAGATAAATGCATAACCGTTTCGACGGAAATAAAAACCGCACTGTGCCCGTTTTAACACAAATATTCAATCATTCCTCCCAAAGTTGCTGCGAAAGACTTGCTCAATACTTTGCAAACCAATAACTTGTGTTAGTATTTAATCTATTCATTCAAAGCTGTTTTCCTATATGCACCTGCGCGCGCTGCGACACGAACTGGCCCATCCAAGAACCTCTATTCAGGTCTGTCTACTGGGCATTTTTGCCGGTGTAACCTCAGCGCTGTTGATCGTATTATTCAGATTAGGCATCGACTGGCTGCAAAGTAGTGGCGTTCAGGCACTGGCGTCCTGGGGATTAAGTGAAACCCTGATCTGGCTTATCATGCCTATGGCCGCTGTTGTGCTTATCCTGTTATTTGCGTTTATCACCGGCTTTAAACATTACCGGCTGGGTATTCCGTTTGTGATCCATCGGGTAAAGCAACACTATGGCCATATCCCCTGGCGTACCACGGTTAATCAGTTTTTTGGCGGTATGCTGGCATTAGCAGGTGGCTTTGTTGTCGGTCGGGAAGGCCCATCCGTGCACCTGGGCGCCGCCGGCAGCAGTTTATTCGGGCAACTCCTCAAACTCCCTCAAAACAGTATTCGTACCTTGGCTGGGTGTGGCATCGCAGCAGGTATTTCAGCGTCGTTTAATACCCCTTTTGCGGCGGTAATTTTTGTGATGGAAGTGGTATTGCGGGAGTATAAAATCCACGTTTTTGTGCCGGTGATGCTCGCCGCTGCCTGTGGTTCGGTAATTACCCGGATTGTGTTTGGTGAAGGCAACGAACTGGCTTATTTTTCGTTTTCGTCATTTAGCCAGTGGTTATATCTTTACCTGATCGTTTTTGGCTGTTTACTGGGCGTACTGGCCACGGTATTTAACCACTTATTAATGTCGATCATGACGGCCTTTCGCCGGGTATCAATGATTAACCGCCTGCTGCTTGCCGGGTTACTTACGGCATTGGGCGGCGCGCTGCTGCCAGAAGCATTAGGGGCCAGCTTTGAAGACATTAACTCACTCTTCTCGTCCCATCCCAGCGTTGTCATGTTAGTGATTATTTTACTCATGAAGTTTTTACTTGCGGTGTTTGCCATCGGTCTGGGAATACCGGGTGGTATTATTGGGCCAGTAATGGTTATTGGTATGCTGGCGGGAGCGGTATTATTGTTCCCGGTGTCTTATTGGTTGCCCGTTGACGATTTCACCAGTAGCTTTGCTTTACTTGGCATCGCTGGCATGCTCACGGCGGTGTTGCATGCGCCTTTAGCCGCGTTGTCAGCAGTCATGGAACTGTCCTACCGTCCGGAAATTATTTTGCCTGCGATTCTGGTGATTGTGCCGGCCTATGTCACCGCCACGCAATTTTTAGGCAACCGCTCAATCTTTATCCAGCAGTTAGATTTTCAAAAGCTTCCCTACGCCATTACATCGATCCGTGAATCATTGGAAAAAACAGGCGTATTAGCGGCAATGGAAACCGACTATAAATTATTCTATGACGCGCCCGAGTCGGCGCTGCAAAAAGTTCTGGCCGATTCACCAACCCTTACAGTCATTCAACAAAATAAATTTGAATTAGACATCAGGTATTCCTGGGTTCACTATGATGTCAGCCTTGATCGACACGCCCCGCCAATTAGCTACCAAACAATGAGCGGTGTTTCTGCTCAGGCCACACTTGCAGAGGTGTATGAATTGCTCAAGAGCACCCGCTCTGGCGCCGTGTATATTTATGAAGACAGCCAGCCAGAGGAAATTTGCGGGGTGATAACCTGGAACCGCCTGCAAAGTTATCTGCAACGTGCACAATTTTAAGATGAAAGAGCGAACAACGTTATGACAATACTCTGGTTAAAAACCTTCCATCTGTTTTTTATGGTGGCCTGGTTCGCTGGTATTTTTTATTTGCCCCGGCTGTTTGTCTACCATGCTGAATCAGATAGTCAGACCGTACGCGACCAGTTTAAAGTGATGGAGCGTCGACTGTGGCTGTTTGTTACGCCGTTTGCCTTATTCACTTTGGTATTTGGCCTGATGCTCATCTACACTTATGGCTATGCATGGTTTGCTGCTTCAACCTGGCTGCACATTAAAATCGTACTGGTACTGGCAATTTATGGTTACCACTTTTATTTATGGTATTTGGTGAAACAGTTTGCTCAGGATAAGGTTACTCATTCCGCACGTTATTTCCGTATTTTGAACGAGGCACCAGTTCTTATTTTGCTGCTTGTGATCGCACTGGCAGTGGTGAAATTTGTATAAACACTGATCCTGAAGTCAGCCTTTACGTTTAAGTACCAGTGTTGCCCGCAATATTTTAAGATATATTTCGTTTAAGTTAATCGTTTGATGTTAAATTAACAATGCCCTGAAGGACTAATGGGCCACGACAAAAGGAACTTATATGGATATTAATAATCAGCGGTTAAAAGAATTATTGCATAAAACGGATATAGCCTTTCAGGCGTTAATGGAAGAGCCTGGCTCGCAAGCGTTACAAACTGCTTACGACCAGTCTAAACAAGAACTTGATTACTATGTTGGCAAGGTTCGTGACCAACTGCAGGACCGCCAGAGAATACGCTAATCCGGATTGTGGTCTGGCTCGTTTGCAGCGTCTTTGGGGACAACCTCAAATTGATTAGGCAGAGCCTGCACCAGTTCACCACTTATCGCGACATACTCTTTAAGCATTGCCGGCAAACTTGCTATCAGCCTGGGTAACCCCTCTGCCAGTGCATCCCGCTTAGTCTCTGGTGTCTGACTGAGGGTTAATTCTGGGTTTGCCAGGGTGCTGAACAGTTTAAGGCAACGTGTTAAACGACGTGCTAATTCAGTCATATCCAGTGCTTCATTCTGATTCGATTTCCATGCCTGCTGCCACTGTGATTCCAATTGTTGATGACCGGTTAACACTCCTTCTAGCCAGAGTCGCAAATTCTCCTGTTCTGCTGTCGAAGTCCCTGCATACGCTGTAGGCAACAAGCTTTTCCCCTTACGCATGGCATCGAGAACATCGCGCAACCGATGCATTAAAAAATCAGCCAGCTCGTCTGCCTGCGCTTTACTTATCGCAACATTTAAATCGGCTTGTAACACCCAGGGCATCCATTTTTCCGGCATAGGGATCTCCGGACAGGCTGCTACCGCAAAGATAACGCCCTCCAGATAAGGTCTGGCAGATAATACCTCAGCCATCTGCAAATCGATTTCGTCATTATCCGTGGCTGACATTGCGTGCTCCTGTTGTAATGTGGGTTGTTAAGCAATACCCATGCGTAATACACTCAGTGTACCTGTCGATATTAACAGACTCAAAGCAATTAGCCGTGCTCCTTATTACCACACTAATTGCACGACGCTATCAGAGTAAGCTATGGCACAACCCCGCAGTAAATCCGGATTTATTATCGCCGCTGCCTTTATTGGTCCGGGCACAGTGTCGACCGCCAGTATTGCCGGTGCCAACTTTGGTTTTCACCTGGTTTGGGCACTACTTTTTTCAGTATTAGCCACCATAGTTTTACAAGACATGGCTGTGCGACTTGGCTTTGCTACAAAAGCAGGAATGAGTGAAGCCATAGCTTCGAGCATTGCTCATCCTGCGGCACGCTGGATACTGGCTTTGCTGGTGATCAGTGCAATTGGTATCGGTAACGCGGCCTACGAAGCAGGCAACCTCACCGGCGCTGCGATTGGTTTGAATAGCTTATATTCTCTGGGTACCGTTACCTGGAGTGCCATACTTGGCCTGCTGGCTATTTTACTGTTGTGGAGTGGGCGCTATCATCTCATCGAGTCAGTGCTGGTTGCGCTGGTTGGTGTGATGGCACTGGTGTTTGTAGTGACGCTGGGCGTTAGCAATCCGGATTGGGCCGCTATGGTCAGCCAGATTATGCAGCCGGTAGCCTCTACAGAAAGTCTCACTACCATTTTGGCCCTCATTGGAACCACTATAGTACCGTACAACCTGTTTTTACACGCCAGCCTGGTTGCGCGTAGTGAAAATGACAGCCCACAACCAGCAACCCGCTACAGACGACAGTCGGCGCTGGCCATCGGTGTGGGGGGTTTGATTACATTGTGTATTATGGCTACCGCCATGCAGGCGTTTTACGGCCAGTCAGAAGCATTACATGCCGGTAATCTGGCCAAACAACTGGCACCACTGCTAGGCAATTATGCTGAACTGTTCTTTGCTATTGGTATTTTTGCTGCCGGCTTAACCAGCACAATTACCGCGCCACTGGCAGCAGCGTATGCTGTTTGTGGGGCATTGAATAAACCTGCAGATTTAAACAGCCGTTGGTTCAAAGCAATATGGTTAAGCATTATCGTCATTGGTGTTCTGGTCACCTTAAGCGGTGTTAAGCCACTCATGGCGATCGTGTTTGCGCAGGCGGCAAATGGTTTATTGTTGCCTGTGATCGCGCTGTTGTTACTGTATATGATGAACACTCACGCCAGGCTCGGTCAGCTTAAAAATAGCTGGCCAACCAACATAGTGGGTTTTGCGGTTGTGGCGCTTATTTGTTGGCTTAGCTGGCAAAAATTCAGTTAGTGGCAGGACGACGACGGGTTACATTATGCGCGCAACTTCAATGTTTAATGGCCTTGCGGGCAAACTGTTCAGCCCGCAATGGCGTTGTTAAAGGTGATTATTTACTGAGACGATCTAAGATGTCACTTAACATGGCACGACTGCAACCAAAGTTAATGCGGAAAAACGCTGGCGCATGAAAGTCCTTACCAGGCGATGGTCCGACGCCCCGATCTTCACACCATTTTTGTACATCACTCACGCCTAAACCTGAGGCATCTACCCAGGCCAGAAAGGTTGCTGCTGATGGGACAACGTGAAGCCCTTCAATAGCATTGATGCGTTCAACTAAATAGTCACGGTTACTGCGCAAATAAGCGATTTGCTCCGCTAGCCAGTTATCGCATTGGGTGAATGCAGCAGCGGTAGCCACCAGCCCCATAACATTTGCCCAGGGTACAATCCCCGCTGCCGCTTGCGTAAACCTACGACGCATTGATACATCCGGAATAATCGCAAAGGACGTGCCCAAACCTGCAACATTAAACGTTTTGCTGGCCGCCATGAGGGTGACACTACGATCGGCCAGCTGCGGTACTCTTCCAGCCGGTATATGACTTGTGTTTTCATCCAGAATCAAATCGCAGTGAATTTCATCTGAACACAGCGCAACCTTATGTTGCACACAAATCTCGCTGACCTTATCAATTTCTGCCTGACTCATTACCGACCCTACAGGGTTCATCGGATTACACAATATCATCAGCGTACATTTTGGATCTGCTGCGGCAGATTCCAGTGCATCGAAGTCGATAGTCCAGCGCTCATTTTCCAGTACCGTTGGAATATCAACCCTCTCACAACCATTGAGCCCGGGGGCAGCCAATAATGGCGGGTAATTTGGCGATTGCACTAATACTTTGTCACCCGGTTTAGTGTATGCTTTTATCGCCACATTAAACGCCGGCACTACGCCTGGGTTCCAGACAATCCAATCGCTGTCAACAGTCCAGTCATGCTTGTCTTTCAACCAACGCTGAACTGCCGCAATTGCAGGCTCATGCTGCGCGGGCAGAGAGTATCCCAGCACACCATAATCTGTTTGCTTGCGGATCGCGTCGAGGATAGGCCCGGCACATTGATATTCGGTGTCGGCAACCCAACAGGGAATGATGTCTTTCCGGCCAGCGTATTTTTGCCACTTAAAAGACCAAAATTCACTACGATCCGGGGTGTTATCAAATTGACTCAAAATAACTGCCTTTCTAAGTAACGCGGATTTCCCGCTGATTAAACAGTGAGGACTTGTTGCTTGATTAAACTAATCAGCTTCTTACGAATAATCGGCTTGACCAGGTAAGCCACCGCACCAAGCTGTTTCGCGAGCAACTTTGTTTGTCTCGATTCATACGCGGTCATAAACACAAACGGGAACATGTGTCCGCTATTGCGACAATCCCTTAGCAGAGATAAACCGTCGTACTCGGGCATCACCATATCACTGATCACCAAGTCGAGTGAACCCGTTGTTTGCCGAAGTAAAAATTGTCGCGCTAATGCGCTGTTGGAAAAACTTACAACGCTGCACTGGAGATCAGACTCCAGAATATTCACGATGAGCTCTAAGGTGATTTCATCATCGTCTATGACAGCAATATTAAGTAGTGGCATGACCGTTCGAAAGTAAATAAACCCAGGTAATATTAATAGAAAAAAGGCCGGTTGTGTTAACAACCGGCCTTTTTTGTAACGCAGTTCAACGAACTTACTTGCTGCGAGACGCCCGCTTACGGTCGTTTTCAGTCAGTAACTTCTTACGAATACGAATACTTACCGGGGTCACTTCAACCAATTCGTCATCATCGATAAATTCCAGGGCCTGCTCGAGTGACATTTTGATTGGCGGCACCAAAGTTTGTGCTTCATCGGTACCCGATGCACGAACGTTGGTTAACTGCTTACCTTTTAAAGCATTTACAGTAAGGTCGTTATCACGACTGTGAATACCAATAACCATACCTTCATAGACTTCAACACCATGACCGATAAATAAACGGCCACGTTCCTGAAGGTTAAACAGGGCATTGGTTAATGCTTTACCGTTGGCATTGGCAATCAATACGCCGTTTTTGCGCTTACCAATAATGCCGCCTTTGTACGGACCGTAGTGATCGTATGAGTGGTAGAGTAAACCAGAACCCGATGTCATTGTCATGAATTCAGTCTGGAATCCAATTAAACCACGACTAGGGATAATGAAATCGATACGCACGCGGCCTTTGCCATCAGGTGACATGTCAGTCATTTCGGCTTTACGCAGACCTAACTGTTCCATAATCGAACCCTGATGTTGCTCTTCACAGTCAACTGTCAGCGTTTCAAACGGTTCAAACGTTTCGCCGTTTTCTTCTTTCAAAATTACTTCCGGACGAGATACCGCCAGTTCGTAACCTTCACGACGCATGTTTTCGATCAGAATACCTAAATGCAGTTCACCACGACCTGATACGCGGAATTTATCCGGATCGGCGGTTTCTTCAACGCGCAAGGCAACGTTATGTACCAACTCATCCTGTAAACGTTCGAGGATATTACGTGACGTAACATACTTACCTTCTTTACCGGCAAACGGTGAGGTGTTCACCTGGAATGTCATGGTCACGGTCGGCTCATCAACACTCAACGGTGGCAATGCTTCCACATTATTTACATCACAGATGGTGTCAGAGATTTTTAACTCGCCAAGACCAGAAATGGCGATAATATCGCCGGCATTGGCTTTTTCGACTTCATGACGTTGCAAGCCGAGATAACCGTACACCAGGCCAACCTTACCGTTGCGCGTTTTACCGTCAGCAGTAACAATAGTGACTTGTTGATTCGTTTTAACGCTACCACGTTTAATTCGGCCAACACCGATGACACCAACATAGGAGTTGTAATCAAGCTGGGAAATTTGCATTTGGAAGCCGCCGTCGATGTCTGCGTCAGGTGGAGATACCTGTTCGACGATGGTTTTGAATAATGCGTCCATGTCTTCTGCCGGCTGATCGGCATCCAACGATGCCCAACCATTTAACGCTGAAGCGTAAACCACCTGGAAGTCCAGTTGGTCGTCTGTCGCGCCAAGGTTATCAAACAGGTCAAACACCTGATCCATGACCCAATCAGGACGCGCACCCGGCTTGTCGATTTTGTTGATAACCACAATGGGTTTCAGGCCTTGAGCAAATGCTTTTTGCGTTACAAAGCGAGTTTGTGGCATCGGACCTTCCTGCGCATCAACAAGCAGCAGTACAGAATCAGCCATTGACATGACTCGCTCTACTTCACCACCGAAGTCGGCGTGTCCGGGCGTGTCCACAATGTTGATACGGTAGTCATTCCAGTTAATAGCAGTATTTTTTGCTAAAATGGTGATACCACGTTCTTTCTCAATATCGTTTGAGTCCATCACGCGCTCTTGCGCTTCGCCTCTGGTCTCAAGCGTACCAGACTGCTGTAGCAGTTTATCTACCAGGGTAGTTTTACCATGGTCAACGTGCGCGATGATCGCGATATTTCTTAGCTTACTAATGTCAGTTACATTCATTGATTGTCAACCCGCAGAGCGCTTTACAGCCTTAGCCAGTGAGCTAAAGCAGGCAGGCCCTGCAATTTTCTCGTACGTATAAAAGGAAATGAGCGCGGATTGTACAGAAATTCTCTTTACTTTGCGCGTTTTTTTAAGGTTTATATAAAAATTAATCGGTTGCTTAGCGCTCGTTAGGGTGAAAGAATACCAGAAGGCGAAACAGGGCGCCCAAATCACGATATTGCACCATAAAAAAGCATAAAATCACCATAATAGTGCACTCCTGACTGATAATAATAACGACAACTCGGAATACTGTGCTGTTCAGCCACCACAAGTAGCTGGCATGAATATCGCTTAGATTTTTAACCTGATGGATCGAACGCCGATCCTCAATTTTACGAAACAACCTGGAGGACACGATGTCAATTGAGAAGGCATTAGAATTAATTAAATCAAGCGAAGCCAAATTTGTTGATCTTCGCTTTACTGATACGAAAGGAAAGGAGCAGCACGTTTCAATTCCTGCTTCTTGCGTAGATGATGATTTCTTTGAAGAAGGTAAAATGTTCGATGGTTCATCGATCGCCGGTTGGAAAGGAATAAACGAATCAGACATGATCCTTATGCCCGACGCAGCTTCAGCAGTTGTTGATCCATTTGCCGAAGAAACGCAGGTAAATATTCGCTGTGACATCGTTGAGCCTACCACTATGGAAGGTTACGACCGTGACCCTCGCTCTATCGCACGTCGCGCCGAAGAGTATCTGAAATCAACAGGTATCGGTGATACCGTATTGTTTGGTCCGGAGCCAGAGTTCTTCTTGTTCGACGACATTAAATTCCATACTGACATGTCTGGCTCAATGTACAAAATTGACGCCGCAGAAGCGAAATGGAACTCAGGTGCCGACTATGAAGGTGGCAACATGGGTCACCGTCCAGGTGTTAAAGGCGGTTACTTCCCGGTTCCTCCGGTAGATTCAGCTCACGATATCCGTGCAGCAATGTGTCTGGTAATGGAAGAGATGGGCCTTGTGGTTGAAGCGCATCACCACGAAGTTGCTACTGCAGGCCAGAACGAAATTGCCTGCCAGTTTAACACCATGGTTGAAAAAGCTGACGAAATTCAGATTTACAAATATGTTGTTCACAACGTAGCTCACGCTTACGGTCAAACGGCTACCTTTATGCCTAAGCCTCTGGTTGGCGATAACGGTTCAGGTATGCACTGTCACCAATCTATCGGTAAAGACGGCAAGAACATCTTTGCTGGTGACAAATACGCAGGTCTGTCTGAAGAAGCCTTGTTCTATATTGGCGGTATCATCAAGCACGCACGTGCAATCAACGCTTTTGCCAATGCATCGACTAACTCATATAAGCGTTTGGTTCCTGGCTTTGAAGCACCGGTTATGCTGGCATACTCTGCGCGTAACCGTTCTGCGTCAATTCGTATTCCATACGTAACCAGCGATAAAGCTCGTCGTATCGAAGTTCGCTTCCCTGACCCAACAGCTAACCCTTATCTGGCGTTTACTGCTATGTTGATGGCTGGTCTTGACGGAATTAAAAACAAGATCCACCCTGGCGATGCAGCGGATAAAGACTTATACGACTTACCAGCTGAAGAAGCACTGGCTATTCCTACTGTGGCAAGCTCACTGGAAATGGCACTGGAAGCACTGGACAACGACCGTGAATTCCTTACTGCCGGCGGTGTAATGTCAGATGACATGATCGATGCCTACATCGAACTGAAGATGGAAGAAGTCACTAAGATCAACATGACAACTCACCCGGTTGAGTTTGACTTGTACTACAGTGTATAAAACATTGTATTAAGTGAAATACCTAAAGCCCGCATTTGCGGGCTTTTTTTTTGCGTACATTTCACTACAATCAAATGACTATGAAGCGATTAATTTTATTATTCAGTTTATGCATCACACCAGCTCTCGCTCAGCAGGTGTATAAAGTTGTCAATCAGGATGGCTCGGTGACCTATACCGATCAACCGCTTCCAGGTGCAGAACCAGTGCAACTTGGCCCAATCAATAATGTTGCCATGGCGACACCTAAATCTACCTCCGCGGCAATACCACGCACACCACCAGCCCAACCAACACCGCAACTCGAAATACTGAGTCCGGCAGAAGAAGCTACCCTCCGCAATAACGCTGGCAACATGCAGATTGCTGTAAAGGTTTCCCATGCGAAAGCTAAGGGCCGTTTTGCGTTATACCTGGATGGTGAGCTCATTAAAGAGCAGCTCACCGGGGTATTTCACCTCGAAGGCATTAACCGCGGCGCCCACACTTTTTATATTGAGTATGCAGATAATAAGGGCAAGACTCTTGCATCAACCCCGCCAAGAACGTTTTATCTGCACCAGGCTTCACGGCTCATTAATCCATGACTGATGCGTTAACCGGGAGCAAGTTACCGCACCCCACGCACCATCAGGGATCAAACCACTCTTTGAGTGCGGGGTCATAGCGCAGTTATTTACTTACAGAAACATCAAGGCACCAGCTTGGTGCAATTGGAGAATGTTGGCATGCAAGCCACGTCGTTTGAAACCAATAATTTGCTCGATAATTTAAACACAGTGCTGGTGGTAATCGATAGCTCGTTGCGAATTGATTATGCCAA
The DNA here is from genome assembly GCA_013373625.1 of Alteromonadaceae bacterium. Classification (GTDB taxonomy): domain Bacteria; phylum Pseudomonadota; class Gammaproteobacteria; order Enterobacterales; family Alteromonadaceae; genus Alteromonas. Next base: position 28,869 of record JABXHM010000115.1, on the reverse strand, counting down.
TCATGCCGGACAAGCTTTGTTCGCTACTGGCACAAAGCAACTATATGGTCAGCCCCTGGCCGACTTTTTCGTACCCAACACGATCAACAAAGCTCGCCTCAGAGCTGCCTTTCGGCGCGGTGAAGATTTCACCGAAAATGAAGTTAAGCTGTATTTCCGCGATAATCGAATCGTATTAGCTGACTTAACCGTGACGAATCTCAGCACTAATGAAGGCCCCCGGTTACTGTTTGAAGTAAAAACAATTGATCAGCAAAAACGCATTTCCAGAGAAAATCAACAACACGCCCAACACTACGCCGCTCGAGAACTCATTCGTGGTCTGGCTCATGAAATTAAGAACCCGTTAGGCGGCATTCGTGGTGCCGCACAATTACTCGAAAAGGCGCTGGGCTCATCAGAACAAAAAGAATTTACCCAATTAATTATTGAACAGTCAGACCGGCTGCGCAATTTGGTGGATCGGCTCCTTGGACCCAATTCATTGCCACGCCTGGAGTGGTGTAATTTGCACCGACCAATGGAAAAGGTCCGAAGCCTTATGAAAGCCGATACGTCGCAGGCTATTGCTATTACCCGCGACTACGACCCGAGCATTCCGGATGTCAGGGTCGATCCGGATATGCTTCAACAAGCGGTGCTTAACATTGTGCGTAATGCCGTGCAGGCGCTGCGCGACTCAAAAACCCCTAATCCTGAAATTCGTATGGTCACCCGTATAGAACGGCAATTAACCATTCATGGTCATCGCCATTCTTTAGCCGCCCAAATCAAGATTATTGATAACGGGCCGGGTATTCCAGCGGAAATAAGAGACACCCTCTTCTATCCTTTAGTCACCAGTAAAGATTCTGGCTCAGGACTAGGGTTATCCATCGCGCAAACATTAGTCAATCATCATGAAGGAAAAATCGAAGTTGATAGTCGCCCCGGACACACAGAATTTATCCTATCCTTACCTATCAACCACAAGGAGTCTCAATAATGAATACTGAATCTGTATGGATTGTTGACGACGACAGTTCAATCCGATGGGTGCTGCAAAAAGCACTGCAGGTCGCTAATATTGAATGCTGCAGTTTTGAGAACCCGCAGGATCTGCTGTTACAGCTTGAATCAGGCCAATATCCGGAAGTTGTGGTATCCGATATTCGCATGCCACAGATGGATGGCATGACACTGCTCAATGAAGTACATCAAATTGCGCCAATGATCCCGGTCATTATTATGACGGCACACTCGGATCTGGATAGTGCAGTGAATGCGTACCAAAGCGGTGCCTTTGAGTACCTGCCCAAGCCCTTTGATATCGATGAAGCTGTTACACTGGTTGAGCGCGCTCTGGTGCACGCTCGCGAACAATCTCGCACTATTCAGGTTCCTCAGGCAGAATCGGCCACTGAAATTATAGGTGAAGCTCCGGCAATGCAGGAAGTGTTTCGCGCTATTGGCCGGTTATCCCGCTCGTCGATCAGTGTTTTGATCAACGGCCAGTCAGGAACAGGTAAAGAACTTGTCGCACAAGCACTGCATCGACACAGTCCCCGGGCCGCTAACCCCTTTATAGCACTCAATATGGCGGCAATTCCGGCAGACTTAGTTGAATCAGAGTTATTTGGTCATGAAAAGGGGGCTTTTACTGGCGCCCAAACGGCCCGGCAAGGTCGCTTTGAGCAAGCGAATGGCGGCACCCTGTTCTTAGATGAAATTGGCGATATGCCTCTCGATGTGCAAACTCGCTTGCTACGGGTACTGGCCGATGGTCAGTTCTATCGCGTTGGCGGCCATCAGTCTGTGACGGTGGATGTAAGAATTATAGCCGCAACCCACCAAAACCTTGAACAGCGGGTAGCTCAAGGGAAATTCCGTGAAGATTTATTTCATCGCCTGAACGTTATTAGAATCCATATTCCTTCGCTAGCTGAGCGTCGTGAAGACATCCATTTGCTGGCCCGTCACTTTTTGCGACGTGCGGCCAAAGAACTCGATGTCGAAACAAAAATGCTCAGTAAAGAAGCCGAAAAGGTCATGGCGCAACTTCCCTGGCCCGGTAATGTGCGCCAGTTGGAAAACGTTTGTCGCTGGTTGACGGTCATGGCATCCGGCCAGGAAGTATTGCCCTCTGATTTACCCCCGGAAATTCATGCCGACAGTACCGCCGAGAAAGTTGCCGCGCAAAGTGGTGATTGGACAGACTTATTATCTACCTGGGTAGACAAGCAACTCAAAGACGGCCAGAACAATATCCTTGACGATGCATTAATGACATTCGAAAAGATTATGTTAGAACGTGCCCTGCATCACACTCATGGACACAAACAAGAGGCCGCTAAACGCTTAGGCTGGGGCCGCAACACGCTGACCCGTAAACTCAAAGAGCTGGGTATTGATAGCTAACTCATTCGCTTGGCGGCTCGGATGTCTCCAGCCGCCTGCGTTTATTTATTGAGCAGTTACCGCCGCAGCACTCTAGCCATTGCCTGATTAAAATAGTTAAGCCAAGTACCGTTAAATTTACCCACATTATGGCGATTCAGCGCTACCACAGCTTGTTTTTTTGAATAGGTTTGTTGTTGCTGACGGGATGAAGAGTGAGTGATAGCATCGAAAGTATCTAAAATTCCTAACAAACAGGCACCATCACAAATGTCGTCATCTTTTAGCCCTAACGGATACCCGGAGCCATCAGCACGTTCGTGATGTTGCATGACAATTTTACGCGCCATATCCCATTGGTCGAGATGTTCAAGTAAGCGCGCACTTTTATAGACATGCGATCGCATTAAATTGAATTCATTATCAGTGTAAGGAGTATCTTTACGTATTAATTTTGATGGCATAAACGCCATACCAAAATCATGCACATAACAGGCTACGGCAAGCTGATCTTCCTCTATGGGGTTACCCGCTATATCATTCACGTAAAGCGCTAACTTGGCTATACGATCGCCCTTACCAACCCATTGTTCTGAACGCTGCTCAATAGTTTGCATCAACTCGCGAAAAAACAATATATCGTCACGTTTCTCTGTACTGAGATCTTTTGGTACACCAGTTTTCGACAGTTTTGGCGCAGCCACAACCGCTGCTGAGTCAAGTTTAACTGTGCCTTGTTCAGTGTTTGTCAGTGTTTGGTCGAGATCCGGATTTAGCAGCAATACTGCTTCACCCAGCAATCTGTCGTGATCAGATTGGTTTTCGGGAGTTATGCGTGTAATGGCCAAAATCAATTGCTGGTAAAGCACATCATCGTATTCAGCCTGGCCGCGGGCAATCACGCTCTCTACAAATTGTTTTACCCGGTCCATCGTCAGCAATACCAAATCACTCATGATACTGGTATAGCTCACCTGCCCCTTGCGTAAATAATCCAGTAAGTCTTCTACGTGCTGTAACAAAGGTATAATAGGGGTGAAATTAACCAGTCCTAAATCACCTTTGATGGTATGCACGGAACGAAACAGCGCGCGCTGCAATTCATTGTCTTCCGGTTTAAGCTCAAGTTCAATTAACGTTTGCTCGCTGGCTTCATACAGCTCGTTAATTTCCTCGATTAAATCGTTGAGTATTTCTGGCTCTAAGTCTTCTGGAATAAATGTTTGCATCGTTTAGACGGCTCTAATTACCAATGCTATTGATCTGCACATTAGTCTCGCGCACGACAATTAAAGGCACGCGATGACAAAATGACCAAATGAACAGGCATAAAAACTAAGGTTATAATAGATTAAGCATAGCACGAGATATTAATAGGTGTAGATCTTTACTGCATCGCGTAAAACACACAGCCGATACTGATCGGAGATGCACTCTCAGCAGAAATCGCTATAATCGCCGTCTTAATTTTTAAACCGGAAAATATGTGTTAGCTCTGATCCGAATTCCACTGGTGTTGATAGCGTTTTTGGTGATCAACCTTTTGGTACTTATTGCCTGCATTATCAGGCCTTTTCATCGTGACAATGTGTTCATTGCCGGGCAGTTGTATAGCCAGCTTTCTAAACTGCTGGGGCTCAAGGTAACCATCCGCAAGCCTGCTGATTTAGACACCAGTAAATCATATGTAGTGATCGCGAATCATCAAAACAGTTACGATATTATTACTATTTGCAAAGCGGCATTTCCCGGAGTGGTAACCATTGGCAAAAAAAGTCTCAAGTGGATACCCGTATTTGGCCAGATTTACTGGTTAAGCGGCAACATTATGATCGACCGTAAGAACACTGCCAAGGCTCTCGACACCTTACAGTTAACGGCCAGAAAAATTACTGAACGACATCTCTCAGTGTGGTTTTTCCCAGAAGGTACACGCTCGAACGGTCGTGGCATACTGCCTTTCAAAGTGGGTGCCTTTCGGCTTTCTTTAGCCACTAATACGCCGGTGTTAATGATTACTGCAAGTAATTTGCATGGCAAAATCAAATGGAACCGCTGGAATAACGGTGAAATGATCATTGATATGCAGCCACCACAGCAACTCGACGAAAGTCGCTCAGCGAAAGGCTGGATGGCCTACTATCATAGTGAAATGGAAAAAAAATTTGCGACACTCAACGATGAAGTCGCTCAAAATATCAAATCACGATAAACTAGTAGCAACTGCCCTTAAGGCCAAACATTATGACTCAATTTGACGAACGTACTGAATGGTACGAATTTAACCAGGAAACTATCGATGCACTGCTTAGCGACGGCAGTGAGGCAGACGCTACCTATACCATCGAACACCATATGGCTTGCAAAGACTTCGACCTGCTTGAAAAAGCCGCCGTCGACTCCTTTAAAGCTGGCTTTGAAGTTACCGATGCTGAAGAAGTCTATTTAGACGACGGTGGCACTGTGTTTTGTTTTGATATTATTGCTGAGCGCCAGTTAAATCGTGAAGCACTCGATAAGGATATCGATACCTTGCTCCAAATTGCCGATAAACATAACGTGCACTATGACGGCTGGGGAACGTACTTTATCGGCGACGGCGTCGATGACAGTGATGCTGAAGAAGAATAACCACTTTTTGGCCTGATCAAGATTATCCCCGGTACATTCTGTAGGGGGATAATCCTTACATCACAGTTTACTTACTTTTTATGACAGGGTATTTGCTGCCCTGCGAGCGTCTTGCCCCTGCTACCTCTGCATGCTTTGCATTATTTTGGCGAGTTGTGCCACCGCATTAACAGATTCCTGCGGATCAATATTGGCCAGTGGGTTGTTAAAATCGCCTTCAGCACCTGCCTGCACTAATAATCCGTCGCGACGCGGGTATACCGAGGTATGTTGGTCAAAATACTGAAGGCCGTATTTTACTTCTGGCTGGGGCATGAGTTTACAGGTTTGTCCACGAACCGGAATTATCGACTCATCATTGAGCAATGCTTTGGCGCCGTATCCGGTGCAGTTAACAATCACCGTCTCATCAAACTGTTTGAAGTCATCAATTCCACTAAGCGTACGGTTAACAATTCTGCCGCCACCGCGATGAAACACATCGAGTAAATGCTGTGAGTAAGCGCTTATATTAAACATGAGCAGTGGAAACTGTCGTACATACGACGTAGCAAATGGGTTCTTATCTGCAGGTAAATCCCGCGCCTTTGGGTTTAGATCACTGAGTAACGCCTGTCGATAATTGGGATACGGTGGCTCGCCGGGAATATTGTGTCCGCCATGATCATCAAAGGGTTTATCTGCCATGCGAAACATGGTTGTCCACTCTACCGGTGTGCCGGCTAAACCAAGCAAGGTCTGAAAGCGCAAATAGGATAGTCTCGCCATCCACTGCCAGCGATCAGCGAACGCTTTGGCATGGTCCAGTGTCACTATCCTTGAGTCTGGTGACCAAATTCCGGTGGCGTAAGAAGAGCGAACATAGGGCGGCCGCTCTTTGGCATAAATGGTAACGTTATAACCGGCGCGCTGACACTGTATAGCTGTCGTCAATCCAATTGCGCCGCAACCTACCACGGCAACAGGCGTTTGCTTATCAGCCTGAATAAGTGACTCAGCTAATGCAGCACTGCCCCACGACAATGACCAACCACTGCCACCATGGCCGTAATTATGTATCAGCGTTTTATTGCCCGATTGTTCAACTTCGGTACGAGGGCCCTGAGGCCGAAACGGCCGGGTACAGACATTGGTGCTAATGATACGGTCAGCGTAAGCATTAATGGGAGCCAGAGAGGGAGTTTGTAGAGGTAATTCGGCGGTGGAAAAAGGTAAAGCATGATTAACAGGTTTTGAGGTTTTAGCACATCCTATAAGAGAGCTGGCGATACCGCCACCCAGTGCGCCCTGAAGAAAACGTCGTCGTTGCATAACTGCTCCAAAGTAACATCGGCCTGCAAATACAGACAGAATAAACAGTCCTGATAACGAAAATTTAAAGGAAATTACAATGGTGAATAGTCTGATGCTATTTTGTCCAGCATAACCACAGTGGCTTGTCGATACAATGCTATTGGTCGTGTGCAGTGAATGCCGCTCTGTCTATCGGGTTATTTTGTGTTAAGGGCGCACAGCTCAATCGTTTATCGCGGGCTCCTGGCGGCACTCGCTAACGCCGCAGTGTGTTCAATAAGTTGTTGCCCCCCTACTTCGCCGTGGCCAGGAACAACCCACTGCGCTTTGGGATATCTTGCCTGCACCTGTTTAAGGGAATCGGGCCATACTGACACATCACCTTCAGCGGTATAACCTAAAGAGTCAGTGGCCTGCTCTCTGATAAAGCACCCACCAAACAATATATTGTGCTCTGCCAGCCATACTACTGAATTATCCATCGTATGCCCCGGCCCCGGATAAAAAGCCTCAAGGCGGTTGGCGACAACCCATTCACTGCCGCTGAAAGAGTGCGTTGCCGGCGTTTCTCCTTGTTCAGCTAGCAGCTTATTAGTGAGAGCGTAAGCCCAGCTCGGAATATCACGTTCATGGAACATAGCCAGGTGTCCTCCTGCATCTTCATGGGAATGTGTAACGATGACCCCTTGGAGGGTCAAGCCACGCTCCTCAAGCCAGGTAAATAATTCATCAACATCGGCAGCATCCCAGGGTGTATCAATTAGCACAGCGTGCTGATCACTGGTCAGTACAATTAAACCATTGCCGGTCACCATGCCGTAGCCTTCAACATAGCGGCCGGACTGATGCAGAAACACCTTATCCTGAAGCGGTGTCACCGCAAACTCAGCACTATGAACAGCCAGCGTTGGCAGGTTGAGGCAAAGCAACAAACAGATATAACAGGTAACAGCTCGCATCGCGTATTTCGCTCCGGGGTTAAGTTAGGCTTCAGTTATTGTTCAGTCAAATTTTCGCACACTGCTTTTAACAGACAGGGTCAGTAAAACAGGAAACGCGATCATGAAAAGTCATATTACACATTACTTATTGATTACCGCAGTATTCGCTTCATTGAGTTTGTTTACTCCCCAGGCAACGGCATCTCAGCCTGGTAACGTAGCCGTGGTCAGCGTCACTGAAACACAGCATACGCCAACACTTAATAGCGATAAAAGTGTAAAAAAAATCACGCAAAAAAAAGTCGAGCTCGCCAGTTTGTCGGCTAAATCCGGCGAACAACTGCGTAGTACGCAAAGTGCCGATTACTGGTTTTATGATGCTTGGGTAACACTCTACACTGACCGCGACTACGATGGCTACTTTTCCGCTTTCGATTTGGAATTTGATGCTGACACTCATTACTACCGCGCGCCGGTTTATGCCATCGTTTATTTGGGCACTGAAGATTATTATGAACCCTTTCATGTGACCGATGTGTTTGAACTTTATAATGATAGCAGTGAAGACGGGGTGTTACTCGAGAACGAATTAATCACCGGCTACCCCAGTAACGACTATGATATCCTGATCGAGTTGATTGATGCCGACACTGATGTGCATGTTGCCACCATAGACGCTTACAGTGATGCAGACTTGTCTTACCAAAGTATGGAAAGTGTCGATTATGACATACCAGCTACCAGAGAAGTGGTAATTGAAAGCCATGGAGGTAGTTGGGGACTTTGGACAAGTTTAATGCTGCTATTAATTATCATCAGCCGACGTTTGAACGCTAACGCCTTGTCAAGAAAGTCCAATAAAGTGAGTTAGCAACACTATGGCTGCGGGGCGCAACGCCCTGCCACCCTGATTGCAAAATCAGTCGCCAGAGCACAGCCAATTTCAACTCCGATAAGCCACTACCAAAATTACACAGAGCAAAAACCACAAAACTTAATGGTAATTATTATCATTTATATTTGCAAAAGTGTCGGCGCTTGAAGTATCCTCTCTTCGTTGCCGGGCTGATATTGCTGTTATTCCAACAGGCTGCGCTCATCGCGCCCACCGCAACAGCTCTGTTATTTCTGATTATCGCAGGACATGAACGTTGATGAATACCACAGTCCCCCAACTCAATCGGGCTTTTACCGACAATAGAATTCACACTAGTCTTACGCTCTATGACTTTGCTGAACGGCCACGCCAGTCTTCCCGCTTTGATTTTCTGCAAGGTAGCAGGTCCTGTCGATTGGCATTTGCATGGAGCAATTAATGGCCTGGATGTCCCGTCATTTTTGGAACTGGAAGAACTGGCACTGGGTGAGTTCGGCGATATGCCTCATCGGCATGCTGCTATTTGCTGTAACCGGCATAACGCTTAATCATGCGGGAAGCATTGAAAGCTCACCACAAACGGTAGTTAGCGAAGCCAGCATCAGCCCTTCCCTACTCAAGGAAATTATGCAACAACACCGCTTTAGCCCCGCGTTTCGCAAATGGTACCGCGATGCAACCGGTAGTGTCTTACCCGGACGAATTGAAGCACAGTGGGATGATTTTGAAGTGTATGTGGCAATGCCTCGTGCCGGTGGCGATAAATGGTTCACCATTACCCTTGATACCGGCGAGTTCTATCAGGAAGCAACTAACCGGGGGGCGATTGCTTATTTAAATGACTTGCATAAAGGCCGCAACACGCCCTCAGCGTGGCGCTGGTTTCTCGATATCTTTTCAGGAGCATGTATTGTGTTTAGTGTTACAGGACTAATGTTATTAAAGCGCTACGCCAAGGGGCGCAACAAAACCTGGCCGCTGGTCATTGCCGGCTTAGTTATTCCTATTGCCTTTTTGGTGTTCCCTTCTCATGCCAAAGCCAACGAGTTGCGTGTTAGTCTGCCTCGCATGGCAGTGGCCGAGTACCACGCTCCCTATGTGGCAGTGTGGCTGGCTAACGAACGTGGTGAACGTGTCGTCGATATCGCTGTTTGGTACGACACAGCCATGGCCGACGACGAAGGTGAAAAATGGCTTAAGGATTTACGTTTGTGGTGGCGTCGTAGTGGCCGTAGTGCCGAACTGCCAATTGACGGTATAAGTGGCGCAACCAGGCGCCCCGGCACTTCTGACATAAATCTCGACGGTCGCTTTAACGATGTGCCCGCCGGAGACTATTTTATTTGGGTAGAAGCGGCCCGCGAACTCGGCGGCCGGGAAACATTAAAACTCCCCCTGACATTACCTGTTAAGCAACCAATATCAGAACGTGCGCAAGGTAAGCACGAACTCTCTTCGATACACATCATTATGGAGCCTGCAAAATGAACAAATCTCTTATTATCGGTGCCACCGCGCTGGCACTGACCCTGGCTAGCCCAATCAGTCATGCGCACCGCGCATGGATAAAGCCTTCTACCACAGCAGTATCCGGCGAGAGTGAGTGGATCACCTTTGATGCCGCTGTTGCAAATGGTATTTTTCATCCTGATCACTTTGCGTATCCACTTGAGCGCTTATCCGTGCTGTCGCCCTCAGGTGAGCCCGTGGCCCTGCAGCATCAACAGAAGCTGCGTTACCGCAGTGTATTTGATATCGAGCTAACTGAAAGCGGTACGTACAAGGTATTTAATGCATCACAGTCTTTGATGGCATTTTGGCGAGACGAAGAGGGTGAGCGCCATCGTTGGCCCGGCCGCGGTGAATCCGCCAGTGTGGAAGATTTTTACCAGTCTGTGCCGCAGGAGGCCAAAGAGTTAATGGTAATGGAAACGGCTAACCGCATGGAGGTGTATGTTACGTTGGGGGCGCCGACGTCTGCAACCAATACGCTAACTGGTAAGGGGCTTGAGCTGAAAGCGCTCACACACCCTAATGATGCCTATACAGGCGAGGACATCAGTTTCCAGCTTTTCATGAATGGCGAACCCGCCGAAGGCACCAAAGCGGTGGTCGTTAAAGACGGCGAAAAGTACCGTGATACCGCTTCTGATCTTGAGGTTACAGCGAATGCAGAGGGTAAAATCACGCTGCAATTTGATGAACCCGGTATGTACTGGCTCGAAGCTGAACTGGAAGATACTAAGGTGTCAGCCCCTGCCATGAAGCGTCGCGCAAGTTACGTATTGGTATTTGAAGTCTTGTCGTTGTAATCCATACAGATTGTCCCATGAGCACAGCCGATGTTTGTCGGCTATGTTCATACCCACTATTATTGCAGTTACCGTTGATCGTAACCCAGCCTTCCATTCGTACCCACTTACGATCACTTTATTACCAGGACGTAAGATAATTATGACCAATACACGAATAGAATCAGACAGTATGGGAGAGCTGGAAGTGCCGGCTGATGCTCTCTATGGCGCCCAAACGCAACGCGCGGTTAATAACTTTCCGGTTAGCGGTCAGGTTATGCCTGCGCCCTTTATTCGCAGCATCATTGAGGTTAAACACGCTGCGGCTACTGCTAATAAAGACTTGGAATTGCTCGACCCAGCTATTGCCGATGCCATACACAAAGCGTGTGAACGCCTGTTAGACGACGATAATTTGATGAGCCATTTTCCGGTTGATGTGTATCAAACCGGCTCTGGTACCAGCACCAACATGAATGCCAATGAGGTGATCGCTAACCTCGCCAGTAAACTCTCGGGCACAGACATTCACCCTAACGATCACGTCAATTATGGGCAAAGCAGCAATGATGTCATCCCTACAACTATTCATGTAAGCGCCGCCCGGATGTTACACACCGAGTTACTGCCGGCACTGACTAAATTGCGCGATACCATTGAAGCAAAGGCAGTCACACTGAGAGAATACTGCAAAACAGGGCGTACGCATTTAATGGATGCCATGCCAATTCGCATGGATCAGAGCTTGTCTGGCTGGCAAGCGCAGATCGATCAACAGATACAGTCGTTAACACACTTACAGCCCGCTATTCAGTCACTCGCTCTGGGTGGTACAGCAGTGGGTACCGGCATTAACTGTCACCCTGACTTTGCCAACACCTTTGCAACACGCTTAAGCGAGCGACTGGGCATTTCATTTACGCCCGCCACCAACCACTTTGCGCTGATCGCTTCGCAAGATACCGCCGTCACACTTTCCGGCATGCTGAAATCAACAGCCGTTACGTTTATGAAAGTGGCCAACGATTTACGCTGGATGAATTCCGGACCACTGGCTGGCCTGGGTGAAATAGCCCTGCCAGAGTTACAGCCCGGTTCATCGATTATGCCCGGTAAAGTCAATCCGGTTATTCCGGAAGCGGTGACAATGTCTGCTGCGCAGGTGATGGGTAACGATACCGCGATTACTATAGGTGGTCAGTCGGGTAATTTTGAATTGAATGTGATGTTGCCATTAATTGCGCTGAACCTGCTAAACAGCATTGAACTGCTGAGTAACAGTGCTCTCTTACTGGCTGATAAAGCCATTGAGGGGTTTACCGTAAACCGTGAGAATCTGGAAAAAGCCCTGCATAAGAATCCAATACTGGTTACCGCGTTAAACCCGGTAATAGGCTATAGCAAAGCCGCTGAAATAGCGAAGCGCGCTTACAAGGAAAAGCGCCCCATAATTGATGTGGCAGATGAAATGACCGAACTGTCAAAGGCGGAACTGAGCAAATTGCTGGATCCTATCAAGTTAACCAGCAACGACTAACTTATGTAATGTTCTTAACGGCGCAAGCGGCCGGGAGTTATGCCCACCGCCGCTTGCTCGCCACACTCGCCACAACGGTGCACAAGATTAACGCCGATTGATTGTCATAACTTCATGGTATGGCATTGCACTACTGGTAGTTAGCGAACCGCTCACGCAAATAGGCATTAATTTGCTTTGATTCGTACATCCATTGCTCAGAACCATCCGGGTTTTGAATACGCAAACAAGGCACCTGTACCTTACCGCCACCGGCGATCAGTTCATGCCGGTACTGCGACCCTTCAGAGGCACTTTTTTTGTTTATTGGCAGGTTTAACTTATATATTGTGCGACGCACCTTTACACAGAAGGGGCAGCCGAAAAAATGATAGAGAGCCATGCTTTGACAGGCTTTGTCTGTCGCTTCCTGTGCATCAGGTGAACGCTTCACCCTGCTCCAGCGAGTTAACACATCACCAATAACTATAACCAATCCCAGCGCATTTCGAATAAATTTAACGAGCATTTCCAGCCTTAAAAACGGTATATCAATTTAAGCGCCCTGATATACCATTTATTACTAAAAACATGAACCGTTATTGCTAATTTATTCGTTAAATCATGCTTTTTTTGCTGTAAAGCCAAACCTTGCGTACGTAGGCCTGAATCCCTGCCAGTTGATGTTATCGATTTGGCGTGGCGCTAAAGATGGCTTTCATTTGATTGGCCAACGCCACAAATTTTTCTTTAATGGTACGTTTAAGGTCGATATCAATACCGCCCATTAGCACAAACCCTTCAACAGTGATTGTCGGGGCCTGACGATCAGCAATAGAAGGGGCTTTGTTGTCAATGCCACCCATAAAGCAAAACGCTTTGGTCACCACATTTATGTTCTCAGGTACTTTAATATCGGTACCGCCCATAATGCAGATCGTTTTGATGGTGACGTTGGGCGTGGTAAACACGGCATCAGAAAAGTCGATATCTGAGCCTCCCATAAAATTCAACAAGCGAATTTCAGCCGGGACTTTCCAACGGCCAGAGCGGTCTGACCCACCCATCACATTAATCATGGTTTCGTTGGGAGGAATGTCACCCGCTGAATAATTAATATTGAGCTTTTTTTCTTTTTGCCGGGTGTAGCTGTCATCCACATCCATTGTCAGATCGGCCGCTAAATCAGCAATTTTCTTATGATCCTGACTCACCATTGCTGCATCGAGCCGTCGCTCAAAGGCCTCAGCCGAAATTACACCATGACTATAATGGTAAATGAGCTTATCGATAACTTCTTCGCGGACTTGTTCGATGGGGCGATCTTCTAAGGTAACCATTCACTTGTTTCCATTATTCAGTGATTGAATTTCAAATAAAGAAGCAAGCTTCACACCAAATATTTTATCTATAATATTCAATAAGTTACAAAAATAGGGGCTTTTACAACTTGGGGGCATTAACAACTTTTTAGTGAATATCGCCATTGTTTAAGTAATCAGGCGTTACTCATAAAAAAGGCGAGCTGTGTAAGCTCGCCTCTGTTTTAGTTTACTATCACTGCGACATTACAACGCAGCAATCGTCTCTTGCTGCGCTTTGAGTTTAGCCAGTTGGGACTCAGTGTCGGCCAGCTTGGCTTTCTCTTTTTCGATCACTGCTGGTGGTGCATTACTTACAAATTTCTCATTAGAGAGCTTGCCTTTAAAGCGGCCCAGATCTTTTTCGAGTTTATCCATGGCTTTAGCAATACGCGCAAGCTCGGCTTCTTTATCGATAAGGCCAGCCATAGGAATTAAGATTTCCATCTCTCCTACCAATGCTGTGGCACTTGCTGGGGCTTGCTCACCAGCGGCCAGTATAGTGATCGCATCCAATCGGGCTAACCGGTCAATAAAGGTGCGGGAAATGCCCAGGCGACGCTCATCATCGCTGCTGACGTTGCGTAGCAATACCGACAAAGGCTTACTAGGGGCAATGTCCATTTCTCCTCGGATATTACGAATACCCACGATGAAACGCTTAACCCATTCAATGTCAGCCAGAACCTGTTCGTCTTTTTTAGCTGCATCTACTGCCGGGAATGGCTGCACCATGATGCTGTCGCCAGCTTTGAAGTCCAGCGCACTAAGGGGTGCCACGCGTTCCCAGATGGTTTCGGTAATAAACGGCATGAGTGGGTGCAGTAATCGAAGCAGACTTTCCAACACGTTGATCAGTGTATGGCGGGTGCCGCGTTTTTCAGCATCGCTGGCCTCATCATTATTGAGCACCGGTTTGGTCAGTTCCAGATACCAGTCACAGAACTGATTCCAGGTAAACTCGTACACGGTTTGCGCGGCGATATCAAAGCGATATTCACCCAGCGCTTTTTCAAACTCGGTAAGCGTTTGCTGGAATTGTGCCCAAATCCACTTATCAGCCAGACTCAGAACCAGCTCACCACCGTCACGACCAGTATCTTCAGTCTCGGTGTTCATCAACACAAACCGGGATGCATTCCATATTTTATTACAGAAATTGCGATAACCTTCTACCCGCCCCATGTCAAAGTTGATGTCACGGCTGGTCGATGCCATTGCAGCAAAGGTAAAACGCAGCGCGTCGGTACCATAGGCATGAATGCCTTCAGGGAACTGCTTACGTGTACGTTTTTCGATTTTAGCGGCCAGTTGTGGCTGCATCATGCCAGAGGTACGTTTGGCTACCAGCGACTCCAGATCAATACCGTCAATCAAATCGATAGGATCCAGTACATTACCTTTCGACTTTGACATCTTGTCACCGCTTTCATCACGGATTAAGCCAGTAATGTATATGTCTTTAAACGGTATTTTACCGGTGAACTTTTTGGTCATCATAATCATTCTGGCTACCCAGAAGAAAATAATGTCAAAACCGGTTACCAGCACAGAAGACGGTACAAAGGTTTCCAATTCCGGGGTTTGCTCCGGCCAGCCCATGGTGGCAAATGGCCATAAGGCCGAAGAGAACCAGGTATCGAGTACGTCGTCGTCTTGCTTCAGAACAACATCGGCAGCTAACGAATGCTTGGTACGCACTTCTTCTTCGTTGCGACCAACGTAGATATTGCCGTCATTATCGTACCAGGCTGGTATCCGGTGTCCCCACCATAGCTGACGGGAAATACACCAGTCCTGAATGTTGTGCATCCACTGGTAATAGGTTTTGTTCCAGTTTTCCGGAACAAAGCGGATCTCACCACTTTCTACGGCATCAATAGCCGGTTTGGCGAGCTCGTCGATAGCCACGTACCATTGATCGGTCAAATACGGCTCAATAACCGCGCCTGTTCGGTCGCCGCGCGGCACTTTAAGCTTGTGATCGTCCACTTTCACCAGTATTCCGTCAGCTTCAAGCTGCTCGACGATTTGCTTACGTGCGTCAAAACGGTCGAGGCCTCTGAAAGCTTCAGGTGCTTCGTCGTTCATTTTGGCATCTGGCGTAAAGATGTTGATCATGGGTAGGTTATGACGCTTACCCATGTCATAGTCGTTAAAATCGTGCGCCGGGGTGATTTTTACACAGCCGGTACCAAATTCAGGGTCAACATAATCATCGGCAATAATTGGGATCAGGCGCCCGGTAATGGGCAATTTAATTTCTTTGCCAATCAACGACTGATAACGCTCGTCGTCAGGGTGCACGGCAACCGCGGTATCGCCTAACATGGTTTCCGGACGGGTAGTGGCCACCACAATGCTGCCACTGCCACTGCCATCGGCCAGCGGATAACGCATGTGCCACATGTGGCCGGCTTCTTCTTCGTTGAGTACTTCTAAATCTGACACAGCGGTATGCAGAACCGGATCCCAGTTAACCAGACGCTTACCGCGATAAATGAGACCGTCTTCGTGGAGTTTTACAAACACCTCCGTAACGGCCTTTGACAGGTTTTCATCCATGGTGAACACTTCACGATCCCAGTCAGGCGAGGTGCCTAACCGGCGCATCTGACTGGTAATGGTGCCACCGGAGTGCTCTTTCCACTCCCAGATTTTACTGATGAAATCATCGCGACCGAGATCGTGACGGGTTTTACCCTGGGCATTTAACTGACGTTCAACCACCATCTGTGTAGCGATACCGGCGTGGTCGGTACCCACCTGCCACAAGGTGTTGTCACCCTTCATGCGGTGATAACGGGTCAACACATCCATAATGGTTTGTTGAAAACCATGGCCCATGTGCAGGCTACCAGTCACATTCGGCGGCGGCAGTAATATACAGTACGGATTACCTGTAGGCGCGTCAGTGCCCTTGGCTTTGAACAAGCCTTCTTCTTCCCAGCGCTGGTAACACTGCTGCTCTATAGATTGGGGTTCGTAGGTTTTATCCATGCAGTTTCTCAAAAATTCTCTTTTTTAGGCCGGCAAAAATTGCATTTGGCAACCGGCTTGTTGAAATTGTTTATATCGTTGTCGGGCCTGTTGTTTAGCCGTTTCCTCTACCGGTACAAAGTCAATTACCTGTTGATACTGGTTCGGGTTTTCTATCATTTGTCCGCTAAGGTTAATCAGGCATTGTTTGCGTGGCAGCGCACTTTGCTGCCAGACAATTTCTACCGGTGCGCCACCGGGCGGCCCCTCCCCGGTTAAATTATGCGGTACAAAACGGGCAGCCGGTAGCTGCCACAATAGCTCGTCAACCGCCTCAGCCTGCGCCTGATCGACGCACAGTACCACACTCTTTTTCTTCTGTGCATAAAGTTCGGCGGTCAACTCACAGGCTTTCGCACATACCGCAGAGACGCTTGCCAGGCCCTCTGGTGTGACAGACTCTTCAGCCAGTGCGTAAAACGAAACAGCAGGCATTAGTAATTAATCCTCCTGGCCTAAACCAGCGCGGTTCATTAAGAATTGCGACAGCATAGGGACGGGACGGCCAGTAGCACCTTTATTCTTGCCACTGTTCCAGGCAGTACCTGCGATATCAAGGTGAGCCCAGTTGTATTTCTTGGTAAAGCGTGACAAGAAACACCCAGCGGTAATAGAACCTGCAGCCCGGCCACCGAGGTTAGTCATATCGGCAAACGGACTCTCCAGTTGCTCCTGATAATCATCCCACAGCGGTAAACGCCAGGCTCGATCAGACGCTTGTTCTGACGCGTTTAATAACTCATGTGCTAACGGGTTGTGCGTGCTCATTAAACCTGAGGCATGTTTGCCAAGCGCAACGATACAGGCACCAGTGAGCGTTGCGACATCAACAACCGTTTCCGGATCGAAACGCTCAACATAAGTTAGCGCGTCACACAATACTAACCTGCCCTCAGCGTCTGTATTGAGTACTTCAACGGTTTGGCCTGACATGGTAGTGAGAATATCACCCGGGCGATATGAATTGGCATCAGGCATGTTTTCACAACCTGCCAGCACGCCAATAACGTTAAGGGGTAAGTTAAGTGCCGCTACCGTGTGCATAACACCCAGTACCGACGCCGCTCCGCCCATATCGTATTTCATTTCATCCATGCCCTCGCCAGGCTTTAGTGAAATACCGCCCGAATCGAAGGTAAGCCCTTTACCCACCAGCACTAAAGGCGGTTGTTCACTATCACCGCCTTTATGATGAATGATACTCATGAGCGATTCATTGACAGAACCACGACCAACGGCCAGATAGGAGTTCATGCCTAACTCGGCCATATTGGCTTCGTTTACCACTTCCACGTCGATGCTGTCATATTCTGTAGCCAGTTGCTGCGCCTGATCCCACAAATAGGCAGGATTACAAATATTCGGTGGCATATTCGCGACGTCTTTCGTGACCTTTACACCTTTTGCAATAGCCAGTCCGTGCTCTACCGCTTTTTCGCCAACGGTGAGTTCGCGACGTGTAGGCACATTAAACACCAGTTTACGCAGGGGCCGGCGCGGCTCACCTTTTTTAGTTTTTAACTGTAAGAAGGTATACAGGGTGTCCTGAGAGGTTTCTACCGCCTGACGTACCTTCCAATAGGTATCATGGCCTTTAACATGTAACTCAGTTAAAAAGCAGACCGCTTCCATTGAACCGGTTTCATTGAGGGTTTGTATTGTTTTAGCAATGATTTGTTTGTACTGGCGTTCATCCAACTCACGCTCTTTACCACAGCCAACCAACAGCACGCGCTCACTCAGCACATTCGGCACATGATGAAGTAACAGCATTTGCCCGGCTTTTCCTTCCAGATCACCGCGACGTAGCAAGTTACTGATATAACCTTCACTGATGTCGTCTAATTGTTCGGCAACGCCGGATAAACGTCGCGGCTCATAAACGCCCACCACAATACATGCACTGCGCTGCTTTTCTGGACTGCCACTTTTTACGTTAAACTCCACAATATCACCTCTTTTTATTCTGTCTGGTTGGCCCGGAATAATTTTTACATCCCGTTTTGCCTAGCTTTATGGTTTAATACGCACGAATTCAATTCTTCTGCGTAGGCGCGTTGAAGTTGTCGTTTAATACTACTCAGGCAAACGCACCTTCCGGCGCCAACAGTTAGTTATTACTGGCAAAACTTGTAAAAATGGTAAGTTTACTCAAAATTATAGCTGCTTTCACTAAAATTCCGACTTTTTACACAGGTGGGATATGCTGATATTCCGCTACCTGCTTAAGGAAACGCTGAAATCACAAGTTGCCATTTTTTTAATTTTGATGGCGATCTTTGTCACGCTGCGTTTTGTCCGCGTTTTAGGTGACGCTTCAGACGGCGATATCCCTGCCAGCCTGGTATTGGGGTTCTTGTCACTGTACGCTCCCGTGCTGGCCTCTCTGGTAATACCTATCAGTGCTTTTTTAGGCATTATGATGGCTTATGGTCGCCTGTACGTCGACAGTGAAATGACCGTCATGCGAGCCTGCGGGATCAGTGAATGGTATGTCACCCGTGTCATGCTTTTCTTATCTGTCATTATTACGCTATTTACCGGTGTTATAACACTTTATTTAGCTCCTCTGGCCGCCGAAAGTGAATTTAATCTGCGTGAACAAGCCCGTGCTGAAGCTGGATTCAGTGCAATTATTCCTGGTCGGTTTCAACAAACCGGCAACCAGGAAGCGGTAATATTTGTACACGAAATTGGTAGTGATGACTCACTTCAAAAAGTTTTTCTGGCCCAACAACAGGCCGAAGCAAATGAGCAGGTTCGGGTAGTTTACGCTCAACGTGGTACAGTGAACAAAGAACCCGATGGTACCCGGCAACTTATCCTCAACCATGGTAATCAGTATGAAGGTAAGCAACAGCAGCTTGCTTATCGCGTGGTTGCCTTTGATGAATATCAAATTCAAATCGACGATCCTGAGCAACAGCAGTCACGTAAAAAAGTGTCGGTGCTTGCCACTAACGAGCTACTTGAAGACGGCTCAATTGAAGCCTTGGCCGAACTTCAGTGGCGTTTAGCGATACCTTTATCGATTCCGTTTTTAGTGATGATCGCCGTGCCTCTAAGCGCAGTCGATCCGCGCCAGGGCCGTTTTGGTAAGATGTTTCCGGCCATTTTACTGTACCTTGGCTACTTCATGCTGTTACTGGCCAGCCGCCGCGCTCTCGAAGATGGCAAAATACCTATCCAGCTTGGGCTATGGTGGGTACATGGCATTATGCTGATGATTGGGTTTACCTTACTGGCCCGTGACCGTAAGTTTGGCACAGAAATACGCGCAAAATTAAACAGGAGGAAGTCATGATCCGCCTGCTTGATTGGTACATTGCCAGAACATTACTCGGTACTGTCACGGTAACCCTGTCAGTATTAATTGGCTTAAGTGCGCTTATCAAGTTTGTTGAGCAACTTCGTAAAGTAGGCGAAGGCAATTACGACATGCTTGCGGCCCTCGTTTATGTGCTGCTTAGTTTGCCTCGCGATCTTGAGCAGTTTTTCCCCATGGCTACCCTGCTCGGCGGGCTAATAGGCATGGGCGTGCTGGCCAGTAACAGTGAATTGGTGGTTATGCAAGCCGCCGGGCTGAGCCGCTGGAACCTGATTAACTCTGCTATGAAGTCAGCCGTTGTAATGATTTTGGTTGTGATGGCTGTAGGCGAATGGGTAACACCAGTGAGTGAATCCCGCGCTAAAGAGTTGCGCACCGAAGCCATCACCGGCGGCTCATTGTTTTCATCCGATAAGCTGGTATGGGCCAAAGATGGCGAGCACTTTGTAAGTATTGGCCAGGTTATCAGCAGAGACTCGTTGCAGGATGTTAGCATTTACCGATTCAACGACTCACTGCAACTCGACAGCATTACTAATGCCAGTCGTGGTTATTATGAAAACAACGGATGGACGTTAACGCAAGTCACCCATACTCGCTTTGGCGTAGACGCCATTACTGCTGATGTTGAAGAAAAATGGCGCTGGAACTCATCGTTAACGCCGGATAAGCTGGGTATAGTCACCATTAAACCGGAAGCCTTGTCTATCAGGGGCCTGTTTGATTACATCAACTATCGGGCCAATAATAAGCAGGATACCAGCCGTTATGAGCTGGCCTTGTGGCGTAAAATATTACAACCGGTAACGGTGAGCGTTATGCTGTTAATGGCACTGTCGTTTATATTTGGCCCATTGCGCAGTGTTACGATGGGCGCACGCATTATTATGGGTGTATTAACTGGCTTTAGCTTTTTTATTACGAATGAAGTATTTGGCCCGCTGAGTTTGGTATATAACATTCCCCCCATACTCGGAGCGTTGCTACCCAGCATTCTGTTTGCTGCGATTTCTGCCGCATTGCTTGCCCGATAGGCTTTAACATAGACAGCACTTAAAATTACCAGCTTTTGTGGTTATTTTGTTCTTTGGTAAGTTTGAGTACTTCTGTTTTAGCCACCCTGTCTTGCAGCGCCAGTTTGTTTTTGACGTCGAACAATACCAGTAGTGTGCCCAGCCCCGCGAGCGAAGTGATTAGCCTCAACACTAAACGTGACCAGGTGACCGGCGCATCGTTAGTGCTAAAAATACGTAAGCGCCAGGCACGCATGCCTAAGGTTTGACCGCCACGTTTCCAAAACCATAAGAAAAAGACCGACACCCACAATACCACCCATATTTGAATGAGCGTTTTGTACAGCAATGATTGCTGCAGCAGTTCATTTGGCTCAGCGTAGCCTTGCAAATCTAACCAGCCGTTCTTAAGAGACACGACCAACCCGACAATCAGAATCATCGCCGCGCACATACCCACTGCTGTGGCCACCAGAGCGTCATAAATCATCGCCGCAAGACGACGTACAAAGCTGGCTCTGTTCATATCGGTATTAACGGGTGCTGTGGTCACGGTTTTAACCGATTTGTTTGATTGTTTACTCATGGCATTCAGGGATCAATAAATACTGCGCGCAAGTGTGCCACAGAATAGCAGGAAAGTAGATGCTTGGGTGTGAAACTAAAAAAGCTGGATATGTATTTGGCTGGCGCAGCCCGGGAATGTTACTGATACAGAAGGGAATAGCAAACAAGCGCCCGTGGGGCGCTTGTTTTAAAGTCTTAAAGCACTTCTACGTCAGCTGCTTGAGGACCTTTGTTTCCTTGTTCTACTGTAAACTGAACGCTTTGGCCTTCAGTTAAAGTACGGAAACCGTCAGATTTGATCGCGCGGAAATGTACGAATACATCTTTGCCACCATCTGCTTGAGAAATAAAACCGAAACCTTTAGCTTCGTCGAACCATTTTACTGTGCCTGTAGTAGTAGACATAGATAACTCCTAATAGGATAAATTTTAAAGTGATTGCAAAACGCAATCGGTATTGCACTGAAGGGGCTATCTGTTTTGCGGCAGGCTTGATTCAGTAATCGTTAATATGTGAATCGCGCGAGGGACTAACAATGGATCAACGGAACGAGCAATATTCAAATGTAATAGAACCTTCTAAAGGCAGGAGAATAATAGCACTCTTTCACAGAAGCTGTCAGGTCATTTTTTAATCTTTTTGCTATTTATTTTACGTTTTATGCCGCAATCGCCCGAGACACAAGCCTATGGCAGCATTAAGAAAGTAAATAAAAATCTTGCTGCCTCACTCCGATATCAACAGTTAGCACAGGCAACGTACACATAATAAGCAAATAGCCGTCAATCGCAAAAAAAGGCTTGTCACCAATGACAACATCGTTATAATTCGCAACCTGACTGTAACGCAGTCATAGCACATCTATCTGTGCCAGAGTGATGAAATTGGTAGACATGACGGATTCAAAATCCGTTGCTAGAAATAGCGTGCCGGTTCAAGTCCGGCCTCTGGTACCATTCCTTTCAGAGTAGCTTTAGGCTCTACCCCATAAATTGGGGATCAGCATTCATCTAATTCTATCAGGTATTAATAGCCGCCTGAGGTTAGTCTAACTCGAAGCGTTTAGTCGCTGACGTCAGCAGCCTGGCTGTGGATGAGAGCAATCGTAAGTGACTCCACTCAGCAAGCAAAAATGGATCGTCAAAATCATCATATAGAAAATACTTGTGCCGGATTTTTCGCTTAAATGCGCTGCATGTAGCATCATTGAACTGCTGTAAATCGCGGCTATGTTTATCCAGATGTTTACTAACAAATTCAGATTCTAAAAATAAATAAAACAATTCGTCATCACGTTTATCTTGACTATCCTTTTGTATTTCTGAAATCAATTTGTCGATATCCGGCAATTTGAGTAACTCGTTCAAGTTAAAGTAGATATGAGATTTGGACGGAAAACTGTCCGGGTCGTCACTCCGAAACGCTTTTCTGTACTCATCCAATGACTCAACAAGTAATTCTATTATTTTTTTGAGTTCAACATGAGCAGAGTCACCCCAGTTATATTTGTCTATAAATCCTACTCTATACTTGTCGTGAAATGTATGCATCTCATGCCTGGCCCGAAGCCAGCAATATAGCGCCCTAACTCGTGGCAAATTTCCCACGGGTGACGGCAATTTATCCAGAGGTAGTGAAGTTTCAGAAATCCTTTCAGTGGCACATCTTCTAACTACCCGGATAGATGGGATAGTGACGCACCACTGTATTATTGAGTAGCGGCAGTAGTCTTCCCAAATACCAAACATCAATAAATAGTTACTTAAATTAGAACGGCACCAAATCAATGTAGACCTTGCTTCATTTGTAACATTATTCTCCTCGAACTGACTTAGTATATCGGTCACTCTCAATGAACTCGTTACTTTCGAGCCAGTAGCAAGCTTATAGTCATTAATTATTTTTCCACGCATTGCGATGTTGGCAGATCTATCGGCCTTTTCAACACAATCCTGTGCACTTATAACCGCATCATCTATCCACTCCGGCTTTTGTTGCAGACTTTCTACCAACTCTCTAATATCAGAAAAATTCTTAGTTCCACATTTTTCTACTAGATCTTTCCAAGACACTAGCTCCAGAACTGCGATCCAGTTTAACAACATACTAGAATACTGGTGTGCGGCGTCTGCGTGTTTCCCCTGCTTTTTGGAAAGATCTGCAGCTCGAAAAGTTTCAATAAAAGCTTTAGTAATTTTTCTTACGGCTTCTTTTTGTTGTTTTTCAGAACAGAGCGGGGCTTCGATAAAAGTTAACAATTCTAACTCTTTAAGCCATTGCTCATCGGATGCTTGATTTTGTTTATGATCAAAATTGGACAACCAGAGCACACATTGAGCCCAGAATAAAAAAAATGCTCTGAGTTCGCTATGTTTCTCTATCATCTCTACCCAAGCTCGTACATCATCTGCAAAGGAAGAAAATAATATCTGCGCACATATGTATTTATCAGCGGCATTTCTCTCATAACCGTCTACATATCTAAACATCCCATCGACTGCATTGTAATCCGACGGGTTTTCTTCTACATTCTTCTCAGTCTGCTCTATTAGAACTTTGTAGTGACCACTGTAAAAAGCAGCACTTAAATATTTAGATAGAAATTTAAAACTAGGTTTCTCGCTCAACTCTTTCCATGAATAACTTGTGAAAAAGTTTTCCAGCTTGGTTTTTCTCCCTGCTTTAATCTCTACAAAGTCCATCGCCAACTTTGCCACTACCGACTCAGCAATACTGTGAAAGTGTCCAAGAACGGAATTTACATCGTTGTAATGCCAGTCGACCTCAACGTTTCGTTTTCTCCGTAAAATATCAGGTTTGGTTGGCGTAATATCAAACACCGTCCGAGCGATACCTTCAGCTTCTGAATAAATTGCCAACGCTTTTTTATTATTTTCTCTCGATTCTTCAACAATTCCCTTTTTCAACAACGTACGGATCAGCATATATTGCGATTCCAATGATACCCCGGCGTCCTCTTTCCAATGTGTTTCATCATGATTACGCAGTAACTTTTTGAGCAAAAAAAGTGTATTTGAGTAGCTCGTTAACGCCATATCGAATTTATGTTCTGAGCTGTATAAGTCACCTAAAATTGCTTGTAATTTAGCACTTGCTAATGAGCTATTAGCTAACCCATCAGGAGTGCGTCTGATTGCCTCCTTCATGTAGAACTCTCTAACAGGTTCAGCAGAATCTAAAGCAAATTCAAAACTAGAGGATTTAGCGCCGAGCATTTTGGCAAAATAACTGAGTTCCATATCTGTAGATAAATAGAATCGATATGGGAATATATTGTTTGAAGTTCTGCGTATCATTGATTGAAATGTAGAATGCAGGTAGTCGTCCGCGATATAGGCCAAACTCGATTCAGTATGCACATCAATACCTGCTACTGTGCGATCTATCATAGGCCGCGAGAAACCGCGACTATGAAACCTGAAAATATCCAGTATGGTTATTAAACTGGATACTGCTGCTTTGTCATCGGTTTTTGATGTAACCCGACCAAGATGAACTTCGAACAAAGCATATAACCTTGCACTGACAAACATTCGTTTAATATCTGTCGGCGTAAATAATAAAATTTTTTGTCCTGCAGAAGGATCTTTGACACAACTGATTAAACCATCTCTAGCAAAGCGCGCTTCCAATTCATCAGAATAGTATTCGGTGTGATCACGAAGCATCAACTGCAAACGTCGAAAATTACCCCAACAATGCAAAGTTAGGTATTTGATAAACGTTTCGTAATAAAAAATAAGATCTAATACTTCTACTGAGTTTTGGTCCTTCTCACCCGAATGTGAATTCTGAGCGTCTTCCATCTTCGCTATTAATTCTTTCAAAGGGGTTTCGGACTGTTTTTTATCGTGCTCTTTCGCTCCATCAATGCTTTGCCCACTTTCCGTGTAACCAAACATGTACTCATGCACATAACCCCTCAACATCGATGTATACGAGTTAGGAGCATTGTCACTCCAGTCAGTTAACAACGTGGGAATATAAAAGATGTCATCGAACACACTTTCGTACAATACACTTGTATATCCCGATTCTGAGTAGTAAGCATCCACGATTTCTCTGCCAGCTACGACAATGAACGTAGCGTTAGAGTTATTCATCAATGCCTTCAGTCCACCAAGTAACTCATCTACTTTTTGTTTTCTGGACTTATGTTTCATAGATTCAGGCTCGGGAGCAGATGGGTTTATCTTATCTACCTCATCAAAAACAATAATATAACGCCTACCATCTTCATGTTCTTTCTTAAAATAATTAATTAGTTCTTGCTGAACTCTCCTGGCAGAAATAGGTTCCTGATTCAGGCGAGTTTTGGTTTGAAAAAAAGGGTTTTTTATAGGCGGCGCACTGATTGACGAAGAATGATCCCATTCCCTGGCAAATCTAGAAGCAAACGTTAACTCTTTTATAATACTGTGGTTTTTCAGAATTTTTGAAACGTACTTGCGGCGAAGATAAAGAAGAAAAACGATGATAAAGGCTAAAGTGCCAATACCAATGGCATTTGCAAATAGCCCAATCAGCAAGGAATAACCGACGCTCTTATGACTATAAGGAAAATGATATAGCGACAGAATAAGTGCTGGAAAATAAATAAACATAGCAATTTGAAATAGATCGAGATATTTCTTTACTACACTATTTTTTTCGGCACTACGGGCGTGAAGAGACTCGGTAAGATCGCACAATATATCACGTGTTGAAAGTTCAGAATCTACGCCAAGATCTATTTTAATTGTTTCAAGGGAAATACCCGCTAATGGATTTTTATTTTCATTGCTTTTGGTAACTTTAGATTTAGTGGTTAGTTGATGAATCACCTTATCAACTAAATAGGTTTTACCTACCCCACGATAGCCTCCAACCAGAAAACAACCGCCATTATTAATTACTGCTTCGGTTAGTGTTGAACGTAATTTGGTTTTGAATCGCTCTCTTCCATATAAATAAGCTGACTTTTTAGACTTACTTTTCTTTTTTTTAATCCAGAATCTCTTTAACGATTTTTCTTTACCAGACTCGTTAGGAGAGACTTTATCGAAATCATATACTGGTAGTATAACGTAAGGGATTTTTGATTTTGCTTCAAAATCTTCTTCATTATTTTGACTAGTCATTGCTCAATTCCATTTTCACAATTTAAGGGAACAGCTTATGAATATCCGACAACTTCCGAAGGACACCTCAACTATCGATAGGATGTTTAAGACTGTTCTTACTGATTAGCTGGACTGATTACATTTACAGTAAACACATAATGCTGCGACCACTTTGCTCAAAAAGGCATCATCCTGAATTACCATACCTTATTTTTAGTACAGAAAACAAACAACTATTAACCTAAGAGAGTTTTATCCATAACGATATAACGGTGTAGTCTTAAACTGCTCCAAAAATTGAAAAATGTTCAGTACTGGGGATAAAGGCTGAGAAATGCTATAGATAGTTCGTTCGAGTTCTAAAGTAGAACATTGCACTCTTTTCTACTGCGTAACTATATGCGAAGTGTTTAACTGAAACTTCAACCAACTGATTTTAAATTACCATTTAACACACCAACTTTTCAAAATCCGTTGCCTCCGTGGTCATGCCGTCCGAATGTCTGTCCAATCAAGTCCGGCCTCTGGTACCACTTTTAGATGTTGTAACAACAAACCGACCTTAGAGTCGGTTTTTTTGTGCCCCAACCACCATTATCTCATTGATAAGACCATCAAAGTTTGTGACGCCCAGGTATTTTGTCAGGGCAAAGCCTGACTGGCAGTGTAGTATGGGCTATGGCATGTATCTGAGACACGATGTCGGTTCATGCCAGAGCCACAGGACAAACTTCCATTGTTTTTGTCGTGTGGCCGATTAGCGTTATTTTGCCTATTACTTAATAATGCAGTCCTGGGCTAATACGTTCATCATTAGCCCTTCTACCCGGCAGACAACGGTTATTGTTTGCCCTTTACGAAGCTGCGCCAGTTGGTCATTCATTGAATCATCAAAAAATGCCTGTACTTGTGGGATTTCGAATTGAGCGCCGGTACCAAGCATAACGTACAAGTTATTAACGAAGTCTTTTTTAACGTCACCGACAATACCTCTTACCTGAATAAGATTGCCTTTGAACTCGTTATCGGCGCCGACCTCGTTGCTTTGATATGCGCCCAGAAGCGTCTGCATCTCAACATTTATGATCGTATCAGCGCTGGCCGTTTTAGGTGAACCTGACGAACCATTCGAGTCACCTTGTGAGGCAACGAAAATCAGTGTGATCACCATCCAGGAAAATGCGATCCCTTTTACCTTGTTTGTATAACCTTTACGCAGCGTAAACCAGGCAAATAAGATCGGAGCGAAAACAATACCCACCCATAGCAGAATGCTTGGTTTGCGTTCAGGCACAGGGGCATTGGCGTTGGGTTTACCGCAATTTGGGCAAGCCGGCGCTAAATCTGACATTTCGTTTGAACAGTCTGGACATTTAATTATCGGCACAGGTACCTCCTTTGGCCTTTATGAAAACTAGGTTGCACAGCAAACGGTGTAAAGTACGCGCAGGCAGTTACTGCAAGCGGTTGTTGTGCCTGATACGTGCCTTAACGATTGAAGTTGTTTGTCATGTGCATTTATTGATGGCCAATACTGCCAAAGCAGAGCGCTGTTAATTGTTTATGCTCTTTGGTTACCCGGCGTGAATGGCTGACCGATGAAGTCTGCCAGCATTTTGAAAGTGGACAACTCGTCGCTAACCCAGGATGAATTGATTCAATCTCAAGCATTGCCTTGCACTGTCATTTGCAGCGTTTCATCTCGCTGCAGAGCCTGGTTAACAGGCGAATACAGTAAACGTGTTTTGTTTTTTAAACAGGTATAAGGATTTTTGTGCGTGTTGGGTATTGTTGATATGAGACTGATTGTTTGCGATACAGGAAAAGAAGGTTATTGCCTGCACTAAATTCTGTCCGACGACTTTCGATAGCCACTCAGGCGTTCATATTTTATATACACAACAGTAAATAAGAGCCCTACAGAAATCAAAATGCGACTCGTTAAGTCATAGGGCGCCGCCCGAACGACATAAACGACCTGAAAAAAGACAAATACTAATAAATATATCAGCGCTTTTCTCATCGCTATTGCGCTACCACCAGTACCAGTCGCCACTACCGCCGCGGCATATATGCCAGTGGCAACAACCCATCTGTTAAATTCTTTAATCAATACCATTCAAATGTCATATTTTCGCGCAGTGGTGTGTGGTTTGATTTCAAAGTAGTTTGAATTTGTATGCAACCACGCCTGGATGAATCCGGCTCTCAACTAAGCACGCAACGGGAGGCCGCGCCGACATATCAGTGATCCGATACCGACAAGGTGTGAACAAAGGCTATAAATTTAACCAACGAGCAAAAAAGCAGTATTCCGATTCCGGCCGTGGTCACTAAAAACTGCGGTAAGCGGCCACAATGACTATCCCGGCCGGACTTACCGTTATTATTGACCAGGTTGTCCCGTTAATCGTCGCGGGTAAGTACTTCTAGCAATTCGATTTCGAACGTCAAGTCGCTGTTTGGCGGGATCATAGCGCCAACCTGACGTTCACCATAAGCAAGTGTT
>JABXHM010000008.1 GCA_013373625.1 Alteromonadaceae bacterium | reverse complement strand
CTAAGTCAAAGGGCTGTGACAAAGAGTAAAATGCTTTCATGACGACCCCTTCGGGCAGCGCTTGTGCGTCATTTATGCTGCGTTGTGTGTTTTTGATTTAGGCCCCTAGACCTGCAAACCCCCGCCTTGCCTAAATGACGCACAAACTGCTGCAAAAATGCACAGAAAAGATCAACACGCCCTATCGTCACAATAACCTTATGCGGCATGTGTTTTTTTTGTCTATCCATACAAAGCTCACTACACGTATCCTCCAAGGAGATAATAAATGGAACTAATCCGGTCTATGATGCTGGCAACGATAGTCCTGTTAGGGCTGAGTGCTTGTATTACACAGCAAAGCGACGTCAGTAGCGCGTCCAATCCCCCTGAAGTCAGTTCGAACGCTACCAGTTCAGCAGGCTCTGAAACAACCAATTCCGCAGACGACCCTTACCTCTGGTTGGAAGAAGTCGAAGGTGAGGATGCCCTGAATTGGGTGCGCAGCCAGAACCAACGTTCACTGGCAAAGTTACAAGCAAATCCTGTGTATTCCGAGTTGGAAGCTAAAGCGCTCGATGTGGTTAATGCCTCTGAGCGTATCCCTTATGGCAGTATTCGAGATGGTTTCGTGTATAACTTTTGGCAGGATACAACCAATGTCAGAGGCCTTTGGCGTCGCACGTCATTGAGCAGCTACGCCACCGATGAGCCGGAATGGGAAACAATTCTCGATATCGACAAGCTGGCAGAAAGTGAAAACAAAAACTGGGTTTACAAAGGTGCCAACTGTTATACCGCAAAAGCAAAAGCCGACTACAAATGCTTAGTGAGCCTTTCAGATGGTGGTAAAGATGCCGTGGTTATCCGCGAGTTTGATTTGACTACCAAACGTTTTGTGCAGGACGGTTTTGAATTACCGGAAGCAAAATCAGGTACTGCATGGGTGGATTACAATACGCTGCTGGTCACCACTAACTGGGGAGGCGATGGCTCAACACTTACTGATTCTGGTTACCCCACCACGGTTAAACGCTGGCAACGGGGCAAGCCACTGAGCGAAGCGCAAACCATTTACAGCGGTAATAAAAAACAGGTCGGTGTATTTCCTTTTGTGGTAAAAAAAGACGATGGCACCACGTTACAAGCTGCAGTGGTTGCGCCCACATTTTTTACCCGGCACTACTTTGTTTTTCCGGATGGCAATGAACAAGCGGTACGATTACCCATCCCGGAAAAGTCCTCGCTGATTGGCTTATTCGAGGGACAGTTAGTATTTACGATTAACCAGGACTGGACAGTCAAAGCGGGTAACACCACTGCACAGTTTAAAATTGGTAGCCTCCTGGCTATGCCTTATTCAGCAAACGAACAAATCACCCAAGCAAGCTTGCCAGAAGTGATATTTGAACCCAATGACCGCCAGGCTGTTGAGTCAGTATCCATGACCAAAGGTCAATTGTTAATGACCGTAAGTGATAACGTAGTCGGTAAAGTGTTCGCCGTGACTAAAGGCCAGCCTGGTTGGAAAATTAAACAACTCGATTTACCGGAAAATGGCACCCTTTCTGTATCTTTTGCAGATAAGGACGAAGCTACTGTGCTGATAAATTATGAGGGTTTTCTGACTTCGGACTCGCTCATGAGTTATTCCCCTGCTACCGGGAATATTAGTCACCTCAAGAGTTTGCCGAGCTGGTTCGATGCAGACGATCTGGTTGTTGAACAAAAAGAAGTAGCCTCTAAAGATGGCACCATGATCCCTTTTTTCATTATTCACAAAAAAGGGATTAAACATGACGGCCAAACGCCGACGCTGCTTTATGGTTATGGCGGCTTTAAGATATCCATGCGTCCAAACTATAGCGGACTGCGCGGCAAGCTTTGGCTGGAGCGCGGCGGCGCTTACGTATTAGCCAATATTCGGGGTGGCGGTGAGTTTGGCCCTAAATGGCACCAGGCAGGACTAAAAACCAATCGCCAGGTTGTCTATGATGACTTTATAGCGGTGGGTGAATGGTTAATAGATCATAAACTTACGTCACCAGAGCATCTTGGTATACAAGGCGGATCTAATGGTGGATTGTTAATGGGTGTGATGCTAACTCAGCGTCCCGATCTCTGGAACGCCGTCATTGTGCAGGTCCCCCTGCTCGACATGCTACGTTTTCATTTGTTGCTGGCCGGTGCAAGCTGGGTGGGCGAGTATGGTTCTCCCGATGTACCAAAAGAGCGTGAGTGGCTGGAAAAAATGTCCCCGTATCATAATTTTCATGCCGAAACTGACTATCCTGAGCCTTTCTTTGTGACCTCTACAAAGGACGACAGGGTACACCCCGGCCACGCCCGAAAAATGGCCAGACTATTTGAAGCCTCGGGCAAACCGTTTTTGTACTATGAAAACATTGACGGCGGCCACTCAGCAGCGGCAAATCAGCAGGAAACTGCAAAACGGGCAGCTCTTGAGTTTACCTATCTGACTGAAAAGCTCATGACTAACCGCTCTCACTAAGTACGCCAGACAATAAAAACAGCCCGTCTGATAACGGGCTGTTTTTAAGAACATATGCACAGTAGCGATAGCTTCAACCCACATTAAGTGTATTCATGCCGAACCAAGCGTTTACGCTGTTCGGACCATATCAAGACATGCGCTGTTAAATTTGTAACCGACCCCCCAGACAGTTTCCACTAAATGAGCACCCGCTTTGGTTTTACTCAGTTTTGAACGCAGCCGGTTTACATGACTGGCCACAGTGTGTTCAAAACCGCCATATTGATACCCCCAAACTGAGGAGAGCAATTGTTCACGTGAGAAAACCTGATCCGGATGACGGGCTAAAAAGTGCAATAAAGCAAACTCCTTGGCTGTTAAGGGCAACTCTTCACCATCGACAGCAGCGCGATGGTAGCTGTTGTCAATCACGAAGCCTCCAATTTGTACCAGTTTCTGCATGCTCTGGGATTTATTTTTGACTTGTGCAGCCCGACGTAACTGAACACGTACCCGCGCTTGTAATTCGGCAGGATTAAACGGGTACTCGATATAATCCTGAGCCCCCAACTCCAGACTCATTATGCGCTCTGCGTCACACGCCTGATGCGCGACAACGATGATGGCACAGTCAGGTACATTCTGCTGAAGTTGCTGAATGATCCCGTAATGATTAGCAAGACGGGTATAACTGTCAATTATCACTACCGGGTATTGAAACTGAATACAGCGCTGAACAGCCTGACTCGTGGCGCTGGTGATATCACATTCAGCACTTACACGCTTAATGCAAGCAACAACTGAACCGCTCTTAAAACGGTCACTGCTAATAACTAGAATCATTCCTTCTCCGTTCTGCTGTTTCCCCTCAGACAATGCTGAGGGAACCTTACACTTATTTAACAGACCGGAGAGGAATTACTTTTATTGCGGACTTTGGTTTACCCGTTACTCAACACGGGTAATGCTCAACTTTACAGCCGGGTTATCAAATCGATGCGCGCTTGTTAGTACCGACAGTGTTAAACCGTCTTCGCCAGAAACAACACCGGGATGAAAACTGACAACGTCAGCGTCATCGCGCTCACTGTTAAAACCTTCACCGTCATCAGCCGGGCCCGGAATAGTCCCCGCAGCTTCTGAGTTGGCTTCTGTCCCGGCATCAAGAACAGGTAGCATCATCACCATAGTATCGTTCAACGTCAACTCAGCCAGTGAGTGTCCGCTGATACCGGCAAATGCATCATTGGTATTAACCAGCATGGTCGCCACGCTAATAAAAGATTCAGCTTCATCCGTAACGGTAATGGTGAGCGTGTCACTGGCACCGGCTCCAATGGGGGCTGTTCCCGTCATCGACGCATAAAAAGAATCATCGCCAATAAAATCACTACCGTCTCCGCCTTCAGCAAGCACTTCAAGTGCTACCGTTGCAGGTTCACCTATCGTCCATAGCGTTACATTATTGTGTAGCACAATAGCAACCGGTGACAGTGGCTGCCCCTGAGTCAGGTTTTGTACAGTGACTTCGTAGCTATACGAAACAGGATCTGGTTCGGGGGCCGGTTGGCTATTATTGCTGCTGCCACCACAGGCGCTCAGTGCCAAACAACCCAGGCCAATTAATGACAGTGAAAATCGTTGTTGAAACATCATAAGATCTCCTACTCCGATACCGTTACTGTGACCTTGGCAACAGGGTTTAACCAGCGCTGCACGGTGTTTGAAATATCGCTGCTACCGCCCTGACTGTCGTCATCGCCCAGATTTCCGGGGTGAATATGAACGGTATCATTGACAATTTCAGACGTTATTCCACTGCCGTTCATGCCAACTAAATCTTCAAGTGGAGGGGGCACGGGCAGCCCGGGAACACCCGGCTGACCACCGCCGCGAATTTCGTCGTTGGCTTCTGTCCCGGCATCATAAGCGTTGATGTATACAGTGTAAGTGCCAGGCTCGGTAGGAATATTCCAGCTATTAAGACCTATAAAACCATCGTTGGTCGGTAACATCATCGCCACAATCGACAATACCGAATTCGTATCAGCAGTAGATAACGTTGCAGTGGTAGACGCTGTCGGCATGAGTAAGCCGCTGGCTGGATTTAAAATATTATCCGCACTCATTGCCGCGGTAGCGTCCGCTAACCCTGCAATGCTCCCACCTTCAGCCATTGCCTGTAACTCGGCGCTGGCCGCTTCGCCTACATTAAACAGTTGCTGTTCAGGCGTATGGGCAGAGATTAAAATGGGCGTGAAATACATACCACGAGTTAAGTTTTGTACAGACACTTCAAGTTCTGCGGCTTGCAGACCCGGTGCGATTGCGGTTACACCGGCAGCTAATAATAATGATGTTAGTTGTTTAATTCTCATGGACTTTCCTTCACTTTCTGCTAAGTATCCAACTGTTGTTGAGCTGGTAATGAATTAATGAATAGGCCGAATACGTTTAAACAACGTATTGATTGGGCCCGACACTGAGATAGTGAGGAATAAAGCTCGCGAAAGTATCACGAATTGTTCACATTTTTTTGTTGTAGCAATACGTCGCTTATGACAGACAATAAAAAACCGGCCTTCAGGCCGGTCTTGTCTAGCGGTGTGAAATACCTGTGATCCTAAATTATTTAATAATTTTAAGATTTGGCTTACCACGGGTTTTGGGCGGTGTTTGCGGTGGTATTTCAACATCTGATTTTACTTCTTCGACAGCCGGTGCTGGTTCGCTTTCTGCGCGGTCTTCAGAGACCGTTTCAGCTTCGCTGGCAAAGACAGTTCCTGCACCGTTTTCACGGGCATAAATTGCCAATACGGCTTCACATGGCATACTTAAACTGCGTGGTTGCCCGCTGAACCTGGCCTGAAAAGAAATGCCGTCTTTGTCGAGGTAAAAATTAACGCAGGCAGATGGCGAGATATTCAGTACAATCTGACCATCCTTAACAAATTCCTGCGGTACATCTACCAAACTATTCGTGGCATCAACAACAATGTACGGCGTTAAGTCATTATCAACAATCCAGTCGAAAAATGCTTTCAGCAAATAGGGTTGGTTCGACGTCATTTGACTCATAACGGGTTATGAATTTCACGTTCCTGATCGGTCAACGAAGCCTTAAAGGAACTACGTGAGAAGATCCGGTTCATGTAACCAAGAATGTCGTTAGCACCTGCGCCGTTAAGTTCAATGCCTAATGCTGGCAAACGCCATAACAATGGTGCCAGGTAACAATCAACCAGGCTAAACTCTTCACTCATAAAGTAAGGCATTTCGGCAAAAACCGGCGCCAGACTAAGCAGTGCTTCACGCAAATCATTACGCGCAGTTTCAACATCACCTTCACCACGGAAAATTTGTGCTGCCAGGCTATACCAGTCTTGCTCAATGCGATGCATCATCAGACGACTCTGGCCGCGCGATACAGGGTAAACAGGCATAAGAGGTGGATGAGGAAAACGCTCATCAAGGTATTCCATGATGATATGAGACTTATACAGCACTAACTCACGATCAACCAGCGTTGGTACGGTTCCGTAAGGATTAAGATCCATCAGATCTTCAGGCAGTTTGGTGGGATCAGTATAACTAATCTCTACGCCGACGCCCTTTTCGGCCAATACAATACGAACCTGGTGACTGTAGATATCAATCGTGTCTGAGAACAACGTCATTATTGAACGCTTATTCGCGGCTACGGCCATTCATTCTTCTCCGAAATACATTAAAACGATCATATCTGGACAGGTCTGCCCGTCCAAATTAAAGTAAAAAGGGGGCGAGAAGCCCCCTAGCAATTTATTATACTATAAAACAGTAACAATTAGTGCACGTCTCGCCAGAATTCTTTCTTAAGCAAGTAAACAAACACAAACAGTACCAGAATAAACATTAACACCCATTTACCAATGGATTCAGACTGCAAACGGAACGGTTCACCCGTGTACTCAAGGTAGTTCACCAGATCCAGCACCGCCTGGTCGTACTCGGCTGCACTCATACTGCCGTCACCATCGCTTTTAATGCCGACGTGGCGCTCAACCATTTCACCATCAACCATTGCTTGTTCCGTTGCTTTACGTGGCGTTCCCTGGAGCGGTTGCAACACATGTGGCATACCGACTTCTGGGAATACCGTGTTGTTAACGCCAAACGGACGCGAGTCATCCACATAAAATGAACGTAGGTAAGTATAAATCCAATCTGCCCCGCGTACCCGCGCAACCAGGGTTAAATCAGGTGGCGCAGCACCAAACCATTGCGCCGCAGATTCAGCAGGCATTGAACGTTCAATGTAGTCTGAGACTTTATCGCCGGTGAACTGCAGATTTTCCTGTGCCAGTTCTTCAGGAATGCCCAGGTCGTTAAACGTACGCTGGTAACGCTGATATTGTTGCCCATGACAGCCGAGACAGTAGTTCATGAACAACTTAGCGCCGCGCTGCAATGAGGCTTTATCAGTCAAATCGTAGTTTGCTTTATCTAGGTGTACATTGCCGCCAGCGGCCATCGCCATTCCCGGCAACAGCAACGCCAGAATACAGATTATTTTTCTCATTTAGGGATCCTCGCTGGTACAGGCTTGGTGGTTTCATTCTTGCTGTAAATAAACATCAGGATGAAGAAACCGAAATACATTACCGTTAAGATCTGTGAAGCAGTTATCTTCCAGTTTTCCTGCGGTGTGCCACCTAAGTAGCCCAGGAAGATAAATACAATGGCAAACACAATCAGGTTGAGTTTGTGCAGACCACTACGATAGCGCCAGGACTTAACTGTACCGCGGTCGAACCAAGGTAACAGGAACAGGAAGATAATCGCACCAAACATCGCGATAACTCCAAACAGCTTATCCGGAACCGCTTTCAGAATTGCGTAAAACGGCGTGAAATACCATACCGGGAAGATATGCTCAGGCGTTTTCAGTGGGTTAGCAATTTCAAAGTTAGGATGCTCAAGGAATTTACCACCCATCTCCGGAGCAAAGAACATAATGTAGGTGAAACCTGCGAGGAAAATACAAAATGCGACCAAATCTTTAAGCACAATGTGCGGGAAGAATGGCAGTACGTCATCAGCAATGTCGTACTTGCTGGTGTAATACTCATGGATTTCGAACTTGGTTTTTTCAGACTCAGGCAGACTGCCTTTTTTGTGTTTAATGGCGATGCCGTCAGGGTTGTTTGAACCCACTTCGTGTAACGCAATGATGTGCAGGAACACCAGAATAACAATGACCAGTGGCAACGCAATCACGTGCAAGGCAAAGAATCGGTTTAACGTAGCACCAGAGATAACATAGTCACCCTGGATCCATTGCACCAGATCAGGCCCGATAACCGGAATGGCACTGAACAGCGATACGATTACCTGTGCGCCCCAGTAAGACATTTGCCCCCATGGCAATACATAACCCATAAAGGCTTCAGCCATCAGCGCAAGATAAATCAACATACCAAAAATCCACAGTAGTTCGCGCGGTTTTTGATAAGATCCGTAAATCATGCCACGGAACATATGCAGATACACCACAATAAAGAACGCCGAGGCGCCGGTACTGTGCATGTAACGAATAATCCAACCATAGTCGACTTCACGCATAATGAATTCTACCGAGGCAAATGCGCCTTCAGCGGTTGGGTTAAAATTCATGGTCAACCAAATACCAGTCACAATCTGGTTCACTAACACGATAGTGGCCAGAAATCCGAAGACGTACCAGAAGTTCATGTTTCTGGGTGCCGGATACTGGATGGCGTGCATGTTGGCGACACGCATCATTGGAATGCGTGCTTCAATCCAGGCTAAAAATGCTTGCATGTTACGCAACCTCCGCTTCTGAACCAATGATCACTGTTGTGTCATCAACAAACTGATACGGTGGCACAACCAGGTTTAATGGCGCTGGTACGTTTTGGAAAACCCGTCCGGCCATATCAAATTTTGAACCATGACAAGGGCAGAAAAAGCCATCCGGCACGCCTTCTACAAACTCTTCAAAGGCACCTTCTTTCTTGTATTGTGGAGAGCAACCAAGATGTGTACAAATACCTACCAGGATGAGGTATTCCTCTTTCATTGAGCGATACTGATTTTGCGCAAAAGCGGGTTGTTGCTCATTTTCAGAGTCAGGGTCACGTAACCGGTCCTCGTGTTTGCCAAGTTCAGCCAGGATCTCAGGTGTACGACGTACGATCCACACCGGTTTGCTTCGCCACATGACACGAATCAGCTGGCCAGGTTCTATTGCACTGATATCCACTTCAATATCAGCACCGGCCGCCTTCGCTTTTGCACTCGGATTCCAGGACGCAACGAAAGGTACAGCTGCACCTACTACACCCACACCGCCTACAACCGATGTCGCAACGGTCAGGAACCGGCGACGCGGATTGTCTTGCGGTTTGTCATCACTCAGCGCAGACTCTTTTGCATCTACAGATACATTGCTCATCCACTTTTCTCCAGGTTTTGGATAATATGAATAACCGCCATCAGCTTTAATAAAGCTAATTAACAGGCATTCATTAAACTTGCCGTGCGAATCACGCCTGTCTCATTAGGCAAAGATGCGATTTAACACGAAAGATTGTCATTATTTTTCGACCGAAAATGATAAAAGAAAACCCCCTCAAAACACAAGGAATTAGTGGAATTAACTGGATAAATATTTGTAAGTTTCCGGCTCCAATCATTAGCTTGAGACGAAAGTATAAATTTGCTACCCGTTATTACACCAATTATTTACATTAATTTATCACAATAGCACGCTTCGTGCTTAATTTGACGCGGCAATGTTGTTTTCATTATTTATTTCGATTATTAACACGGTTATACCGCATACGGATAAATATAGCAGTTCAGACCAATTGACGGGCATAAAAAAACCCGGTAATAACCGGGTTTTTAAAATCATAAAACGTATTAACGTTTTGAGAACTGTGGACGCTTACGCGCTTTGTGAAGACCCACTTTCTTACGTTCAACGCGACGCGCGTCACGTGTTACGAAGCCTGCTTTACGCAGAGCCGGACGAAGTGTTTCATCATATTCCATCAGTGCACGGGTAATACCGTGACGAATAGCACCTGCCTGACCATTTGTACCACCACCAACAACGGTGACGTAAAGGTCAAACTTTTCAGTCAGTTCTACCAGTTCAAGTGGCTGACGAACAACCATGCACTCGGTTTCACGACCAAAGTACTCGTCAAGAGCACGTTTGTTTACTGTAATGTTTCCTGTACCTGGACGCAGGAATACACGAGCAGTAGAACTTTTGCGACGGCCAGTGCCGTAATATTGAGTATCTGCCATGTGATAAGCTCCTTAAATGTCCAATACTTGAGGTTGTTGTGCAGTGTGCATGTGTTCAGCACCTGCGTAAACTTTCAGCTTACGGAACATTGCACGACCCAAAGGACCTTTTGGCAACATACCTTTAACCGCCTTTTCAAGAACCATTTCTGGCTTGTGAGCGAGTAGCTTCTCAAAGTTGGTCTCTTTAAGACCACCAGGATAACCAGAGTGAGCGTAGTACATTTTGCCCTTCGCTTTATTACCAGTTACAGTAATTTTCTCAGCGTTAACCACTACGATGTAATCACCGGTGTCAACGTGAGGAGTGTACTCAGGCTTATGCTTACCACGTAAACGCAGAGCGATTTCTGAAGCTAAGCGACCAAGAGTTTTGTCTGTGGCGTCAACCACATACCAGTCACGTACAACCGTTTCTGGCTTTGCAACAAAAGTTTTCATTTTTAAATTTCACCCGAAAGTAATTCGTTACTTGGTTTAAACTAGTTTTTATAAATTTTTACTACCTCAAACCACCTAAAATCAATGCGATGACCCCTTCGAGTCAATTGATTCTTCCACTTTCCCAAAGTGGGTGTAACTGGGCAGGGCGCGAATTATACAGGATTTGCACAAAAAGCGAACCCCATTGCGTAAAAAAATATAATTGGCTGATTAACCATCCATACACTAATCTACTGGTTGGGCCTGATTATTTGTTTTGAGTTATGCGAAGGATAAGTCTTTACTGTTCAATAGTTTTATTGCTTATGGTGAGTTCAACAGCACATAGTGAACCGCAGGAGATTATATTTACCCGCGCCTTTGCTGACGATGGTTACGGTTACTACCATACCAAAGTGCTGCGCCGGATTATTGAGTTAACCCCCGAGTACGGCGAATCGACAGTCATTCCCCACCCTCAGCCCATGCCTCAGGCAAGGCAAATTCTTAAACTGCAAAATGGCGAAGGCCACATAATGTGGGGAGCGACCTCTGACCAACGGGAGCAACAGCTGTTGCCTGTTCGTTTTCCGCTTCTGCAGGGCCTGGCGGGCTATCGTGTGTTCGTGATCAACCAGTCCCATCAGGCGCATTTCCCTGCCAATATAACGTTTGAGACATTACAGGATTATCTTGGTGTGCAGGGCGATGACTGGCCTGATTTGCAGGTATTGCAACACAATGGCCTGCAAGTGGAAGGAGCGCCATGGAGCTTGTGGTTTACGTCGATGTTCACTGCCGTTGAAAAAGGCCTGGTCGATTACTTTCCACGCAACGTTATCGAAGTGTTTAACGATTTAGAACGTCACAATCAAAAAGAGGTAGCGCTTGAGCAGAATTTACTATTACGTTATCCAAGCTATGAGTATTTCTTTGTTTCCCCAAAACATCCGGAGCTGGTGACGCGCATGTACACAGGGCTGCTCAGGATGCTACAAAATGGTGAATTAAAGGAATATTTCGAAAAGTATCAGCGTCATATTAGCGCGATGAAGCTGGCCACGGATCCCACCAGACAAATTTTCGATCTGAATAACCCCAACCTGACAGTCACCTTTGAGCAACCATTATGGACAGTAAACCCACATCCAATGATGACGCATTTGCAACAGCAGCATAACCTCAGGGCTGATTAATTTCACTGGCTTTCACTTGTTGCCACAATGCCTCCAACTCGGCTAAGTCGCGTCCTTCCAAACCGCCGTACATTGAGGTTGCTAAGATTTCCACCTGGCCAAACCGCCCACTAAACTTTTGGCTGGCCCGGCGCAGCGCGGCATCCGCATCCACCTGACAATGCCTGGCAAGATTAACCAGAGCAAAAAACGCGTCGCCAATTTCGGCCTCCAGGGCAGCCTGATCACGCTCTTCAGCATCTAATTCAGCCTGAATTTCTTCGATTTCTTCGCGCACCTTGTCGAGTACCGGCGCCACGCCGGGCCAATCAAAGCCGACACGGGCGCATTTTTTCTGAATTTTTTGGGCATACATCAGCGCCGGTAAACCTACAGGTATGCTATCAAGCAGCGCGTTTGGCGTATCGCCCTGCTCCGTTGCTTTTATTGCTTCCCACTGCTTATCCAGTTGGCTTTCATGTGTTTGTGCTGCTGCAAACACATGGGGGTGACGACGCACCATTTTATCGCTAATAGCATTAGCGATATCAGTAAAATCAAACAGCTCTTGCTCGGCGCCAATTTGCGCGTAAAAGACAATTTGAAACAGCAAATCACCGAGTTCATCTTTAATCTCATCCGGGGCATTACGTTCTATAGCATCTACCGCCTCATACGCCTCTTCCAGGGTGTAACGGGTTAGCGACTGCATAGTTTGCTGCACATCCCACGGGCATCCACCGTCAGGGTCGCGTAAGCGCACCATTATGTGCAGTAACCGTTCAAGTGCGCCTGCGGGATTAGTGGGTTTTGCGTCTGACATCAATAATATCCTTCAGTTGCCTGAGACTATTGATCAGTCGGGTTAAGCTTGCCACATCGGAAACTTCAACTGATATAGCAATAAGCGCAGTTTGATGACGTTTGTCGCTCAGGCTATTGACCCCAAGCAGCGCTACGCCTTCATTTGCCAGTACCGTAGTGATATCGCGTAACAAACCGGTGCGGTCGATACATTCGATGTCGAGGTTCGCTTCATAGCCTACATTCAGATCTTCTGACCAACTGACCTCAATTTGTCGCTCCGGATGCTGGTTAAGCAAATGCTGTAACTGGTCACAACTATCTTTGTGCACACTTACTCCACGCCCCTGGGTGATATACCCTAAAATATGATCGCCCGGTACAGGGTGACAGCAATTGGCTAATTGACTCATCAGGTTACCCACCCCCTGCACTACTACGCTGTCAGGCTTATTCTTACCTCTTGCCGTTTTGCGCGTTTTAAGTTTAGGGCTGAGTTCCAGCTCCGGCGGAGGCGCCTGGAATTGCTGTAAATAATGCACCACCGACATAACACGGACATCGCCAGC
The DNA here is from genome assembly GCA_013373625.1 of Alteromonadaceae bacterium. Taxonomy (GTDB): domain Bacteria; phylum Pseudomonadota; class Gammaproteobacteria; order Enterobacterales; family Alteromonadaceae; genus Alteromonas. Next base: position 114,194 of record JABXHM010000008.1, on the reverse strand, counting down.
ACCAATCGCAGCATATAATTCATCTACCGAAGGTACGTTAAACTTTTCACAGGCATCTGTGGCCATTTTGAGCGCTAATCCAACACGATGTAGCTCACGTTCCAGGAGTTCTTTACCCGCATGCTGGTTTTTTTCTTTATCTTGTTTTTTAAAGAAGCTGTGAATAGTCGCGCGGGCACGCGATGAGTGCACGTGGCCAAGCCCGGGGTGCATCCAGTCACGAGAGGGGTTAGCCTCTTTACCGGTCAGTACATCGACCTGGTCGCCACTTTGCAACTGATAGGTGAAAGGCACAATCCGGCCATTTACTTTAGCGCCAATACATCGATGGCCCACATTGCTGTGTATGTAATAGGCAAAATCCACCGGTGTGGAGCCCTGGGGTAAATCAATCACATCTCCACGGGGGGTGAAAACATACACACGATCATCAAACACCTGACTGCGCAGTTCTTCTACCAGGTCGCCTGATTCAGCCACTTCCTCCTGCCACAACAGAATTTTACGCAACCAGTTTATACGTTCATCGTATCCTGATACCTTGCCAGTACTGCCTTCTTTATATTTCCAGTGAGCGGCGACACCCAGTTCAGCATCCTGGTGCATTTTCTGGGTACGAATCTGAATTTCTACCGGTTTGCCTTCGGGCCCGAGAATAACAGTGTGAATAGACTGATAGCCATTTGCCTTAGGGGTTGCTATGTAGTCGTCAAACTCTTTGGGAATATGCTTAAAGTGAGCATGCACAGTGCCTAGTGCAGCGTAACAATCCTGCAGTCGCTCAGCAATAATACGAACCGCCCGTATATCAAACAATTGTTCAAAGGTGAGGTGTTTTTTCTGCATCTTTTTCCAGATGCTGTAAATATGTTTAGGCCGCCCATACACCTCGGCTTCAATCCGCTCGTTATTGAGCAAGGTTTGTAAATTCTCAACCATGCTATCAATATAATCAGCCCGTTCACGACGCTTACCATCGAGTTGTTTAGCTATTTGCTTATAGGTGTTGGGGTGTAAATACCGGAACGCGAGATCTTCAAGTTCCCACTTAAGCTGACCAATGCCGAGTCTGTTCGCCAACGGCGCATAGATAGTTGCACACTCTCGAGCAACCATTACGCGGGTTTCTTCGTCGGCTTTTTTAACCTGCTGCAACGCACAAATCCGCTCAGCCATTTTAATGACCACAGCGCGAACATCTTCCACCATAGCCAGTAACATGCGGCGTATACTGTCGATATGCTGTTCATCCGGGGCCGACAATTTGCTATCAGACTGCTTACGGTTATGCAGCATGCGGATAGCTTCCATGCGCCTGACACCGATAATCAGTTGCTCAATTTCTTCACCAAAGTTTTCCTGCACTTCCGCGTCGGTCAATTCATGCTGCTGACAATAGGGGTAGACCAAAGCAGCCTGAAGGGTAGCATCATCCATATTCAACTGATGCAGAATTTCTACCATTTCCTGACCCACCAGCAGCTTATCCGGCATGTGCGAGATATCACGTAGTTTTTGGGCGGTACTGTCAGACAGGTTGAGACTCTCCAGCCACTCTTCAAAAGGTGGACGGTGCTCTTCATGCACTGTTCGGGTCGAAACCATACTTACCTCTTACCCCTTTCCGACGCGCTCAAGTAACGCCATCGATTCGATATGCTGGGTATACGGAAACATTTCCATTATGCCGATTTTCACAATCCGGTAGCCACCGGCTAACAGCGGCACCAGATCCCGATTAAAGGTTGCGGGATTGCAAGATACGTACACGATCGAAGCAACCCGGGCACTGGCAATCTGCTGACAGGCCTCAAATGCCCCTTCCCGCGAAGGATCCAGCAGCACTTTGTCGTACTTTTTAATCGCCAGCGCAGCAAGCTCTGCCTCATTACTGAGGTCGGCGGTGTACCACTGAATATTATCTATGCCTTGCTCATGAGCAATTTTCTTCGCTCTTTGCACCATTGTGGTTACTCCCTCAACAGCAGTAACACTGGCGCAACGTTTTGCCATGGGCAATGAAAAATTACCTAGTCCGCTGAATAAGTCCAGTACTTTATGGTGAGGCTCGGGAGCCAGCCAGTCCAGAGCCTGATGAATCATAGCAAGATTTACGTCACCGTTAACCTGAATAAAGTCTTCGGTAGTGACGCTCAGCGACAGTCCATCGGCTGTCGCACACAATAGCTCTTCGACCGGGTTGTATAAGGTATCACTGTTGTCGCCATAATCCAGACGCAGCGTGACTTGATGCTCGTTGGCAAAAGCGGTTAACTGCTCCTGATCATGACCATTGAGTTGCCGCGTGCAACGCAATGTTATGCCAATTCCGTTATCTGCTCTAAGCAAACTAATATGTCCAATAACAGCACGGCCATTAAGCTGCTCAACCAACTGATGTAGGGGAGGTAGCATGGCATTCAGGCCGGGCTCCAGCACCGGGCAATCGGTAACATTGACCACAGCATCGCTTTTACGAGCCCGAAACCCCAGCGCCAGTGGTTTACCTTTGCGGGCATCTATGGCGAGTCGGGTTTTACGGCGGTACTGATCAGAATGACTCTTAACCGGCCTAACCCAGTTAAGTGTTGCCAGATTATGCTTGTGACGGATCTGACTATCCAGCGCCGCTTGTCGCCAGGTTAACGCCGCGTCACGCTCGACGTGTTGCAACTGACAGCCGCCGCATTGCGAATACACCGCACAAAACGGTGTCTGGCGTTCAGCGGCTGGTTCAAGCACCCTGGTGACGTAGCCTTCACAGACCTGTTTTTTGCGCTGAGTAACTGCAACCTGACAGGTTTCACCGGGCAAGGCACCATCAACAAAAAGAATAGGCTGGTGAGTGCGGCAAACACCTCTGCCCCGGGACTCCCAGTCATCGACAGTTACCGTAATGGTTTGAGTATTGCCCGGCGACTTTCGTTTGGCGCCGCTACGTTTTTTTCCACCGCCCTGATAAATACTAACCATTATATTGTCTCATGGTGTTTCAAGAATAACCGTTGCAACTGCATAGTGTTGCTCATCCGACAAAGATAAGTGAGCGCTCACTATACCTCTTGACTTGCATTTTTCTGAAAACTCACCGTTAAACGTCAGTATCGGCGCACCATTGTCGTTATTGACAACACACAGTTGTTGCCAGCTAATCCCCCGTCCGATACCGGTGCCCAGCGCTTTTACCGCCGCTTCTTTCGCGGCGAAGCGTTTTGCCAGATAACGAACAGGTTGTTTGTGCGCTGCATAAACGGCCAGTTCCTCTGCTGTCAGAATGCGCCGGGCCAAACGCTCACGAGCAGCCTCAGCCATATCAAACCGGGCAATTTCTACAATATCTGTACCTAAGCCGGCAATGGCCATGGTTGACTCCTGCGCTTAAGAAAACTGAGCTTGTAAGCGGGCTTCCTGCATCAGGCGGCGCATATCAGCCACGGCTGTATGCAAGCCGTCAAACGCCGCTCGGGCAATAATAGCGTGGCCAATATTAAGCTCAATTAACTGCGGAATGGCGGCAATCGGCTTAACGTTGTGGTAATGCAAACCATGTCCTGCATTTACTTTCAGTCCCAGTTGGTCGGCATACTCAACACCACGGCGGATCTGCGCCAGGTGCGTAAGTTGCTCGTGCTCACTGGTCGCATCGGCATAGTGGCCGGTGTGAATTTCAATAAAGGGCGCCCCTGTCGCTTTGGCTGCATCAAGCTGGCGTTCATCACCGTCAATAAACAGCGATACCAAAATGTTCGCTTGTGCAAGGCGTTGACATGCTTCGCTAATACGACTCAGATTACCTGCGACATCCAGGCCCCCTTCGGTGGTTAGTTCTGCCCGTTTTTCAGGGACCAGACAACAAAAGACAGGCTTAACCTGTTCAGCGATGTTGAGCATTTCATCGGTGACCGCCATTTCCAGGTTGAGGCGTGTATTAACGGTTTGGGCCAGAATCGTTACATCACGGTCTTTAATGTGCCGGCGATCTTCACGCAAGTGCACGGTAATCCCGTCAGCACCGGCGCGTTCGGCTATATCTGCGGCGTGAACCGGATCAGGGTATGACGTACCACGGGCATTTCGCAACGTGGCGATATGGTCAATATTGACGCCAAGTAGAATATCTTTCATTAACAGAGCCTAGAGTTAAATTAGCTTAGATTGTATCAGTGATTCAGCGCGAGGCCAAAAACAGCTCCCGACTTTTCAACGGTTTATCGCCCACATAAGGGTGTAATGCAATGCGACACAAACGTTTAGCTACCGGCAAACTTTGCTGATTGAATATACCGTCCTGCAGCAATAACAGTTCACTCCCCAGAAAGCTCAATCGTGACGACTGCTTTACAGCGCAGAATCCAAGTTCCGGGATTAACTCGTAGTGCACAGAAGGTTCAATGGGCTGTTCTGTTGCGGCATCAGTTCTAAAGTCCGGCATCACGCCCAACTCCTGAAGCAATGCCAGTTCGTAGTGGCGCAATACTTCCGCCTGGCTGTGTGGGGATTGTTGCAGCCCTGCCAGTGTATCGGCATACCGAGCAAACAGATCCGGGGCTTCCAAACCTGCCGGTAGCACACGATTAGTGAGTTCATTGACATATAACGCGCAATAAAGCGATTCTCCCCCCAGACTATTCATTGGGCCAGCTGCTTCAAGCTGCGTGAGATTCTTTAAATCCGCTTTACCACTGAGTTGAATGCGCAGCGACTGGAACGGTTGCAACAAACTGCGCCGATCCGATTTTGCACTGCGAACGCCGCGCGCGACCGCACTGATACGCCCCAGCTCGAGACTAAAAAAATCCACAATGAAGCTTGTCTCTCTGTAGGGACGGCGGTGCAGCACGTAGGCGTTTAGCCAGCTTTGAAGCATAGTAAGCTCTCGTTAAGCGCGTTTAATTCTGACCACTTTCATTTGCTCAAAGTCCATTCCAGCAACCGACTCGACGATACGATAATATGTCATATTTACCCTGGCGCCGGTGAGACTCTGATAGTGCCTGGTGCGTTTAAAAACAAACGGGACATCGACGTTTTCAACCATAACCGTGTGGCGCACCCATTCACCTTCTTCACGCTGCACATGAGAAACAACTTTAACATTCTCGCTGTGAGTCAGATCCTGATGGCGTTTAAGTAACTTATCTACCGTCATAGGGGGGCAATTGCCTCTACTAATAATTGTAAGGATTCACGACCCCGATAATAATTCACATCAAGCTGATACGCCAATTGCACCTGTTTTATTGACGCATCAGGCCATACATCGGTATCGATGTTAAATGCGATAGCATCAAACTCCTCACCACTGTCAGGGTGTGCCAGCACCATTTTCAAGTGACATTCACCCACGATCCGTTGTTGGATTAGACGAAATTCACCATCGAACAGCGGCGGTTGGAAACCTTGTCCGAAAGGGCCTGCCTGACGTAACGATTGCGCCAGCGGAAGATTCAGGACATCAGCATCCAGCGGCCCGTCGGTTAAAATAACGTTTGGGTCGTCAACCTTTTCCAGCGCTTTGCTAACATGCGCCGTAAACGCCTGCGTAAAAGCGTCAAGGTGCTCAGCCGGTAGCGACAACCCCGCGGCCGCCGCATGACCACCAAACTTGTCGATAAGACCCGGCGCCGCCGTACTTACTGCTTCCAGTATATCGCGAATGTGCACGCCGCTAATTGAACGTGCAGAGCCTTTAATAGTGTTATCATCCTGCCGGGCAAAGACAATTGTAGGACGTTTGTATTCATCTTTCAGGCGCCCCGCAACAATACCTATAACACCCTGATGAAAACTCTCATCGAATAATACAATAGCCGCTGGCGGTGCTGTGTCATCAATACGAATACTGGCCAGTACTTCCTGTGCCTGTTGTTTCATTTCCTGTTCAATGGTGCGTCGTTGCTGATTAAGCCGGTCTAGTTCCGTCGCTCTGGCGCGCGCTTCCATGGGGTCGCTACACATCAGACACTCTATACCCGCCGCCATATCATCGAGCCTTCCGGCAGCATTTAAGCGCGGCCCAACAACAAAACCTAAATCGGTCGCGCTGATGCGTCCGGCATGACGCTTCGCCACATCCAATAAGGCAGTTATGCCAGCTCGGCACTGGCCGGCGCGAATGCGCTGCAACCCCTGATGAACTAAAATACGATTATTTTGATCAAGCGGCACAACATCAGCAACCGTGCCTACCGCTACGATATCCAGCAAATTAGCTAAGTTCGGGGCAGGTGAACCGCTTTCTTCAAACCAGCCACGTTGTTGTAATTGCGCCCGCAACGCCAGCATCAAATAGAAGGCAACGCCAACGCCGGCTAAGTTTTTCGACGGGAAACGACAATCCGGTTGATTGGGGTTCACAATCGCCGTTGCGGCTGGCAGCGTTTCCCCGGGTAAATGGTGATCAGTGACTATGACATCCATACCCAGCGCATTGGCGCGCTCTACGCCCGCATGACAGGAAATGCCGTTATCCACCGTTATAATCAGGGGCGTACCGCGCTGCCCTGCCAGCTCGACAATCTCAGGTGACAACCCATAACCAAAATCAAAGCGGTTGGGCACCAGGTAATCTACCGACGTTGCCCCCATCTGACCCAGGGCGAGCAAACACAGCGCGGTACTGGTCGCCCCGTCAGCATCGAAGTCGCCAATAATGGTAATCGCTCTGCGGTTAATGATTGCATCAGCAATATGTTCAGCAGCGCGTTCGCAACCGAGTAAATCGCGGTAATGCAATAGAGCCTGAGCGCCGGTCACCAGCTGCTCTGTAGCGTGAATGTCACGGCCACGATAAACACGCTCAATAACCGGATGCAAATTTGCGTCAAAAGCCGCGGTCAGAGACCGGCGACGGATTGGTAATCCCATAATGTACTTTTGCCGTCGAAATGTTGTTATGAAAATGGCGCAGTCCGATAACGAACTGCGCCATTATTTATGCCAGCGGATACCTCTTTGCGGTTAACCTGCAGCTTGCTCCAGCGCCATTAACAGCTGTGCCGGTGGTTGATAGCCGGGTATTACACTGCCATCGTTCAGTACAATATTAGGTGTGCCATTCACGCCTATCCGGCGCCCGAATTTAAATTGCTCTGCAATATCGTTGTCGCAACTGGACGGCGTAATACTGCTGCCATCCTTAGCATTCGTCATGGCTTGCTTCGGATCGGCTGAACACCATACTGACACCATTTCCCGGTATACCGGGCTATTCAGTCCGGCACGCGGATACGCTAAATAACGCACGGTAATGCCCGCGTCGTTGTATTCATCAATTTGTTCGTGCAGCTTACGGCAATACCCGCAGGTGGTATCGGTAAACACTGTGACGACATATTTCTCATTGTCGGCTTTAAATTCGATAGCAGAGTCTTCAAATTGTTTAAGCCCTTCGACCCGCATGTCAGCCAGTGCCAGTTCGGTTTCGTTGCGCATGTCAGCATCAAGGTTGTACACCCGGGCCTGCAGCAGGTAAGTCCCGTCTTTGCTCACATAAAACAGACCATTCTCAGTACCGATCTGGAGCAGGCCGTCAACCGGAGAATCGGCAATCGAGTCGACACGCCATTTTAGTGTGGATTCAATTTTTGCTTTGACGCTATCGGTTTCTGGCGCGTTGGCCAGCACGCTTGCCGCCAGACTCACAGAAAAAACACTCAACACCACTGCAACACTGCGCAGAAAAAACTTCATTCATTTACTCCTGTAAAGCCCGTCAGAAACTTCATATCTCTCCCCGACCGGCATTTAACGTTCAACTTTGCTAACCCAATATTATCAATAAGACCGGGTTCTGGCCGTAAAATTCGCTCTAGTGTAACAAAAATTCGCATTTTTAATATGACCGCCACCGATAATATTAGGTGACTCACAACAAACTTCACACAATTGCGGTTATCCCCGCGGGTGATGTGTGTCTATTAAGTTCTGTAAACGCTCCGTGGCTACATGGGTATATATCTGCGTTGTCGATAAATCACTATGCCCCAATAACATTTGCACGACTCGTAAGTCGGCGCCATGGTTGAGCAAATGCGTAGCAAACGCATGTCGCAACGTATGCGGCGACAGTTCAGTTTGAATACCGGCTTTAATCGCATAATACTTTATACGGTGCCAGAATGTCTGCCGGGTCATCTGCACGCCACGTTTACTGACAAACACCACGTCAGTCTGGTGCTTCATTAATGCCGGGCGGGCGTCTGACAAATATGCTTGCAATGCATCCATTGCGTTTTCACCGAGTGGCACTAAACGCTCTTTGTTACCTTTACCCATTACCCTTACCACACCCTGGTTAAGGCTGATTTCTGACAATCTGAGCCCGGTCAACTCACTCACCCGTAACCCTGTTGCATACAATACTTCCAGCATTGCCTTGTCCCGACATTCAATTGGGTCGCCGGAGTCGGGTGACTCGAGCAGTGCATCAACATCGGCTTCGCTGAGTGTTCCTGGTAACTTTTTGGCCGCTTTAGGAATAGCCAGTTGAGTGACCGGATTATCTTTGCGCAGTGTTTCTACCACTAAGTATCGAAAAAACTGTCGCAAGGCGCTTATATTGCGCTGTGTGCTGCGTGCAGAGAGTCCCTGACGGTCGCGAAATGCCAGGTAATCCTGCAAATCATGTAAGGTTACCTGCAACAGTTCAGGTCCTTCAGCAAAGCGCAAAAAGCTGCTTAGGTGGCATAAATCACGTTGATAGCTCTGTTGGGTATTATCACTCAGGCCTTTTTCCAGCCATAGCATTTCGATAAACGCGTCAATCAAGGTGACATCAGTTGGTCGCGGTAAAGGCAGCACAATGCTCACTTAAAGTGCCGCTGTTGCTTGACCATTTCATAAGCGGCCTGAATATCCTGCGCCTTGCGCTTGGCTATTTCCATAGCCTGTTCAGGTAGTCCTTTGGAGGCCAGTTTGTCCGGATGGTGCTCAGACATACGTTTTCGGTATGCACGTTTAATGGCTTTTTCATCGTCATTGGCCGTTACGCCTAAAATCGCATAGGCGTCATCAAGAGAAGGGCCATCAGGTTGACCAGACTTGTATTGTTGATGTCGCTGTCCCGTTGCACGAAACCGAACCTCCGCTTCGAACATGGCAATAAGGTAATCTAAATCGCGACGGTTAAAACCCAGCGCTTTAGCGACCTTTTCCAGCACGTGATATTCTTCACTCGCCAATCGACCGTCCGCAAAAGCGGCCTGAATGAGTATTTCCAGGAATACTTGCAGAATATCCCGGCGTCCGTGACAAGACTCATGTAACTGCTTAAGCATATCATTGATGGGAAAGTCGCGTTCTTTTCCCTCTCTGAAAGCTTGCTGGGCCTCTTGTCTGGCCTCGCCCTGCAACTGCATGTCATCCATAAGATTGGTTGCAATCTTGATTTCAGACGGGGTCACTTTACCGTCTGATTTGGCCAAATGGCCAAGCGCAGCAAACAAACTGTGAAAAAAGATAGCTTGTTGCTGCAATCCATCCTGACTAGAGAAAAAACGACCAAAGCCTCCTACCCGGCCAAAATCCTGGCTGTACCCTTTGTCAAACATATAGCCAACCAGCAACCCTAAAATGGCACCCGGTAACTTTAAAAACATCATTCCAAAAATAAAGCCCAGTACTCTGCCCCAAATTGGCATGGAATCCCCCAGAAACGTTAATCCAATAGGCACTTTATTGAAGTGGCCTGGTGGCTCCGTTACTTTTTAATAGTTTAAGTAACAAAGTATAAAGAAAGCACTATAACCAAAGGTAAAGCGTATGAGAAGATGACTGATCACCCCTATTTAGCCACGAAATATGGGTCACACATGAATTTTTCGTTTTTTTTACGGTCTTTAGTTGGTAATTGACGACGAAGTGCATAGAATTAGCGCCTGATTTTAATATCCCTACGCTGGCCATCTGCTAAAAGAGCCTGAGAACGAAACTTTGCTGTTGAATAATTCACAATACGGGAAATCCATTTGCCCGGCCGATTGCTGCACTGAAGCACTTTCAGCGAGCCGCTTTACATATAAAACTATATGCTTAAAGCGCGTTAGCTTATTGTTACTGATGGTTAGCATTGTTGCCGCAATGCCGGCAACCGGGAATGCGCAAGAGCCTAATCTCGCCACAGACTCCCTTTGTGTCGTGACACCAGCCCCGTTTGACAACAGCCAGCTTATGCAAAAAAAGCAGATTGCGGTCACCTCCGATACCGCTGAAATTCTCGAAAATGAATTTGCCAGCTTTGACGGTAATGTAAATATAGTGACTGATCGGGCAGTCATTCAAGCTGAGACAGCCAGGGTGTCAGAAAATGGACGGGCACTGAATGCCAGTGGTAATGTCCGCTATCAGAGCCCTGAACTAAGCGTCCAAAGTGACTATTTGAATGTCGACTCAGCTGAACAGCAACTTAAATTAGAGAACACGTTATACCAGCTAACGGGTTTTGTGGGTCATGGTACTGCTGGAGAAATCGATATTGGTGTTGATCAGGGCATTTCATTGCAACAAGTGAGTTTTACCACCTGCCCGATGAATCAACAGGATTGGCGACTGGAAGCATCAGAGATCAGTATAGCCGCAGGGGAAACGCTGGGCGAAGCACGTCATACGCGTTTTTATATTGGCGATGTGCCGTTACTATACCTGCCTTATTTTGCATTTCCGGTCAGTAATCAACGTCAATCTGGTCTGCTGTTTCCTGTAATCAGCAGCTCCACTGCCACGGGCGTGAGTTACGAGCAGCCCTATTACTGGAATATTGCACCCAATTATGACATGACAATTTCGCCCCGACTAATGAGCAATCGGGGTATGCAGTTAAAAACCGAATTTCGTTATTTAACCAACGCATCTGACGGCCAGCTGCATGTGGAATACCTGAACAATGATACTCGTCTGGCATCAGATGACAGCCGTTACTTTTATCGCTATCAGCATCATGGCATGTTAAGTGACAACTGGCAGCTGAATGTCGATTACAATGGCATCAGCGATAACAATTATATTGTTGATTTGGGATCAGATTTTTATAACCGTTCAGATACAACCATTAACCAAACAGTTGGCCTGGATTATTACAGTCAGTCGTTGGATTTTAGCCTCTATATGCGAGATTTTGATACCCTGGGTGACTACGAGGCTATCTATCGGGCGTTACCAGAAGCCAGACTCCAGTGGCGCAGTGATTTAACCCGCTTACTGACCTTTAAGCTGGACTCAGAACTCGCCTATTTTAATAATGCCCTGCAAACACAGCCTAATGCACTGCGCTGGCACGTAGCACCCACGATAGCCCTGCCCTATCAGCGTTACTGGGGTGAAGTTACCGCTGAAATGACGGTCATGAACACTTATTATCGGCAGCGAAATATTGACAATACGCAGCTCGACGAAGAGGTTAACCGAACACTTAAACAAGGTCGGCTGTTTAGTACACTGTATTTAGAAAAAGCAGATAATCTGTTTGGCAATGATGTTACGATCACTTTAGAGCCTAAATTACAGTACCTTTATACGTCGTACGAAGACCAATCGAATATTGGTTTGTACGATACGACCAACCTGCTCACCGATGTTAATGGATTATTTCGTGGTCAGGAATTCACCGGTCTTGACAGAATTAGCGATAATGACCAAATTACCGTCGGCGTAACGTCAAGAATAATTGATGCCGCCAACCGGGAACAATTCGTGGTAAGTTTGGGTCAGATATTTTATTTATCTGACACTCAGGTAACGAGCAGTGTTGATGATCGAAACCGTTCTGCACTTGCTGCCGAACTTGACTGGCGTTTTGATGACAGTTGGTTTGTCCATACAACTATGCAAATAGCAACAGACAACGACAAAGTTGAACGCAGCAGTATGGTGTTGGAATACCGCAAGGATGCTCAGCGGCTCATTCAAATGAGTCACCGGTTTGTGCGCGACTTATCCGGTGAGATGATTGATCAGATGGGGCTGTCAGCGTCCTGGCCTATCGCCAAAAACTGGCAGGTTGTAGGCCGTTCATACCGGGATATAGAACGAGACAGAAGCATCGAAAACTATTTTGGAGTACAGTATGAATCCTGTTGCTGGGCGATTCGTATCGTCGCACAGCGAAGCCTGACAAATCGCTATGATACTGTTGGGCAACAAAATACGGATGAGTTTGACACTCGTATTGGGTTGGACTTCATATTTAAGGGAATCGGCTCTTCACGGTCTAACCGAGCCATGCTCGAGGATGGCATGTTCGGCTACCGTCAGCCGTATGTGTTAAATTAAATGCGCCGGTAACCTGGCAATATTCACAACAAGCAAGAGAGTTTATGAAGTATTTTATTCAGGGTTTGTTTTTAAGTCTGGTAATTAGTTTACCTGTCTTGGCCCAAACACAGATGCTCGACAGAGTCGCTGTTATTGTAGACCAGGGTGTCGTACTGGAGAGCGAAGTCAACAAACTGGTTAGTGAAGTAAAAGCGGAAGCCGCTGCCAATAACCGGGATTTACCCTCGGATGCAGCGCTAAGAACCCAGGCAATAGAGCGTTTAATTTTGAGAAATTTGCAACTGCAAATGGCTGAACGCATGGGCATTCAGGTGAGTGACCCCCAGCTTGACCAAACCATTGCTAACATTGCCGCCAGCGAGGGCGCAACCGTCCCGCAGGTGCGTGAAGAACTTATGCGCCAGGGGATCAGCTACGATGATTATCGTGAACAGATCCGCGAAGAAATGATTATGGGCGAGGTACGTCGAGCCAATGTTCGCCGCCGTATATATATAACCCCCCAGGAAATCGCTAATTTAGTAGATGTGATCGAACAGCAAGGTTCTGAGCAGGCTGAGTACGAGCTTGGTCATATACTGATAGGATTCCCACCTGATTTAACTGACGAGGGCGTTGCCGAAGCACGTGAGCGGGCGGACCGGGTGTTGAAACTGCTTAATGACGGCTCCGAATTTGCTCGACTGGCGATTGCGGCATCATCGGGTTCAGAAGCATTAGATGGCGGTAATATGGGCTGGATGAATATTAACGCCATGCCGACGCTGTTTGCTGAAGCCGTGCAGGGCAAGCGCAAAGGTGAACTCATTGGCCCGATCAGAAGTGGCGCCGGCTTTCATATATTAAAGATTATCGATACACGTGGTATTGAGGTCGTAGAAGTTGAAGAAGTTAATGCGCGGCATATTTTAATTGAACCATCAATTATTCTGAGTGAAGAACGTGCTAAAAAAATGCTGATTAAGTTTAAAGAGCAAGTACTGGCAGATGAAGCGGATTTCGCAGAACTGGCCAAAGAACACTCTGCAGATCCAGGCTCGGCATTACGTGGTGGTGAGCTGGGTTGGGCAAATCCTGAAATGTACGTGCCTGAATTTAAGCAAGCGCTGGCTAATTTAGAGCCTGGCGAGTACAGTGATCCGGTACGTACCCAACACGGCTGGCATCTTATCCAGTTGTTGGACAGACGTATTGACGATGCCACCGAACAACGCAAGGAAGATAAAGCCTATCAACTTCTGTTCAATCGTAAATTTGCAGAAGAAAGCGAGAACTGGTTACGTGAAATGCGTGACTCGGCTTATATCGAAGTCCTTAGTGAATAAAAATTAAGGTCTGCTTATGACACCCCTGAAAATCGCCGTCACGCCAGGCGAACCTGCTGGCGTGGGCCCCGATCTGATCATTGAACTCGCTCAACAACAATGGTCAGCGCAACTGGTTATTTTTGCCGACGAGAATATGATGTTAGAGCGCGCCAGCGCGCTTAACTATCCTCTCAAACTAACCCCTTATGAAAACGGGGAAAACCGCATTCAGGAAAAAGGTGAGCTGTTTATACAGCCAATTCCAGTTTCTGCACCCGTGATTCCTGGTGTGTTAGACAGCGATAACGGCCACTATGTGGTCGAAACGCTGCGTCAGGCTTGTCAGGCAAATATCGAAGGCGATTTTGATGCGGTTGTCACCGGCCCGGTTAATAAAGGCATTATCAATAAAGCGGGTATTTCTTTTAGTGGCCATACGGAATTCTTCGCCCATCAATCAAATACCATTGATGTTGTGATGTTACTTTCAACAGAAGGCCTGAACGTAGCATTAGCCACCACGCATATCCCTCTTGAATATGTATCCCGGGCGATAACACGTGAACGCCTGCATAAAGTGATTCACATTATCCATACCGACCTGACGCTCAAATTTAATATTACCAAACCTCGTATTTATGTGTGTGGACTCAACCCCCATGCAGGTGAAGACGGCCACATAGGTCGCGAGGAAATAGAAACTATTTCGCCGGCACTTGATGAGCTGCGCGAGCAGGGAATTAACATCACCGGGCCTTTACCTGCCGATACTATTTTTCAGCCTAAGTATCTGGAAAACGCCGATGTTGTATTAGCCATGTACCATGATCAGGGTCTGCCTGTGCTAAAATATAAAGGCTTTGGTGAATCTGTAAATATCACACTGGGATTACCCTTTATTCGTACTTCCGTCGATCACGGCACTGCACTGGATCTTGCCGGCAAAGGCCAGGCTGATAGCGGTAGCTTTACCAAAGCGATGAATAAAGCAATTGAGATGGCTACCATTAGAAATGAATAAAACCCACTTAGGTCATACCGCGCGCAAGCGCTTCGGGCAAAACTTTCTTAACGATACCTTTGTTATCGAACAAATCGTTGACGCAATTAATCCGGCAGACGGCGAAAACCTGCTTGAAATTGGTCCGGGATTAGGCGCTCTCACAGACCCGGTTTGTGAACGGGTTAATGCCTTGACGGTCATCGAGTTGGACCGTGATTTAGCTGAACGGCTACGCCACCACCCATTTCACAATAAGAAGCTCACGATTATCGAACAGGACGCGCTCACCGTCGATTTCACGCCACTTGCGAAAGACGGCGCCCTACTGCGCGTTTTTGGCAACCTGCCTTACAATATTTCAACCCCTATTATGTTCCACCTGTTTAAGTACGCCCATCTTATTCAGGACATGCATTTTATGTTGCAAAAGGAAGTGGTTAATCGACTCGCTGCGTCACCAGGTAACAAAAATTATGGCCGCTTGTCGATAATGACGCAGTACTATTGTCAGGTCCAGCCGGTACTTAATGTGCCGCCAGGTGCTTTTATTCCGCCGCCAAAAGTCGACTCGGCAGTGGTCCGGCTGGCCCCGCATAAGCAACCACCAGTAGATGTTGCTGATGTAAAAACCCTTGAACGCGTATCCACAATGGCGTTTAATCAACGCAGGAAAACCATACGCAATAGCCTGAAAGAGTGTATCAGTGAAACACAGTTACGTGAGTTAGGCTTGGATCCGGTGCGACGCGCAGAAACATTGTCGCTAGAAGATTTTGCCATTATTGCCAATTGGGTACATGAACATGACAGCATCGAAAACTGAACATAATCCGGCAGAACTGGTGACGGTAAAAGTCGTCACCCGACATCTCCCCGAGCATCTGCCCTCAGACAGCGAAAAGTTCGCTTTTGCTTATCAGATTACCGTGATTAATAATAATGCTTTCGACGTTAAATTAACCCATCGCTACTGGCTGGTCACGGATGCTAATGGTAAACAAACCGAGGTGAGTGGTGAAGGTGTCGTGGGTAAAAAGCCCACTATCAGGCCCGGTGATAGTTTTCAGTATACCAGTGGCTCAGTGATTGATACCGAAGTAGGCACTATGCAGGGCTATTACGATATGACATCGGCTGATGGTGAAACCTTCAGAGTGCCCATCGCCCCTTTCAGGCTCGCCTTGCCCAATATTATTAATTAATTTATGGCTGCTTATATCGTCGGCGATATTCAGGGTTGTTATTCCGGACTTCGCAAACTACTCAATACAGTGGCTTTCGACCCAACCAAGGATACCCTCTACACGGTTGGTGATTTGATCGCCCGGGGTGAGGACTCTCTGAGCACCATTGAGCTATTACGTGATTTAGGCTCGAGCTTTCAATGTGTATTGGGAAACCACGATCTGCATTTTTTAGCGGTTACTCAGGGCATAAAGAAAGCCAAGCGCAAAGATAACCTGCAACCGCTATTAAACTCGCCCGGTCTTGCAGACATTATTGACTGGTACCGGCAATGGCCGCTGGCAATGAGCATCGACGAGCATCACACCATGGTTCATGCCGGTCTTTACCCTGGCTGGTCAGTTGAGCAATTACTGTCCCTGAGCAATGAAATTAGCGCGCAACTACGCAGTGACAATTGGCTGCAACTACTGGAAAACATGTATGGTGATGGTCCGGAAAAATGGCAGGAGAAACTCACCGGTATCAAGCGCCAGCGCTTTATAATTAACGCAACCACCCGGATGCGCTTCATTCGTAAGGGTAAAGAACTCAACTTAACCGCTAAATGTGCACCCGGCGATGCGCCTCCATCTCTTGAGCCCTGGTTTAATGTGGATAATACAAAACTTCCGGCCTCACACACTATTATATTTGGTCATTGGGCGGCGCTTTTAGGTAAAACGGATTCCCCTCAGTTTTTAGCACTGGATACCGGATATGTTTGGGGCAATTCACTTACAGCCTGGTGCAAAGACTCAAGGCAAACAATTTCAATTAAAGCATAAACTTTTTGTTGTATCTTCCGATACAAAGCCATGCTCTTTCCTTGTATAAAGACAGAAAGTTTCTAATACTTTTGTATCAACTTTAAAAGATTGGTATAAATGGAAGATGCAGTACAATTTCTCTAAGCTGTATATTGTGAACGAACGAGTTTCGCGTAGAGAGAAGGTTATGTGTGTTGCAATAATGCAAGAACCAGACACCCGAACAGGTAGCGTTCAACTTTGTTTGGCAAACGAAAAACTATAAGATTGCTCCAGGAGTTATGATGAATCTAACAGTTAAAGCGAGAATTATACTCGGCTTTGTCACTATAAGCGCGCTACTGGTCATTATTAGTCTGGTATCACTCGGCAGCCTTCGCTCAGTGCAACATGACGTTGGCGAAGTCAATACTGTCGCCGTACCAACAGTGATAGGCAGTAACACTTTAAAAGCGTCTTTTTTGAATATGGGCCGACTCACTTTTGAAGCCTTCGTTTCTGACGAAATTGCCACCGTAAAAGAAAAACAAGCCAGTTTTGAAGCGGCCAGTCAGGAATTTAACAACGCCTACGAGTCGTTAGCGGTAACGGTTAAAGATGACCCTCAGTTAAGCGCTGCAGTAAAGAGCGTTAATGGCATCTCTAAAGACTATTTAACCACCGTCACCAGTCTGTATCAAAACCACAATCAGTATCTCGCCCGCCGCAACGACGTAGAGAACCGACTGATGGACGTTGAGGACAACGCAGATGATGCATCGACTTACCTACTCGATTTTAGCGATTTGGATGCAGTAGCAAGTAATAGTAACCTGCGTCGCGCATCCGAGTTGGGTGGTGAACTCGAAACACGTCTGTTAACGCTTATCACGGTCACCTCTGACTACATTAAAACGCAAACACTGGTGCGTGCCGACACACTGGGCAACGAAGTAAAATTTGCCGTAGATGCTATCAACGAGCAGCTCGATGCGTTGATGGCGGCGGCCAATGGACAAGATAGCTCCGGTACACTTAGTGAAGTTGAAACACTGGTTCAAGGAGCAATTGATGCGGTCACCGGCAGCGATGGTGTAGTTCAGTTACACGTGTCTCGTTTGAAACTTCGGAATCAGGCTGAGCAAGCGTTGTCAGCATCAGAAGATATGGCCGCACAAGCGGTAGCCGAGCTCGAAGCATTGCTGCAGCTCACTGATGCTAAAGTTAAAACACTCGAGCAACAAGTCACCAGCAGTGTCAGCTTTGGTACCACACTGGTATTAGTCATCGTACTTGTGTCGTTAATAGTGGCGCTGTTTACCGGGTATAAAACCGTTAACGCAATCACTGTGCCTCTGGCTAAAGTTAACGAGCTTCTTAATGTCGCCTCTTCCGGCGATCTGACCCATTATCTCGATGACTCCAAGAAAGATGAGTTTGGTCAACTGGCGAAAAACTGTAACAAACTGATTGGTAGTCTGAAAGAACTTATTCGCGGCATCAATGTTCGTGCTGAGCAATTGGCAGCAGCGTCGGAAGAAACCTCAGCGGTAACCACGCAAACCACTAAGTCTATTCAGGATCAAAAAGCACAAATTGCTCATGTAGCAACGGCGACCACTGAGATGCATTCAACGTCGCAAATGGTCACGCAAAATGCGGAAAACACACTGCTCGAAATTCGTAACGCTGACCACGAGTCTAATAAAGTTCGTGATATTTCTCTGGAAAACAAGGCCATTATTGAAGTGCTTGCCCGTGACGTAGACGAAGCGGCCCAGGTTATCCATAAATTAAACCAGGACAGTGCTAGCATCGGTAGCATTTTGGATGTTATCCGTGGCATTGCCGACCAAACCAACTTACTGGCATTGAATGCGGCCATAGAAGCGGCTCGGGCCGGCGAACAAGGTCGGGGCTTTGCCGTCGTTGCCGATGAAGTTCGCACATTGGCCAGCCGTACTCAGGAGTCTACGCAGGAAATCAACGCGATGATTGAAGTACTGCAAGAAGGTGCAGAAAAGGCCGTGTCGGTCATGGACCAGGGTAAAGAGCAAACCGCTAAGTGCGTTGAACAAACCGTGCTTGCAACGCAGGCGCTGGATATTATTTCTGATGCTGTCAGACGCGCCCATGACGTGAGCAGCCAGATTGAACAATCGGCTAAAGAGCAAAATCTGGTATCACAGGATATCAGTGAGAAACTGGAGACCATTGTTGGTATCGCTGAAGAAACCACCATTGGTGCACAACAAACGTCTGAGTCCAGTGAAGAAGTAGCCAGACTGGCCGAAGAGCTGCAAAGTTCAATCAGACAATTTAAGGTGTAGACGGACGCGCAGCAAATCAAAAGTTTGGTTTGCTATCACACTCAATACAAATGAAAGGCTGTCATTATGACAGCCTTTTTTATTTTCACCCTGCCCCATTTCGCAGATACACTCTGATACCACTTAATACACCGAAAAACACCGGCTAATCCCTCACTCACAATGGCTTCACCCCACACCTAACGCCATATGTGACGTGTTCTTGTGACCCCAACCGTCACAATAGTGTTACCTGACTGTCACTATTGATTCATTAAATTGTCTTTAAATTCCAGTAATTTACGCCTGAATTTTCAATTGTGTAACGCCTGCATGTGCGTTCACATCTTTTCAAGGACATACTAAATGAATTTTTCCCGTACGGTGCTGGCAAGCGCCATATTGAGCGCCTGCTCAACAGCTTTTTCTCCGGTCTGGGCGCAAGATCAGGCAACACCTGACGACGCGACAGAGCAAACCAATAATGGTCACTACATTGAGGAGATAACCGTCACCGCACAAATGCGAGAGCAATCTCTTATGGAAGTGCCTGTGACTATGGATGTCATCTCAGGTGATTATCTGAAACGCACAAATACCATGCAGTTAGATCAACTTGCAAGGGTATTACCGAACGTACAAATTCAGGAACAGGCTGTTAGCTTGCCCTCTTTTAGTATTCGTGGGGTCACTGACGATGTTTCATCGGTGTCTGCCACACCGCGTATATCGGTATACCAGGACGGTTTTGATATCAGCAAAAAAACCGTTGCCAGTGTGGCGTTATACGACATAAACCGCGTGGAGGTGCTCAAAGGTCCACAGCCTACCCTGTTTGGCGTCGCGGCAGCTAATGGCGCGATGAGTATCCATTCAGCACTGCCCGAATATGAAAATACAGCCAGAATACAGTTAGGTTATAACAGCGAAGACGGCCAGGAAGCCGAATTTATGTTTAACCGTCAGGTTAACAGCAACAACGCATTTCGTGTTGCCGGTTTGTATCGCGAAATGGATGGCATCGTAGAAAACCAGGCGTGTACCGATAACGCTTATTATGGCAATGCTGATACCTATGATCATAATGGCAACGCAGTGAAATGCAGCAGCGAAGACTTGCAAGGTACATCGGTGCAAGCAATTCGAGCTACCTGGCGTTCACAAATCGATAAACTGGAACTGATTGGCCGGGCTTCTCTTGAATACAATGATCAGCCTGGCATAGCTTTTAAGTCAGGTTCAATCGCCCCTAAAGGCGGCGATACCAGCCCTTATACCGCCGCAGAGTTCAGTATGGGGGATGAGCTGGGTATCGAGCGAACCCTGCAGTCATATGATCTTACTGCCACCTACAATCTCAGTGATTTTTATACGCTGCGCGCTGACGCCTATTATAAAGACGTTGAAGTATCAGAAGGATTCGATGCAGATGGTTCAGCACTGCGTATACAGGATGCTTATTTTGATAATGACGCTAAGTTAAAAGGCGCTTCTGTACGTTTTGTTTACGATGATTTAGACCGTTTTGCTGGCTTCATTGGCGCATCGATGAGTCAGGATGACTCGATTATGCCTTATACTGCCATGGTCGACCCCTGGGTCCGCGGCACCTTTGATGCAGTAAAAGCATCGTTGGAACAAGGCTCATCCATTCCACTTAACCAAAACATTGCTACCGATGCCACATTGGAAGAAATTCAGGCATTGCGCGAAATTTTAGTAAGTTCACTGTTCAATGCAGACGGATCGCCAATTTCAAACCCTGACTTTGATGCCATTTTACTGCAGGGCCCCTACATTTTTGAGGCGTCGCTGGATATCGTTTCTTATGTCGCGGAGGCTTCATATTATATTACACCTGAGCTGAACCTGACGGCAGGTCTGCGCTATATTGACGAGTCGAGATCCTCCACAAACACCTACACAACGGCCGCCGGCGAATTTACGTTTTCCGGTGAGGGAGATTTCAGTGATACCTTGCCACGGGTAGCCATTAGTTACGATGTCAGCGACAACTGGAACCTCTACGCTAACTATGCCCAGGGACGACGTTCGCCGGTAGTCAATGTAAATAGCGATAGCAGTGTGACCATCACTAAAGCTGAAACCGTCGATAGTTTCGACGTCGGCTTAAAATACCAAAACCGCAATTTTACCGTCAGCAGTGCGTTATTTACCTACCAGTATAGCGATTACCAGCAATCCTACACTGACATTGAAACCCTGCAGTCTTACACAGTAACGGTCGGTGACTCGACCATGTCTGGCTTTGAAGCAACGGCAACCTACCATCCCGATGACAGTTTCCGTGTGATGGCCTCTCTGGGTTTACTTGATGCCAGATTTGCTGACGAAACTGCCGATGGCAGCGAGTTTCAGTATGGTGGCAATAAGTTCCGCCTGGCGCCGGATGTGAGCACTGCGCTTAATATTTATAAGCGCTTTGATATCGACAACTGGGCATTAAGCTTCAACTGGACGACCACCTATCAGTCAGAAGTTTTCTTTGAAAGTAGTAACTACCCCGGCTCCTCTCAGGACGCTTATTCACTTACCGATATTGCCATTAAACTTCAGGCACAGAACTCACTCTATGCTTATGAAGTGTATGCCAACAACTTATTCGATGAAGATTACCTTATTGATGCGGGCAACACCGGTGGCGGTATCGGTATCCCGACTAATGTTCGAGGTATGCCGCAAATCATTGGGGTTCGTTTTTACGCCAACTTTTAATTACCCCGACAGGCATAGACACCGATAAAAAAGCCCGGCCTTCAAAACGAAGTACCGGGCTTTTTTTAATTAATATCAGTCGAATCAATAACGGCTAGCCAACCAGCCTCAAATTGCGCTGGCGCCGCAATACCTTCGCCAGCACAAACATCTACAGGCTAAATAGCGTCGGGGGATATTTCAATCTGGTGCGTTGCGGCAACATTAGCCTGAGCTTGCATAACAGTGTCAACAAATACCCAGGTTGCAATGGCTTTTTGCGGTGTAAAGTTCACCGTCAGATAACCCCTTTGGTGCATATTGCAGTATTGAAGATCGGTAATCAGATCAGGTAAATCTTGAGCGACCTGCTCAGCCACCTCCGCATTCATTTGCAAATACCCTTCCATGCCGGGCGACGACACACTGGATACGCCTAATTCAACTGCAGCCACCTGGCCCTCCTGAGTTGTAAGCAAATTATGCCAGGCGTTGTGCGTATCACCTGCTAATGCAATCACTGGTTTATCACAGGCAGAAAAAGCGTTTACAACACGCTCCCGCTCAATGGGATAACCATCCCACGCATCAAGGTTATAAGCCATCTTTGATTGCAGAGACTGAGTATCTTTCGCAGAAAGGATTTCGCCAGCTTGCTGGCGTCGTTGTAAATCGGCCAAACGCTGAATATTCGCCGCGATTTCGTTACGCGGCACACCGGTAAAGACTTCGCTGGGAAAAAACATTCTGGCCATGAGCAGTTGTTGACCAATCACTTGCCATTGTGCCTTATTTTGCGATAACGCTAATGCTTCAATAAACCAGTCAGCTTGTGCTTTACCCATAATTGAACGATTTGGATTCAGTAAATCCGCCTTAAACCTGTCGGTATCAAAATTGCCGCTTTGAGCATCACGATAATCTTTGTAGTTGAGTTGCTTATCTCGCCCGATCACGCGGGTATCAAGCATGTACAGGTTAATCAGATCACCAAACTGGAACTGACGATAAATCTGCGGCTGGCTTTCACCTAACGGCGGACGAATAGGCAACCACTCAAAGTAAGCCTGAATAGCCGCTGCCTTGCGGACATAAAAATCCCCCTCATCAGCGGTATGATTTTGGGCGCCATCTTTATAGGTATCGTTGGCAATTTCATGGTCATCCCACACAACAATAAATGGTTTGCGCTGGTGTAGCGCTAATAACCCATTGTCCGTGCGATATTTCGCGTAGCGATTTCGGTAATCGGTGAGTGTGTAAATTTCATTTTCATTATCAACGGCTAACGTACGGCCAATTTCTTGAGCATGTTCAGTGGCGTAGCCAGTACTGGAGTATTCATAAATGTAGTCACCCAAATGCAAAACATAGTCAATGCTGGCGTCATCAGCAGCCAGCTGATACGGCGTAAAATAGCCAGCCGGGTAGTTGGAACACGAGAAAACGCCAAGATTGACGCTGTCCACATGACCAACAGGTAATGTCAGTGTTTCACCGGTTACAGATAACTGGCCAGCTGTACGAAAACGGTAAAAATAGCGCGTAGCCGGTTGTAAGCCCTGAACATCAACTTTAACAGTAAAGTCCC
Source organism: Alteromonadaceae bacterium (assembly GCA_013373625.1). Classification (GTDB taxonomy): domain Bacteria; phylum Pseudomonadota; class Gammaproteobacteria; order Enterobacterales; family Alteromonadaceae; genus Alteromonas. Next base: position 91,026 of record JABXHM010000008.1, on the reverse strand, counting down.
GGGTCTTTTCTGCTTTTGTATCGCCGCTGGCCACGATAGTGGAAAAGCTACTGTCTGTTGCCAGTTCCCAGCGTATTGTCGCTGAGTTCACACCACTTGGCACAGCACGAGTCCAGATAATGACGGCGTAAGCAAGTGGATCGCCACTGGCCACGCCGTGCGTGAAATGTACCTTATCAGATGATAGCGACTGGTTGGCAGTACAGCCGGCCAAACCAGTACTGATAAGCAGGCTGCTTCCCGCTGCTGAAGTGAATTTTATAAATTGCCTACGGTCCATAAGTTGCTCTAGTAAAAGTGAAAAAGAAGATAATATGAAAGGTTAACAAAGGTTTATGACGATTAAATGGCGACTTCACCATTTATTAAAAACCCTGGTTTAAGTCTCAACGCAGCAGAGTTAAATACCTGACAACAATGAGTATTCTATTATGTGTTGCAGCGCTCGCGGACCATGGCGTAGCATTGTGCTCACGATACAAGATAGCGACGAACTCAGGTTGACAGCCCGCTTTTCATTACAACAAATAATCCGGATGAATAGTTGCATTTTTCGGACTCTGCGTATCAAAACACCTTAGATAATGCGCTATAACTGGAGCTCTTTAGCGTCACAAAGGTCTGTAGTGTTTCACCATGTCTTATACAAAACTTCAATTATTTACCTTAACATTGACGTCTTTCGTTTTGCTCACTGCATGTCAGGATAGTCCGCCACCCGTTGCAATCCCATCAACGGAGCTTAATGTAGAAATACGTTCCCGTGAATTATCCGGCTTAACCGTTAATGAAATCACCCGCCTGAATGCAGATCCGCAAGACTCTCAGTCTTTAATGAGCGTGGCAGCTACCAGTGGCGGTCTGTACATACACAGCAATGACAGCTGGCAACTGGTTACCCCTGACCGCTGGCAGATACAGGATTTTCTCATCGTTGATGACGATCACTGGCTGGCAATTGTCGGCGCTGACAACAGCAATAATTCGATGCTAATACGCAGTCGCGACATGGGCAATACCTGGAGTACAGTTGCTAATAACTTTGGCGGCTCAGCAAAAATATCTGAGATTACTCAGGAACCTTTATACCAGTTAGCCAGTGATTTTTCGGGTCAAAAGCTCTACGCAGTGGGTACACAGGTGTTTGCCGAATCACTGGATTTTGGCACAACCTGGCAAGCAATCAGCGGCTTTTGGAATGGTTTTGCACGCGGTTACAGGGCACTGATTAATATCCCTTCAGCAGACGCTGTCGATAATACCGAAATCTTTTTTTACGGAGGTCAGGGCGCCATTGAAAACCCACTGCTGAGACGATTTGATGTTTTATCGTCACAGCCAGACACTTATACCGAGGGAACAGAAACTGTTATCGATGTGAGCGGTGAGGATCTGCTCCCTGTGCCCTCAACAATTCGCTCAATTGTGCCCGTCAACGCAAAAGAAGGTGACTTTGTAGCGACCGGCGAGGGCGGTCTGATCCGGACTATCGATAACGGCATAAGCTGGCAACCGGTTCGAACCAATACAACATCCCGATTTTATTTTGACCTGCTTATTCACCCCGACCGCCCCAATCTTTGGGTCACCGCCGGATGGAACAAAAATTTTGAAAATCCGCAGGCGTTTGTGGTGGAAGTCAGTCTCGATAGCGGTGAAAGCTGGCGCGAGTTTGCGTGGGAAAACTTTGAAGGCAATGTAATTTTTGGTGGTGTGAGAAGCATGGCATGGGCAAACACGTCAACCAACGAAGTGTATTTCGGCACCACCAGAGGAGGCATTATATCCGTTGCTCTCACTGTCCCCTGACACGGCTTTTAAACCGTACGCACTAACCCGTTAGTCAACGCTGACTTTTTTGCGTTGTTGTTTGCGTTGACTGTTGGCTTGCTTTGATTCTTTGCGACGCGCTTTAACCGCTCTACTGACCCGAGTGGCGCGTCGTTTTTTTTGCACTGTAGTATTGCTGATTATCCATTCTTTAAGGCGCTCTATGGCATCTTCCCGGTTTTGCTCTTGCGTTCGGTATTGCTGAGCTTTAATTACCATAACGCCATCTGAGGTAAGTCTGCTGTCACGACAATTCAGTAACCGGCTCTTCATCAAATCAGTCAATGACGACGCCTGCACATCAAAACGTAAGTGAATAGCTGAGCTCACTTTATTGACATTCTGACCACCGCTTCCCTGGGCGCGAATAGCCTGCAGTTCAATTTCTTTTTCGGCAATACTCATGCCTGAAGTTATTTGGATCATAGAAATTCAGTTGTACTTCCAATAACGTAAATTATGTAACGCTATACTATCGTGAAGACCGCTGTATTCATAGCCTAGCCATATCCGGTAAGTGCTAAAGAGTAGGAACAGAACCGTCATCATAGTAGACCGTCTTGACTTATGTTACTGGTTTCCATTCCTTATTTTAAGGAATCGGTGATTTTTTCTGCTATATTAGCGGTAAATAGAATAACAGGAACCACAGCAGTGATGCTTTTCATTCGTGGCTTACCATTGCTATTATTGCTAGCCGTTTTTTCCACTTCGATTCACGGCTCGACACGTAATTTAACCCTTATTTACGCTGCTGAAATGCCTCTCATTGATGATCCCGGCGGCAACTACGCTCAACTTGCTACCTTACTGACCCAAAGTCGTGAGCAACAGCCAACCATATTTTTGTTTGGCGGTGCCAGCTTAGCACCGAGTTTACTGTCTTCACTTGACCGCGGTGCCCACATTATCGATGTGCTAAACAGCCTTGAACCTGATGCCATGGCAGTAGCCAAGCGGGAGTTCAGTTTTTTTGAAGATGAACTGTCACTACGGTCGTATGAAGCGGCATTTCCATTTATTCTGAGCAATGCAGTTGACCCGGTAACTCAAAATAATATCGATGGCCTCAAAGACCATTTAATTATTGAAAAGAATAACGTAAAGGTCGGCGTTCTCGTCGCTATACATGAGGCGGTTCTTGACGATTTCAGGTTAACTCGCCTTCAAGTAGATAGCTCCGCTGATTTGCTTTACAAGCGAGCTGAACAACTGCGGAACGCAGGCGCAGATATTGTGGTCCTCATGGTGTCAAGCGAGCATCCTTTTGTGAACCAAATGCTCAATGATTCGGCCATTGATATAGTGTTTAGAACCGACCCTCATTTCGACCCATCTGTTGCATTATCGACACAATATGCTCCCGGTTACGTATTTATTACTCAGCAGAGCACGGCCGCAGTAGTTTCCTTTAAGTTGCCGGCAGACACTACAGAAAGTGCTTCTTTTACAGTTTCTCAAGTGCCTTTAAAGACCTTACCCGAAGCGCCTGCGATCGCGGAACAGGTCAATACGTATACTCAGCGAATATCGGCATTACTGAATGAAAAAGTTGCAGTCCTCAATACCCCTATGAATACCGAGCGTTATGCGGTTCGCACCGCTGAAAACGTCTTTGGCAGTCTGGTCACTGATGCGCTTCGAACCGCCAGCCACTCCGACATAGCAATCATTAATGGCGGCACAATTCGGGGCGAGCGACGCTACCAGGCAGGCCACACGTTAACCCGTGAAGATATCGCCGCCGAACTTCCTTTTCGTAGCCATATAAAAGTATTAAAGGTAACCGGCAAGCAATTGATAGCGGCACTGGAAAATGGCGTTAGCGAGATTGAAAGGGTATCCGGGCGCTTCCCACATGTATCTGGTATGCGTTTTGAGGTTGAACTTACAGCGCCACCGGGACAACGTGTGAAACACGTATTGGTAAACGGCGAACCGGTTGAACAGACACAAGTCTATACCCTGGCGACATCTGATTTTACGGCAGGTGGTGGTGACGGCTATGAAAGTTTGAAGGAAGCGGAAGAAATGCTATTTAGCCAACAAGTAACACCACTAATAGCCGATATAGTGATCAGTGTGTTCAAACGTCAGCCGCTACTGGAGCCACCTTCAACCGGGCGTATTGTTTTTTCTTCAAATAACGGTGCTGGTAGTAATAATGAATGACCGGTCTTCCCATCTTAACGAGCTGGTAGCCAGTAAACGACTATACTCGCTGGCGAGTATTATTAATATAAGTCTGGTAACGCTGATTGCTGCCATTGCGGTGCTGGCGCTGATTACCCTTCTCAAACTTAAATCTTTTGAGCAGACGTTAAATTCTATTACCTCAGAATCCATTCCGAGTGTTATTAATGCTGGCCAACTTTATGCCCAGATGAACTTGCTTTTAACGGTGACCGAACAACTTTCCATGGCAAATTCTGAAGCCATGCAACGCATCGCGTTAAAAGCAATCAATCAACAATTATCTGGCAGTGATAGTACTGGTGTGATGCCGCAAAATAATAACTACATTCTGGCTCAGGTGACATCCATTAAACATGAACTCGACGAACTCAATGCGTTAGTCACCCAAAAAATTGAGGTAAATAACGATATCCTGCGCCAGCAAGTAAACATGTACGCAGTGTTCAGTGAAATACAAAAATTACCGATGCTGTTGTCATCAGAACCTGATCATTCACATTGGCAAATGGATTTTGCTAAGGCCGTAATACTGGCAGGTGAATTGCTGACTCTGGATCAACTCAGCTTAATTCGTCAGCAACAACGATTATTAAGCCAGCAAATTTCGGCGATGTCAGATCAGGCAATGAACAACCCCACTGCCAAACAAGAAAATATAGATGTTAAAATACAACGGTTGGAAGAGATTGTTTTAGCGCCGTCGAAGGGCTTGGTAGCACTGCGACAGTCGCAGCTTAAAATTCTTGGCAGAGTGCAGGGAAGAAGCAATTTAATCCGCAATTTAATTACAGATTATGCCCGCTTAAACGAGTTTGAATCTCACCAGATAAACGAAGCCGTACTCGCACGCGCTGCAGATACGACACGACTGGTAAAGCGCCAGATCAAGCAAGTAAGCTCAATTTTTCTTGTGGTACTGCTTGCCTACATCGGTTTTGCGGTATTTATTCACCGCTTTGTGGTCAGTCGCCTGAAAACACTCAGAAACCAGGTCTTACAGCGAGCTGAAGACAGTAGCCAGATCATAACTGTATCGGGTAACGATGAAATAACAGAGCTCGCTCAGAGTTTCGAACAGTTTGTTTATACTATTGAATTGCAAAAGAAAACACTGGAAGAAATGAGTATGAGTGATGCCCTCACCGGTATTGCGAACAGACGGGCATTTGACCAACGTTACAATCACGCACTGTCAATTGCTTCACGGCGGCGCACCCCGCTGGCCATTCTGCTGCTCGATGTCGATTACTTTAAGCAATATAACGATAATTACGGGCACAGTGAGGGAGACCGTTGTTTAAAACAGGTCGCAGAGTTACTACAGTTGCAATTGCCGCGTAAAACCGATGAATTGGCCCGCTATGGGGGGGAAGAGTTTGCCATACTCCTGCCAGATACTTCAGCCAGCGGTGCCCAAAGCGTGGCACAACAGATTCTGGATGCATTTAAAATGGCTCAGATCCCGCACGACTTTAGCGGGGTTGCTGACCATGTCACTATCAGTATCGGTATTACATTGAGTCAGGAGCTTAACGGCAGGCTTATACCTCCGACTATCGAAGAAGCAGACGAAGCATTGTATTTAGCGAAACGACGGGGGCGTAATTGCTGGGTAATGTATACACCGCCGCAACCCTCATCATCTGCGTAAAACCAGACTAAGCGCACAAAGGCAGTGACTGCGTGCGCTTAGGCTGCGGTTATTTACCTTACTGGGGTATAGCGTTATTCAAATAACGCTTTGTGTAATACAGTGACAATTTCGCTGCTATCTGCTTCATTAACCAATAATGAAATGTTATGCGGGTTAGCACCAAAACAAATCATGCGTAAGTTGTAATCAGACACGGCGGCAAAAATTTTACTCGAGACCCCTTTACCGGTTTGCATATGGTTACCTACGACGGTGACCAAATCAAAACCATGCTCCACCGTGACATCACATATAGTTTCCAGTTCTGCAATGGTTTCACGATTGAGCCGCTGCGCTACCGAGTTGGCTGGATTATCTAAGGTGAATGCCACCGATATTTCAGAGGTTGTGACCAGATCAACACTGAGTTTATGCTTTGCGATAATTGCAAAAACCTGTTGTAAGAACCCCTGGGCATACATCATTTTGGGGGTCTTAACGGTAACCATAACCTGCTCTTTGCGGCGGGTAATGGCACGGTATGATGGCTCATGCTGACAATCTCTGACAATCCAGGTGCCGCCTTTTTCAGGCTCTTTACTGGATCCTACAAACACTTTGATATCTTTACGAACCGCTGGCTCCATGGTCGCCGGATGCAACACTTTTGCGCCAAACGTGGCCATTTCAGCGGCCTCTTCAAAGCTCAATTCTGGCAAAGGATGAGCTGCCGAAGTAATGCGCGGATCAGTGGTATAAACACCGGTAACGTCTGTCCATATTTCGCACACTTCAGCGCCAACAGCTTCAGCCAGCAATGCAGCAGTGAAGTCTGAGCCGCCACGTCCCAGTGTAGTAGTGCGGCCTTCTTCATCGGCGCCCACGAAGCCTTGCGTCACCACAATGGCATTATCAATTTCCGGCTTTAATAACTGCTGAGCGTTATCTGCAATAGCTTCAAGCTGAGGTACCGCGGCACCAAACTCACTGTCAGTGCGCAACACCTTACGTACATCAAAGTTAATTGTCGCGACATTCTCTTCAGCCAGCACAGCGCTGAACATCAATGATGACATGCGTTCGCCCATCGATAGCAACTGATCCTTTAAGTCTGCACGATGCAGTATTTCTTCATGAAACGCGAGATTACTGACTTCCTCAAGTAGATCATCAAGCTTGGCTTTCACGCTCTCCTGATCCTTCAGCTCTTTGAGTATGGCGTGCTCTATGTCGGTAATCGACTGGCAAATTTCGGCAATCTGCTCCTGGGTCAGCGCGGTGTGGGCCAGACTGACTAAATGATTAGTGACACCAGCTGACGCACTGACGACGACAATGCGTGTGCCAGGATTGGTGGCAACGATGCGCGCACAATTTTGCATCGCAGGATAAGTGGCAACACTGGTGCCGCCGAATTTTGCAATAGTTAACGGGTTACTCACATTGTTCTCCGTACATCCGCTGAGATCATCTCAACGTTATGGATTGACAGTCAACTGGTCACCAACATGTATATCATGCTCAGCAAACCAGCCTTGATTCATTTCGAGTGCGTATCTCACCAATGTAGATGCTCCTACAGACGTTAAGTCCTGGGGCTCTAACGGTTTAATATCAGTGATTACGCCATTTCTGTCGATAAATGCCACATCCAATGGAATAAAGGTATTCTTCATCCACATGCTAGCTTGTCTTTCCGGGTCAAATTTAAACAACATACCGCAGCTACTGCACAATGTTTTGCGAAACATCAGCCCCTGAACACGCTGTTCAAAGGTTTTTGCATATTCTACTTCGAGGTTAATATCTTTGACTGTGACTCGCGCTCTTTCAAACTCAACTGCACTGACATGGCAAACGCTAAACAAAGCGCTTAATACCAGCACCATTGATGCGATAAGTTTTGTTTTTATTAAATTGCGAGTTTTCATTTCTTTCCCTTTAAGATAAGCATAAAAAAAGCCGGACCCTCACGGTGCCCGGCTTCGTAGTTTATATGCTAAGTCAGGCAACATTCAACGTCGGAATGATGTTTGCCTTGGCTTCTTCTTCAGCTTTCTTGAAGCTGTCCATCTTATCGAAGTTCAGGTAACGGTAAACATCTGCCGCCATAGAGTCGATTTTACCTGCATACTCCATGTATTCAGCCGCAGTTGGCAGACGACCAATAATGGCTCCCACCGCCGCCAGTTCAGCTGAAGTCAGGTACACATTAGCGCCATCACCTAAACGATTAGGGAAGTTACGGGTAGAAGTAGAAAGAACCGTAGCGCCAGCGTCTACACGTGCCTGATTACCCATACACAATGAACAACCCGGCATTTCAGTCCGTACGCCCACCCGGCCGTAAATGTTGTAGTAACCTTCTTCCATCAACTGGGCTTTATCCATCTTGGTTGGTGGTGAGATCCATAACCGTGTAGGTAGCGTTTTGCCGTAGTTGTCGAGTAATTTACCCGCTGCACGGAAGTGACCGATGTTGGTCATGCACGAGCCAATAAACACTTCATCTACGTGGTCGCCGGCTACTTCAGACAATGTCTTGGCATCATCCGGATCGTTCGGGCAGCACACGATAGGCTCTTTGATTTCATTTAAATCAATCTCAATGACCGACGAATATTCAGCATCAGCATCGGCACGCATCAGTTGCGGATTAGCCAGCCACTCTTCCATCTTCTGGGCACGACGCTCAAGCGTGCGCGGATCGCCATAACCTTCGTTAATCATCCAACGTAACATGGTTACGTTAGAGCGCAGATATTCGGCAATCGACTCTTCAGACAGATTAATAGTACACCCTGCCGCTGAACGCTCAGCAGAGGCATCAGACAATTCAAAAGCCTGTTCTACTGTCAGATCTTCCAGACCTTCAATTTCCAGAATTCGACCTGAGAACTGATTAATCTTACCTTTTTTCTCAACGGTCAGAAGGCCTTGCTTGATGCCGTAAAGTGGGATCGCATGAACCAGATCACGCAAGGTGATACCAGGCTGACGTTCACCTTTAAAGCGCACCAGAATTGACTCAGGCATATCCAAAGGCATAACACCCGTTGCCGCAGCAAAGGCAACCAGACCAGAACCAGCCGGGAATGAGATACCCAGTGGGAAACGGGTATGTGAATCTCCACCCGTACCTACTGTATCAGGCAGTAGCATACGGTTTAACCAGCTGTGAATGATACCGTCACCAGGGCGCAATGACACACCGCCACGGTTCATAATAAAGTCAGGCAGCGTGTGCTGGGTGTCAATATCTACCGGCTTAGGATACGCCGCAGTGTGACAGAACGATTGCATGGTTAAGTCAGCAGTAAAGCCAAGACACGCCAGATCTTTCAGTTCGTCCCGGGTCATCGGGCCGGTAGTATCCTGAGAGCCTACGGTCGTCATTTTGGGTTCGCAATAGGTGCCCGGACGAATACCTTCTACACCACAGGCCTTACCCACCATTTTCTGTGCTAACGAGAAACCTTTACCACTGTCAGCAGGTTGCTCAGGTGTACGGAACAAGTCAGTCGGACCAAGGCCCAGAGACTCCCGGGCTTTATCGGTTAAGCCACGACCAATGATCAGGTTGATACGGCCACCAGCGCGTACTTCGTCCAGAATAACCTTAGACTTATAACTGTACTCAGCCAGCACTTCACCGGTTTCGCTGTTAGTGATTTTGCCTTCATACGGGTAGATGTCGATCACATCACCCATGTTCATTTTTTCAACGTCGGCTTCAAATACCAACGCACCGGCATCTTCCATTGTGTTAAAGAAGATTGGCGCCACTTTACTACCAATACAAACACCACCACCGCGTTTGTTAGGAACGCCTGGCAAATCTTCACCGAAGAACCACAGTACAGAGTTTGTTGCTGATTTACGTGAAGAACCCGTGCCCACAACATCACCGACGAAAGCAACCGGATGGCCTTTGGCTTTTACGTCTTCAATTTGCTTCATGGGGCCTTTAACGCCGTGCTCTTCCGGCTCTAAGCCATCGCGGGTCATCTTGTAGGCAGCCAGTGCGTGCAACGGAATATCAGGGCGCGACCAGGCATCAGGTGCAGGGGATAAGTCATCGGTATTGGTTTCACCCGTGACTTTAAACACTGAATAGGTGATTTTGTCTGCCAGAGTCGGACGTGATGTGAACCACTCTGCTTCGGCCCAGGATTTGATCACGTCTGTCGCGATGGCGTTACCGGCTTTGTGCTTTTCTTCCACATCGTGGAAGGCATCAAACATGAGCAGAGTATGCTTGAGTTCTTTGGCCGCCAAAGGCGCCAGATCAGCATCGTCAAGCAGTTCAACCAACGTAATGATGTTGTAACCACCGTGCATGTTACCCAGTAACTCAACACCCTTTTCTTTACTGATTAAAGGACTGCTGTCTTCGCCTTTAACGATTGCACTTAAGAAGCCCGCTTTAACATAAGCCGCTTCGTCAACACCAGGAGGGACTCGCTCAGAAAGCAGTTCAAGCAGAAATGCTTCTTCACCAGCAGGGGGATTTTTAAGTAATTCTACTAACCCGGCTACTTGTTCCGCATTCAACGGTTTTGGTGGAATTCCTTCAGCAGCACGCTCTTCTACGTGTTTGCGATAATCTTCTAACACGATGTTTTCCTCATGGTTATTCCTGTACAGTCAGACGGTCTTGGAACAGGAAGTGACTATTTAAACGCCGGAATTATAACGGCATATATAACAAATTTGAATGTTTCTGCACTTTCGCGCGGTTATAGCCGCCATTCAGGCAGACTATTAAGTGCAACAGGCTAATGTAATGTGCAGTGCGGTTACCGCAAGCTGTGTTCCGGGACACCTTCATCACGCAACGGCGAAAAGCGCATGAGCCGAGCTCGTTCGCCATCGGTCAATAGATAAATTGCCCCATCACGACCCACTATCACGTCACGTAAACGTTCATTTATAGTAGCAAAGATTTGCACCGCCGACATGGGATTTTGGTCTAAAGCGACAGCATAGAGTGCCCTATCTTTCAGGCTGCTCACCAACAGGTGATTATTTAACGTTGTAAAGACTTCTTCCTGATAAATCGCCATCGATGAGGGGGCAATTGATGGCGTCCAGTTGACTTTAGGATCAGTCATGCCCGGGTAGTGATCAAAAGGCGTAATTTGCGCCCCTGAATAGTCCTCTCCCAACGTCACAACCGGCCAGCCATAATTATTACCGGCCCTTAACAAGTTAATTTCGTCGCCACCAGCAGGACCATGTTCATTTAGCCAGATATTGCCGGTGACACTATCGCGCACCATCCCCTGAGGATTGCGATGTCCAAGCGTGTAAATATAACTCTCAGGTGTGTGTTCAGGTGTGTAAAACGGGTTCTCACTGTGCGGCGTACCATCGGTATTAAACCGCAGAACCTTGCCTAAATGACTATTTTTACGTTGGGCCTGCTCTCGATAGTCAAAGCCATCGCCGCTGGTTAATAACCAACTGCCATCAGGCATTTTCAGTAACCGGCCACCAAAATGAACCGGGGTATCTTTGCTGGTTGTAACCTTAAACAGCGTTTGTACCTGAGGGGAATCACCAATGAGTACCGTTGTTCCCATAGCCAAATAATTGCTTTGTGCAGTGCCGATAGCATAGCTGAGATAGACTCTGCGTGATTCAATAAAGTCATCACTGAGCACAATGTCAAGCAGGCCACCCTGGCCGTCTACGTAGAGGCCATCAATTATAAGGGGGATTTCCAAACGTTCTCCGGCGTGGGTATACTCAACAATAGTACCGTTGCGTTCAGTTATCAGCCATCCTCCTAACGGGTTCTCCACGACTGCCCAGGGGTGACTTAGATACCCAGCAACCTGGGTTTGATGAAAATTACCAGTAAGCGGAGGAGGAACATCAGCATTCACAGGTGATAACAACAGTATTTGGACTGCTAGCATTGCCCCTGCTAAACGCTTACCTTGCCGCTGTAACGCTTTGATCATACCTATCAGACTATCAACAACTTGTAGTGTGCAGCTTAGCATGAAATTATACGATTTGTGTTGCGCTTTATTGCAAGTAATGTTGTTATCATCGCAAGAAGGCAGGAAACGTATTGTATTGCCGCCCCTGCCTGCCGCGTCGTGTTTTGTGCAGTTTGAGAGAAAGAAGTTCCATGTCGACAAATGAAGTGGTATATGAAGTTTCGTCAGATATTAGCCCCTTTACCAAAGCCGGTGCACTGCTCATCGCCTGGCTGGCCACTTATACTCTGGCAAGTTTATCGCAATCACAATTTGTACTCCTCGAACTTAGCTCATTAGGTGTCAATATTGATGGCAACTTATGGCTTAAGCATATGGTACTTGACTGGTGGGGCTTACTGCCAAAGTATGGCTCAGCGATACTTGCCTCACTCGCCATAGCGTTTTTTATTAGTGGCAAACTCGGCCGCTTTCTGAAGCTGAGTAGTAATTGGCTGCATCCCATTGCCGGGGCTCTCGCTATGCTGGCAATGCTGGCAGTAATGCACCCCATTATGGATGTCACTCTGATTGCCGGCACGCGTTCTTTCGCTGCACAAATGTGGCAGGCGCTGGCGGGAGGCATAGGGGGGTTATTGTATAAATTTCTGCGCCAGGATGTAGCGCGCTGGATTATTCAGCGACCACGTCAGAATGCGCTGCTGTAACCATTCAAAACTGTGCCGGGGTCCACGCCTTTAGGCTATTCAATGCAATCCAGCTAAAAGGAAATACGCTCACGTGCAGCAATTTCATCGCTGCTTACGTAATGGCCTCAACGCCTTAACAAGAGTCTGTTGGTCAGTATTGCTGCCACTAGTGATTGTTTTTTCTGTACTCTTCTACTAATTTAATATCTTCTAACACTTGTTCCCGCAGCTTAGCCGGTTGTCTGGCTAAAAACGCATCAGCTTTGGTCTGACTATACCGACCATAGGTGCGGTATATATCGGCGGTTAAACTTTTAAGTTTGTCGGGATCAGTAACTAAATGCAGATTATCTTCAGCAAATTGCGGATTTCGAAAGCTCGCATTGTGAAGCACCTCACTAAATAACCCCTCAGTGTTAATATCAGGTTGTTTTTGTAGCCAATCCAATGCCTTTTGTGGATTATCCATACTCAGTGTTCGCGCCACCATTTTGGCCCGGCCCTGCCTTTCACCGGGCGGAGCGCTTTGCATATAGGTCTCAACAGCGGTATCCGGGTCTCTGTACATCCAGCTGCGAAATACATTTCGCTCAAGTTCTTTTGAGCGCGTATCGTCACCCAGGGTTTCCATTTTGGCCAGTGCTGTATAGGGATCTTTATTGACCCAGTTGGCAATAACTATTTCCAGTGCCTTGTCATTATCCATTGCCTGCACCCGTTCCAACAACAGCTCAAAGTCCTCTGTGCTGTTTAAAGCGCTGGCAGTGCCGCGAATGGCCATATCAATGGCTTTATAATCATCACTGTCCAGTGACGTTGTTAAGGTGTTCAGGGCCTGATTAAGATCCTGCCGGGCGACATTGGCAAACAGCCCAAGTAAAACTAAATTTCCCAGGTCATCGCTATGTGTGTCTGAAGGTTGGTTTATGTACCAATCAAGGGCAGCCTGCGGCTCTTTATCTGCCCATACCGCCAGCACCGTCGATGCAGCCATTTTTTTGTTGCGCCTGTCTTCAAATTGCTGAGTAACATAATCCATTGCCTGCATGGGTGCTAGTTCGGCAAGCCGACTCAAATAGAGCCGTACTATTTGCATCTCCCCCGGTGAGCTGCCAAATTCAATCAGTCCAAGGGCATCAATCACTTGCGCTAAATCAAGCTTCTCGATTAGCAGGTAAGCCTCCACCAGTTTTGACATAGACGCAGTAAAACCAGTACCTTGCAACAATTGCTGGGTTTTGTTGACTACGTCATCCACCGACATTACTGTCGCGGGTTGATTCACCTCCGCGCCTCCCCGCTGTATAACATCTGCGCTGGTTAACAAGGGGGCAGCATTGGTCATCCGTTCGGAAGCAGACGCGTGTTCAGAGGATGGTTTAACGTGCTGACTAGCCGTCGCTTGCAGATCGGGGGCAGAATCAAGGCCAGAGCTGGGTTGTATCGCCCCAAACCAGTAAGCTCCGATAAGAGAAAGTAACCAGAGCGAGCCAATGAGTAATTTCATATTCAATCCTTTGATTAAAACTAAGTGTGCAATCCGGAGTGCACGGCTAATAGTAAAAATGCACCGTTATTCCAGGGTGTTGTGCACACCTATAAAACGGTTTTTATAAGCTGTCAGCCCTGACGAATGACATGCTTATAGTGTGATATCTTTTGCCAGAAACCCAAACGACGAACGGCTACCCCGCAAATAAATTTTTTGCCCGGGACGAAGTTTTTCCCATTGTGCTTTTGGGATTATCTGACACACATAGTTAAATAACTGGTTTCCGTATTCTTTTAGATAAATTTTGCCGTTACAGTGCTTACGGCGGTAGCTACGAGGCAAGGATGCAATCGTTACCTGCTGTGTTGCTTGCTGCGTATCCAGCACGTAAAGATGCAATGCCGCCGGTGCGCCCCGATAAGTAGCTATTGCGACAAACACCGCCACTATCAGCGCCCCACCCAGTGCGCCGAAAAGTCGTCGACTGGAATTCACTGTCATGGGACGTTTACCTTTCGCCAGCAAATTCGCATTGGCATTGCGCAAAAAGCGGGTACGGAGCATGTGTCTGCATGTCAGCACAAATGCGGCCGCGCCTACCAGCCAGGCCGCCCACGTCAATGGCGCTACCATTTCATAACTGAGCAAGAAAGAATGAAAATAAACCGGCAAGAGCATAGCGCCGAAAGTCAGCCCGCAAAGGACTAAAGCCAGTGTCCCCAGCACCTTGTGCTGCGCGTGCTCTGCAGTTTCCGGCTCAGGGAGCAGAATTTCATCATCAGGATGCACATCATTGGCCTCGTTCTCTTTCATCTCTGCAAGTAATTGCTGAATTTGCGCTACGCTGTGAGGAAAACGCACTTTGTCGATAGCCCTGAGGGCTTCTTCAAGATCTGTCCTTGAATAGTTGCGGTAATCAATCGCCATGTAGCAAATAAGCCTGCTTACTTTCCCTGTCGATAAGATATACTAGTGCTCATTATTACAAAAGCACTAATCAATCCAAATCGTTAGCGCTAATCGCTGTAACGTTGATCGAACAGCAAACTGATTAACTGACATTTTAAGCAGGTAACTGAATGACATTAAGGCTTGTCGCCACACGGATACGGGTAATTTGGGAGTCACTATCGACCAGTTACTGGTTTATCCCTATATTGATGATGGGCTGCAGTGCCGCCACCTGCTACACCTGCTTGTCAGTAATTGAACGCGCATTCTTACCCGAGTTCATAAGACCGCTTATTCCGTTAGTAACCCAGGATGGAGTTCAGCAGCTGTTATCCACTGTCGCGGGTGCCATGATCACGGTGACCAGTATCGCTTTTTCAATGACAATCGTGTCACTCACCCTTGCCTCAAGCCAGTTTGGCCCGCGATTAATTCGTAACTTTATGCATGACCGCAGTACTCAGGCCGTTTTGGGTATATTGGTATCGACTTTCCTGTTTTGCCTGATTTCATTGCATCACCTGTCATCCATTAGTAGCAACCAGGACGCTATATCCATGCTGGCTGGTGTCACCACCTTTTTAGCGCTTGTCGATTGCGTGACTATTATTTATTTTATTCATCACGTATCCCGGTCAATTCAGGCAGATCAAGTCATTGCCAATTGTGTAGCGCACTTTGAAAGCAATATTGATTCGTTATTGCCGGTGCCTGAGTCTGAATCGTCGTTTCGACCGGTTGCCCGGCAATGGGCAACGCCGCAGGGTGATTTTTCAGTCACATTGAAAGCGATGAGTAGTGGTTACGTGCAAACCGTTAACTATGCCAGTTTTCTTAACCAGTCTCCGACGTTGGTTTCTGGCTGTGAACTCCACGTGCGCAGCGGCGATCATGTGTTGACCGGAGAAGCATTATTTACCATCCACTGTTATCAGCCATCGCTTGAAGAAGAGTTTACTGCGTTACGACAGGCTGTGGTATTGGGTGCCAATCGCACCCCCATTCAGGATCCCGAGTTTGCCATTAATCAGTTGGTGGAAGTGGCGTTGCGTGCACTATCGCCGGGCATTAACGATCCTAACACAGCCATCACGTGCATCGACAAACTCAGCGGCGTGTGTATGCAGATAACCTCCCGGGAATTCCCGGCAGAATGTTTGATAAATAAAGACACTGAAGTCTGGCTTAAACGCCGGACGTTTACCTTTACCGGCGTTATTGATACAGCGTTTAGCCAAATCAGACAAATGGCCAGTAGCCACGTGGCAGTGCTTATTCACCTATTACACAACCTAGCTAAACTGCGCAGTCACTGCATGGGATCGGCGGGCACAATCATCGACGGTCATGCACAGGCTATATACGAGCAGGTACAGTTTTTATCGTTAAGTAGCTGTGACGTTAAGGACATTGATACAGCCATGCTACCTTTTAAATCCGCCTGATAGTTTTATATTAGCGCGACATTTTAAAATCGAGCTGTACAACATTATTTTGTGCCAGTACTGGTTCGCCATTCTCAAACTTTGGAGCATAACGCTATTTAGGATGGGTCAGCCTCAACAAAAAAGCCGGTTTAAAAAACCGGCCTTTTTACCCATCGAACTGAATCGGTACTGTTAAGAACCCAGCTCTGCCTGAATTTGCTCGCTGCTGGATTTCTCCGCCTCAACAAATTTTGACCATTGTTGTGCCATGCCGCGACTCGACTGGTATTTCTCAGCTTCTGCCAGCACATCAAGTGCCGTGGCATACTGCTTCTTATTATAGAGCGCCATTCCCTTTATAAGATAAGGAATTCCAGGGTTACGCAACTCACCTTTGTTCAGTGCATTATCTGCTGACGTAATGGCGTTATCCCATTTTTCCATATTGAGATAAATTTGCGCTAACTGGGCATCCAGCTCACCATCATCAGCCAGGCTGGCGGCCTGAGCCATAACAGGTACTGCTTTATCCTGTTCTTTAGCCAAGGTCCAGGTTTGCCCCAAAAATTTAAGGTTACGCAGGTTTTTCTCCAGCACTCCCTCGTTTAAAGCCTGTTCCATTAACCGGGCACCCTTATACGGTGCTTTGTGATAGTAATACAGCTGCGCTAAGTTGAAGATATCAGCGGCAGAAGTCACATACCCCTGCTGGTAAGCCGCTTCCATAATCGCTAACTGCTTTTTCTCTTCGCCTAATTCGCCAAACATTCCGGCCAGTTGAATCCAGTATTTCGGCTCATTAAACAACTTCACCATTTTTACCAGCACGTCTTTAACCTTCTCAGGCTGTTTTAGCTCGTAATAAATGGCGCGTTGCAAAATAAGCCAGCCCTCGTCCGGGATCATACCTTCATCTTCATGGCCTTTAATGGCCTGAGTAATAAACCCGGCGGCTTCTTCATACTGTTTGTTCTGATAGTACGCCTGCGCTTTTATAACAAGATTTTTAGGCGGAATTTTACCGGTATTGAGGTTTTCCCAACGTTCTAAGTACTCAATACTGTCAGCATAGTTACCTTGCATCAGGTTTAACTGCGCTAAGCTAAACAGCGTGCTCATTTCAAAACTTTCCGGGATCGGTTGCTGTTTTACAACTTCGGCAAAGTTTTGCAGCGCGTTATCGTATTGTTCATCGTTGTAATAAATAAAACCGTAAAAGTTATACATCATAGCCAGCTCATAGCTGTTCATGGAATCGGCTTTACTTTTTACCAAATCAAGAATATCGATCGCTTCGGACAGGTTGCCGCTATCGGCCTGTTCCTGCGCACGGGCCAGCTGCTCATATACTTTTGAGCGCAACGCCGGCGTACGGCGGGTGGGCTTGTCGCTGGCTTTTTGTTCCTGCGCCACTGCATTGGTTGCCAGTAACGTTGCGAACACACCGCTTGCACCGGTCACCAGTACCCCAGCCACAGCGAAGGACAATAGGGATTTAGAAAGTGATTGCTTCATACTATCATTACCCGTCTATCTGGAAAGTAATACGGTTTTGCACACCAGAAACTTCCGTTGGCTCGCCATTAACAACCCGTGGTTTATATTTGAATTTCATCGCAGCATCCATAGCTGCCTGTTCAAAGATCCCTTCGGGGTTGGCTTCGACAACATAAACGTCTTTGACTGCACCGAGCTTATTTACCGTGAATTCAACAATAACAAAGCCTTCAATACCGCGCTGTAAAGCACGACGCGGATAAACCGGCGCGACCTTTACAATTGGCAGGTACTCGCCGTCACCGGACTCAAGTGCCAGACCGCCGCCTTCGAGTGCCATGCCATCGCCTACATCAGCGCCAAACGCCATAGCGTTGCCGTCCGAGTCCGGGTTTGGCGAGTCCATTTGCGGCGACTCCATTTGCGGTGGCGGCTCTTCCGGCTTTGGCGGCTTGCGTGGCTTACGCTCTTTTTTCTGTACCTGCTCTTCGGGCTTGATACGCACAAAGTCGAGTACGCTGCCTTTCGGAGGCTCGGTCAATGCACTGCCACCCATTTTAATGAGCGACTGCATCAAAAAGAACAATCCCAACGTAATCGCCAGTGATACAACAAATGCGATTAAAAATCGTGACATAGTCTGTGCTCGCTTATGGCTCTTGCGCTGCAATTGACACATCATAAACACCGGCAGCCCGGGATGCGTCCATTACTTTGATCAGCGTATCGGTAGTGGCCTTTCTGTCAGCCTGAATAACCACTGTTCCCTGCGGATTCTCCGCATGTAGGCGTTCTATATTGGCTTGTACCGCCCGCACATCGATGCGGCGTTTATTGATCCAAATTTCGCCCTTATCTGAAATAGCAATCAGCACATTAGCGCGATCTTTTTTCACTGCGGTAGCCGCTTCGGGACGGTTAACGTCGATACCAGCTTCTTTTACAAACGACGCTGTTACGATGAAGAAAATCAACATAATGAATACAACGTCCAGCATAGGCGTCATATCGATAGTGGCTTCTTCTTCATCAACCAGGTTTTGAAAATGCTGTTTCATAATTCTTTATTACCTTACTTATGGGGCCCGCTTATAACATCGTTAAACAGCGTGCCCACGGCCTCGGCTTATTTGCGCTTAATCAGGGACTCTTCTAAGTGAGCTCGTTCGGTTTTTACTTTGCGGTTCAACCAGGTTGACGCAAACACTCCCGACAGAGCCCCGACCATTCCTGCCATAGTAGGAATAGTGGCTTTAGAGACACCGGATGCCATCGAACGGGCATTGCCTGAACCTGAGATAGCCATAACATCAAAAACTTCGATCATACCGGTAACGGTTCCCATCAAACCCAATAGCGGACACAGTGCCACCAATGCCTGAATGACCGGAATGCTGCCGTTAAGTTTGATCGTTAACGACGAAATCATCTTGGAACGAACCTGTTCAGCATACCAGGACGTTCTATCGTCCCGTGCTTTCCACATTGCTACCGCGTCTTTACGTAAGTTTTTGTGCCAAATCAGCAGGTACAGCGCCCGTTCGAGGATCAAAAGCCACATCACAAATATCAGTAACCCTATAACCAGGAGTACCTGGCCTCCGGTTTCTGTAAAGTCACGTATTGCCTCGAGAAACTCGATCATAATGCTTAGCTCCGCTCAGCGCGCTCTGCGATTACACCAGCAGCTTGTTCCTGCAAAATATAAACAATGTTTTTACTGCGCGTATTGAGCATGGCGTAGAGTAAGGTAGTTGGGATCGCAACAACCAAACCCAGTACCGTCGTTACCAATGCGGTAGAAATACCACCGGCCATTAATTTAGGGTCACCGGTACCAAACAGGGTAATAGCCTGGAAGGTATTGATCATACCGGTTACCGTTCCGAGTAATCCCATAAGTGGTGCGACAACCGAGATGATTTTAATGATGCTCAGGTTACGTCCCAGCTTGGGTACTTCGGCCAAAATGGCTTCGGTTAAATGCAGCTCCAGCGCTTCGGTATCAGCATTCGGGTGCTCTTCACGCACTTTCAACACGCGGCCCAACGGGTTATTGGTTTTAACTTCACTCGACTTGAGCTGGCTGTTTACCTTGGTACGAATAATGGTCAGCGTAAACAAACGCTCAATAGACAGTAATAAACCAAAGGCACCAACAATTAAAATGATGTAACCCACAACTCCGCCCTGCTCAACACGTTCTTGCAGGTTAGGGGCTTGCACCAACAGACCAAGAATAGAGCCACCAGTAGGATCGATACCAAACTTCACCAGTTCACCACTTGACGCCTGAAGTTCCGCTGCTGAATCACCATAACGATCAGCAGGTTGACGAATTAACTCAGAAACCGTACCGGTAACACCGTTGTATTCGAGATATTTTCCATCGGCAACCAGGGCAAACGGACCAACGCGAACCACTTCTTTGTTCACTTTGGCGCCACCGGCTTCCACCACATCAGTATTAAATTTAGTGACTTTGCCTGACTGGGTCATTTCGCGCTGAATTTCAAACCATACACGCTCGATTTCATCGATCGACGCGAGTTTTGAGCTGGAGCCCATGTCCTGTGCCAACTGATCTAAAAACTCAGCACGGCCAGAAATTTCGGCAGAAATAGTGGAGTTATAAAATTTGTTTTTAGTGTCGCCAGCGACCTGCTGTAATACACCAAACAATTCTTTTAATGAACCCAAACGAGCGGTTAGCGCTTCGTTTAAGTCTGCCAGCTTAAACTCGTTTTCTTCAAACTGGGTTTCTAACTGTTCTGACGTTTGCAGCGTACGTGCGCGCAGTTGTTCGGTTTCACGCAGAATGCGATCCTGCTCTGCACGCTGAGCCATAAACTGTTGCTCGCGCTGTTTATTTTGTTGAGTCTGGGCAAATTTCCCTTCTTCGAGCTGTTTGAGTAGCGCATCAAGATCCAGCGCGCGGTCACTTTGTGCAACGGCCCCTAAACTGATGCTCGCAGCAGCCAGACCAAATACGATTGATTTAAACGATTTCAACATCACTTTTCGTCCTCTTAGTCTGTAATCGCAACTGGCAGCATTAACAAGTCAGGTGCTAATTGCTTTTTGGCCATACGTAACGCTTTGGTTACCTGCGTGCGGTAAGAACTATCAAGCTCTTCCCATTGACGGGTTTGTTTGTTCCAGACGCCCTGCATACCGGCATCGCGGGTTTGATAAATCAACGCGGTACGACCTAAACGCAAAAACTCGACGTCACGTTCCTGACCGTTAATTTCGTGCAAACCGGTGTAGGCTTCCATGGTGCGGCCATAGTCCATCTCTACCTGGTAAGCTTCCATAACCCGGCGGAATTTTTCAGACGCAGCGACGTCAGCACGGTCCATCATAGATTTAAGGCTGGATATACGTTCACTGCGCTCTTCGGGCAAAAACGGTACATCGAGTTCAATAAATTGCTCCAGGCCGTTAATCATGCGGATCATTAACGGCGTAATCTGACGTTCGATGACCGACACTTCGTCTATTGCAGCATTCAGGTCAGCCATTTCCTGTTCCTGATTGGCAATCTGCTTGAGCAACTGACTGTTATAGATCTCTAACCCTTCGATCTCTTTGTTCAGTGTTTTAAATTGTTGCAACTTGCTGTCAATCTGATCAGTGATGCCATTAATTTTTTGCTGCGACTTTGCAGCAGACTCATTAATTTCCTTTGCAGCATCAATGGCCGGATCTAAGTCCTGCTCCTGTGCAAATGCTGATGCCGACAAAAGTGCCGTACTTAGCATCAAAGTATTTAAAAGCTTCATAAAGAAAAACCTTTTATTAACGAAGTCGGAATCTCCGACGATCTAAAATTCTGGCCGTAGGATAGGGTCTTTCTGTGACAATTTTATTACATAACTGTCATAAACCGTTTTGATTGCGCTTTTAAAACAGTTTTAGTGCATCAATAAATTCAGACCCCCGAATGTGGGGTATAACGAAGTCAAAAAAAAGCCCGGCAAACCGGGCTTTTATTGTCATTTAAAACTCATACTTGACGCTGGCACTGATACCTGTACCAACCGTTTCCCTGCGCAACAGGAGTCCTTCCTGAGCAATTTCCTTATCATCGTTAAGCAGGTTCTGCACACGCAGTTTTACCGTGGTATTAAAGTCCGGGTAATAGGTATAAACAAAATCCAGTGAATGGAACGGATTCTCTATACCGTCTTCAAAGCCGCGTACACCTGGTGCAATAATGCGCTCACCAAAGGCGTTATACACCAACGATGCAGAGTGTTCGCCGTTATCTGAGTCCCAGCCGAACTGTACATTGGCAACCCACTCAGAATGGCCAACTAAGCGTCGCACATCGTTAGTGATTGTTGCCGTGACAGTACCACCATAGGCTTGTCTGGCTTGCTGTGAGAACAGCGAATTTTGGTCATCACTACCTATTTTCACTTCGGAGTCAGACAAGGTCATGTTACCCGAGAAGAAAAAGTTGCTCAGTGAATCGTCAACAAAGGTTAAATCGTGTAAAAATTCAACTTCCACACCATACAGTTCACCAGTTTTACCATTGGCAGTAAGTAACTGAGGAACCCCTTCACCGCCATCAAACTGAACCATTTCGATAGGGTTTTCCATGTCTTTATAAAAGACTGCTACCGACAGGTTATTCCCTTGCGACATGTACCATTCCCAACGGAAATCCACATTCGTTAGTTCAGTTTCAACCAATGAGGGCGAGCCACGTACCAGGAACTCAGTAAGCGGGTCGATAAAGAAAGTCGTACTGATATCACGTAAATCAGGACGGATGAGTGTTTGGCTCACGTTCAACCGAAACTGGGTTTCTTCACTCTTGATATACGTCAATGCCAGTGACGGAAGGATGTCATCTTCGTTGTATATTGCTTCGACAATGTCAGCGGTATCCAGTGCAAATTTATCAGAGTGCTCAACAAATGGGATAGACACCTGCTGGAACTCTTCCCAACGCGCTCCACCACTAACACGCCATTTATTATTAAAGAACGCATCAACCATTAAATATCCAGCGGTAAGCTTGCTTGCTGCAGAGTATTTATCACCCTCGCCGGTATTATCCTGATACAGATTTCGGCCTGTCGAGCTGGTGTAAAAATCGTCGTTGTAGATATTTTCTTCAGTAAATATCTGATCCAGGCGATTACCGACTTTGTACTCGTCGGTAATGGCAAAGTTACGAATAGCCAGGTCGATGTTGTTGGCATCACGGGTTTTCTCGTAATAGTCAAAACCCCCCTTCACTTCAATATCGTAACCGCTGCCAAAAAAGGCGGTCGAGACGTTAAAGCCATAGGTGTCAGACTGATCTTCGAGTACCTGGAACTGGCGGTTCAGGTTGGTTCCGGGCGTATCATCCAGACGTTCCAGCTCAATATTGCCTGCATCGTCATAAAATTGCTGAAAGGTTGCTTCCATAATGTCCGGAGCACTTCGTGATGCGCGACTGGTTCCTGCGTACCAGTCAAAATAAACACCGCCCAGCAAATCGAGGAAGTTATGCGTCCCTTTTAACTGCGAAGACACCATTTCACGCTCTTCAAAAATGATATCCATACGGCGAAACTCTTCAACACCGGGCACAGATTCACTGTCATCGAAATACGAACCATCACGAAGACGATCGCGCATGTCGTGTAAAATCATATTGACCAGTTCGACTTTATGATTACTGTTTAACTCATAGCCGACATTGAACATGCCACTCCAATTGACATTTTGCTCAGTTGAAATCATGTCGCGATATTTGGTGAAGCGAGGATTTTCCTGACCACCGCCGATATCGTTACCGAGCTGTTCCTCTGTAACTAACCACTGATTACTGTATGCGACGGTGGCTAAAAAACCCAATACGCTGTCATCGTCGAAAACATAATTGTTACCCAGCGTCATACCCAGAGACATATTCGGATCTGCTGATTTTTCGGTCGGTCCGATATCCCAGTTAAATGAATCTAAGATTGCCTGGGTCTCGGCCAGCGTTCGTGACGAATCTCCCTCAAAGCCCGGCGAACCGTTTGCATTCAGGCCCGCCGCAATAATTGAAGGTAGTGCGCGGGTGCCATCATCACGTCCCGACCAGTCATCGCCACCACCGGCGTAAAACATACCGTCATTACTGCTGTTTTCCGTGTTCCAGCCCAAACCACCAGTAATATTAAAGACAAAATCGGTAGGGATAGACTTAGTCCGGATATTTACATTACCACCACCAAAGTGGCCCGGCATATTTGGCGAGAAAGACTTTTGCACATTCAGGCTTTCAATAATGCTTGATGGAAATAAATCCAGTGGTACTACCGAGCGGGTTGGATCCGGACTAGGCACGGTCATACCATTTAACTGAGTGCTTGAATAGCGTTCCCCCAAACCACGGACATAAATAAACTTACCATCAACTAATGTAAGGCCGGTAACCCTGCGCAGTGCTGAAGCCGCATCGCTATCCCCCGTGCGGGAAATTTGCTCCGCGCCCAGAATATCGGCAACAAAGGCTTGATTCTGACGCTCTTGTAACACCGCTGTTGCAGTCCCTTTAAGACGTGTGCCGGTTGCTACCACTTCTTCTATAGCTTCTTCTTCGCTTTGCTGTGCCAATACGCTGGCAGGCAGCAAGGATGATCCAAGTATGGTGGCGATGGCCAGTGACAGACTGCCAATTTGCATCACTGACTTTTGTGTTGTTTTCATTTATTAAACTCCTCTGGAACCGTCGTCTACATATCCCTTAACAAGAAAGCCAAGGCGCAAAGCGCCTTAGCTTTTCTTTTTTATCAAGGTATTAGTCTTGCAGACCTACAGTTACCCACCCCAGTGTCCAGTTGGTTTCGCCATCGAATGCACCTTGATAATCGGTGCTATCAAAGAACACATCCAGCGATGAAGCGTCAAAGCCCGAACCTAGCAACACTGAATCACTGGCAGGGAAATAACCTGTCGCAGTAAAGTTCAGGTCAGCCGCTGAAGCCACAATGCTGTTGCCATCCTGACCACTGAACCATGCTTCGGTTGATGCACCGTCGATGGTATCAGAACCAAAGGCGCTACCGGATTCACAAGCGACCGTTGAATGGGTGACGGTCAGGCTGCCGTTGGCAGCATTGGCAATGGATTCATCACCGTTGACACGCAGGCAGTTGCTGTAGTCTGCACCACCTGTGACCACCAGATTCTTAATCGTACCGGCAGTGCCGTTACGTAATCGCACACCATTTGTCCCTGCTGCACCAATGATGGTTACATTCGATACGGTAGGCGTTGTTAAAGGTGTCCAGGCGGGGTTGTCTTCGTTATTGTCGGCTTCAAACGCGTTATCGCCACCTTCAGTACCCTGCTTGATCACCACGTACTGGGCTTTACCGGTCCAGCCAAACGACCAGTCCAAAGAATCATCGCCAATTTCAGTGAGTACTAAGTGACTGACATTGACTGTACCGCCAAAGAACTCTACACCATCGTCGAGGTTTTCGTGGACCTGAATAAAGTCAACTTCTGTGCCGCTGCCCACGCCGGCAAAAGAGATGCCGTTTAGTTCATCGCCTGCAGCTAGCGCCTTACCAGCATGCTTTACGATAACGTAGCGCATGGTACCTGAGTTATCTTCCGGGTTATTACCGCCGTACAAGCCAGCATCACCTTCGGCACTGACACCACAGTTGGCCAGTTCGTCATCAGAGGTGGCGCCATCGTCACCGGTATTACACAGGTTAGTCGGGGCATTACCTAAAATAACCAGACCACCCCATTGACCAATTGACGTTTCCTGTCCCGTCATATCTTCTGAAGAGGTAAATGTGATAGGCAGAGTAGCTGTACCAGACGCTTCAATTTTAGAGCCACGACGCACTACCAGGAAGTCGTCACCGTCTTCGCCGAATACCGTTGTTCCGCGCTGAATGTATAAGGTTGCGCTCTGGCTATTGTCTTCACCAACCGCAGCACGACCTTTAATCAGCCAGTGAGCATCATTGCTTAGTACCACATCGTTGGTAAATACGGTATCTGGCGTAATTCGATAAACCGGCTTATCAGTTATTTCAGGGAAATCAGCAGATGCATCTGTCGCTAACCCTTGCGCTAACGCATTGGTCACATCAGCAGGTACTGAATCAGCCACGGCGACCGTCCAGCCTTCCATCCAGTTCGTGTCGCCATCAAAAGCACCGATATAATTGGTTGGCAGGAAGAAGTCATTTACATCGGACATATCCACACCGGCACCCAGTAGCGGAGAGCCTGAGCGAGGCGTGTAACCATCCGTAGAGAGCATTAGGGCATCGGCAGTCATCACATTGTTGCCAGTTTGTCCGCTAAACCAGGCTTGGGTTGATCCACCGCTGATAGTGTCTGAACCAAAGTTGCTATCCGCCTCACAGGCGACAACACTGTTTTCGACTGACAAGCTGCCGCTCTCTGCATTGGCTATCGCCTCTGCACCGTTAACACGCAGGCAGTTTGAATAGCCTTCGCCTGCGGTAACAACCAGGTTACGAATCGTACCCGCAGTACCGTTGCGCAGACGTACACCATTAGTGCCATCGGCGCCAACAATAGTCACGTTCGAAATAGTGGGTGTAGTTAATGGCGTCCAGGCTGGGTTATCTTCGTTATTATCTGCTTCGATAGCGTTATCGCCGCCTGCTGCACTTTGTTGGATATACACGTTTTGTGCGTTACCCGTCCAGCCAAATGACCAATCCAATGAATCATCACCAATGTCAGTCAATACAATGTTACGCACACTGACTGTACCGCCAAAGAATTCAACACCGTCATCCAGGTTCTGGTGAACCTGGATGTATTCGATTTCAGTACCGGAACCAATACCCGCAAATGAAATACCGTTTAGCTCATCGCCAGCGGCTAATGCACGCCCGGCATGCTTAACCAGTACATAACGCATGACACCAGAGTTATCCGCAGGATTGTTGCCGCCATACAGACCAGCATCACCTTCGGCAGCAACGCCACAGTTGGTGAGTTCAGCTTCAGAAGTCGCTGCATCGTCACCAGTATTACACAAGTTGGTCGGTGCATTACCAAGTAATACCAGACCACCCCACTGACCAATTGATGTTTCATCGCCCGTCAGATCTTGTACCGACGTAAAGGTGATTGGGGCATTTGCGTTACCAGCAGCGTTGATTTGCGAGCCACGACGAACAACCAGGAAGTCATCGCCCTCTTCGCCAAATACCGTGGTGCCTTGTTCAATGTAAAGCACTGCGCTATCTTCGTTATCGTTACCTACTGCAACGCGACCTTTGAGCAGCCAGTATGCATCGTTGGTAAACGTGACATCGCTGGTAAAAGTTGTATCGGCCATGACTTCGTAAACAGGCTTATCAGTCAGCGCAGGGAAGTTAGCAGAAACGTCTGTCGCCAGTCCTTGTTCGAAGGCATTGTTAACATCTTCAGGGAAACCACCATTAACGCCAACCGTCCAGCCTGCCGTCCAATCGGCCGCAGCCGGATTAAAAGCACCAATATAATCGCCGCCACCTAAGACCAGCGGAGAGTTCGCCATGGGGAAATAGCCATTGTCTTCGAGCATTAATTCGGCAGTGGTTAAAACACTATTTCCGCTTTGACCTTCAAACCACTCTTGAGTGGTGCCGCCGTCAATGGTATCGCTACCAAAGTTATTGGCCGGTGTTTCACAGGCAACGACCGAGTCAGTAATTGATAACTCTCCAGACTCAGCATTAGCAATAGACTCTGCGCCATTAACACGTAAACAATTTTGCGCCAGTGTTGAGCCGGTTACCAGTACGTTAGATAGCACGCCGGCCGTGCCGTTACGCAGACGCACACCGTTTGTGCCATCGGCACTGACAATGGTTACGTTAGAAACAGTTGGCTTGGTCAGTGGTAACCAACCTGGATTATCTTCATTATTATCGGCTTCAATCGCGTTATCACCGCCGTCAGCGCTTTGCTGAATGTAGACGTTGGTAGCACTACCAGTCCAACCGAATGACCAATCCAGTGAGTCATCACCGATGTCAGTCAGAACGACGTTGCTCACGCTAACCGTACCACCGAAGAATTCGATACCGTCATCCAGGTTCTGATGCACCTGAATGTGATTTACTGTGGTGCCTGAGCCGATACCTGCAAATGAAATACCATTGAGTTCATCACCTGAAGCCAGAGCTTTACCGGCGTGTTTCACCACGACATATTCCAGCGTACCAGAATTGTCTTCCGGGTTATTACCGCCGTAGAGACCCGCATCACCTTCGGCAGACACACCGCAATTCACTAACTCGTCTTCTGATGTACTGGCGTCATCACCTGTATTACACAGATTGGTTGGTGCATTACCCAACAAGACGACACCACCCCATTGACCGATAGAGGTTTCCTGACCTGTAACATCTTCAATCGACGTCATTGTAATAGGCTGTGATGCTGAACCTGACGCATCAATTTGAGAACCACGACGCACAACCAGGAAATCATCGCCGTCTTCGCCGATTACGGTGGTACCGGCTTGAATGGTCAGTACCGCTGGATCTGCATTGTCATTACCGACGGCAAATCGCCCTTTGATGATCCAGTGCGTGTCATTGGTTAGAGTCATGTCCTGGGCAACAGTCAAATCCGCATCTACGCGATATACCGGTTTGTCTGTAATGTCTGGAAATTCGCTTGATACGTCGGTGGCTAAACCTAATGATGCAGGCGTATCAACGTCAGGTGTTGTAGGGGTGGTAGGTGTAGTGGGTGTTGTTGGAGGGGTTGTTGGTGCTACAACCTCATCACCTTCATTGATATTAATGTCGCCACCGCAACCAGCAAGGATAAGCGCTGTTGTAATTGCACTTACCTTAAATACATTACGAACTGCCATCGATTTCTCCCAGTAAAATTCATTTTGGATTTTTAAGACGATGCAAGACTAATAGAGAAGGGTGACAGTTATGTTACAACTTTTAATTTGCGCTGATTTTTTTTGAGTTTTACCGGCTTTATGCTTAACGCGATCATAAAGCGCCTCAAAACACCAGGGTACCCTTTTGAATTTGATGAAAATTACGCTGAGTTGTGTGGTAAGTGTTTGATAAAAAAATGACAGCTACAAAGGGATATTGAGTTACTTTCTGTCTCTGAACCACTTCGTAATCACGACTTTACTGCCGTTGGTAACGGGTTCAGCAAAGTGCATGGACCGCGCATTGGGGCGACCATCTTTATTCAAATTGTTCCACAGCAGGGCTTTACCAGTTTTTGGTTTTACAGTGAGATCGAGTTGCGTAAACGTAGTATACCCACCACTAAACGCATCGTTCAGGTAAATCATACAAGTCCAGGTTCGCTGTCCTCGTTGAGCACAATGCTCAATAAACTGGGATGTGCCCGGCGGAAAAAAATCAAAATGGGCATTATAATACTGTCCTGGTGCATAATGCTGTGCCTGAATGACCTCGCGTTCTCCTACGCCTGATTTCAATAAAGCGATAATGCGTTCATTCACAATGCTAACAAGGGGATCATTGATTGCAGCCAGTTCACACGTGGTTGAAGTACGTATTCCGGCCGCAGAGGGCGCACCAGCAACAGTGGAGGGCTTAAGCTTTTCTGTCGTTAATAAAACCAGTGCTGCGCATTCTTCAGCGCTTAAAAAATTATCGATGGCATATAACTGTAATTCTTCAGAGTCACACAGCGCGGTATAAGTCACCTTCGCCTTAGCGTTCAAAAAGTGGGGCATTGCCAGTTTTTGATACTGCGCGACCGGCCGCCGAAAGCGGTAATTATCAGGTAAATTGTTGCCTAATACCGACTCAATGGTCGTTTGGGTAAAGCCGTTATCTTCCAAAGTACTGGCAATTTGAGTTGGACGCTGTCCGGTTAACAGTGAATCCAGCACCCATTTTTTCCACTTGCCTGTCAGAAACTCTGTCATATCAGTTGTTTTAAAATGTGTTGTTCTGTGACAATGGATCTGTGCCCATAAGTTGCTGACGTTGGCGCAACAGTAAATTCTCTTTAACTGGAAAATAGCCGTCCTGCGAGACCATGCTCTGGCCGGTCTCCGAAAGCACAAACAATAAAAACTCGCTCACCAGTTTAGGCAAAGGTTTACCCGGAGGCTTATTGACGACCAAATATAAAAAGCGCGTAAAGGGATACGATTGCTCTCTGACGGTTTCCATATTAAGTGGTATCAGTTGCTCTTTGCTGATGCCCAACGGTAACGCTTTCACCCCGGCCGTTTTATAGCCGTAGGCAGCGTAGCCCATAGCACCTTTACTCGATGCTACCGACATCACTACTGAAGCGGAACCGGGTTGTTCGTTAACCGACTTGGTGAAGTCACCATCACACAGGGCCATAATTTTAAACAGCCCATAGGTACCTGACACTGAGTTACGGCTAAATAACCGTATAGGTGCCTGTTCTCCATAAATATCGACGCCAAGCTGATTCCAGTGACTAATGGTTTGCGGCGCTCCGCAATAGCGGGTCACAGAAAAAATCGCATCAACCTGGTCAAGCGTGAGGCCGTCCAGCGGCGTTTGATGTTCTACGAAAATGGCAATCGCATCCAGCGCCACTTTAATAACAGTTGGCGGGTAGCCGTGAGCCTGAGTAAAGGCCCGCCGTTCACTGGGTTTTAAGTCACGACTCATCGGCCCGATAGTGGCTGTACCTTCTGTAAGTGCTGGCGGCGCAGTAGAAGAGCCTGAAGCCTGAATCTGAAACTTTACATCCGGGTATATATTTTTAAATTCCTGTGACCATAGTGTCATCAGGTTCGCCAGTGTATCGGAACCAACCGACGTAATATTGCCCGCCACACCCGGTTTACGCTTATATTCAGGTGTATCGGCTAATACCGGTAAACATAGACTGAGCGCTAAAACACCCATTAAAAACCACTTAGCCATACTAGTCCTGACTCGCAATCATTGCATCGCCAACCTCGAAGAAAAATTCACTGCCTTCGCCTACCCGGCTGTTTATCTGTAGCTTTGAATTATGGTGATTAAGTACGTGTTTGACAATAGACAGTCCTAACCCTGAACCGCCGGTTTTTCGTGAGCGCGCTTTGTCTACACGATAAAAGCGTTCGGTTAACCGTGACAAATGCTGTTGTTCAATGCCATCACCATTGTCTTTCACTAAAAACTTGCCGCCCTCTTTACTATACGACCAGTACACATCAATCTGACCGCCGGCCGGGGTATAATTGATGGCATTGAATATCAGGTTTGAACAGGCACTGCGTAATTCAGTTTCAATACCATAAATGCGTTCACCGTGGTCGAGATGAAATTGAATTTGATGCTTTTTGCCTTTGTTTAATGCATCGGCTTCAATCTTAATTTGCTTCAGCATCGCCGCCATATCAACGGTATTTTCGTAAATGCGTTCTGAACTGGCCTCAATGCGGGACAATACCAGTAGATCTTCAATCAAGTTTTGCATGCGCAACGTTTGCGCACTCATTTCATAGTAAGCTTTTTTTATAAACGGGTTGGCCTGTTCATCACTGTCGGGCAGGATTTCCAGATAGCCGGTAATTACCGTTAACGGTGTTCTGAGTTCGTGGGAAACATTGGCCACGAAATCTTTACGCATTTCTTCAAGCTGGGACAAGCGCGTCACATCTCGGGCAATGAGCAGCAAATGCTCTTCACCATACGGCATGATTCGATATTCAAAGGATTTTTGCGCATTAAGGGGCGATGGAACCTCAATGGGAAAATGGTATTTCCCGGCATGAAAGTATTCGATAAACTCAGGATGTCTGATCAGGTTATCCAGCCGTCTACCAGCGTCCGATGGCCAGCGTAAACCCAGTTCCAGCCGGGCCAGACGATTACACCAAATAATACACGCGTTAGCATCTACGACAACGGCGGCATCTGGTAACGCTTCGGAGCCTTCCCGAAAACGTTTAACCAAAGCACCAAGCTCTTTCCGTTTGTTGCGGTTGCGGCGCTGAAGATAATAAATGCCTTCGTAAATATGTTCCCACAAGCCATTAACCGCAGGGGGAGACATTTTACGGCTGTGCCAGAGCCAACGATTGAGTTTGAATAACTGCCAGTAATTAACCAGCAGTAAGCCCGTTGCGCCCATTGCAACCGCCAACAGCATGTCGTTCACATACCAGCCGACCAGCGCAAAAAACAATAAAAAAAGGCAGAGTCGCGCAACTGACTTAATCCACGAAAAGGGGTAGTACATCCCAATTAATCCTTTCTTGCGCGACGATATGAAATTAGATGAGATTAAACTATACCCCATCGGGTTAACGACTTACAGCTTAGTAGAGAATCGATAGCCAGCGCCCCTGACAGTTTGAATCATAGCATCGTGCCCTTTCCCACCAATCGCTTTGCGCAAGCGTCGAATGTGCACATCAACAGTACGATCTTCAACGTAAACGTTGGTGCCCCAAACGTTATCAAGCAACTGTTCACGGCTGTAAACACGCTCCGGATGCGTCATAAAAAAGTGCAGTAATTTGTATTCTGTGGGCCCCATATCCAACGCTTCATCGTCGGCTGCAACGCGGTGGGAGACCGGCTCGAGTTTAAGCCCGTTAAACTCAATGGGTTGCTCACTAGACGTAGGGGTTACCCGACGCATAACAGCTTTGATTCTGGCTACCAGCTCTTTGGGTGAAAATGGCTTAGTAATATAATCATCGGCACCGGCATCCAAACCACGAATCTTATCATCTTCCTCACCGCGCGCAGTCAGCATAATGACCGGAATATCACGGGTAAACTCGTGTTGCTTTAATGATTTGGCCAGTTGAACACCACTCCCGCCGGGCAGCATCCAGTCCAGCAATATCAGATCGGGATACGGCTCAACGAGTTTCTGTTGAGCAATATCATAATCTTCCGCTTCAATAATTTCGAAACCTGACTGTTCCAGGACAAATGACAGCATGTCGCGGATAGGCGCTTCGTCTTCAACTAACAAGACTCTTCTTGACATAGATTTTTTCCAGCTCATAACAAAACGCCGCTATTATTATTGGGGTGTGTGACAATTTTATGAAACGATTACATAAATATGTCAAGTTTGTGACCATTTTCATAGACAAACCCACACACTTTTCTGTGACAGATATCACAGGATAATGCGGCAATGCTTGTCTATTCAGTAATTAACACATATTCTTTATTAAGTTCAGTTTTTGATCAGTAATTTTATAGGTTGCAGATGGCATCAGTGCAGACAGGATTGTCTAGAAAGTTACTCACCCGAGTATTGTCGGTCTACTTCTTCCTGACCTTTATTGTGACTGTTGGGCAAATTTTTACTGAGTATATGAGCACCAAAAGCCATATCGAGTCAGAACTGCAAACCCTCAAGAACACCTTTTCCACCAGCCTTACCCGCGCCATATGGGAAGTTAATTTACCACAAGCCCGCTCCATCGCCGAAGGGTTAATGGAGCTGCCAATAATCACCGGTGTACAAATACGTGACGAAAACGGCGAATATATTGCTGACATTGGCGTTACTATTGCCCAGGGGCGTGCCCCCATCACCAGTGGCAAGCTGGAGGACCATAACGGCGGGCTGTTTAGCTATGGCTTCCCGCTCATCTTCGAGTTTTCTAACCGCTCGTCTACCGTTGGCGACGTTACCCTTTACTCCAACTTTGACATTATATTTGGTCGTATCGAAATTGGCATATTCTTTTTAATTGGCAATGCGATTGTAAAAACCGCATTTCTGGTATTTCTGTTTATGACCGCTTTTCGGCGGATGCTTTCTGATCCATTGATGGAAATCACGCAACAAATGAGTGCGTTCAATCCGGAAAGGCCAGAAGAATCGAAAGTGTTTTTACATCTGGAAGATGAAAACGAGTTACGCATGCTGCAATACTCGTACAATCAGGTCATCGATGATTTGATTGTATCCCAACAACAATTACATAAAACCCAAAGCGAACTCCAGCGCGTCAATAAAAAGCTCGATGACCAAAATCTGTTACTGGAACAGGAAGTGGCTAAAAAGACAGCCTCACTAAGCCAGATAATGCTGGATTTGGAACGTCAAAAAGACGAGCTGATAGGTAATCAACGCGAATTACGCCAGGAAAACGAAAATCGCCAGTATGTGGAAAGCGTTTTGCGTGAAAAAAATAGCGAACTTGCTAAATCTATGGAGAATCTCAAGCTTGCCCAGGAACAACTGCTTGAGTCTGAGCGCATGGCTTCACTAGGCGGGCTGGTAGCGGGTATTGCTCACGATGTTAATACACCGCTGGGCGTCGGTGTAACGGCGGCCAGCTTCCTTCAGGAGCGATTAGGCGAAATTCGCCACGATTACGACGATAACGCCCTGACCAATAAAACCATGGCGTCGTTTTTAGACGAAGCAGAACAAACAACCAATCTGCTGTTAACGAACTTAAACCGTGCTTCAGAGTTGATTACCAGTTTTAAACAAGTGGCGGTTGATCAAACAAGTGAAGCGGAGCGCGTATTTAACTTAAAAACTTATCTGCATGAAATCATGTTGTCTCTGGCACCTTCGTTTAAACACAAAACGCATGATGTGAGCATTAACTGCCCTGATGAACTCTATATTCGTTCGGCCCCGGGGATTATTGCGCAAATCATCACCAACATGATAATGAACTCCCTGATCCATGGTTTTGAACATCAGGCAGACGGTAAAATTACCATCGACGTTACTCAGGATAATGGTGATGTGGTAATGGTTTACGAGGATAATGGCTGCGGTATTCCAGCCAATCAGCTAAAGCAATTATTTGAAGCCTTTTTTACCACCAAGCGCAGCCAGGGCGGTAGCGGCTTAGGCACACATATCATGTATAACCTGGTTACCCAGGCATTAGACGGTAGTATTGAAGCTACCAGCGAGCCAGGAAAAGGATTGCGTTATGAAGTACGTTTCCCGGCACGAACCTGAAATGACGAGTCCCTGTAGCAGTTGCGCTGGGTGAGTACCGCTGCTACCCTTTCGTCCTTTTCCTTCTATTGACTCAATTACACTATGTGGTTTAAGAACATTAAAGCCTATCGGCTTACTCAACCGTTATCGTTAAACGACGACGATTTGCAAACGGCGCTTAGCGAGCATTCTTTTCGCCCGTGTGGCAGCCAGGAAAGCGCCTCAATGGGATTCGTATCGCCATTACATTCAGCTGATCAACATACCTTGCTGTTTCACCAAACCCAGTTGCGGTACTGGATCACACTCAAAAAGCAGGAGCGCCTGCTTCCCACATCGGTGGTAAATTCTGAACTGGCTGACAAAGTTGCTCAAATTGAAGCGGAAACAGGCTCTCCCGTTGGTAAAAAAGCGCAGTCTGATTTAAAACAGGAAATTATCACCCGCTTGTTACCGCAGGCGTTCCTGAAAAATACCTATACCCATGGGTTTATCTCGATTTCTGACAATTTAGTGGTAGTAGACGCCAGTGCCGATGGTAAAGCCGAAGCCTTTCTTGCCATGGTAAGAAAAGCACTAGGTTCTTTGCCAGTAGTACCGCTGGTTAAGCACAGTTTGCAAAGCGAACTGACCCATTGGTTAACGGCAAGACCACCGGCAAAAATTGAACTACTGGAAGAAGCAGAATTTAAATCAACCGATGAAGTGGGCAGCATTATACGCTGTAAAAATCAGCCCCTGGATAGCGAAGAAATTCAGCTTCACCTTGATGCTGGTAAATTAGTGCAAAAAGTAGCTTTTGAATTTGATGAAACGCTGGAAGCGATTATTCAGGAAGACGGCTCCATTAAGCGCATCAAATTTACCGACCGGATTAAAGAAGAAACTCAGGATATTCCTAAAGATCAGGTTGCGGCGCGCCTTGATGCAGAGTTTAGTCTTATGTCAGCTGAGTTGTGTGTGTTTGTTAACTTTTTATCTGAAGCACTCAATCTCGATAAAGACGCCTGAGCAGGTGTTAGTAGCGGGCTGCCAGTAATTAACCTGGCTGACCCGCATTAGCGCGCTGCATAAGGGGCTGCCACTGACGCTGAGTTAAATTACGCCACACGCGTTCTGCTGGTCCCATCGCAAAGCGCGCCAGCCACCACTGTGATAAACCAATCTGAAAAATCCATACGGCTATGACGACCCCGGTTAACGCAACACGATCTAATTGCGCAAACAAACCCAGCCCCCAGCCATAGAAAATACCCGTGCACACAATGCTCTGGAGCAGATAATTACTCAGCGCAAGGCGCCCCACTGCCGCTAAGTAGCCAGTCAACTTTAACCGCCACGCTGCGCTATGTACCGTTTTTACCAGCCATACGATGGCGCATAAATAGCCCCATGCCATGACCAACGTGCCCCAGTAATTTGGCTCTCGGTATAACGTGAATGCGTCAAGCAATATGTAACCGTTAGTGTGTATCAGCCACGTCCCTACCGCGCAAATCACAGCGCCAACCGCGATACCAAAAAGTGCATGCAGCTTATAAAACGTAACACTGCGCTGACCCTGTAATATACCTGATTTAAATAATGCGATGCCCAACATCATAATGCCGCACATTCTCAATTGTATTACCGCTAACGCGTTAACATGAAAGTCAAATGTTGAGGTGACCCGGGCAGACGCCTGTTGCCACCAGGATCCTGTATAGGCATTAATTTCCTGCTGCAGTAGTGCCATTGAGGGGGTGATATCATTCGCTATTTCTTGTTGTTCTTCTATCGACATTTCGCCCCAGGACCAATATAGCGCCAACATCAGCAACATGAAGATAGCTTGCAGTACGACACTCCAGACACACAAACGTTTAATCGTCCAGTTTCGACATGGATAAATCAGTATTCCGGCAATGGCGTAGGTAACCAGAATATCACCCCACCATAGTGCATAGGCGTGCAGCATACCCATCCAGAACAGCCAGAACATACGTCGCCGGTGGCGCTTTTTAGCGTTTAACTCATCAGCATGTTGCTGCGCCATCAACACGATACCGGCACCGAAGAGGCCAGCAAATAACGTATAGAATTTTTCTGCAAAAAAAATATCGCTCAGCATCCACTGTATGGTATTAGCGGTATCCAGAGCGCCCATCACAAAGGGGTTGCCGTATACCGCTTCGGGGTAAGCAAAACCTATAATGTTCATCATTAAAATGCCAAGCAACGCGAAACCACGCAGCGCGTCCAGACTCTTATAGCGCGTATTTACATTTGTTGTGTTTTCTTGGTTTGCTGCAACCGTAGTGGGTAATTCAATCATTACTTGTCCTTAAGAATCGATTGTCAGGCGGTTTTATCAACCGGGGCCAGTATTGGCATTGGTATAACAAATTACATCGGTAAAACGTGTATTACCGCAGTCGTCCTGATAAGCATGAGGCTGGTTAGCGGCAAACCGGCAACTGTCTCCTTCCTGTAAAACATGCCACTGTCCGTTAAAAAATAACCGTAACTGCCCTGATTGTACAACGATATGTTCATAAACACCGTTAGCATGGGGTTCTGACCATTGACAGTGCTTTTCACTGATAGTTAGCTCAAACATTTCTATTCGGGTATCAGCCTGGAAAGTAAAAAGTGTTCTTACTTTAAAAAAAACATCATCTTTGCTGGTTTGAGCCTCTCCTGGAGTCTCTGAAGCCGCCGGTGTCACTTCTGTCAGTTCTGAAAATGAACAGCATAAGCCTGTAGCGATTTTCCATAAGGTTGCCACAGTTGGACTCGACTCTTGACGCTCTATCTGACCCAGCATCGCTTTGGAAACCCCGCTGGCGTTGGCGAGTTTATCGAGACTCCATCCGAGCTTTTTACGACGGGTTTTAATTTGCCCGGCGATGGTTTGTGTCAGTTGATCTGCCATTATTTTATTCAATAGTTAAAAAAAAACCACACACAATTGTGCGTTATAACGCACAATGATAGTCTATTGTATGTTATAACGCACACTACCCTAACTTTAATGGCGTAAGCAACCTTTTGGAGCGGTTATGAACAATTCGTTAAAACTTAGCCATATTGCGGCCGGGCTTACCGCTGTGATTGTCGGCTACAGCAGCTCAGTGGTTATTGTGATTGAAGCAGCCCGACAAGCAGGCGCCAATGACACTCAACTTATCAGTTGGCTGTTTGTGCTCGGTTTAGCAATGGGCCTTAGTTGTATATACTTTTCACTCAAATTTAAAATGCCGATCATAACGGCCTGGTCTACACCAGGGGCCGTGTTTTTAATTTCTACGGCAGGCGATTTCAGCCTCGCAGAGGTAACGGGTGCCTTTGTAGTCGCTGGCGGGCTAAGTCTGCTGACTGCGCGCAGTAAACATCTCATGCAAAGTATTGAGCGTATCCCGCGTGCAATGTCAGCAGCAATGCTGGCCGGTATCTTATTGCCCTATTGCATGGGCGTATTTAGTAGCGCCCAGGAATATCCGTTATTGGGTTTGTGTTTTCTCGTGATCTATATACTCGGCAGTCGCTGGTTTGCCCGCTACCTGATGTTAGTGCTGTTGGTCGTTGCGGCGCTCGCTGCAATGTTTCTGAGCTCCGCCGAAACGCTCTCATTACGTTTTTCTTTACCAACGCTTGAATGGGTGATGCCTGAATTTACAATCGCCGCTGCAATGAATATTGGCGTACCTCTGTTTTTAATTACGATGTTGTCACAAAATCTGCCGGGGATCAGTATTCAACACAGCCATAATTACCAGCCCGACAATCGCTTCGTACTGACCGGCTTATCCCTGTTACAGTTACTCGCCGCTCCGTTCGGTGGGTTTATGATTAACCTGGCAGCAATTACCGCCGCGATTTGCATGGCAGAAAGCGTTGATGAGAGCCCGGCCAAACGCTATCTTGCCGGCGTGGCGGCCGGTATAGGTTATCTATTAGCGGGCCTGTTGGCAGTCACTATTACCGTGCTCTTTATACAAATGCCCCCGGTTGTTACCAGTTTGCTTGCTGGAATTGCTTTACTCTCAACTTTACAGAGTAGCCTGTTGCGCGGATTACAGGATCCGCCTTTGCGCCAGAGTGCATTGCTTACTCTACTTTGCAGTGCCTCAGGGTTAACCCTGATAGGTATCAGTGCGCCAGTGTGGGGGTTGTTGGTAGGGATGATAACCATGTGGATACATACTCGTTGCAAGCAACCACAAATAAGTTAACCAATAATAGCAGCGGTTTAACGGCATTAAGGCCATGCTCATTAAACGGCATGGCCCAATACATAAAACCGTTAGGCGAATACCTGTTTTGCGGCAGCACGCATTTCGGTAAATTCATCCGACAGCAGCACATTAATATTGTCAACCACGCCACGCTGGATAGCAAGGTTTAAAATGGCATCTTTTTGCCTGTCAATCTGACCGGCGAGGGCAGCTCCGACTCTGACAAAATCGATATAACTTAATTTTTCAGGAATGTAAGATAAGTCATGCCAGCGTTCCGCGACCACTATAAATTCATCGCCAAATTCCCAGTCCCGCATGATGCTACCACCAATCCGGTGTGAGAGCTTGTCTATCGCATCATCCAAAAAGCCGGGGCTGGCAAACACTTCCACATGACGCTCCGCCTCGGTGAGAATCGGCAACACACCAATACTATGTACTAATGCAGTCAGCGCCATAGTATCAATACTCATATCACGCTTTTTGGTACGCGCAATATACAACTGCAAGGTGGCCATCGCATTCGCAACTACTTCGATGGTCTGAGACCATTCCTTTTTCATATATTCGCTGACAAGCTCATTTTTTGACACGAATAACTGTTCCATAGCCAGTGCCGTCGCGATATTTTTAATTTGGCGTAATCCAATTCTCGTTACTGCCTGGGAAACTGAGCTCACTTTCACCGACCGTCCCATATAAGCGCTGTTAGATATTTTGATCATTCTTGCACTTAATGAAGGATCCTGTGCAATCACTTCTCCCATGCTTTGCAGGTTAATATCCGGATCATCGGCCGCCTTGCGAACCTTTAGTGCAACGGCAGGTAATGTAGGTAATACCAACGTGTCGTTTTTTATTTTTTCAACAAGTATGGTGAGTAGCGCATTTTGTGTAGACATATTCCAACCTTCGTCGATGGCTAATTTATACTCGCCCCGCAGCCAGCCAATTTTAGCCGGGCACTTCCTGTTATCGTTAAGACGGAAAAGCCGGGGTTACGAGTGTGATCTTACAATAGCATATCGTAAACGCATGTCATGCAGTAAACGTGGAAACAGCGTTTAACAGCCCCCTTCAATCTTCTGCTTACGACGTTTCTCTTTCACTGCTAAAATCAGTATAGCATCTGCTTTAAGGCTTGGTTATGCTAACGAAAAAAAATGTAATCTCTTTAAAATAACAACAATTTAACCAAACGATGGATATCCAGAATGGCTAATATTTTAAACCGCAAACTCCCATTATCAGCGCTGTTTAGTGCGCTTTTGCTAGCCGCTTGCTCACCGCCAAACAGCCCCGAAACCACCACTACAGCCGTCACTGAACAACTGTTAATCGAAGACAGCAGGTTGTCGATTTATCATCCTGTGCCATTAACTGCTGACTTGTCCCATTTAAGCGATAATCAACATAGAATGCTGGGGTTGCTGATTGACGCGTCAAAAATCATGGATGATCTGTTTTGGAAACAGGCTTTTTACGGAGACAAAGCGTCTTTTTTGAACCAGTTTGAACAACCTGATGTACGCCGCTTTGCAACAATCAATTACGGTCCCTGGGACCGCTTAAATGGCGACAAGCCTT
This sequence comes from Alteromonadaceae bacterium, assembly GCA_013373625.1. Taxonomy (GTDB): domain Bacteria; phylum Pseudomonadota; class Gammaproteobacteria; order Enterobacterales; family Alteromonadaceae; genus Alteromonas. Next base: position 50,639 of record JABXHM010000008.1, on the reverse strand, counting down.
ATCTAAGTGGTTACAACGATAAGTTTCCGGGCGCGGAGTTTTACCCGCAAGATATGACTAAAAGCGAATTTGCCACCGCCGAGTTTGCTAACAAAGACGGTTTATACTCAGTTGTCGAGCGCAACACTCAAGGTGAATTAACCGCCGTCCCTTATGCCGAGAAATACGCGGATGAACTGACAAAAGCCGCGTCATTGCTAAAACAAGCCGCTAAGCTGGCCGACAACGAGGCCTTTGCAGAGTACCTTGAACTCCGTGCGGATGCGCTGGTCACCGACAACTATTATCCGTCAGATATGGCCTGGATGGACATGAAAACAAATCCGGTGGAATTAGTGATCGGCCCTATCGAAACCTACGAGGATCAACTATACGGTTACCGCGCCGCATTTGAGTCGTATGTGTTAATAAAAGATATGGCCTGGAGCGAGCGCCTCGCCAAATACGCACAGTTTTTACCTGAGTTGCAGCGTGGTTTGCCAATAGCCGATGCTTACAAACAGGAAACACCGGGTTCTGATGCCGACCTCAACGCTTATGACGTCATTTACTATGCAGGTCACGCCAATGCTGGCAGCAAAACTATAGCTATCAACCTGCCCAATGATGAGCGTGTACAGCTTGCCAAAGGAACACGTCGGTTGCAGCTCAAAAACGCCATGCAGGCAAAGTTTGAACATATCCTGCAACCCATTGCAGAGGTGCTCATTGCGCCGGAACAGCGCAAACACATTACCTTTGATGCGTTTTTTGCCAACACTATGTTTCATGAGGTAGCGCACGGGCTGGGTATAAAAAATACCCTCGATGGTAGCAGCACAGTGCGGGCTGCGCTTAAAGAACATGCCTCAGCTCTGGAAGAAGGTAAGGCGGATATTCTGGGTTTATATATGGTGCAAAGCCTGTTGGAAAAAGGCGAAATTACCGAAGGAACGCTGGAAGACTATTACGTTACCTTCATGGCCGGCATATTTCGTTCTGTAAGATTTGGAGCGTCAAGTGCCCACGGCAAAGCCAATATGATCCGTTTTAATTACTTTGCCACTGTGGGTGCGTTTGACCGCGATGAGAATGGCCTGTACAGCGTTAATATGGATAAAATGTCAGCAGCGGTGTCTTCGCTGTCTGAATTGATTCTTACCCTGCAAGGCAATGGTGATTACGACGGCGTAGCCAAGTTGGTGGCTGATAAAGGCCTGATTAAGCCACAACTTGAAGCCGATCTGGAGCGCTTAAAAGCGGCGAGTATCCCAGTGGATATAGTATTTGAACAAGGCAAAGGGCAGTTGGGCTTAGAGTAATTTAGTCGTTATTAGCAACGCGTAAATATGCTCTGTATTTATTGCGTTGCTAAACTACTATTATTTCGTATCACTTCACCCTGTAAGAATAAAATACCCGAACTGGTGAATATCATTAAATAAAGCACACGCATGAACTTTGTTATGTACTTAGCATACTGGCGAAGTCATTAACGCTTTAGTTAGCTATGGAAGTACCACCGTTTACGGCGAGTCACTGCCATAGCCACTCTGCCCTGCTGGTGCCGGCTTTTTTGGCCTGTCTTTACTCTAAATGCTTGGGTTTATCTGTGTAAGGTGGCCAGCCCATCATTTTACCTGCCAATACATGCAAGTGAATGTGATAAACAGTTTGGCCGCCAAATTCGTTACAGTTCATGACTGTGCGGAATCCCTCATCCGCAAAGCCCATCTGAGCCGCCAGCTTAGCAGCTACCGTATACAGATGGCCAACCAGCGCTTCGTTGTCTTCGTTAATATCATTCACGGTCGCAATTTGCTTTTTAGGAATGACTAAAAAATGAATAGGTGCCTGTGGATTAATATCCTTAAAGGCCAAAGCCTGATCATCTTCATAGATAATGTCAGCGGGAATAGACTTATCAATAATCTTGTCGAAAATGGTTTCAGCCATCACATAATCTCCTGTTGTAAATTACTCACTGTTACCAGAAAATAAAACCAATGAGTACCGCTCCGAGTAACAAACGATAAATGACAAACGGTAACATACCTATGCGGGCTATCCAGCTTAAAAACAGGAATATACACAGATAAGCGCTGACAAAGGAAAAGCCAGCACCGTAAATAAGTGCCGACCAGTCAACCGCCTCGTTGGCCTGCAGTAAGTCTTTTACTGACAGTAGTCCTGCCCCCAGTATCACTGGTATCGACAATAAAAATGAAAACCGTGCAGTACTTTCTCTGTCCAGGCCCAGCATTAAACCCGCAGTCATGGTAATTCCCGAGCGCGAAGTGCCCGGTATTAATGCCAGCATTTGTGCTAAGCCAATGATGATAGCTTGTTTAAACGTAAGGGTTTCAAGCTTTTGTATATGCCGTGCTTTGACGTCGGCGTACCAAAGCAGTAAACCAAACACGATAGTCGTCACCGCAATGACAGCCGCACTGCGTGCATGGATTGCGATAAAATCTTTAAACATAAAGCCAGCAATCACTGCTGGTATAGTGCCAATCACAACACACCAGGCCAGCTTGCTGTCGGTGGTTTGCTGACGCGAAAAGCCGTGCTTTAAAAACGCGCCGGACATTTGCACAATGTCACTGCGAAAATAAATCATAACAGCCAGCAGACTCCCCACATGCACCGCAACATCAAAAGCCAGTCCCTGATTACGCCAGCCTAACACTTCGGCAGGTAAAATAAGGTGGGCAGAACTACTGATCGGTAGAAACTCGGTGAGCCCCTGGATAATAGCCAGAATAATAATTTCAAAAAGCGTCATGCTGGGGGTGTACTCCATTCAAATGCCACAGGCTTTATGGGCTGAGATGCCTGATCAAATGCTTGCCACAACTGTTGGTAGGTACAGCCAGTTTCCGGATGAACATGATTCGGCGCTATATCCACCAGCGGCTTTAATACAAAAGCACGGTTAAGAATTTCCGCTCTGGGTAATACCACAGGATGTTGACAAATCATCTGATCAAAACACAATAAGTCGAGATCCATTGTGCGCGAACAGTGCTTTTTATACCAGTCTTTTCGCCCATACTCAGCTTCTAATTGTTTGAATAGCTGGTAAATTGATACGATATCCTGCTGGGTGTTAAACTTGGCAACCCAGTTATAAAACCCCGGGCCATTAAAACCTAAGGCCGGGCATTCATAGACCGGTGATACCACAACATCGTAAAAATGCTCATGCAATAGTTGGTATGCTGCGCGGGTGTGGAATTCTCGCTCTATGTTTGAGCCGATTCCGACAAAGACCTGATGCTCATTCACTCGTTAGTCCCGACCTCATGTGTCACGGTAATACCGACTTTATTTGCATCAGGTAAAATACCCGGCTTTTCAATCGTGACTACCAGCCTGGTCAGGCTAAATTGCGCACAAACAGCCTGAATAATGGCATCCGCAAGCGCTTCAAGCAATTCAAACTTCGACGCCTTTCCAACCTGCTTTACCGTTTCAGCCACGGCAGCGTAATTAATCGTATCGGCCACATCGTCCGACTTCATCGCAGCAGCGAGGTCAGCATTAATCTGTAAGTCTACTATTAACACTGTGTCCTGAGTACGCTCCCAGTCGTAAACGCCAATTAATGTGGGCACTTTAAGACCTTTGATAAATATTGTTTGCATGGTATCGCGCATCCTTTTTTTTGCCAGAGTATAGCACTGGCAAGCTCACTTTCGCATCTCATCGCTGTCGCGAGGTAACTATCATCACACCGCTACTAAATCTGGCGTTGCACAAAATATTTTAGTAGTGTGTGAACACCTTTTGTTCTAGCTCGGACTCTGGCATTGACTGCACTTAGTTTGTTAATGGTTGGTGTTGCCTACTTAGTGGGTTCTGTTAGTAGTGCAGTGCTGATTAGCCATGCATTCAGGCTCCCTGATCCACGTCATCATGGTTCTGGAAATCCCGGGGCGACGAATGTCTACCGGTTAGGCGGCAGAATTCCGGCGTTGTTAGTGTTATTGACCGATGTGCTAAAAGGCACAATCCCTGTTTACTCTTCATTTTTTATGGGGATTTCCCCCCTGGCACTGGGTTTCATCGCCATTGCGGCATGTTTGGGTCATATTTTCCCGCTCTATTTTAACTTCAAAGGCGGCAAAGGTGTGGCAACCGCTTTTGGCACCATGTTACCCATTGGACCCGCTTTGGCAGGTTTGCTTGTGGCGAGCTGGGCAATTGTGGTGTTCATTTGGGGTTATTCGTCGCTAGGTGCAATCGTTGCTGTGGCACTTGCACCCGTATTTACCTGGTTTATCAAGCCCGAATATACGTTACCCGTAGCGATGTTGTCGGCACTGATTGTGTTTCGCCATCGCGAAAATATGCAGCGCCTGTGGCGTGGCCAGGAAAGTAAAGTGTGGGATAAAGGAAAAACCAACGAATAGCGCGCTAATTTGCAGCGTCACGTGCTGCCATTTGTTCCAGCGCATAGTCGAGACTGGCGGTCGATACCCCACCAACATGGCGATACAGTAACTCCCCCTGAGCCGAATAGAAAAGCGTTGTAGGTAAAACTGCAACTCCAAAGCTGTCACTCACTTCGCTTTGGCTGTCGAGCAAAACGTTATCTATGTGTAACTGATTGGCAGAGAGGAAATTCCGAACCTGCTCACTCGACTCAGCCTGATTAATAAAAATAAAATGGGTGTCCTGATACTGGTTTTGGGCGTTTTCGAGTACGGGCATTTCGCGTCGGCAAGGCGGGCACCAGCTAGCCCATATATTAATGACAACAGGTTTGTCTTTGAAACTGGCCAGCGACACCATCTGGCCATTGATATTTTTCAGCGCTGGGGTAGGCATTCGCTGAGCCTGATTATAAAAATGGATACCAATATAAACGGGTAATACCAACAATGCGGTGAGGCCAATAGTGTTGATCACCGGTTTATGAATGAGCGGGTTACGTTTGATTTTAATGATAAGAACGAGTGCTGCAGCGATCAGGCCAGTATGAGGTAAGAAACCGCCGTCCCGGATATCGATGATTGACCAAAGCTGGTGACTGTATTGTGGCCACATGCGCCACACAAACCCAGCGCGCGCACCAACAAGCGCCACAATAAACAGGGTAAACAGCACATTCTCAGTAGCCTGGCGCTGCGCCTTTTGTTTTGCCACCCAGCGCAATATTAGCAATGACAACAAAAATGCGCCCCACACCAGCGCGTAATCTATTGCCAGCCCAACGGGCCCAATCGACACGCTATGCAAATTGTCTTTCGCTGTTATGCATGGCTCGGGTACCTGTTGCTAAGGGCAAAAAGTGATACTCACGAGACAGATTGCTTTTATTGGTCATTAGCCAGGGCATTATTAAGCACGTCCAGCTTACCATCGATGGGCGTAAGCAATTCTAGTCCCAGTACCTTTGCCAGTGCCGGGTAAACCTCCAGGTTACTAAACCGGGGCAAACGCTGCCTTTGTTTAAATGCAGGGCCGTTAGCAATAAATATTGCGCCCATATCCGGATGTTCCGGTAAGTAACCGTGGCCGCCCGGACCAATATGGCTACTTTTATCTTTAGCAAACCGAGCCGGTGCATCAATCGTAATAATGATGTCACCAGAACGCTGATTGCGAGGCATATGATAATGTTCCCGCTGCTTATCATCAAACACCCGAACTCCTGGCAATTTTAGCTGCTTTAGTGCGTTATACTGCGCCGTTATCGCTTGCTCACTGACACCATCTTTAGCGTACAAGAGGATCTGCTCACCTTCATTAAGCACTAAAAAATCATCACTGATATTCAGCGCATCCTGCAATATTACCTGCTGTTCATCGACGCTGGTCATACCGTGATCAGAAACCAGCACCAGATTCACCTTAATCGGTAGTAGTTGTAACCGCGTATAGAGTTGGCCTATTAACGCATCCATTTTTTGCACTGCGGCCCTGGTTTCTTTGGCGTCAGGGCCGTAGTCATGCCCTGTTGTATCGACTAACGAAAAGTAGCCAGCAACAAATAACGGTCGGTTAGCATCGGGATAACTGAGCCATTCGATAATCTGATCGATTCGTTGCTGATAATCGGCATATTTAGAATAGTGAAAGTAATAGCTTGGCAATTGACCGCCGATACGCGCGTCTGACTCAGGCCAAAAGTAAGTAGCGGCTTTATATCCATACGTTTCAACCAGGTTCCAAAACGGCATCGCGGTTATCCAGGTGCTGTCTTTGCCCCCCTTACCCATGCTGTAATAATCGTCCCGACTCTTATCGTAAAAGCGGTTATTGACGATGCCATGATTGATTGGCAGCAAACCGGTAAGCAGTGAGATGTGGTTAGGGAACGTATTTGCTGGATAAACCGGCTGCATGCTATCAGCGCTTACACCAGCGTCGGCAATAGCACCTATTTGTCTGGCATTATGCTTTTCAATATAGTCGTGCCGAAAGCCATCAAGTGAAATAAACACAATATGTTGCTCTGCACGCTCTGCAAAGCAAAAACTGCTAAACAAGCATAATAAAATAACAAAGCTGCCAGACCGGTGTATTTTCGTTTTCTTTGTATAGCTTAAACGCATCAAACTGCAACTTAACATTAGGCTACCGGTGTTAAGGTATCGAGCGGCCAGCGCGGCACCACAGACTCAGACAGTGGTGTGGTCTGCCCGGCTTTTAAACGTTGTAGGCCCGCGTAGGCGATCATGGCACCGTTATCGGTACAAAAACTCAAGCCAGGGTAGAAGACTTCGCCATGTATATCTTTCATGAGTTTCGTCATAGCGCTGCGCAGCGAAGTGTTTGCACTCACGCCACCGGCAATAACAAGCCGTTTTAAACCCGTTTGTTGCAGTGCACGCCGACACTTAATAATGAGCGTATCGATCACTGCCTCCTGAAAAGCAAAAGCGATATTTGCTTTTGTTTGCTGATTATCATCTGCATCGCGAATGGTATTGGCGGCAAAGGTTTTGAGCCCGCTGAAACTAAAATCGAGACCGGGGCGGTCTGTCATCGGACGCGGAAATTTGTAATGGCCTGGTTCACCTTGCTCGGCAAGCCTGGCCAATAACGGCCCACCGGGGTAGTCAAGCCCCAGTAACTTTGCGGTTTTGTCGAACGCCTCGCCTGCGGCATCATCAATTGATTCGCCCAACAGCTCATAGCTCCCAATCCCATCAACTCTGACTAGCATGGAGTGCCCGCCTGAAACCAATAACGCAACAAAAGGAAACTCTGGCGCTGACGCTTCGAGCATAGGAGCCAGTAAATGCCCCTCCATATGATGCACACCAATGGTAGGGATATCCCAGGCGTAGGCAATCGAACGCCCAACAGACGCGCCAACCAACAAGGCACCTACCAAACCAGGCCCGCGTGTATAGGCTATGCCATCAATATCTGCTTTAGATGACTTAGCATCATCCAGTGCTTTTTGAATAAGCGGAATAATTTTGCGTACGTGATCGCGAGAGGCCAGTTCCGGTACAACGCCGCCATAATCAGCATGCAGTTTTACCTGACTATAGAGAGTATGCGACAATAACCCTTGTTGGTCGTCGTATACGGCGATGCCTGTTTCATCGCAGGAAGTCTCAATACCTAACACTCGCATATATTTTGTTTGTCCCGATGGATTTGCTTTAGTCGCGGCAAAGTTTACCCGAAATCGCCAAATCAGACCACTGAATGCAGGCTAACAACACTGAAGTAAGGATTTTTGGCTGTTTTTTTAACACCGGGGCTTTACATCACGCGCTCAAATGATTAGAATTTCGCACCATTTTTAACCCGGGTGGTTTAAAAGTACCTATTTTTAACCCGGAAATCCGTTAAGTTTTGAGGTGAGATTTTAATGCCCATCGTTAAAGTTAGAGAAAACGAGCCATTTGACGTAGCACTGCGTCGTTTTAAACGTTCTTGTGAAAAAGCCGGTGTTCTGTCAGAAGTTCGTCGTCGTGAATTTTTCGAAAAGCCAACTTGGGAACGTAAGCGCAAAAAAGCTGCTGCTAAAAAACGTCACCTGAAGAAACTGGCTCGTGAAAATGCACGTCGCGTAAAACTGTACTAATACACGTACACGTTTACGCCGATAAAGCTTAAGCTGGTTAATTTTAGAGTAACTAATGGCACTTATTGACGACCTGAAATCCGCACAAAAAGACGCAATGCGAGCTAAAGATAAGCTTCGCCTGGGTACTGTGCGTATGGCGTTAGCCGCTATTAGACAACGTGAAATTGACGAGCAGGTCACGATGACCGACCCCGACATTCTGGCTGTGTTAACTAAAATGGTTAAGCAACGCCAGGATGCCGCTGTGCAATATGATAACGCCAATCGCGATGATCTGGCGCAAACAGAACGCGCGGAAATAACAGTGCTTGAGTCTTTTTTACCCCAGCCTCTCAGTAACGAAGAACTTGCTTCGCTTATTGATGATGCCCTGGCATCTACCGGTGCAAGCGGCATGCAGGATATGGGTAAAGTCATGGGAGTTCTGAAACCCCAGGTACAAGGCCGGGCCGATATGGGCGCATTAAGCGCCCAGATCAAACAACGTTTGGGATAACCCTGTCCTGTTAGCACGTTGACACTTTTTGGTTAGTAATGTCATCCATTGCGCTAACCGCATATCCTGATAAAGTAACCGCAACTATACATACTGGCAGCATATAAAAAGTTATGGCAGGTAAGATCCCTCGAGAGTTTATTGACGATCTGCTAGCCCGTACCGATATTGTCGAAATTGTCGATAACCGGGTGCGGCTGAAAAAAGCAGGCAAAAACTATTCTGCCTGCTGCCCGTTTCATGACGAAAAAACCCCATCCTTCACAGTCAGCCAGGATAAACAGTTTTATCATTGCTTTGGCTGCGGTGAACACGGCAATGCCATTTCATTTTTAATGGAATATGACCGTCTGGATTTTGTAGAGGCGATAGAAGAACTCGCCCGCATACATGGTTTGGAAGTGCCTAGAGAACAAGGCACCAGCCGGGTAGTGAGCGACCAAACCAAACAACAAAACGAGTCTGACTTTCAGTTAATGGAGCAGGTCACACGTTTCTTTCAGCACCAGCTTAAACACCATAACGAAGGTAAAAAAGCGGTTGAATACTTAAAGCAACGCGGGTTGTCGGGTGAGATTGTAAAACAATGGGAAATTGGCTATGCCCCACCTGAATGGGATGCCGTATTAAAAACCTTTGGCAGCGACAACAGTGTTCGCAAACAACTCATTGATCTTAAATTAGTCAACCAAAATGACAACGGCAAACAATACGATTTTTTTCGTGACCGTATTATGTTCCCTATTCGGGATAAACGCGGACGTGTTTGCGGCTTTGGCGGCCGTATTATGGATGGTAACGGGCCAAAATACTTAAACTCACCAGAAACCCGCATTTTTCATAAGGGCTACGAGTTATTTGGCTATTATCAAACCCGCCAACAACGAAACCTGCAACGGATTATGGTGGTTGAAGGCTATATGGATGTTGTGGCACTCAGCCAGTACGGTATTCCCTATGCCACGGCGGCCTTGGGTACAGCAACCACTCAGGATCACATGACCATGCTCATGCGTGGTACGCAAGAAATCGTGTGCTGCTACGATGGTGACCGGGCTGGCCGGGATGCTGCCTGGCGAGCAGTAGAAAATGCATTACCGGTGTTAAAAGACGGTATACAACTGAAATTTTTATTTTTACCCGATGGTGAAGATCCTGACACCATGGTCAGACAAATTGGTAATGAAGCGTTTGAACAACTCGTTGCTGACGCTGCCCCGCTGTCGCACTTTTTCTTTGATACGCTGTTAAAACAGCACTCAGTGGGCACGCCTGAGGGCAAAATAGCCCTGAAATCAGCTGCCCAACCTTTAATTGAACAGGTTGTCGGTGAGCAGCAAAAGTTGATGTTAAGCGAAGAACTCAGCAAACATGTTGGCGAATATGATCGCTTTAAACTGGACCGCGACATTCGCTCAGCCAATGCTGGAGGACGCACCGCCCCCAACGCTCCACACAGTAACAATATAAATAAAACCCGTTTGTCGCCGATTAGCGTAATGATTAGACTGTTGCTGGAACATCCGCGATTGGCATCGCAGTGTATTGATACTGTGCAGCCAGAATGTTTGCAGGGTTCAGGGATTGCCGGCCTACAGGTTTTACAGGATGTTTTTACGTTTTGTATCGCAAATCCTAAGGCAAATACCGCACAGGTGGTTGAAAACTTCAGAGACTACCCTTATTCATCTAACTTGGGTAGGTTACTTATCCAGGAACATTTTATTGACGAAGCAGACGCACCAAAAATATTTCGTGACTGTTTTGCGCGTTTACTGGATTTGCATTTTGATAGCCGCATTGACCAATTGTTATCGAAATCGCGAATTCAGGCATTATCGAGTGACGAAAAACAAGAACTCACCTTGCTAATGAAAGAACGGCAAGGCTGCTAACAAAAAGAACCTGACCTGATGGTTAAAATTTAGCGCGCTAAAAATAGCCGCCAGAGTAGTCAAAATAACAGCATTTCTGTTATACTAGTAAATTCGCTGCCGTCGTCGCAAAGGCAGGTAACTAAACGTAAACCAACAAAAAGCAAGCGCGTATCGATGCAGTATTGCACTGAAGTCGAACGATTATGCCCCCGATAGCATCACTGCTTAAAGGGGATTGTTGCAATGGTTATTATTTGAAAAGTGTAGGGTATATGGCGCAAAGCAAGCAGTCTCAGATTAAACTCCTGATTGCGAAAGGTAAAGAGCAAGGGTATTTGACATTCTCTGAAGTCAACGACCATCTGCCTCAGGATATCGTTGATTCGGATCAAATAGAAGATATCATCCGCATGATCAATGATATGGGTATCCAGGTGTCGGAAAACGCACCGGATTCCGATGAATTATTGATGCAGGAAACGACCACTGACGAAGAAGTGGCCGAAGCTGCCGCTCAGGCCTTGGCTACCGTTGAAAGTGAGATTGGCCGTACAACAGATCCGGTGCGCATGTACATGCGCGAGATGGGTACGGTTGAGCTGCTTACCCGCGAAGGTGAAATAGAAATCGCCAAGCGGATAGAAGATGGTATTAACCAGGTTCAGTGTTCGGTTGCAGAATACCCTGAAGCGATCACTTATTTGCTTGATCAGTGGGATCTATACGAAGCAGAAGAAATTCGCCTGAGCGATATTATTTCTGGCTTTGTTGACCCGGATAACGAAGCAGATATGGCGCCTACCGCTACCCACGTTGGCTCTGAATTGTCACAAGAAGAACTTGATGACGAAGATGACGACGATGACGATGACGACGACGAGGAAGAAGAAGATACCGGTGTTGATCCGGAAGAAGCACGTCAAAAGTTTGCCGAGCTTCGCGATCAGTACCAGGTTGCGCGTAAGGTCATCGAAAGTAAAGGCCGTACCCATGCAGCTTCGCGTAAAGAAATAAATGCGTTAAGTGATATCTTCAAAGAATTCCGGTTAGTGCCCAAGCAATTTGATCGCTTGGTCAGAAATATGCGTGAAATGATGGATCGCGTGCGTATCCAGGAACGCTTGGTAATGAAGTATTGCGTTATGCACGCAAAAATGCCGAAAAAAGATTTTATAAAAGCGTTTGCTGGCAGCGAAACTTCAACCAAGTGGTTAGACGAAATTCTTGCCGGTAGCGCAGCTTATGCATCAGAATTAGCCAGCTACAAAGAAGAAATCGAACGCAGTGTTGGCAAAATTTGTCAGGTTGAACTTGAAACAGGCCTGGTAATTGCTGACATTAAAGACATCAACCGCCGCATGTCTATTGGTGAAGCGAAAGCCCGTCGGGCCAAAAAAGAAATGGTCGAAGCGAACTTACGTTTGGTTATTTCAATCGCTAAAAAGTACACCAACCGCGGACTGCAATTCCTGGACTTAATTCAGGAAGGTAACATTGGTTTGATGAAAGCGGTTGATAAGTTTGAGTATCGTCGTGGTTATAAGTTCTCTACTTATGCAACATGGTGGATTCGTCAGGCAATTACCCGCTCAATTGCTGACCAAGCACGTACCATTCGTATTCCGGTACATATGATTGAGACGATCAACAAGCTCAACCGTATCTCTCGTCAGATGCTACAGGAAATGGGTCGTGAACCTACGCCTGAAGAGCTGTCTGAACGCATGCTGATGCCGGAAGACAAGATTCGTAAGGTGCTGAAAATTGCCAAAGAGCCAATCTCTATGGAGACGCCAATTGGTGATGATGAAGATTCACACTTGGGTGACTTTATCGAGGATAGCACCATTATCCAGCCCCTCGATTCTGCCACTGGCGGAAGCTTGAAAGATGCGACTCAGGAAGTCCTGGCAGGGTTAACAGCACGTGAAGCTAAAGTGCTGCGCATGCGTTTTGGTATCGATATGAATACCGACCACACCCTGGAAGAAGTAGGCAAACAATTTGATGTTACCCGTGAACGGATTCGTCAGATTGAAGCGAAAGCCCTGCGTAAACTTCGTCATCCAAGCCGCTCAGAGCAACTGCGCAGTTTCCTCGACGAGTAGTAAACGCCCAGTTAATCCCTAAGCTACCACTCAAAAAAGCCAGTCACATGACTGGCTTTTTTAATGCCTCGAATCCCCTTCCAAGGACACCCATTTTCGCCTTCCCTGGACACCCACTTTAAAATCCTTATCTAGTCCTTTCTTATCCAGACACCCATGGTAAATCTCTCATGTATCGACATTCTTCAACAAGCAGTCATATTGTTAAATACACTATGCGCAACTAAATGACGAATGGAGAGTGGTTATGAATGTTATATACAAGTTAGGGGACTTAGGAAATGTAATCCGTAAAAGAGGTTGTTATTTGCACGTTTAGAGCTTTATATAACTGAATACAATTAGGCTGATTTAAATAATTTTTTCGCTTGTGATATCCCTCGTAGTCGTTTTAGATTTTTATGCTGCTTAAAGCGGTACATCGCACTGCCTGATCCTATGGCATAGCAGAATAGCGCTTCAATCTCAGTGGCCAGCAATAACCAACAATCACTGCTTACTCCAAAACGTTTTAACGCAGCTAATCCCAAATTATTTTCGGTGCTGTCTACGCTCCGTTTCTGTTGAGTCATTTTGGCCGTGCTTTTCACTAGCTGACAATAGTCTTCCAGACAGACAGGTAGTTCATTCTTATCCTGTCTCAGACTATCTTGTTTAAAATGCATTAACTCAGCAGGCTGAGATAGACCGTATTTCAATGCATTGAGCCGCCGAAAAATACTGGTATATCTGGATTCACCAACAGTTTCCGTTAGGTTTGCCCTAATGGGGTTGAGATCGACATAGACCATGCAACTCAGCACTGCACTTTCATCCAGCAGCGCCTGGGATTTAAAACGCCCTTCCCAAAACCGGCCCGTACATTCATCTTCTTTGTTAGCAGCACGAGCTATGTATTCATTTAGGTTTCGCATAAACCAACTAATATCGAACAATCGCAGCCGATAAACTTCAGCCGACGCCTTGACGCTCGTCAGTTCTAAATCAGTCAGTGTTTCATTTGCGAGGAATTTTCTCGTCAGGACCGTGCCTTTATGCAGTTTATGCCACTGGACTAGAACTTGATGGATTGACCAGCCCTGCGCTTTTGATTTATTCACGTGGAGCACCACATGAACATGGTTACTCATAACGGCATAAGCACACACATCGATTGCGAAAACTGAAGTGAGTTTAAGAAGCCTGTCCTCAACCCACTGCTTTCTGTGCTCGAAGCTTTGTCCTGAGTACTTATCACATCCACACAAGTAACTGCGCCGCACACACCTCGATATGCAGTGATAAAATGGTGTATCTATCAGACTGATTTGACTGCTTCTGTTTTTAGGCATCCACGGTTCTCACTTACACAACTAATTACATGCCTAACATAAACGAAGTCGTTGATTGATGAACCTGATCGCGAGACCAGATCACTTTGCCATGGGTGTCTTTATTATCTTTTATAGTCTGACCGGTAGCCCGTTTATAAATTGATACATTAAACACCGTAATTAAACGCGGGATACGTTGGGTGTCCTGGCAATTTTTATCTATTTGAAGGTAGTATATTGCGGTGGCTGACATTGGCGTCAGCGTCGGACTTTTTCAAAAAAACTATAAATAATTCAAAGGACAGGAAATGCCAAGTATACGGTTAATATTAGGGGTGGTTTCACTCTCATTTATACTTCTTAGTGCGGTACCCAGTTTTGCCGCAACAGAATATCAAAAGCCATCAGAGAAAATACTGCAGTTAGTGGATGTAAAACGAGCACCCTACTTTTTGATGAACGAAGCTCAGGATACAGCGCTCATGCTGTACCGTGATCCATACAAAACGATTGAAGAGTTGTCGGAAGAAGAATTGCGGCTGGGTGGCTTACGTATTGATCCAAAAACCAACATCGGCAGCCGCGTTACATTTTACAACGATATAAAAATACGCCGCATTGACGACAAAAAAACAATTGATGTGAAAGGGTTGCCCAACAATCCGCGATTAGCAAATTTCACATGGTCTCCTGACCAAAACAAAATGGCCATGACCCATAAAGCCCAGGAGGGCATTGAGCTCTGGGTTATAGACTTAAATTCTGCTAAGGCGAAACGCCTTACCGGCCCCGTCCTGAACGCCAATATGCGCGATGTTATCAATTGGTTTGCCGACAATGAGTCGTTACTAATCAAAGTTGTACCTAAAGACCGACAGCCACTGATAAACACAAAAGCGGCTACGCCTACAGGACCAACAGTTTCTGTAAGCAATGGTAAGAAAGCCCAGAACCGTACTTACCAGGATCTGCTTAAAAACCAAAATGATGAATATAATTTTGAGCAACTTACACGCTCAACGCTAACCAAAGTCACGCTAAAAGGCAGAAAATCACAGTGGCTTGCGCCCGCAATGTTTGGTGATATCAGCTTCTCACCTGATGGCAAATTTGTCCTCGTTACCCGTTATCAAAAACCATTTAGTTATCTTGTGCAATATAATCGCTTTCCTTCAGTTACCAGTGTTTATTCTGCTAAAGGTGATTTAGTTAACGATATCGTGGCTGTCCCGTTAATTGAAGATCTGCCTAAAGGCTTTATGGCCACTCGGGAAGGTCCGCGGGCTATCCAGTGGCGCAACGACCAACCTGCGACAGTGGTTTACGCAACCGCGCTTGACGGCGGTGATCCTGCTAACGAAGTGGAATTTCGCGATGAGGTGTTTCAGTTAGAAGCCCCGTTTAATGGTGAGCCGAGATCATTACTTAAAACCATTAACCGTTTTTATAGAATTTCCTGGGCAAACAAACACTACGCTATTGCCGAAGATTACTGGTGGAATACCCGTAACACCAAGACCTACGCGTTCAATCCATCTGATAATGAGCAAGCGCCAGTAGTACTTGACGATCGAAATTATCAGGATGCGTACAGCGACCCGGGTACTTTTGTGACCGAGCGCAACGAGTTTGGCAAGCCGGTGCTGATGATGCGCAATAACACTGTTTATCTGCTCGGCGATGGCTATTCAGACCAAGGGCAATTTCCTTTTTTGGATAGCCTTAAGCTGGACACCCACGCTAAAGAACGTATTTACCAGTCTCCTTACACCGACAAGCTGGAGGAGTTGGATGACTTCAATGTCGATGAAGGCCGCCTGACGGTAAGTATTGAAGCTAAAAATGAATATCCGAACCGTTATTTCCGCGATATTAAATCTGACACGCTCACCCAAATTACCGACTTTGTAAATCCATTTAAAGCCATTCAGGATGTCCATAAAGAAGTCATTAACTATCAGCGTGAAGATGGGTTAGAACTGTCCGGGACACTTTATTTGCCGGTAGATTATGAAGAAGGGAAACGCTATCCAATGATTCTTTGGGCGTATCCTCGTGAATATAAAGATCAAAGCAGTGCCGGGCAAAACACCAGTAACCCGAATGAGTTTACTTATCCATTTTGGGGTTCTCCAATCTATTGGGTAAACAAAGGGTATGTGGTACTCGATGATGCGGCGTTCCCCATTGTTGGAGAAGGCGAGGAACAGCCTAACGATACCTTTCGCTCGCAGTTAGTCGCCAATGCTAAAGCCGCCATAGATGCTGTGAACGAACGAGGATATATCGACCCGGCCCGTGTAGCTGTGGGTGGTCACAGTTACGGCGCGTTTATGGTTGCGAATTTGCTTTCTCACTCAGACTTATTTGCCGCAGGCATTGCCAGAAGCGGTGCCTATAATCGCACGTTAACACCTTTCGGATTTCAATCTGAGGAACGCTCATACTGGGAAGCGCCGGAAGTCTATTACACCATGTCGCCGTTTATGCACGCCGATAAAATGAAGAGTCCGTTGTTGTTGATTCATGGTGAAGCTGACAATAACAGTGGCACCTACCCCATGCAAAGTGAGCGTTATTTCAATGCTTTAAAAGGATTAGGCGCTACCGCAAGGCTGGTAATGTTACCCAAAGAGTCCCATGGCTATCGCGCTAAGGAAAGCATCCTGCACATGCTGTGGGAGCAAGAACAATGGCTGGATACATATTTAAAAGAAAAATAACACACTTCCTTTAAGACGATGCCGGGCTTTGTCCGGCATCGCTAACTGACGTCCGTCGTTTCTCCAACAGGATAGCAACGCTAAACATTACCAGCATGATGGCGAAGGCCGCAAACGACAGCATCAGGGCCCCCGACTCATCGCTCAACGCAACCACCATCCCCGACAATGCTGGCGCAAGCGTACTGCCAATACTACCACTAAAGAGCATCAGCGTAACCAACATCGGCGGAGAATCTGCAATTTGTTGTGTACCGACCGAAATGGCAATTTTGTAAATACAAGTCGTTAGTAAGCCAAAAGCGATCCCCAGACCGAGAAACAGCGCTAATTCATCAAGCAATAAAAACGCACCACTAAAACACACCGCGAGTGATGACACTACCAGCAACATCAGTCGGGTAGGCACAATGTTAACCAGAACAACTGACATCAATAAACCAAAAATGGAGAAGCCCCAGTAGTTACCGACTATTTGCCCGGCCGTTTTTTGATCCGTGGCAAATTCGACCATTAAATAGTTTGGCGCCCAGGTTAAAAAAGTTGTTTGTGCAATAAGATATAAACAGACACCGACAGCAAAGCAAATAACCCGGGGGGTTATTATAAGTTTGAACTGCGCCACTGCATTGTCGTTGTCCCCATGCATCTCCTGTTGATTGACACTGGCGGTTTCTGGCAAGTCACTGGTAAATACCAGTATAAGAATGAACGCCGCTAATAACGCAACAGCGATATAACTCAAACGCCAGTCAAGCTGCTGCACGAGCAGCCACCCGGCCAGAGTAGGAAAAATATAGCCAGCAGCACTAAAGGAGCAATCGGTGGCAATAAATGCCGAAGCTCTGCGCTGCGCGCGATATATGCGGGAAATAATCACCGCGCCGCCAGACAAACCGCTACCACAACAAATCCCCAATCCAAACAGCACACTGCCAAGCAACGTAAACCCATAAGCCGGCAGCGCATACAGCAATGCAGTGAGCAATAAAAACAATACGTAGGTGCAACTTAATAGTAGCCGTAAGCTAAAACGGGTATACAAATACATAGACATACAGGTGCCCACCAACGCGCCACCGGTTAACCATGAGAAGACACCTACCGCTTCGGCGGCGGGCAAGCCAAGCTGTTGGGCAATGGCATTTAATATCACGCCTACCTGAGTGAGCAACCCTGACATCACCATGTAGCTCAAAAAGGCAATCAGGGTAAGCCTTATTTGATTATTCAATCGTTGTACTCCAAACGAAATTAACCACCATACTAAGATCTATCTGCATACCCGGCTCCAATTGCATTAAACGGCATATCTAACTCTAACTCAGGAACTTGCAAGCCTATCCAGGCTGGAAACGTATTGCTGTTCGGGCCAGGGAAGACGGTATATTCATTTGCCCATGGGTAGCGGTCGATCGCTGCGACAATGTCGGGGATTAGCCGTTGTGCTTTATCGCCGGTTATCGACAAGACTTTTTCAGGTTTAGCGCCGTACCAGTAGCGGTCTGGCGTGGGTGTCTGGTAATGCCGCACCGCCGGATTACCACTATTTACCCGCCAGCCGACCACTTCATACACGTCGTATTCAGCTGCGTTTTGCGGCTTAATTGCCAACCAGGTATGCACCGCAAACCAGCCGCGCCAACTGAACGCGTCGGCCTCATACACTTCTATTACGGCATCTTTTGTTACCATGGGATCAGGTGCAATGCCGGCCGGTTCGCGACTAGCAGTTCGCCAGTCGCTATTGCTGCAAGCTGAAAGCATTACGATACAAATTAATAAGCTTACTGTACGCCAGTTCATGGCCTGCCTCCACCGTGAGAAAATAAATCTAGAAAATCATCTAACCAGTCAGTTAAATATTATGCAAGTAGCAGCCGACCAATCACTCCTGCCTCAGGATGAAGTCACTGTAGGTAAACTGGTAATTGTGTATTGAAATCAGCATACTGAAGCAGGGTTTTGTAAGGGAGAGCACTGTGATCTGGATTGACTACACCATTATTGGCATTTACCTGATGGGTTTATTAGCCATGGGAGTGGCGTTTCGCTATCAACGCAACAGCAAAGACTATTTTCTGGGTGGACGCACTATCCCATGGCCCGCCTTGGCACTGTCAGTCATGGCAACGCAACTCTCTGCCATTAGTTTTATCTCCGCGCCGGCTTTTGTTGGGCTGCGCGAAGGCGGAGGCTTAATTTGGCTGTCCTACGAACTTGCCCTGCCAATTGCCGTATTACTCATGTTATGGCGTTTGCTACCCACATTGCACCAGAGCGGGGTTGTCAGCGTGTATGACTTTCTGGAGCGTCGCTTTGAACGCTCTACACGGCTGCTCATTAGCTTTGTGTTTCAGCTCAGCCGTTCCTTTGCAACTGCCATTATGATTTACGCTATATCACTGATCCTTCAAGGCACCATGGGCTTACAACAGTGGCACAGTATCGTACTGATTGGTGTGATTACCCTGATATATTCGGCGGTAGGCGGTATGAAAGCTGTGGTGTTTGGCGATGCGGTGCAAATGATCCTTATTCTGGCGGGCGCGTTAACCTGCTTATTTGTTGCATTGGATGCAATTGGCGGGGTCGACAGCGCCTTATCACTGATTAACTCAGAGCGTCTCGACGCTATTAACATCAGCGCTGTAGGGCTTAATGGTAATGACTTTGGCCTGCTCCCGATGCTATTTGGCGGTATCGTATTGTACGCTTCCTATTATGGCTGTGACCAGTCTGAAGCCCAGCGCTCGCTGTCAGCCCATAGTGTCAAAGACTTGCGCAAAGTAATGTACACCGTGGCTATTAGCCGCTTCCCCATTACCCTTATTTACTGCGCGGCAGGTCTGGTGATTGGTGCTCTAGTCATGCAATCCCCCGAATTACAGGCTCAAATTCCCGCCGATCAACCTGACTGGATGATGCCGGTATTCATTGTAAACTACCTGCCCCCCGGCGTGATTGGTTTGCTGGTTGTGGCCATTATGGCGGCGGCTATGTCGTCCTTAAGTTCAGCCATTAACAGCCTGGCGGCGGTGACTACTGAAGATTTCTGTCGTTATAAAGGGCATGAGCCCAGCGACAGCGAATACATGCGTTTTGCCCGTATTGCCGGTGTTGGCTGGGGGCTGGTTACGCTCTTACTGTCTTTGTTTGCGGGGGATATCGCGCCGACGATCATTGAAGCCATTAATAAAATAGGATCGGTATTTTACGGTCCGGTGCTGGCGACGTTTTTGGTCGGTATTCATAGCAAATCAATTACCGCTAAAGCCGCCAATGTGGGATTAATGATGGGAGTCTTTGTAAATACGTTTTTGTGGTTGAGTGATAACCCGATATTTTGGTTCTGGTGGAATGCTATTGGCTTTGTGGTCACAGTGTTCACGGGGTTAGTCGCAAACAAGTTGGTGCCCGCAAGTAATGTTGCTACGCCGCAGCCCTCCTTTGGCGGTCTCACGTTACGAATGGTTTTGGTGATAGTGGTGTGGTCACTGGTTTTACTTTTTGTTGTGGCTAATTTATCTGCCTGGTTGAGTTAACAGCCAGTGCCAGCTCTGCAAATACACAAAAGCCCGCATCTGCGGGCTTTTTAACAATCTGGCTATGACTTTGTGTTATAGCACTGGCAGTGTGATGGTTCCCGAGTCGGTCACACCGGCCTGAGTCTGGTACTCATAGTTAAAGGTCATGGTATTCGCGTTTTCAGGTTTATTATCGTTGAGATACATAGAAATACTAAGCACGTATCTAAACTCACCAGACGCCATTGTTGTACCTTTTACAAAGTTATAATACGAGTCCCTGACAATGTTCTCATTCTCTGCAACGTTGAGCGCAAAGGAACGGCTAATCTGCACATTACCGTCGAAGACGATTTCATATGAGGCGTAATCAGTATATTGCTGATCATTTTCAGTATAACTTTGTAAATTCATCACTAAATAATTCAGGCTTTCAATACTGGTTGGCAATAGCAAATTAACACGCTCTCTTCTCTCGTTTGCCGTATTGGCTTCACCCGCCGTATTTTCTGCAACCAGCAGCGCACCGTTTGAATAGTAGTTGGCGTTATCTAACACTACATCGCTAATACTGAACTCATCATTTGCATTAACCGATGTCGTAAACACCTTATCATCACTGCTCAGATTTACTTGCTCGCCACTGGCGATAGACGTTAGCTCATTGATAACGTAGTTGTATACGGTATTACCGAGCAATTCCGTATCGGGTGTTAAAATAAGTTGAGTGTTATTTTTGGCCACCTCAACGCTTACACTTGCGTCTTTTTCAGCGGTTCGCAGACGGGTATAACCTGCCGGCAGTAAAAACAAAGACAGTCACTCGCTAGTCCTAGTCCTCGCTAGTCTCAAGCCCAGTTGGATTTTGCCCTAATGTAAGCACAATGAATACACTACTTTTCTAGCGATGGTGAAACCCTGTGCCCAGACCCCGTAAAAGCCTCATCAACCTTTCAGACACGCCTTACTACCATTGCATTTCCCGCTGTGTTCGACGGGCATTCTTATGTGGAGAAGATAAGCTGACAGGCAAAAGCTATGAGCATCGCAGACAATGGGTGGAAGACAGATTACTATTTTTGGCAGAGGTATTTTGTGTTGATGTGTGCGCTTATGCGGTAATGAGCAATCATACACACGTAGTATTGCGTATCAACAAGCAAAAGGCTGATTCGTTAGGTGTGAAAGACGTAATCAGGCGGTGGCACCGACTCTACAAAGGCATGCTATTGCCACAACGTTATATTGCCCCCGCTGATTGTAACACGTTGTCTGAAGCAGAGACTGCAACCGTAATAAGCCTCGCTGAAGTTTACCGTAAGCGGCTGTACGATATAAGTTGGTTTATGCGCTTGCTGAATGAGTCCATTGCTCGTCGTGCTAACAAAGAAGATAACTGTACAGGTCATTTCTGGGAGGGCCGATTTAAGTCACAGGCGCTTTTAGATGAAGCTGCATTAGCCGCCTGCATGGCATATGTCGACTTAAACCCGGTACGCGCCTGTTTGGCCGATACCCCAGAAGTATCAATGCACACAAGTATTAAAAAACGTATCAACGAGGCTAAATTAAATCGACAACCGGCTCCGTTACTCCCCTTTGCAGGTAATCCAACTAACAACATGCCCGACGGCTTACCTTTTCGGCTACAGGATTATATTGAGCTGGTTGAACTTTCGGGGCGCTGCTTACATCCCAACAAGAAAGGAAAAATCAATGATTCTAATTCCCGCATTCTGAGTCGGATTGGATTGGAGTACTGTGACTGGAAAAACATGGTATCTGGTATTGAGACAACTTTTAAATCATCAGTGAGTATTGAAAAGCAACTAAATCAACGCAAAAAACAAGAAGGCTACGGGTAAAGATTAGCTGGGCCATAGAGCCTAACGCCAATTTTAAAACATCACTCTGTCATTCAACATCGCCTAGCACTGAGCGAGGTATGACTGCAGCTACTTGACCAACATAAGCCACCTTTTGCATACCAACAACTTCAGTTTTACTATCTAAAATTACAAAAAACACCGATATGGAACAACACCCAGATTGTTGTTGCTGAAAATTGCTTTCTGTATTCTCACATAGTGCCTGTCCTGTTACTATCTGGTGATTCAGGTTCAACTACATTGCCGTCAATATCAAGCCTATTTCCATCCGCATCATTTACATGACAGTGTGCTCCACAATCGCCAGTCTTCGGATTAGGGTGAACTAGAATCCTTTGCTTTCCAGTTACAGGATCAGTGTAAGCTCCTTGACCAGATTTAGGATCAGGACCTTTAGATTCTAACCCATGTTCTCCAGCAATATCGTCAATTTCATCAGGTGTTTTACCTGCAACATCGGCGGGGTCAATATCAGGTGAAACTGGCACGTCACCATTTACCACACCTTCATTTCTTACTGGCGCTGGAGCTAGTACCCCATTATCCCTTAAAAATCTGCGTGCTTTCCTAAACCCTTGTTTCGCCGAATGGACGGGATCTTTCAAAACTCTGAATAATGCCCTTCGAGGATTATTTCCATCTGGGTCTACATACTTATACGGGTTGTTATTTGCGTATGCATATCGATTAAAGCCTTGGATATTGCCACCGCTCAGGTGCCCCATTGTCCCAACAGGATCATTCGAGTAGAAACGACCTATGACTGGATCATAGTATCGTGCCTGCATATACATTTAACGACACTACGAATCATAGTAGAAAATCAATAAATCATATTTGATACAGTATGTTAGCAGTATAGCTATGACAGTGCAGTCTGCACGAATTATGTTCAAAAAAAGCCCCGCAAGTGCGAGGCTGTGAGTTCAGACAAAGTGGCTCTATTAATTGCTTTTATATTCAAAGTTCACTTTAAATTAGTGCTTCAAACTCCCTTATAATATTGGCCCTCAAATCAGCAGCAGGCCCACTTGAGTCTTCTAACTCATGCTTCATCCTAGACAGTAACAAATTTGCTCCACCATATTCCTTGAGAAATTTGTCGAAAATGTGTGTTTTCATAGCAATCATTAGACCTTCATCAACTAGAATGTACCAAGATAAAGAATCATCAAAGATGTAAAAAGTACTCAGTAAATCCGTCTTTAAAAAGCCGCATCTTTGAAAATTTATTAACGACTCTACAGTTTTTGGTAAACTAAAACTTAGGTGATAAGGCTCTTCTTCTGTTCCGACGTCAGAAACAAAATATAAACTACCCGAAGGTTCTATGCTTCTTATAACCACGGACACATCTTCTTCTGACATAAACGGCATGCAATAATCAATTCCGACTTGCTCATCAGTATCAGCCCAAGAAATCATAAACACACGTCTACAATTCTTTTCTTCGCCATCAAAGTTGTCTAGCAATTCAACAAATTTCTCATTTATCATCTATTGGCTCTCTTGCTTAATTTCCGGATACCTTATCGTAATATTTCTAGTTCCCGGAGGCCTATTAACCTTGATAGTCGGTGTACCTTTACTTACATTTGCGCCCTTATTCCCATCGCTTCCTTTCCCTGACGAACCATGTTGTTCAACAGTAGAACCATCTTCCATTTGACCAACTCGCGTACCGTTTGGATACTGTTTAGTATCTCCACCTGTTAAAGCTTCAAGGTCCGATTCAAGATCTGCGGGATCTCCTATGTATTCTCCCGGTTTGCCTGTTGGCACTTTTCCATCAAGTACATCAACCACAATATCATCAGGGGATTCGTTAAAGACAGCATCAATAGCTATCGCACCACCAAGCAATATTGTATAGCCTAATGCCTTTGGAATAATAGCTGCATCTGTTGGCTCAGGAGTTGCAGCATCTGCTGCTATGAATGTAGTAAGTGCACCAACTGCACTTTCACCAGTAGGATCGACATATTTATACGGGTTGTTATTCGCATACGCATAACGATTAAAGCTATGTACATCACGGAATCCGATGGGATCATTCGAATAAAACCGCCCGATAACGGGATCATAGTATCGTGCCTGCATATAGCTAAGCCCCAATGAAGTATCAAACTTGTGACCAGTGAACCCTACATCATTTATTTCACCTTCAACGCTAGCTCCGTAAGGCCTGAAATGTTGAACTGGTTTTCTATCTGTTACAAATCCATCCTTAGCTATTAATCTATCTCCCAGATACACATAATTGACAACTTGTCCGTTTGTCTCAACGTATCTCAATTTGCCATTTGAGTCATATATGCTGATACTAGTCCCGTTAGTATCATCAGTTTGAACGCGCCGATTGTGCCCATCATACAAATATGAATTTGTACTTGCTGCGCCGGTTGCTTCTACTAACTGATTAGCTCGGTTATAAACAAATGAATGGAGGCTGTCATTAATAACATTGCCGCGCATATCATAACTAAACGATTTATAAGTAGTACTGTTATTAACGTGATCTACTGCTCTTAATAGATTATCCCGAGGGTCACCGGTAAAAGCTTCGTAATTGTAAGTCAGTGAACGTTCAGGTGTATTATAGCTTGTAATATTTCCTAAAGCGTCGTAACCAATTGAACTACTGACATTTCCATCATAGTCTTCTGTGGCAGTAAGCCTATCAAGGCCATCATATTCTAACT
Organism: Alteromonadaceae bacterium; assembly: GCA_013373625.1. Lineage (GTDB taxonomy): Bacteria > Pseudomonadota > Gammaproteobacteria > Enterobacterales > Alteromonadaceae > Alteromonas. The sequence goes on along the minus strand of JABXHM010000008.1, from coordinate 25,966 downwards.
CCGTCAAACTAAATACGGGAGTCACGCTATCTATGACAGAAGTAATATTTAAGTTGTTATCATAGCTATAAGTTAGTTCCAGTATATTATGACCACTAAGATTATCACTTAGTATCTGAGGTACATTCCTAATATTAGGAACTGTTTCGTGAACAATACCGTTTCCATATTCAAAGGTTTTTAAAAGGCCACTTGCGTAGTACTCTACCTCACTTGCGTAGTTATAATCCGTTTCACCATCTCGTTCTCTTTTAACTACCGTGGGCTCCCCGAAACTATTGGGTGAATAAGAGATGCTGTCGCCATCGGGGTAACTAACTGAACTGAGATTCCCCAGCTCGTCATAGCCGTAATCGATGGAAACCCCACCTGCACCAGGTACTTTCGCAACATTGTTTATGTATAGAGTTTCATCATCTAACAAATTAAGTGAATTATAATTATAAACATGCTTCACCGCCCCTGTTTCAATAGATTTGACGTTTCCTAATTTGTCTCTGCTGTATACTTTAGAAGGGGCTGTAAAACCACTACCTCCATCGTAACTGATTTTCCACTCAGCCCCTAAATTATCATATGTAAGTACCGTCTGGCTTTCCAAAGCCCCTGAATAACTGCAACCAGCAATAGCGCTGTGTGGGATACCAGTCTTAACCTGGCCAAGTTCACCAATTGCGTTATAGCTATAGTATGTAGCTCCAATATCACTGCGTGTTACTTTACACACGCGATGCTGAGCATCATAGTATCTGTATTCTGTTAAACTGAGCGCTTCGTTACTTACATCATTCGAATCAGTTTGTTGGATCCAGTCCACATCACCAAATATGTTTACCCCAAACGTCGTTGTGGTGCCCACGTCACTTGGAGAGCTTATTTGCAATGGCTGTTGATAACTTGGCTGGCCGTATGCCAGGTAACGTGTTATTTGGCGATTACTTTCGGCATCAACCGTTAATAACGTATTGGTATTTTTATAGGATGTTGTGGCTGTACCACCACCGCTGAAAGATGAGCTGACCTGACGGCCGAGGCCATCGTACGCGATATTTTGTCCCTGACTTTCATTCGAGTTATCGCTTTGATATGAAATGAAAAGTGGACTATTTGAGAAATTATATTGATAATTCAAATAACGGCTTTCTGCTTCAAATTCATAAGTTTGTATTTGTACCTTTCTGAGCAGGCTATCAAAACTAACTGTTTTGGTTAAAACCACAGAGCCAGCATTACATCCATCTCGTTCTATATTTAAGTCACAATACTTAACGTCTACTTGCAAGTCATTGTAAACATTTGATTTCCAATCTAAGTATTGATCTTTCCAACTGCCTGGCAAATCTATAGCAGTTAACCTTCCAACATTATTAAATTTGTAGTAAGCCGTAATATTATTTAGGTTTGTTTTCGAGGTGACCCAACCATTGTCATCTACAGTTTGACTAGATTGAATGGTGCCACTATCAGAATAACGATTCGGTAGAACTATAGTCTGCGGAATTCCGCGCTTATAATTTAACAGCCGTTTAAAACGCAAACTTTCTGTATTGTTCGCCGAGCTATTTCTTAATACCGCGTTATAAATAATCTCTTCTGGTAAACCATTATCGTGATATTGTTCATATCGATGTTGCCAAACCCCAGACACTTTTACCTCATTAAGGTGGAATGGAAACTCGGTTTTATAAGTTAGCTCAGATATATTTTCAAAATCAATTCCATCACCCGATGCTTCTGTAGTGGTTGGTATACCTATGAGCCAATTATCATTGATATAATGATTGTACCCGTAACGCACATATTTTTTTCGTTGAGAAAAATCATTGTGCTCTAATGTCAGTGTTGTAAAGCCAAACTCATCCCACTCTTGGTTCTCTGTATAATATTCGTCGTTGCCATCATCATGAAAAAGTTTTGTTGTTAGCAGTGATTCGTTAACACGATAATTTATGCCTTTAACGTTGTCGAATACATGGCTCGAGCCAACTCTCACGCCCTGAACATAATCATGGCTCGTTCTTTTTAATAGCGTTGTACCATCGATATCATAATCATCTTGCACAACCAGTTTATTTTCATAAAACGAATCTTGCTCTTGGTTAAAGAAGTACACTGACTTGCTACCATCTGGTTTGCTTTCAACTACATACTTATGCTGGGCTCTCTGTTCGGCAGTATCAAGGCTTGGTGGCACATCAACCGAATAATTAACCTCGGGTATATCTTCAATACTAAAATACCCTGGGTTTTGTGAATATATATAGTCAGTTTGATAACTCGAGTGATCACGTAGCAAAATATGCTTTTGAGTTAAGGCCATAACACCAGAACACTTAGGGTTGAGAATGTAGGTTTTTACTAATCCTGGGTTCAAATTACTGTTTGTATACGTATGATCAACGTTAGACCTAAATACTCCGGCCCGGCCTTGATATGTTGCTGAAAGCGTCAATGTCGCCTGCGCCCCACTCGGATTAGTGATCTGCAAACTAGTCTCATCTATATTGGGAGCCAGGTAACAAATAAGTTGCTCTTCATCAATCCCATCACCATGTTGCCTGGAGCGCACGGGATAACTCCGAACAGACTCTGAATACTCCCATGTCGTTTGATCAGGCAAAGTAACTGTACTCAGATAACTATCATTGTTGCCGGAATAGTCATAGTCCCAGGTGCGATTATTGACGACAATAGAGTCAATTGTTCCACCCTGGAAGTCAGGCACAACACTTTCACTATAGCCACCACTTCGGTTTATTGTAATCTCTCGTCCATCAGTGGAAGTAATAGAATAAAGACCACCAGTGTCATCATAATGGTATGTAACGGAGTTATTAAAACGGTCGGAAATTTGGGTTACTAAAGCCAGTTCTAAATACGTGTATACGGAATTGGATTGCTGTAGAGAACGTATTTTTCTGGTTCTTTGGTCAAATGTGTACGTTAAGCCATCAGGACTTAACACTTCGAAACCATCATCATTACCGGCAATACATTTGATTTTATAGTTGCCTACGGTTTTGTATTCTATTTCACTGGAGTTAGTCCTTAGAATTTTTTCATTAACTTTTCCAGGAATAACTAGGGTTGCGCCGCTGAAATAAGCTCTTTCTGACATTTTTGTAAAATCTTTTGTACCGTCGCCAAACTCAATCTCACCAGCAGGGTCAGTACAAGCCGTTCCCATTCTCCAGCCACTACCTTGTAAAATAGTCTGACCGCCATCATAGCTTCGCCCAACTGAAGTAGAATATATTCTCGGAATGTCTAAAGACCAATTTTTAAAATCCGGAAGCGCATTTACACCAGAACCTCCAGTTGATAACACTCTTCTTATCTCTACAGGAATTTTAAAATTTCCTGGTATTGCAACATCTATAATTTCAAATGAAACCACACCTGAACTTAAATCATGCTTCATACCAAATGGCTTTGCAGGAGCACTGATTTCATAGCTATTCAATCGGCCAAAAACATCTTCTTTTTGAACATATATGGGTTCATTTTGCGCAGATGCTGTACTCATAGAGTTAACCGCTTCTGAAACAACGCCCTCAATTTGAAGACCATTGCTTTCCAGAGCAATAACATAGAAAGCCATCACACTTAACATCGCACTATTAGTAAGCTTGGAAATCAGTCTCATTGGTAAACACTTCCTTGTTCATCTGTTTCGACAATAGGTGAGCCGAGTAAATCTGTATGTATAAATATAACTTTCCGCTCATTCTCTGAGCCACCTGAAGGTGCACTTATTGTAAAGTTGCCATTCGATGTGGTCGTTGTGGCCGTATGGTTTGCAGCTATTGCCTTTATTCGCCAGAAATAAGTACTGCCAGGAGTTAGATTTAACGGTGTAGAGCCTGCTGCTGAATTCGCTACAAAGTCAGATCCCCAGCATACGTTTGTTGAAGTCAGGTCTATATTCACCCATTGTTTACTCTCTGGCCTAAATGCACTATCACTGCTCAATTGAATTGTGTAGTGTGTCGCCCCTTCGGCAGGTTGCCAGGAGAAGCAAGGAGCACCACTTTCAAGGCTGGCACCCGCTATAGGTGAACTAAGCGTGGCAAATCCCATTACTTTGAAATTTCTGCATGACTGGCCACTGTACGCACCGTCGTTATCTCTCGCCCTTGCACAAACAGTATGGGCACCGGCAAGAATTGCACTATAACTTTTTGAATAAGGCGAAGTTGAGTCTGATTCCCATGAACCGGAATCCAGTTTAAATTCCACCCGTGAAACAGTGCCGTCACTATCGTTGGCTGACGCGCTAACTGTGATGCTCTCGTCAGAGGTGAACCACTCATTATTGACTGGAGATGTCACGCTCACGGTAGGGGGGCTATTACTGCTGGGCAGGCTATGACTACCTGACTGATAAAGCATCTTAGTCCCAGTCCCTAGGGTGGAAGATGCATAAGCATATACTTTCGCCCCTTCAAACTGTGCCAGCTTATTTTGCGGAATTTTCACCCTGAAATTGTGCTTTGCGCCAGATGTTCCACATGCGGTTGATACGCTCGATATAGACGCATAGTTTGTAGTTACACTAGTTATTAAGCTTGTAGAGTTATTAGCATAAAGTTTAACCACGACTGATTGGGTATCATATTTTTGACACGCCCAGCCTCTTGCATACCAATCAGAGCCCGATTGATAGATAGCGTCAAGATGTCCGGTTACAGTACTGGTGGGGAAGTCGGGAAACGAATACCTACCTGAATGGGTTAACTGGTTATTTACTGTTCCCGCCACTGAAATACCGTGCATGTACACAGACTGTCCACGATACTTATACGCTGTGGCTTTTGAGACATTCAGCTTATATCTATGCTTATTATAGGTAGTATCGCAGGAATTTGAGATCCCTGCTTCACTGCTGTTGGATGCAAGAGTCGAGGCAACATACTTGCCGGTACCTGCCGCCCCATTTGCATACAGATGCACTCGAATAGACTGATTATATTCAGTCTGACAGGCCCAACCGCTTACATAAAAATTGTCAATTGACGTCCCAACACCGTCGATAAATCCCTTTACATACGTTGCTGATGCACCCGCAGTCTGCAAAAGCATCAAAACAGATACTACGTTTAGCAATACATTTTTCGTCCGTGACATATTTTAATGTTCCTTTACGGTATAGTTTAACTCTGACATTATACAAACCGTTTACTGACTTCATCTAATCCGCGTTTGATTTCGGAACAAATGGCAAATCGAAACGAATGTAAAAAATTTAAGATGACCAACTTGACAGCTGCCATATAAACACCAGTAAGAAACCAATCTGATTGAACTTTGAACAGCACAATATAGCGATCTCGACTAGACGTACCTACAGGTGTACCCTCAAAGCCAACCGCTATGAAGCAGCCGAACAATAAATCAGACGCCATAATAGTGATTTCGTTTGAGGAAATAATATGCTCGGTTGGTCGAAGCGTATTTACAGCGAAAGTAAGAATACCGAAACGGGAAAGTTGCCTTTTTAAGGGCAAACCACCACTCTCGCCAGGGGTTAACTTAAGATTAGCAGCATAGGGAATTACCATCTTCCCTGTTGGCGCAAAAAACGTCTCCATGTTTTTCCTTGTGTACTACATTCCATTGTGGCAAACGAAGCTGCCTCGGCGCAAAGCATAAAGTCCAACTATCAGCCGTGAAGCCTCTGAATCTATAAAAAAGTAAGGCCTAAAGTATCAGGTTACATAAATATAGCTTTTCACTTCTCTGCCAGAGAGTTAGCTTTGAAGCAAACTCCTGAAATCTGCATTACTGCATTATTTTTAAACACAGATTACCGCATACGAAATATTAAGTAAAATAATTTCAAGAGTGAGAGAAACCTGCAACAACACCATTAATATATGGGCGTTTAATTTTAGCCCTTCCTTTTTTCGACCATTTTACTGCCAGTTAATTCTCATGATCGAGTCAATCCATTTAATAAGTAGCAGTCCAAAACATCATGTCGGGCAGTTTAGCTAATGGACACTTAAAAACAACAAGGCGCTTACTCTCCTTTCACATACGGCATGGCTTTGTCTAACTCTTCCAGCTCATGGGTACGCTTAAGTGGTGAGCCGGTATGGCGGGCCATCCAGTAGTAAGCGGTAGGTACGATATACAGTGTTAAAAATGCTGACACCAGTACACCTGAAAAAATCACCATGCCGATTGCTGCGCGGCTTTCTGCCCCTGCGCCTGACGCCATAACCAGTGGGATACTGCTAAACACAGTGGTAAAGCCGGTCATTACGATAGGGCGTAAGCGCATCGCCGATGCCTTGCGCAGCGCTTCTTCAAACTCTGTCCCGGCATCTCTGAGCTGGTTGGCAAACTCTACAATGAGAATACCATTTTTGGCCGCCAACCCAATTAACATCACCAGTCCGATCTGGCTATAAATATTGAGTGACATATTGGCAAAATACATACCTATAAATGCCCCCAGTAATGCCAGCGGTACTGTCATCATTATAACCAGTGGATGCACCCAGCTTTCAAACTGCGCGGCCAAAATGAGGTAAGTAATCGATAGCGCTAACAAGAAAACAAATACAAAGGAATTACCGGATTCCTGATACAGTTGCGACTCGCCCTTATAGTCTATGGATACCGAGTCAGGTAGCTCAGTTGCAACGATATTTTCAAGATACGCCAGCGCTTCGCCCAGTGAATAGTCATTAGCCAGGTTTGCCGAAATCGTCACAGAGCGCATACGATTATAGCGGTTTAGCTGCGCCGAGGTTGCCTGCTCTTTAAAACTCAGTAAATTGTCCAGAGGGATCAGCTTGCCAGTGTACCCTGAGCGCACATAAAGATTTTCTATGCTATCCGGGCTTCTGAACTCAGCCTCAACGCCTTCTAATATCACGTCATACTCTTCTCCGCGATCGAGGAACGTTGACACCCTGCGCTGACCAAGCATGGTTTCGAGCGTGCGACCAACATCGCTGATCGACACACCCAAATCGGCAGCTCTGTCACGATCGATTTCAATCAGCACTTGTGGCGAAGTAGATTTATAATCCGAGTCGATACGAATAAGCTTCGGGTTTTCAGACGCTTTTTCGATCAGGATATCCCGCCATTCAGCGAGGTTTTCGTAAGTGTCGCCCTGCAATACAAACTGGACGGGCCGGTTAAAACCGCCACCGCCAATACCTGAGCGCATAATGGCAAAGGCTGTCACATCCGGGATGACGCTTAAGCGCGCGCTGATTTCGTCCATAATTGCAAAGGTACTGCGGTCGCGTTCATCCCAGGGCACAACGCCTACCACTACGATACCCGCGCGTCCGCCCCAGCCTGGCGCTCGCACCAACACCCGGTCAAGTTCACCAGCTTCGCGGTATTCCATGACAATTTCTTCAACCTTACGCAGGTTTCTGGCATTACTTTCAAAGCTCGCGCCTTCCTGTGACTGCATGGTAATAAAAAAGTTACTGCGGTCTTCTTTCGGCGTAAATTCGGCGGGAATGCGGTCATGCAACTGATAAATAGCGCCAATGGCCAGCACAAGTAACAACACCATCATCAACGGCTGATGTATGGTTTTACCAAGACTATTGTAATAGCCACTTTCTAGCTTTTGAAAACGTTTATCCAGCCAGCTACCAAATCCGGTTCGTTCACTCTTACGCAATAAAAGTGAACCGAGCATGGGCGAAAGCGTTAACGCTGTTACACTGGAGAACGCAACTGCCGCAGCAATGGCCAAGGCAAATTCGGTAAATAAGCGACCTACATTACCTTCCAGAAATACCAGCGGAACAAACACTGCTATTAAGACCAGTGTCGTGGCGATCACTGCAAACCCAACTTCTTGTGTCCCCCGATAAGCTGCTAAAATTGCTGGCTCACCCATTTCAATACGACGGTGAATGTTTTCCAGCACCACAATAGCGTCATCCACCACCAGCCCTATGGCAAGCACCATCGCCAACAGCGTTAGCAGGTTTATTGAAAAACCCAGCGCCAGCATGACCATAAACGCTGCAATTAGCGACACAGGTACCGTTATCGCGGGGATCAGCGTAGCACTTAAATTACCTAAGAACAGGTAAATCACAATTACTACCAGCAGCATAGCAATGCCTAAGGTGTTATATACTTCGGAAATGGACTGCTCAATAAATACGGACGAGTCATAGCTTGAGACAATAAAAATGTTGTCGGGTAGGGTTTGCTTAATCCGTTCTATTTGCGCTCGTGCAGCACGCGCGACTTCCAGGGTATTGCCCTTTGACTGCTTAATAATGCCAAGCCCAACCATATTGACGCCGTCACCACGGAACTCGGTTTCATCCTCCACGGCAGTCAGTTCAACCTTTGCTATATCACCGAGCCTGACTAAATACCCTTCGGCGCCAACAGCCACGGTTAACGCCGCAAAGTCATCGGGGGTTAAAAAGCTACGTGCAACCCTTACCTCAAAATCGCGATTAAGCGACTCAATCTGACCTGCCGGTAACTCCACGTTTTCAGAGCGAATAACCGACTCGACATCAGCCACGGTCACATCCCGGGCCGCCATAGCGGTTCTGTCGAGCCACACTTTCATGGCATAGGTCCGGCCGCCACCAATACGCACGCGGGCCACTCCATTCACAATTGAGAGCCGATCAACCAGGTATCGCTCGGCGTAATCGGTTAGCTCCATGGTATTTAAATTGGTGCTACGCAGATTAAACCACATGATGGGTTGTTCATCGGAGTTCGACTTAGACACCTCCGGTGGGTCCGCCTGATCGGGTAAATTATTCAAGGCCCGGCTTACCCGTTCGCGTACGTCATTGGAGGCAGCATCGATATCCCGTGCCAGCTCAAACTCAATGGTGATATCAGACCGGCCATTGCGGCTGGTAGAGGTTATATTTTTGATCCCCTCAATACCACTGATGCGGTCTTCCAGTAGTTGCGTTATGCGGGTTTCAACGATGTTAGCCGACGCCCCCGGATAGTTGGTATTAATGCTCACAATTGGCGGATCAATATCCGGATATTCCCGCAACGACAACATCGAAAATGACACTATGCCAAAAATAATAAGCAGCAAATTAGTGACAGATGCAAAAACCGGACGCTTCACCGAGACATCAGATAACCACATATTTAGCTCTCCAGTGTATCGCTATTAAGTACTTTAACCTGAGAGCCTTCGCGAACCCGCAATGTGCCTTCGACAATAATACGCTCACCAATACTTAATCCGTCAGTTATCTGAACCCAGCCAGGGCGACGCTCACCAATCATCACTTCGCGCTCACTCACCACATTGTTTTCAGCCACGACATAAACAAACTGTTTGTCGGCGTTAGGAACCAATGCCTCTTCTGGCACTACCAGAGTATCGAGCACTTGCTTCTCAATTGTCACCTGCATGAGCATTCCAGGACGAAGTTCAGCCTGAGGGTTATTGATCAACGCTCGGGACAGTATTGAACGAGTGACAGGATCAACCCGCGAATCAATGGCAACAATCTCGCCACTAAAATCACGCCCGGGGTAAGCCACCGATTTGGCTGTTATTTTTTGCCCTACAGCCATACTGGCCAGGTGGTTTTCCGCGACATTAAAATCAACTTTAACCACACTGATATCATCCAGTGTGGTAATCACATCAGCGGGTCTTAGAAGTGAGCCCACACTAACCTGACGGATACCCAGGCGGCCACTGAAGGGGGCTTTAATTTGTAAATCGGCAAGTTGCGCATTGGCGACCGAAATCTGCGCATCCAATGATTTAACCAATGCTTGCTGTTCATCGAGCAACTGCTCTGAGGCGGCGCTGGTACGAGCAAGATTCTTAATTCGGTTTAACTGACGTTTTGCTTCTTCAAGATTCACTTGTAATTGCGCGACTCTGGCTACTTCCTCGACATCGTTTAACTGCACCAATAGTTGCCCGGCGGTGACTTCGTCGCCATCATCAAAACGTACTTCGGTTACCGTGTCAGTTACCTGTGCGGTCAACGTCACCGACTCGTTGGCTTTGGCTGTGCCCAGAGCATCTATCGTTACCGGAAACAATCTTTTTTGCACAGCAAAAACCCTGACTGGTGTTTGCTTTTGTGCAATGTCCTGACTGCTAATTTGTTGCGGCCAGTTGAGGTAAGCCAGTAATCCAACCAGCAATACCAAACCAAACAACAACGGTGACAGCTTTTTACCCAATGCCATAATGAATCCTGCTATAGTGACGCTACGTTTATCTTAAGAATGCAGCGCCGGAACCTGATAGTGAATGTATATTAGTGGTTTAATTCTACCTGATAACGCAAAGCTAGGTGCGCGTTTAACAGCTATTTTATGGGTTTTAACGCTTTTGGGCTGCCAGCCTGAACGTCCTGCCACGCCGATGTGCAGAACGGCATCTGATACCGTATCCGTTGTCCCTCCGTCAGGGGCTAATGCAGCAGTATGTTTAATTCGGATTCGCAGTAAAGTGTTAATGATCAGACATCGTTCGTCGGGATTGCTAGCGCTGCCATCTGCTGCCAGGACCGGTCGGGAATCACTACGCTGTGCAGCTCATAGAGCAACGTGGGAGCAAACCGGTTTTAATGTAGAGGTGGGACAATTATTAACGCATACCAATACGGGCAATCCCGTCTTTGATTGCCGCGGTGAAGCGTCTCTTGCGGACTTACCAACCAGTTTTGAAGCGCCTCGCTGGGCAAACAGTGATATTGCCGAAATAGTCAGCGTCAGACCTTTTGAACTCAACCAAGCGCATCTGCATGATCGCGAGAACTTTATCCCCTTGCGTGATGCTTTCGTTCTCGCACAATCCAAAAACGAGTAATCATGTGTTTTGCAACTTGATAACAGTGGTGAAGAAGAATAAAAACCCGGCGCAGTGGCCGGGTTCCTTTGCAATACGTACCACTTTTTAGTTTTACGATTTTGCCACTGAGTTATCAAATTCCTGACTAAACCAGCGTTTTATCATGAACTTCTCATAAGCAAATGGCTCGTTTCTGCGAAACCGAGACGCATTGTTCATAAATGACATCTCTTTCAAACTGACCTCAGCCGACTTCATTACCTGCTCTCCGTGTTTGAGTTGGTAACTAAAGGTCATACGCGGTATGTACATCGACTCAATAATACGAATATCTTGTGCCCCCGTACCAAATGTTGGCCAAACCTGCCCGGCCAGGTCCACGTCTGTTACTGTAATGCTCAGGGTTTGTCCGGCAGGCAGACCCTCTGCAAGTTTATTAAAATAGTCGTCTAATTCACTAAACACACGCTCTCGGAAACGTTTGCGGGATTCATTACTTGGTCTCACATCGGTGTAAGACTCAGGTTCCTGCCAGGTAATTTCTACCAGCGGTTGCTCATTCGAGGAATTATCTTCGGCGTAAACTATTCCGGATAAACAAGCTAATGCCGGAATTACAAACCATTTTGTGGTCAATTTGTGCATTGTTGACTCCTAGCAGACACGTTGAAACGAAAAAGACAGCGACACAATAGTCATTACATTAACGCATTTTTGCCGCTACTATGTAGATAGTTAGAACACAATAACGCTAAAAAGTTTAACTTAAAACATAGTTCACAGTCGCTGAATAATGTCTGAACAGGAATACAGGGCTGCACTGTTTGGGTATTGCCCCTACTGCTTCGCACCTAAAATGGCAGAAGCATCAATTGCGCTACACATTGACGCCAGTGTCGCACCATAGATGTAAGGGTTTATGTCATCATCGACACAGTATGCGTTGTAAAAGTACAATGTTTGCGCCCGGGTGGACAGCACTGTATCGACATACTCTTGTTGGTATAACCGCATGACTGAGTACTGTGCAGCGATGTCCTGTTTAATTTCAGCAAGTTGTTCTCGCTCTTCACGCAGGGCGATTTCCGTCATCCAATCACTCATGGTTTGCTGAACATCGGCGAATAAAGACTGAACAAATGGCAACTGTAGCACTACCACCAAAATTGCGATTTCAATGGCCAGTGCAACTGAACGAAACATACTCAACAATACTCCTAAATTAGTTTACCGAGTTTACTCAACGATACCCTGTAAGTAAGTCATGTCTTTTATACGTAGTTATGAAAGCGTCAGGCCATTCTGAAAGCGTGACAGGTGATAATGTTCTTCAAAACGTCGTATAAACCCAAAATTATCCAACTGACACTATGTGTGCAATGGTGAGAAATAATATAGACTATGCCCCGCAGTGAATTCTGATCCACGTTAGCGGTCGTATTTGATCTATATTAATTAAAATTAATATGCCGTTGGTATACTGCTACCGTAATCTTCTTTTGTTCAAATAAAGGTAGTCAAATGAACGACCAAATTCCGGTGAAGAACATTAGTCCGGTAAAAGTTCACAAACCCAAAAAGGTTGATGAGTCTAAACGCTACAATTCGCGCAGCCGAATTTATGTACGCGCGGTAAAAGGCCCACTAGAAAGTTTTCGCCGTTTTTTTGGTTTCTTCTTTATTGCACTGTTTGCTGCTGTTCCGTGGATCCAGTATGACGGTCACCAGGCCGTACTGCTTAATATTGTTGATCAACGGTTTACCATTTTCGCACTGACTCTGTGGCCTCAGGATCTCACACTGTTGGCATATATTTTTATTGTTTCTGCCTTTGCGCTGTTTTTCGTCACGACCTTTGCTGGCCGGGTATGGTGTGGTTTTATGTGTCCGCAGACTACCTGGACTTATATATACACCTGGTTTGAGGAAAAATGTGAGGGCAATCGCAATAAACGCATTAAGCTCGACGAACGACCAATGGATATGGATAAGTTTTTGCGTAAAACAGCAAAGCATACGGCCTGGATAGCAGTTGCACTGCTGACCTCGTTGACTTTCGTCGGTTATTTTACCCCCATCGGCCCTCTGTTCGTTAACTTCTTTACCTTTGATGTGAGCTTTTGGGCTGGCTTTTCAGTGGTATTCTTTACCGTTTGTACCTATGGTAATGCGGGTTGGATGCGGGAAATCATGTGTACTCACATATGCCCTTATGCGCGTTTTCAGTCTGCCATGTTTGATAAAGATACCTATACTGTTTCTTATGATCCTAATCGTGGTGAACAACGCGGCCCCCGCTCACGCAAAATTGACCATGCCGATTTGTCCGACAAAGGCCTCGGCGATTGCATAGACTGTAACCTGTGTGTGCAAGTGTGCCCCACCGGCATCGATATTCGCAATGGCTTACAGTATGAGTGTATCAACTGCGGTGCATGTGTCGATGCCTGTAACGGTGTAATGGATAAAATGAATTACCCCAAAGGGCTTATCAGCTTTACCTCAGAGCATGAACTGGCAGGCGGTACTACCCGTATTTTGCGCCCCAAGTTGATTGGCTACTTTGTTGTCTTGCTGGTTATGACGGGTTTACTCCTGGCGGATATCCTTACCCGGGTTCCGCTTGAAGTGGATATAATACGGGATCGTAACTCGTTGTACCGCGAAAACAATAACGGCGATATTGAGAATGTATACACTTTAAAGGTGCTCAATAAATCGCAAACCACGCAGACTTACACGATTAAGGTAGAAGGTTTCCCCGAATACGAGTACATTGGTGAGCAAGTAGTCACTGTAGAGGGCGGCGAAGTATATAGTTTGCCCATATCGGTAGCCACCGATCCGCAAAATCTGGCAGAACGTGTCACAGAAATTTATTTTCATGTGTCAACAACTGAAGATGACGGCAGTATCATTGAGGTCAGTGAACCTTCAAAATTCCTTTACCGATAGAGAAACCATGAATGTGAGTGACTTTACTTTTGCCGAACTGTCACCCGATACGATTCTTGACGCACTTGAACAGTGTGGCATTTTTCCGCAGTCCGGCCTATTGGCACTCAACAGCTACGAAAATCGTGTATATCAGTTTTTAAGCGATGAACAGAAACGCTATGTCGTCAAGTTCTATCGACCAGGTCGCTGGTCTAACGAGCAAATCCTTGAGGAGCATGCTTTTAGTCAGGCGCTTGCTGATGCTGAAATTCCCGTCGTGGCGCCATTAGCTCACGACGGTGAAACACTCCACACGGCGCAACAATACCGATTTGCGCTGTTCGACTCTGTTGGAGGACGCCAGTTTGAACTGGATAATCTGGATCATCTTGAGTGGATGGGCCGGTTTATTGGTCGAATGCACAAAGTAGCCAGCAGTGCACCTTTCACTCACCGCCCCACGATCACCATTGACAGCTACTTAACTCGACCGCGCCAGACACTGGCTGAGAGCACACTGGTGCCGGAAAACCTGCACACCGCTTTTTTTACGATTCTCGATCAGGTGATTACCCTGGCGACAAATCAATATACTCCGTTTGAACTGATTCGCCTGCACGGGGATTGCCATGCTGGCAATATCTTATGGCGTGACGGGCCAACCTTTGTCGACTTAGATGACAGTCGCATGGGGCCGGCTGTACAGGACTTATGGATGATGCTCAATGGCGATCGCCCGCAACAGCAATTACAACTGGAAACACTCATTGAAGCTTACGAAGAGTTCTGTGAATTTGACAGCCGGGAACTCACTCTGATTGAACCCCTACGGGCCATGCGAATGGTGCATTATATGGCTTGGTTGTCTGATCGCTGGCAGGACCCTGCATTTCCTCGTGCGTTCCCCTGGTTTGCCGAACAGCGCTACTGGGAACAACAGATCCTGGCGCTTAAAGAGCAATTCTCCGCCCTGCAGGAACCGCCTCTGTCTTTAGGCCCTTACTATTAAGCTAAACGAGCCTCGACAAAACCGTCAAACACACAAGGTGTGTGCAAACTGGCAATATCTTTTCACTTTTACATCTATCGGTTTACCTTGCTTGCCGATATAATCACGCCCGCTGAGGTGCCTGACGTTTTCACGTTGGGATAATCGGGAAGTGAGTGAAAGTCTCACGCTGCCCCCGCAACGGTAATCACGCAGTTAGCTGCGATTCCTACTCGCCACCATGTATTTGGGAAGGCAGGGATACCTATTCAAGGTCGATAGCGATTTGCATAGGTTTGAGAGCCCGGAGACCGGCCTTAGCTCATCGGTGGCCCCGCGCTGCTTTTCATTCATCTTAGCGCTCGGCGGGAGTGCAACAAGAGAACCATTTATGACAATCCGAACTATACCTTGCGCCATTACACTGGCGTGCGCAGCCAGCTTTGCCTGCGCCCAGGACACCTCTGTAGAAACCATCACCGTTACTGGCTCTCGTTTACCGGTAAATTTAAGTGATCTAGCCGCTTCAGTCACCGTTTTAAATGAAGCCGATATCCAGGCATCCGGTGCCACTCAACTGACAGACTTATTGCGTGGCATGCCCGGCATTAGCGTCAGTCAGTCCGGCAGCCCGGGCTCACTTGCTGAATTACGCTTGCGCGGCAGCGAGACCAACCATTTACTGGTGCTAATTGATGGCGTCATCGTCAACGATTTAAGCCAGGGAGGTCTTGTTGATTTTGCCCACCTTACTTCAGCTAACATTGCTAAAATTGAGCTCCTTCGTGGTGCCCAAAGTGCACTGTGGGGCAGCGGCGCTGTTGCTGGGGTTGTCAGTATTACAACCAAGGGGCAGACACAGCCATCAGACTCAGCCAGTATTAGCGCTGCGGCAGGCAATGGGGGCACCTATCGTGGAGCTGTATCGGCAAACCATAGCTCTAATAACCTGAACTTATCGTTTTACGCCAATCATTTTAATACCGACGGGGACAATGTTTCGCGTGCCGGTGACGAAGATGATGGCTATGAAAACACCACCACCGGCGCGAGCATTCACTGGCAAGTTGCCAGCCAACACGCTGTTAGTGCAAATGTGCGTCTGGTAGATTATCAAAACGATTACGACGCGACAGACGCAGCAACCGGCCTGCCCGCCGATGCTGACAATGTTACTGACGGCAAACAAATCACGTCATCTGTGCAATGGCATTACAGTCTGCCAGAAATTGGCTACCGCAGTGAGGTCAAAGCCCAATATCACAAAGATAACAATGACAACCTGACCAGCGGCATTGATGCAGGCGGAACCACCGGCGAGCGCAAGCAGTTAAACTGGACTCATTTTTTTGATTTAGATGTGGCAAATTTTGCCTTGGGTGGTGAACTATTAAAACGCGAATTTGAACAACGCGGCCCGGATACATATGGCGATCCCAATTACCGCGGCGACGATAGCACCAACAGCGTGTTCGCAGAGCTCACCGGTTGGGGCACAAAGCAGCTAAATACCCAGTTTAGTGTTCGATATGATGACAACGAACGTTTTGACACGGCCTGGAGTTATCGCGCGGGCGCACGTTACTCTTTCACAAAGCAGGTAGCGGTATTCGCCAGCGTTAGTCAGGCTGTAAAAACGCCCAGTTTTACTGAATTATATGGTTATTATCCAGCGAGCTTTATAGGGAATCCGGATTTACAGCCAGAACAAAGCCGTGAATATGAGTTGGGCTTAAGTAGTGACTTCACAGAATCGGTTACTGCGCAGTTTAGTGTGTACTCAACCCGCCTGGAACAAGAAATAGTTAGTATTTGGGACGCTGACAGTGGCTTGAGTTCCGTTGCCAATACCACTGAAGATTCCCGCCGTGATGGTTTTGAGGCCTCCTTACAGTGGGCTGCCGACACCTGGCAGCTTACCGCGCATTATACCTATCTGGATGCAAGTCAGGGAGACGGCACCAATCAAACGGTTGAACTACGAAGACCCAATCATACTGGCTCGGTTACATACCGCCATTCATTACCGGTTCAGGGTATGTCTGTTTATATTAAGGCCGATTACACCGGTGTCCGCAAGGATACTTTTTATCCACCTTGGCCCGCTTCGGCGCAAACCCTGGATTTGGATCCTTACTGGTTAGTCAGCATGAATGTTAACTATGCAGTCACCAGCCACTGGGATGTGGGGCTGAGAGTGGATAATGCACTCGCCGAAGAATACGAGGACATTGTCGGTTACCGTGGTGCTGAAAGACGCTATCTGGCGCAGGCCAGCTACCGTTTTTAAGTCTCTTTAATCGTGATAAGCGTCGCCTGGTCGCCACCGACTAGGCGAATAAAAGCCGCTGTGGTACTCTGGATTTTTTACGTTGATTTGCAATAAAGGATAACACGAGAATGAAGAAGTTTGCTTTATGGGCTGTACTGGCAATGTTAGTTCCACTGCACGCTTATGCTGCTGACAAATGGCAGGAAGGTACTCATTATGAAGTACTTAATAAACCATTGAGTGATTCACCACAGGTCGTTGAGTTTTTTTCATACTGGTGTCCGCATTGCTATCGTACAGAGCCATTTGTGAAGGATCTCAAAGCGGGGCTCAAGCAAGGCGTAAAGTTCGAAAAAATCCACGTTAACTTTATGCCTAACGCCAGTCAGGCAGTGCAGGATGAAGTCACTACCGGTATGTTAATGGCAAAAGCCCTGAAGCAACAAGATAAGTTAAGCAGTGCCATCTTCAATTATATTCACCGTGAACGTGCAATCATTACCGGGCTTAAAGACATTCGCAATATCTTTGTTCTTAACGGTGTGGATGGTGAGCAGTTTGATAAACTGGCCAAAAGCTTTGGTGTTCGCTCAATGTTAGGCAAAAACAACAAAATCGTTGAGGACTATCGAAATGAA
The DNA here is from genome assembly GCA_013373625.1 of Alteromonadaceae bacterium. Lineage (GTDB taxonomy): Bacteria > Pseudomonadota > Gammaproteobacteria > Enterobacterales > Alteromonadaceae > Alteromonas. The sequence goes on along the minus strand of JABXHM010000008.1, from coordinate 8,330 downwards.
GTGCGCTCTGTCCCAACCTTTATCGTTAATGGTAAGTATAAAGTTCAGTTTACCCGCGGCGCTTCAACTGAAGAACGTATTGAACTTATTAACTATCTGGCGACAGAAAAGGACTAGCAAACATCTTAGCGGTTCTTTTTAGCTGCTCGCTGGCTTAGAATTTACGCATTTGTAAACGCCCGATGAAATACGTCGGGCGTTTTGCGTTTTAAGATTTGCTTTTTAAAGGTCAAGATTGGCTACACTGACAAGCGCTATTTTTCAGATAGTGTTAAGGCCTGGCGACTTGTACGAGCTCTATCCCCTGCTCCTGCGACATTAAGCAACAACATGACTCACACACACTGCCACCTGGCATAGCCGCTTCGCTATGTTGCGCGTTGACACCCGGCACACGCATCACGCGTTTTATGCGATAAGTTCCACTAGCTATAAAAAAAGCGCCTTACGGCGCTTTTTAAATGAATCAGTCATACGTTTTCACTAAGCAACCATTGCTGCCTGTAACTTCTTCATTGCGTTCTTTTCAATTTGGCGAACACGTTCTGCTGACACCTGATACTTATCGGCTAAGTCCTGCAGCGTTGTTTTATTATCGGCTAACCAACGCGTCTCGATAATGTCCTGGCTGCGGTCGTCTAACGTTTTAATCGCTGAGTGTAAGCGTCTGGTTGCATTACTATCCCAGTCATCATTAATCACCGTTGACTCTACATCTTCAGACTTATCTTCCAAAAACTGTACAGGTGCAAAATTGGAATTTTCGTCGTCATCCGCACTTAAGTCGAATGCCTGATCCTGGGAGCTCATTCGCGCTTCCATTTGCAGCACTTCTTTAGTGCTCACGCCCAACTCTCTGGCCACCGTTTGCACTTCTTCGTGGCTAAACCAGCCAAGGCGCTTTTTGGCTTTACGTAAATTAAAGAATAATTTTCGCTGCGCCTTAGTCGTTGCAACCTTCACGATCCGCCAGTTCTTTAATACGAATTCATGGATTTCAGCTTTAATCCAGTGCACTGCAAAGGATACCAAACGTACCCCTACTGTTGGGTCAAAGCGCTTGACCGCCTTCATCAGGCCAATGTTACCTTCCTGAATAAGGTCGGCTTGCGGCAACCCGTAGCCTGAATAAGACTTGGCAATATGTACCACAAAACGAAGGTGAGACATTACGAGCTTACGCGCAGCATCAATGTCTTCATCTTCCCGCAAACGAACCGCCAGCTCGCGCTCTTCGTCGGCAGTGAGCATATCGATAGTACTTACTGCCTGAATATACCCTTCAATACTTCCATTGTGTGGTACAGACAGCGCCATCGATTGCAGGTTTTTGCTTGTAGTCACGCTCATAGTCACCTCAAAAAAATCCTAAGCACATTATTATATCAAAAAAACACTTATGTGCGAAGATCAAACAATGTATGAATGCAGTGGTCACAGACCAACAGATTGTTCAATCAAACAGTATATATAATGTCTTCATGTCTATTATACAAGACCCTATTTATACAAAAAAGTTTCATTCCCACGTAATCGGTTATTTTATGCACTTCATTAGCGCAAAAAAACAAACAGGCACGTGCTGCTAAGAGTGACATTCAATAGTAATTACGGATGTAACACAACGACATTACGCTGAGTAACATTATGCGGAGACTTAACGATTTTTTGGAGGCATTCAGGCATGTACACGAGCATCGACACTACGACTGCTCCTGCAGGCTATTCCTGCTGGCGCAGCCTTCGCTTTGCAAGATGAGCAGTTTTGTAACGGAGCTACCCGTATTAATCGTTACGTCAATCTGCTCGTGGCGCTGTATTTGCCCGGGGTTTTATTGCACCTTTGTTGTACAGAGTCTGAACAAAAGATGGATCAAACTCTAACCTTCGGGTAAAGTTTTAAATTATCAATTGATCTATCCAATAAGCTGCAAGGATAATTCATCGCATGTTTGCTTTTATTGCTCGCCAGCCAATCCTCGACCGAGAGAAAGACTTATTCGGCTATGAATTGCTGTTCAGAGATGGAAAGTCTGGCACGTATCCCGTTCATTCAGAACAAAAAAGCCGTTACATTATTGAGCAATTTTACACCCTCGGCCTGGATGAAATATGTTGCAATAAAACCTCATTTATTAATTTTCATAGTGACACCATCATTACAGGTTTGCCTCCTGCACTGACACCAGATTCTGTAGTTATTGAACTTTCAGACTATCCAGAGCAACAGTCTGCACTAATTGATGCCTGCAAGCATATTAAACAGCTTGGTTTTAAGCTGGCGATTGATGACCCGGCCATGGTCAGTGGCCAGCATTCTATTTTTCCACTCATTGATATCCTGAAGGTCGATGTTCACAAAGCAAATTACAGTGTAATTGAAAAAAATATACCACGCTTTTTGCAATCAAAAATTCAGTTAGTTGCTGAAAATGTTAACAATCACGACGACTTTGTGGTTTGTCGGGACTTAGGCTTTGACCTGTTCCAGGGTTACTTTTTTGCCAAACCAGAAGCAACAATCCAGCGCCAGCTTCCTGCCTCAAAAATGAACCTTGTTGACTTAATGGGTGAAAGCTCGAATTCTCAGTTTAACCTTGAACGTATTAATCAAATTATTGAACGTGATGCTGCACTATCGTTTTTATTACTGAAATTTATTAATAACCCGACGATTAATAAGCGGTATAAAATCCTGTCGCTCAAACATGCCCTTAATTACATGGGTGAAGTGGAGATCAAAAAATTCATTGCGCTCTTAGCTATGGCTCAGTTGGGTGATGACAAGCCGCTTGAATTACTGCATATGTCATTGGTCAGGGCGAAGTTTTTTGATCTGCTTGCCGAAGAACGTGGTATTCACTCTGATCCACCAATAGGTTTTCTTATCGGTTTGTTTTCATTACTTGATGCACTGCTGGATCAGGAAATGCCTGACATACTGCGCCAATTACCATTGACCGACGAGATAAATGAAGCGTTGCTTTGTCAGTCATCAGAGTTTAATCATTATCTTAAACTGGTTAAGGCATTTGAAAGCGGCTTATGGATGAATGTTATTCGCGAGGCCAAAGAGCTCAATATCGACCAAAAGTATCTGCATAGCCTGTACAATCAATCCATTGTATGGGGGAATGGCGTTCGCCAGACAGTCTCTTCTTATTTCCCGAAAAAGATAGTCAATAGCTAGGGCAGTTGTTCTTTGGCGTAATTATTTCAATGTTGTGAGCTCGAACAGACTCTATCAGTTCTGGAAAAAACGCCGTAAACGCTTGCTCAAAATCTGAATAATTTGCCTGTACTTCCTCGATACTGCCATGAAAACTGTTCGCAAAACGAATCCGTCCGGCAGTACGATCCAACGCTTTACCAACCCCCGACAGGTTTTGATAGGTGGTTAGCCAACGGTATTTGAGCATGCCCTTTACAACAATCTGCATTCTTGATGGCATTACATGTACACGACTACCTAGCCGAGTGTAAACATCTTCACAAAAATCGTGCAATGATTGATGAGAATAGTGTTGCCAGTGTTTTATCAGAAAATGATCAAACAAAATATCCAGCATAATGCCGGCATAGCGGCGACGAGATTCAGAAACCAGAGTTTTCGCTTTTTTTACCAGTGGATGATGGTCGGTAAACTTATCGACATGCATATGGTTAGCCACGCCGGTTCGCACTGCGTGCGGGTAATCGTTAAGGTCGACACCTCGCCGGAAATCTCCTAATAGATTACCAAAATAAGAGTCTGCCGTTGGTTGTGCTAAAAACAGATGTGCCAGAAAGTTCACAGTACGCTGAAGGCTCCCAAAGAAAACGACGTGTATCAATGAAAGCCAGGATCCTACGCGTATTTTTGAATATGGCAAGGCTCGGGCAAATTGCAGAATACACAGCAAAAAAATGCGGCATGGTAAATACTATCACCATACCGCACACAGGCTGGAAACTATATCAGCCTGTTTTTTTATACGCTTTTCACACGTTTAATAGCGTGGCCAACCGTTACTGTCCCAGTTAAGTGTACTGATCAGTACTTTGGGTAAACCATTGTCACTGGCATCATAGGCATGACGAATGATCACGTCAGTATTGACGATGTCTTCACCGCCCGGGCCGACCCACTGAGAGTTACCTGCATCCAGAACACTACCGCCGCCTTGCATCATATCCTGGCCATTTTTATCCAGATACGGTCCACGAATGTCGGTGGAACGGCCATAAGCGATACGGTAGGTACTATTGACCCCATCACAACATTTACCCAGTGACACAAACAAATAGTAATACCCCTGACGGTAAATCAGTGCAGGCGCTTCAATACCTCCTGAGCGACTGGCAATACTGTACAGCGGACCAAAGGGTTTCATGGTAACAGGGTTAATACGCGACACTTTAATACCCGAGTTCCACGAACCGAATGTCAGCCAGGGGCTACCGTCCTCAGCAACCACCAGTTCAGGATCGATAGCGTTATAGTTATTGCTGTTGGTAGTATTAATCACCAAACCATCGTCCCGCCAGTTACCACTTAGAATACTGGGCGCAGAAGCCAGGCCAATTGCTGAAACCCTGGAGCCGAAGGTAGAAATAGAATAATACAACCACGTGCGACCGTTGTATTGCTTAATATCAGGTGCCCAAACGTCGATGCCATCGTGACCGGGCACATAATTACCCCACCAGGATAAACCATTGGGAAATACGGCTTGCGCATCATTCCAGCTAACCCCGTTGTCAGACCATTTACCCGCAATACCAGGGCCAGTCTGGAAAATCCACCACATGCCATTTTCATAGGCCAGGGTAGGATCGTGCGTTACCAAACTGCCTGTCAGCGGCCAGTGGTTAGCAGAACCATTGGTAACAGATGGATCAAACGGTGAGTTTTCTACGTTTGCCAGCTTGGTCAGCTCCCAGCGCTGAGCGTCGCCGCCCCAGTACCCCCACTGCGCGATATTAGCGCCATCTGAGGTATCAAAACCATTCAAGTCTAATGCTTTACCAGAGTGTTTATTGATAAAGCTTACCGTACCGTCACCCAGCTCGTTAATTTGCCAGCGCTGACTGGCCAGTCCCTGATCTTCAAACTGCACCACATTGGCACCATCACTGGTTTGCCAGTCAAACACTTCCAGCGCTTTACCGGAATTGAGGTTAATCACGCTATAAAAACCATCAGATTGTTCGGCTATCAACCAGCGCTGGGTGTTATTCCCGTTTGCCGGCCACTGAATTACGTTTGCACCGTCATTAAGACTGGCCGCGCCAACTTCTACCAGTTTGCCGCTGTGTTTAGACGTTATTGTGTAAACACCATTATCGATTGCATTTGCATAATCTCCGCACAAACCCAGCGTAATTACGCACAGAACTCGTCCTAGTAAAGGTAATTTCATGTCAATTTAATCCTATTGTATTATATTATTATTATAGCTTTGATCATTTATTAACAAATAGCAAACTTTATGCACAAATATTTAACAAGTCTTGAGTTTTTAGCGGTGATCTTGAAAGTAAGAAACATGTTGGGCATACATGGTGCGAGTGTTGGTGTCTGGTTAGACTTTATATGTATGATAAATATGAAGAGTAAACCTGTAGATGCCACAAAAAACCTGAGGATGTAAGGTTTACTTTAATGTGCGTTTAACGGGGTTCTATTTGCCGAACGTGACGCTGTACAGAAATGAGTGAACCAACTAACCCGAGCATTACCGACAAGAAAAGCATGGTTAGTAGTGCATTCCCGGTCAGGCCGGTAATATGAAACGACTTGTCGTAAAGACTGGCGAAAGACTGGATACTGCTATCCATCCACCACAAAATAACGATCACCGCCATCCAGGCTATGACACCACCTAACAGGCCATACCAAAAGCCTGTATACAAAAACGGGCGATGAATGAAGCTATCAGTAGCACCCACCAATTTCATCACCAGTATCTCATCGCGCTTGTTGAGAATATTTAGCCTGATGGTATTGCCAACAATCAGAATCACCGCAACAAACAACAAAATGCCGATTATAGTGACCATTTCTGTTGCGATTTGCAGAAACCCATACAGTCGCTCCAACCATTCAATATCCAGTTTGCCAAGATCCACTTCGCGCTGCTGTTGCAGCTTTTCTAACAGAAGTTTGGCTGATGTCGGCGCCGTATGCTTTTCTCCCGGAGTAACCAAAACGACATCAGGGAGCGGGTTTGACTCAAGATACTTTACCGCATCTCCAAGGCCGGACAACTGTTGAAACTCTTGCAATGCGTCGTCGGCTGGTACATAGATGACTTTATCTATTTCTGGCCAGGTTTGTAATCGGGTAATTAATTGTTGCGCATCTGTTGCACTGGTTTGCGCCTTTAAAAACAACGATATTTCAGCCGCTTGCTCCCAGCCGGCACTGATTTTTTCGGTATTCTTCACCAAAATATACAAGGTGCTTGGCAGCGTAATACTTAACCCCAGTACACCAATAGTCATAATTGATGCAACAGGCTGACGCCACAGTTCGCCAAGACTACCCAGCGCCTGACGCACATGATTAACAAAAAACATGATAAACCGCTGGCCGATATTAATTTTACGCGAACTCGCTCCCTGACTGCGTCCCTTGAACAAAATGCTCATTCTTCGTTCTCCAGGTCAGTCAGTCCATCGGTAATCATCTTGCCGTTTTTGAGGGTAAGAGTCCGGTAGCGCATTCGTGCAATCAGGCCGAGATCATGGGTAGCGATTAACACCGACACACCCGCCTGATTAAAGTCTTCAAACAGGCGAATAATTTCCATTGATAGCTTAGGGTCAAGGTTTCCCGTTGGCTCATCGGCCAGCAGCAGTGGCGGTTTATTTACCACCGCGCGAGCGATCCCAACCCGCTGCTGTTCGCCCCCCGAGAGAGTAATGGGTAAATTACGCGCTTTGTTACGTAGGTCAACCATTTCCAGTGCGGCATCGACGCGTTTAGCAATTTCTTTATGGCCATAGCCTTCAATAACTAACGGCAGGGCGACGTTATCGAATACGCTTTTATCCATCAGCAGTTGGTGGCTTTGGAAAATCATACCGATATCGCGACGAATATAGGCAATCTGGCGACGTTGAATAACATTCAGATCATGGCCATTGATTAAAACTCTGCCGACCGTTGGGCGCTCCATGATACTAATTAGTTTAAGCAGTGTGCTCTTTCCGGCACCGGAATGACCCGTTAAAAAGGCCATTTCGCCCGGCGCGATATGAAAATCCACCTTGGACAGCGCTCGCTGACCGCCGGGATAGGTTTTGCTTACCTGCTCAAATTTGATCATTGGTGATCCTGACTGCTTAAATTGTTATTGTGCTTATACTCAGCAACTTACACTAACTTTTTTCGCTCTCACTGAACAGCGCTTCAATAAATTCGTCACCGTTAAAGCCGCGTAAGTCATCAATCCCCTCACCCACACCAATATAACGAATGGGAATGCCAAATTTGTCTGCCACGGCAAAGATAACACCACCTTTGGCTGTGCCATCCAGTTTGGTGAGTGTAATCCCCGTTAAGCCTACTGCCTGGGTAAAGAGTTTGGCCTGACTGATCGCATTCTGACCGGTACCGGCATCCAGTGTTAACATCACTTCATGGGGAGCGTCAGGGTTGAGCTTTTTCATTACCCGTACCACTTTTTTCAGCTCTTCCATAAGGTTGTCTTTGTTCTGCAAACGCCCTGCTGTGTCTGCGATAAGAATATCAACGCCACGGGCCTGCGCAGACTGCAGAGCATCGTACAGCACTGACGCACTGTCAGAGCCAGTCGGTTGAGCAATCACCGGAATATTATTGCGCTCTCCCCACACCTGTAATTGTTCAACTGCAGCAGCTCTGAAGGTATCTCCTGCGGCCAGCATGACCTTTTTGCCCTGTTGCTGGTATTGCTTCGCCAATTTACCAATTGTGGTGGTTTTACCCACGCCGTTAACCCCTACCATGAGAATAACGAAGGGGCCTGTTGTGTTGTCATGCTGAGCAATCACATCAGGCAGTGGTTGCTCAACGTCATTGAGCATCTGCCTGAGCTGTTGCTTCAGCAGCTCATATAATGCATCACCGTCTTTCAACTGTGAGTGTTTGGCCCCTTCAACCAACTTGTCGATAATTTTCTGTGTGGTATCCATACCCACGTCGGCTACCAGGAGTTGTGTTTCAAGATCTTCATATAGCTCATCATCAATGGATTTACCCCGAAACAAACTTACAATGCCGCTGCCTAAATTGCTCTTGGTACGCGACAGGCTTGCTTTTAGGCGACCAAACAAAGACGTTTTTGGCTCTGGCTCTGGCTCTG
>JABXHM010000029.1 GCA_013373625.1 Alteromonadaceae bacterium | reverse complement strand
TCGAACCGACAAGACCGTTAAGTCGGGGGATTTTGAATTGAGTGCTATCTGTTTAGCCTCAACGGCTTGAGCTTGATCGGTCCCCCAGACAGATCGTGAACAGATGGTGAAAGTGGGAACCGACTATTCATCTGCGGTCTCAGCCGCATCCCAGTAGATCCGCATATCGACCGCCTCCCGCTGACCGCACCGCCCGCATTTGGCAGCCGGCAGCACTCGGTCCCGCGTGAGCCCTTCGAAAGACGTCACAGGACGCGTCGATTGGTGGCCGCAGGCGCATTGGATCCAGATCATTGCAGGCATGGGATGCCGATACCGCGAATGACGTGCGCGAGCCAGATCTATACCCAGGACGGACTCAAACCACGCTGTGCAGGCAGCCCTCGCCCGAGGCGGGACTTGAAGCTAGCGATATGGGCGGGGAGCGGTCGTTCGCTGTGTTATGTACCAACGACCGCAAAGCGAAGCGGGCACCCATAAAGTGAGCTGCACGTCCCCAAGACATAGAAGGAAAACACATGCACCGATGGCTCTGAAATAACCCCAACAATGAACCGAAGATCTACGTGTTCACGCCTTGGGAAAGCGGAACGCTGAGGCTTACAGAGCGCCAGAGCCCATGCTATCCGATATTAGCCATAAGATCATTTACTTCACGCTTGATCTGCAGGATTGATGTTTCAGGTTCGTAAATGAGATCTCTAATAGGAATCCTGGCCTCAATTGAGCGACTATGATGGCCTCCCCCAGTTTCTGTTTGCCAGCCACGAGCCCTCAACGACATATTTATTCTAGAAATCAGATCACCAAGTTTTCCGCCGAAGTTTTTTCTGTCTGAGCCATCGTCTCGCTGCCTCATGAACGTAAGCTCCAAAAGTTGCCCCTTCGGTACAAAGCTCAGGGTTAGGTCAATGAGTCTCGGGGTGCTAACCTTTCCTCCAACCGCGTCATCGCTCCACTCGTAATCGTATCCGAGATCGCACAAGATTTTCTCTATAAAAACATCTGGATCAACGTTGGCCCAATCTCCCCGCGCGGCTCTACCAATCATCTCCAGATCGGTGATGATAGACCTGAGGTCAGGGCGTTCGTCGGGGTCAACTCTGGTCATAGCGAGTATCAGCCGGGTGACCCTTTGGGAAACCAGCTCATCTCTAAGCTTTGAGTTAACTTTTGATCTCACGAACCTTTCCCAGTTCTCCCTCTGAGCACCACCATCAGGCGGGGATATGCCGCTCAGAACAAAAAGTAGGGTCATGCCAAACATATAAACGTCTGTTTTGGCAGATCTGGGGCTGTCCGAGTTTGAAGCATTGCGCTGCTCTGGTGCATAGAAGCCAACTTCATCTGCGGAGATAGATTTGGTTCCACCTGAACTCAACTTATGCCACGACATGTCAAAATTTATGAATCTTACATTAGCCTCTATTAGGTCAATAGCATCACATCCGACATACGCCTTCTCAAAGATGATGTTGTTTGGCTTAAGATCCCTATGAAGCACTCCCCCTTCTGAGGTATGGCAGGTCAAAAGTGACTCGCCAATTCTTTTTGCGACCTCGAGCCATACGCCTTGTACGTCGTAACTGGAGGCAGACATGTGATCCGCAAGGTTAGCACCCTCGACAAATTCCATTGCGACTGCCATCGGAACATTAGTGTGGAAATAATAAGTCGGCGCAACCTTCTTATTCTCCCTGCTCAAGAAGTAGAGTGACTCTATTCCCCGGCGGAAGCTAAGACGTTCCACTTCATCTTTTAGCGCTTGCCCACTGAGAGACTTAACTGCACAGAGAGTTGTGCCGTCTTTTCGAAGTCCCATCCAAACGTTTGCTGATTTAGATGCACTAATCTTTGATGTAATCCTGACATCTTCCAGTTCATTGTATGGAGACTCAGTGCCTATAATAGAGCAAAGCTCTAAGGGAACTTCAAATTCTCGTATAAAACTAATCAATAGCTTTCCATCAAAGCTACTTGATGCGCCAATCGCTTCAAAGAGTTGGTCCATTTTTTTTGCGTATTCTCGCCTATCCGTTGCTGCTTCTTGAATAGCGAGATCCTTGTCTGGCAAGTCAGCTGAGGGCGCTTGGGGCCTTCCGGGCAAAACGACCTGTTCATCCTTTGACTTGTAAGCCTCGATGTCGTCAAGAATTGAACAGATGACAGGGCTATGCACCTCGTCTCCATTCGCATCAATTTCAGGAGTGTAGCTTACGACCCTGACGCCTGTGGATTGCGCCCAGCGATACGACTCCGGAGATATGCTCGGGGTTATCCAAAAATGATCTTGAAGAAGTCCTGATTCACTAATCTCCTTGATAATGGGGGATATTGCACCATCCTGAATATTAACGCCCACGAAGACAACATTGTAATTCTCAAAGACATGTCTAACAAATGCTCGATAGTCTCCCCGCCCAAATCCATCGAATAGGCGACTGCGCTCAGTTGCATTCATGACCCAAGTACTTCTACTTGTGTAAACACCATGTAGATGCAGGAGTACCGGAAAATTTCTTGCAAAAGGGTTTCTGCTGTCTGCGACCGATGTGCCGGGGAACTCAAAAATTTTTGCGGCTTTTGCACCAAATGCAGCATCGTATGCACGCCTAAGAAGGCCATCAATGTTTAGGGTCATTACTTGACCCACATTTCTCATCTTCCACATCTTCACGTAAGTCCGTGGGATGTCACAGGTTTCCATCCGCTCTATGGAGAACTCCTCGGCGAGAAAATCTTCATAATCTTGCCTCCAGTGCTTTTCAGAGAGATCAAATAGTCGCCAGAAATCACGGTCGCGCAACTTTTCTTCGAGCTCGTGAAACGCTTCCAGTTGTGCGCTATCCATCGCCGAAGTCGGCGTTGCATCATCTATTCTCCGGAACAGCTTCTGAGCAAGTTCAGACCATGTCGGAACACCGACCTCTGCGCTTGCTCCAGCCCCGACAAAGAACACTGTTCGCCGGGATGCTTCTGCATAACGCTTGCAAAGAATTTTCAGATTCGCTTGGTTGTAATCGTACGGCACGACGTATGGTCTCCACATACCCTCTCAGTCACGTAAACGCCTACCCGAACATGAACCTATTAGGAAAGCCTCTTGTCGAAAGAGAATTTCTTGCAGCGGTGATTCTGTATTCAAAGCCAACAAAGCGCGGGAGTACTCGCCAGTTTACTTGACTGGCCGCTTTGGGGGCTACACCTGCCCTTCGCCGCATCTGGCCTGAAGGTCGGCTCTGGGCCGTTTCCGAGGCTTCGTAGGCCTCGCTTTCTATGCCTAGGAGGCGTTCGGACGTGGCTCAAAAATAACCCCAAAATCTCTGCAACTCGGCCAGCAGACACCTGGTACTGGCCAAAGGGTTGCTTCGGTAGTCCCGAGCAGAAGGAAAGCATCTTCAACTGTCGCAGCCCGGACCCATCCTGATCGCGAGTCGTCATCTGTCTCAAAGGTCCAAACCATGGGAGTAAAGCTGGTCTAATTAGGTTAATCGCAGATTAAGGCTCAGTGTTGGATTGTGTGTGATGCTGCTTGCCCCTATTGCCTTGGTATGGCCGAAACGAAGCGCAATCCGCCCTGGACCCGTGACGAGCTTCTCATCGCTCTGCACTATTACTTGGACCACGCGGGGGACTATTTCTCTCCGACCGGCGAAGGCGTACTCGAGCTGACAGTGAGGATCAGCCAGGTCGCCAAAGCGCTTGGATTGACGGGATCTGACACACTCCGCAACGCCAACGGCGTATCGATGAAACTCTTGAACTTCCGCGCCCACGACCCCAACCACGACACGAAGGGCTTGAGCCGGGGGAATAAGCTCGAGGAAGTTGTATGGGCGGAGTTTGCCGATGATCCGGCGGAGCTGAAAAAGGTAGTTACCTCGATCCTCAATGTGACTCAGGCTGCAAAGGATGGTGATGCGCCTGTATTGCCGGACGACGACCTAACGGAGGCTCCCGAAGGTCAACTACTAACCCGGGTGCACCGCTATCGGGAGAGGAACGCGGCGATCGTGAAACGTAAGAAAGCTTCCTACTTGAGATATCATGGCCACCTATGCTGCGAGGCCTGCGGCTTCGACTTCCAGGTGGCATACGGAAAGCGGGGTGAGGGCTTCATTGAGTGCCACCATACGCGGCCCGTTTCAGAACTCATCTCTGGTCAAACAACCAAGCTTGCTGACTTGGTATTGCTCTGTGCGAACTGCCACCGGATGATCCACGCTTCCCGGCCTTGGTGGACGGTTGAAAAGTTACGCGAAGCATTAAGGCAACAGTCGTAACGAAGGGCTGTGACATCATATCATACGCGCCTTTCTCGACGGTCAGCTTCGTGCCTTTTCCGCTCCTATGATTGGAAAATGCGGCGCTCAATGCGTTAAAGTGCCGAAGAGGTCCTCAAGAGGTACGTCCATGTCCGAACTAGTGTTCAGCCGTCGTCACGCTCTCCAGGCGATACGTCAAGTAAATGCTAATGGGCGCGATTGGTTGTATGAGAACTATCCAAAGCCAGGAGGGCGTCGGGCTGAATCAAGAACCGGCTTTCTCCTTCACGGTGGCGTAGCTTTTCCGGTAAAGCCACTTGGGCGGCTCGCAAATGCTCTCGCAGGGCGACCTATGATAGGTAATCCGATCACCGACGTATTCCGCTCATATTTTCAATCGCTTGCCTTCGAATTAACGACAGATTCTGTCGATGCTGCCGAAAAGGCTGCGGCTGAGGACGAAGCTCAAGAAGCCGACGAGCGGCAACGCCGGCAGGCGGAGACCTGGGCTCGTCCACGCCAAGCCTTGTTCCGACGCCAAGTCTTCGAACGCTATGGAGCGATTTGCCTAGTGACTGGCTGTAGGACAATTTTAAGCTTGGAAGCTGCCCATGTCCTTCCAGTTGCTAAAGGCGGCACGGACAAGGCTTGGAACGGCATCCCGCTTCGCGCTGACATTCATCGATTGCTTGACGCCGGCACTATTTCTATCGACCCCGACACTTGGACCCTGAATGTTGATGAAGATGTGCTCGACGACTACGGGCAATATCACGGCTTAGAACTTGGCTATGTCCTCGCAGATAGGAAAGGTTCAACTTTGCTAGCAGAAGCGTTGCGAGCTCGCGGCAGGATCTAAACAGCGATCTGGAGAGCCGGTCGTCCGCAATTTACGACCGCCTCACACAACGTCTGCTTAGGGTCAGCAGCAGTGCAGCATCGAAGCGCAGGGCTAAGGTCAGCTTTGGGCCGGGAGCGACGGACGCGGGGATAAGTCCGGGCGCGCGTCCTGCTGCAACGCCGTATGACCGCTTCGAGCCCTCTGCCGTCATTGAAAGTGGTGGCGGGGCGGCGTATGCTCGGACCGCCCCAGACGGAGATTTATGCACAGAGGCTTCGATTGGCCCGCATCTAGCGGCATCGCTCGGCACACGGATGCCGACCCTTTTTGCATGATTTCTTTGGAGTTCTCATGAAGAACGCAAACGTGGTGATCCGGCCCTTCGACGCGGCAACGGATCTGGAAAGACTGTCGACCATATGGTTCGACGCCTCGTTGAAGGCGCACCCCTTCATCGGTGAAACAAGGCTGACGGAACAGCGCAGGCTGATCGAGGAGAGGTATCTGCCAGAGGCTGAGACCTCCGTGGCTTGCCTTGACGGAGACGCTGTTGGCTTCATCAGCCTCTTGGACTGTTTCATCGGCGGGATCTTCATCACGCCGGGCTGGCAAGGCCACGGGATCGGGCGCAGGCTTATCGCCGATGCCCTGGCCCGAAAGGGCGAACTGGCCCTCGAGGTCTATACCGAGAATGAGCAAGCCGTCCGCTTCTACAGGCGGCTTGGATTTCAGGAGGTGTCCCGGCGCGCGGTCGATGACTCTGGCTTCCCGTTCCCGAATGCCTCCCTCCGGATCAAGGCCTGAGACTAGGGCTGGCAGGGCCATTCCCTGCCAGCCCACCTGCGCGCCGGTCGGGATCGCGCGCGTCCTGGCCCCTCAGAGCCGGTCCAGCGCAGTCGTGACCGTATCGGCCAGCACGTCAGCAGGCTGTGTGCCGTCAAGCCTTAGAACCGGAGCGGTTTGCGCTTCGAGCCAGCGCTCATGCTGCGCGAGATTGCGCCCTGTGAACGACGGATCATCGTAGCGAGAGGCCCAGTCACGGAATGCCAGATGGCCTTTATGCATGTCGCCACCCGGCAGGATCCGATCACCATGTCTTTGTGCCTCTCGGTGCTCCAGACGGCGCATCCGTATCGCGGTCGGAGTATACAGAAAGGCGATGATCTCGACACGCTCGATCAGGCTATCCCCCCAGCCGATGAAGGAGCCTGACAGAACCCAGCCGTCCGTCCGGGCTTGCCTCTTCTGGATCAAGCGGACCCGATCTTCCGGCGGGCGCTTCGTCGTGAATGGGGGATCTGTTGGCAGCCAGTAGAAGTCGTCGACATCCAGCAGCGGCACGCGCAGGCGCGTCGACAGCGTCGCCCCGAGCGTCGAGACGCCCGAGCAGGATGCCCCGATCAGATATAGCCTTGGCATGTCAGATCGCCGTTCCTATTCACACCCGAGAGGGCAATGGCTGTGCGGGTCGCCGTCCACAATATCCGCGTCGTCCCGCTGTGCCGCCGCTCAGACGCGCCGCGACTGGTGGTTCCGAGTGGTCAAGAGACGTCGATCAAGCGCTAGGCTGCACCTCGACCGGGTTGGCGGCTCAAAAGAAGAAGCAGCCCAAAGACAATCATACCGCTTCCGGATGCTCGCTGAAACCAATGGAGCTTCGTTGAAGCGAAGGCCACCGCGAAACGCCCGGCTGTCGCATAGATCAGGATTGCGATGGCTTCGAGTGCTATGAAGCTGGCGCCAAGAATCGCGTAGCTCGTCCAGTAGTGCGAGGTATCGATGAACTGTGGGAAGAATGCCGCGAAGACTAGGATGGCCTTGGGATTACTGACGGCCACAAGGGCTTCGCCCCGGAACGCTTTCTGGAGCGAAGGCTTCATGTCTTCGGCGTCCCAATCTGCCTTTCCCGGAACACTTTTTAGTAGCCTGATGCCCATCCAGATGAGGTACGCAGCGCCGATAATCTTAACCGCGTTGAACACCAGTGCCGAGGCCGACAGCAGGAGACCGAGTCCCAAGGCACTCGCCGTGATCATTGGAATAAAGATACCCAGACGGGCAAGGCTTGCCGTAAACGCAAAAAGGACCCCCTTTTGCGCCCCGTGGGTCATGGCGAGAAGGTTATTTGGACCAAACGCAAGGTTCAGCGCAAAGCACGCGGGCAGAAACAGGAGCAGATCGGGCATGGAATAGTTATCCTGGTTTTTCCCACTGTATGAGTGGTCGTGGCTCAGAGTGCAACGGCACGGCCTCGGGCCGATGACGATCGGCAATTTTGTCCCGCCCTGATGACATTCATCCTCCAAAAATGCTGCACGATGGACGAATGGCCGGTCTAGTGAAGCTGCACCGCGGCGATTGGCTAGGGACTGAACGGCAACTCTGGGCCGCGAGCGGCGGGCGCTGCGTCCCGCCAGGTGTTCGGCTCGCTGCGTCGCCGCAAGTCTGCTCCC
>JABXHM010000037.1 GCA_013373625.1 Alteromonadaceae bacterium | reverse complement strand
GGTTAATGGGTGCAATGCCTCATCGAGTCTTAGCCCTTCCACATAAGGGTAATCAATACCGCCACCAATAAACGGGTTGCGTATACCCGGCATTTGTTTCGGATCGTCGAGTGTTTCAAAAGCAACATATTTGGCCGAGCCTTGCGGGTCGGCCAGCTTAATCAGGTTGTTTAATTCAAAGCCTAACCATGGAATCACCATCGACCACGCTTCAACGCACCGCAATCGGTACACTCGCTCTTCAAGGGGGAATTTATTAAGAATATCGTCGTAACCCAGCGTGATAGGGTTATTCACCATACCGTCAATGGTGAGTGTCCAGGGATCTACTTTGAAGTGCTTTGCCCGTTCAGCAGGGTCGTCTTTACCGGTACCGAACTCATAAAAGTTGTTATAACTGGTGACCTTCGCATAGGGGGTTTGGGTCTCGTCGGTAGACCATTTTTGCGACTGGGTAAATTCTAAAGGTTTTGTTTGGGTAACGACTTTTTCATCGTCGTCGAACCAACCCCGCGCCTGCACGCCGCCTGATAACAAACCGCTGGCGCCCACATAACCCATTGATTTAAGAATATGCCGACGTGACTTAAATACCGACTCGTCAGTAATGTCACTGGCCTTGAATGTCTGCGAAGGAATAAAGCGTTTAGTCATAATATCCGTCTGGTAGCGATTAATACTATTGGTTACGAAATAAGACCGTGAATAGTGCAAAAAGATTTCGAGACGTAGACTAATGGTTTCATTCTGACGGCTTAAAACGTCCTCATTACAAGGACAGTGTGTCGAGCACGCCACCGCGCTTAGGTACAAACATATTGGAATATAATCGCGCAGCAAATTCGTCGGTCATACCAGATATATAGTCAGCTATAACGCGTTGACCATTACCTTGTTCCTCTGCTTTGAGATAACGTTGGCGCGTATTTTCCGGCAGCAACCTGGTTGGATCAGAACTAAAGGCTTCAAACAGTTCCATCACCACTTGTTGGCCTTTATATTCCAGCAATTGTACTTCGGGTTTGCGAATGACTTTACGGTACACAAATTGTTTAAACAGCGATAATGCCTTGTTGTGTCGCTCGGATAACACCGCCTGATAACGCAACAATGGGTGACCGAATAACGTATTTTCTTCAATTTGAATCGCAGTGATAAAGCAGTTCACCAACGCGCCAATGGCATTTTTACGTTCGTATTGTTCTGCACTAAACAGGCGTTTTTCTAAATCGTTAATTGCGTCCGATAACCAGGGCACCTGTAAATGCAGCAGCTCTTTTGCCAATTCTTCACTGAACTCGTTTTGCTTGACCATACCCATCACTATGGCGTCTTCAAGATCGTGTATACCATAGGCAATATCATCGGCCAGTTCCATTACGCTGCAATCAAATGATTTGAAACGGGTTTTATGGTGGCGACCTTTCATTTCATCACATTGCATGAACGCATCACGTTCTGAGGGCAGCAACGGATCGAGCAGCCAGTCAAATAAGCTTTGGTCACAGCGAAACAAACCTTTTGGAGGATGCCACTTTTCAGCTTTTACCTGGCGCATACCTACCTTCTCGGTTGGCACAATACTGGCGTTAGTGAGTGAGTCGATGAAATTAGGATATTTCACCAGCCCCAGCACGCTGCGGCGGCTTAAGTTCATGCCGTGCTCGGCAGTATAGGGTTCGAGGCGAGCTACTATTCTGAAGGTTTGGCCGTTCCCTTCAAATCCGCCGTGTTCGTGCATCATGTAATGCAAGGCAATTTCGCCACCGTGGCCGAAGGGCGGATGACCGATATCATGAGCCAGACACAGTGTTTCAATCAGGTACGGATCCAGGCTCACGAAATCCGTTAATTTGGGATACTTGCCCTGCAATTGAGCGGTAATGCCCGTGCCAATTTGGGCCGCTTCCAGTGAATGGGTTAAACGTGTCCGGTAAAAATCACTGAGTCCTACACCCAGTACCTGAGTTTTGGCTTGCAGGCGTCGAAATGCAGCAGAGTGCAATACTCGCGCCTTATCGCGTTGAAACGGCGAACGATGATCACCGTCTCTGGCTTGTGTTCGTGGTAACCGGCGCTCCCACCATACCGACTGCCAGGCAGCGTCATCAAATGTGGTGTCGCTGGGATGGTGACTCATTGGGTTATTCTCCGGTTTCTTCCTGGGTAATTTCATCCAGACTCAGCGAAAAGCTTGGTACATATCGGGTCAAAAAGTAGTCGACCTCTTCGGAATGATAGTCTTTGAGCATTTTATCCAGGCGTTTTTTGGCCAGGGTAAATTCACGGTTACCGGCACTGAGTTCTTCGAGTGTTTTCAGGTACGCACATAAAACGTCAGCGGCTTTAACAATAAAGGCTTCGTCTTTGCTGTGATAATGGCTGTCAATGAGCGCGGCGTAGTCGTCTTTAAACGCCTCAGGTGCCATATCAATGAGTTTTTGCTCTGCGATTTTTTCTATCTTTTTGTATTCATCTTTGATTGCCGGATTATAGTATTTTACCGGGGTCGGTAAGTCACCGGTGAGCACTTCAGAAACGTCATGAAACATCGCCAGCGTGGCTATACGGTCAGGGTTAAGCGAGCCGCCATAAAAGCGGTTTTTAATGAGCGCAAGGGCGTGAGCGACCATGGCAACCTGTAAGCTGTGTTCCTGCACATTTTCGCTATGCACGTTGCGCATGAGTGGCCAGCGTTGAATGAGTTTCATTCTGGCCAGGTGAGCAAAAAAATGGCTGTTTTCGGCCATTACTTTTGACCTTTCTGACGGTAACCATTAAAAAAGTTTTCAATGCGATCCAGTGCTGGTGCGAGAATATCGCTGTGGGGTAAAAATACTAATCTAAAGTATATGCCCTCATCCAGGTTGAACGCTTTGCCATGCACGAGTAAGATTTTTTCGCTGCTCAGCAGGTCAAAAATCATTTGTTCATCATTGGCAATATTAAATTTTTCGGCATCAACTTTGGCAAAGCAATACATGGCGCCACGGGGAGCAACACAACTTATGCCGTCAATTTCATTTAATCGTTTGGCCGCCAGATCGCGCTGTATCTTTAACCGGCCGCCCGGCTGCACAAGATTATTAATGCTCTGATAGCCACCTAAAGCAGTTTGAATGGCACTCTGACAGGGTACATTGGCACACATTCGCATCGACGACAGTATGGTAAGCCCTTCAATGTAGTGCTTGGCTAATCGCTTGTTACCCGAGACAATTAACCAACCCGCTCTGAACCCCGCCACGCGGTAGTTTTTAGATAAACCGCTGAACGTGACAAAAAACACGTCATCGGCCAGCGATGCGATGCAGGTATGTTTGGCATCGTCATAGAGAATTTTATCGTATATTTCATCTGAAAAGACCACCAGTTGATGCTCACGGGCGAGTTCCACTATTTGTTGCAATAGCTCTTTACTGTATACCGCACCAGTGGGATTGTTCGGGTTAATAATGACAATGGCTTTGGTTTTCTTGGTGATCTTACTTTTTATGTCATCAATATCCGGGAACCAGCCTGCCAGCTCGTCACAACGATAGTGCACGGGTGTGCCCGAAGACAGGCTCACTGCTGCTGTCCATAACGGGTAGTCAGGGCTGGGAAGCAGCACCTCGTCACCTGTATTGAGCAGAGCCTGCATAGACATCATGATCATTTCACTGACGCCATTACCAATAAACACATCGTCAACCTGAATATTACGGATGTGCATTTGCTGGTAATACTGCATCACTGCCACGCGGGCCGCATAAATACCAGTAGAGTCGGAATAACCTTGTGAAGTTGGCAGGTTATGGATGACGTCTTTCAGAATATCGTCCGGCGCATCAAAACCAAACGGGGCAGGGTTGCCGATATTTAATTTAAGAATACGATGGCCTTCATCTTCCATTTTGCGAGCCTGAGCAGCAATAGGGCCTCGAATGTCATAACAGACGTTATCTAACTTATGCGAACTGTTTACCGGTTTCATCATCAACTACTTAAGTTACAGGGGCTTCAGGGTATCGCATAGGTTATAAGCTGTTAAGCAAATTTTTACTCAAAAAGTGAAATATCTTGCAGATATTGTTACAAATTTACCCTTGTACAGTGGGTATTCATTATCTATAACATAGGGCGTGTTTATCTGGGAGTATAAACATGCCTGTTTTGTGCCTGCTAGCAGCACGCGGTGGGGTGATACTATTCAGTGTAGTCAGGCCATCAGTTTGTAATGTTTGGCGGATGGGGACGCTGCACCGTACTGCGGGTGATGTGTTATGAACGTAAAAGTATATCCTGGAGAGAGTAAACGTCTGGTTGATCCGGTAGATGGCGCCATCGTGTGTTGTGGTATTTATGGATTATTCGAACATACGGGTATCTGGCTTGAAGACCATATTATCGAACTGCATGGGTCTGGCTTAGTAAAAGCCGTATCCCCGCAGCGCTTTTTAACCGATCGCAGCGGCGAACGAATTTACATAGCCTGTAACGCTCAACTGCAACCCCTGGTGCATGTTGGTACCTCAGAACGTGCCATTGAGCGCATTTTTACCTACATTAATTACAACACGCTTACTCACAATTGCCATCGCTTTACAACCGAGTGTGTTACTGGCTTGCGAAGCGATGTGTGTAGCTTCAGTGAATTCAACGCGGCGATAAGCAAATTCTTTAAAACAGCGCTTTTTTGGCAGCCACTACGTTATCTTTGATAAAATTTTTGTTAATAGATTGTGAAACTTAGCATTATTAACTATCGTGTATATAACAGCAGGGGAATTTCACGGTGCAGTGATTGGCGCATTTGATAGTAGAGTGGATAAGCTGGAGTTCCCTGATAGTTGTCGTTTATGAACGCCTTGCGCATTAATGGTAGAACCAAAGCTGAGTGTGACCCGTAGAAACGTATACAGTATGCAGTTGGGTACATCGCATCGCTTAGTCTATGCATTGCAGTAACGCATCAGGTATAGCAATATTTGAGGGAAGCGAGATTATGTCACAGCACTTTAAAGAAACGCCACAAAACGCTATTACAGAAAGCGGCATCGCCCGGGTTATTCCATGCAAAGAACTTGATATCGGCGATCCGATCAAGTGGTTGTCTTTAGGGCTGCAGGATTTACTGCGTACGCCAATGCTATCGATTTTTTACGGTGTTATATTTGCCGCAATTCCATGGCTGATATTTTATCTGGTCACCATGACAGGTTGGCATTTGGTTATATTGCCCTCGATTGTCTGTTTTATGTTAATTGGGCCATTTTTGGCCGCCGGCCTGTACGATATAAGCTGGGAGCATGAAAAAGGACATAAACCAACATTGTCACACTCACTGCGTGCTATTCGCCGTAATGCGGTGAATGAGTGGGGCTTTGGTATTCTGCTAATGGTACTGATGATTTTCTGGTTGCGGGTAGCGTCGATTATTCATGCACTTTATCCTCAACAGCAAATCGAAAACCTCGAAAGTTTAATGCCATTTTTACTATTGGGTACCGGTGTCGGCGCGTTATTCTGTGTAGCGATGTTTCTTATAACTGCCTTTACTCAGCCTATATTACTCGAACGGAAAGTCGATTTAGCAACGGCAGTTATGACCAGTATTAACGCAGTGTGGGTTAATAAAGTGCCGATGTTTATTTGGGCTGGCATTATATTTACCATGGTCGCCATTGGGTTTGTTACCGGATTCATTGGTTTTATCGTGCTAATGCCTTTACTTGGTTATGCTTCCTGGCATGGTTATATAGATGCCATTGAAACCAAGCGCGAACGAGAATACGTTTAACGCTGTATATTTTGACTAATATCCTCTTTTCTTGTTGCCAACCGGATTCGTGCTAATCCGGTTGGTTTTGCAAACCCCTTCCTATTCTTGTTAACTATAGATTGGCCGTATTTCTTTATCGGCAGCCCAGCAACGAAGATTTACAAATAGAACATTGAGCATATGAATGATGTAGTTGTATCAACTTGTCGAACAGTTGCAATCTATCCACTTGCTTGCTGGTCAATCTTTGGTCGCACTTCGATATATCTGCGATGCTGTCATACATACTAATGTTTTATGCTGATTGAAAATAATGTGCTTTGATTGGGCCAATTAAAAGATTCTAGTCGTGTTGCAACAAGGTATTTAATAAGGGCGGTTAACGGGTTAGGCTCGTGATATCTACTTTTTTTACACGATTCACGTAATTAAATTACAAAAATGCATGCTGAAAAGCCGAAAAATCGTCCGCTAAGTTGTAAAAAGTTGTGAAAAACCCAAAAAATTGACCTTTTTAATTCAGTTTTGATCGCTTTATTTAGACCTATTTGGAATTTAGGGGGTTATATATATATTTAATTTGAATATGTAATTTGAAAATATACATATAAAACATATGCTTATGTTGTTAATGTGCTATTAACATGAGTTTTTACGCCTAGTTCACCAACACTATACAATAAAAAAACAGTAATTTTCTTTCAGATGGGGCATAAATATAGTGCACCAGCGGTAAACACCCGGTGCGCTCTGTCACAACAACCAACAGTGTTTTGTACAGAGCTTCATAAAATTCTGAGAGGAAATTGAAAATGACTAAGTTATTTAAATCTACCATTACTGCAGCGGTATTATCTGTAATGAGCATCGCTTCTGCTTCTGCTGACGTTACTTCTGACGGCGTACGTTTCATCGGTGACACTGAGTATGCGGGTTTTTGTAAAGCGGTAGTAAAAGATGATGTGCGTTTACTGCGTACTTCAGTATCACGCAATATCGGTCTTATTGGTGCAAGCCAGCGCGAAGTATTAAAAGTGATTAAAGCTGAAAACGGCGTAACCTGTAATGGTGTTTCTTTAGTTGAGTTTTCTCAATCACGTGACGCATCAAACGTATATCAGTTCTTAACTGCACGTAGCTAATTGTGGTTGGATTAAATAAACGGGAACCGCAGTGGTTGTTATACCGAGTTCCCGTTTAAATTTTCCTTCAATGTGCTATATCTTGATCCAGCGACTCACCTGCTGCCCAGAACGGTGAATCATTTTACCTACCCGATACCGCAATTTAAGTAACAAGACATAAGCAAGCGGTACTAAAAATAAACTCGTCAATGTAGAAAATACCAGTCCGCCTATGATGGCAATGGCCATTGGTGCATAAGCAGGGCCGTCACCGCCTATTCGGGCGCCACCTAATGCCAGAGGCACCAAGCCCAGTACCGTCGTTGCTACCGTCATTAAAATCGGACGGATACGGGAACTGCACCCTTCAACCACAGCAGTGATTAAGTTATGACCTTCCTGTATGAGCTGATTAATTCGGTCTACTAATACGATACCGTTGTTCACCACTATCCCCATCAATATCAGCATGCCTATCATTCCCATTACTGACATGGCTGTACCGGTTATCATATAGGCCCAGAACACGCCGGTAATACTGAATAACAAAGATGTAATAACGGCGGTGGGTAGTAGCAAGGATTCAAACAACGCTGCCATGACAATATAGATCATACAAACGGCCAGCAACATGTTCATTTGCATTACCGCAAAAGCCTCGTCCTGACGCCGGAATCCACCATCCAGACTCCAGTTATAGCCAGAAGGCAGATTGATATATTGCATGGCTGTTTCAATACGCTCCCGGGCATCATCCATGGTAGTTCCTTCTTCAAGGTTGGCACCAATTGTTAATGCCGTTTGCCGGTAGTTGCGGTTAATTTGCGCTAATTGCGGTGTTACTGTGATATCCGCAACCATATCAAGCGTAATATTACGACCGTCATTGTTAGCCAGTGTCAGGTTGCGCAGCGCGTGTAAAGATTCCTGTACCGACTTACCATAAAGCAATTGAACTTTTACTTCGCCGGCTTCACCGTACCTGAACGTACGCAGGTTATTACCGCGCAGGGCTGTGGCTATCAGGCCGGATATCCGTTGTGTAGATAAGCCAAGCTTGTAAGCTTTGTCACGATTAACTCTCACTTGTAATTCTTGTCGTTCACTGCCTACATCAGCCTTAACATCGATCAGGCCATCAACACTGGCCAGTACATCGACGACACGATCGGATATCAGTCGCAATCGGTCGGATGATTCCCCCAGCAATGTTAACCTGACACCGCCTCCGTTACCTTCATTCCAGCGAAAGGAAGGTCGGGCGCGAACAAACTTAGGCATGTTTTCATTGATTAAACGCTTTATTTCGGAAACGGGCACAGGTAAATCGTCGCGCAACGTGATATTGGATGTGGCAAAACCAGGTTCGTAAAAGCTATAAACTTGCTTTATATGGAATTTATCCTGATTTGTATAGAGGTATTCTTCCATTTTATCGACGGTCTTTTCGACTTCGTCGAGGGTGTAATTTTGTGTCAGATGGTAGTTTAACCAAATACGTTGCTGATCATCGTTACCTTCGTCATCTTTGGAGATTACGCCCAATGGTATAGCCGTACTGGCCAGAATAACCAGCGCTATGACGGCTGTTTTGCCCTGATTGCCCATTGTCCAGTTAAGAATTTGACGGTAGCGCTTAACATAACCGGGTGTTTTTTGCTGGTGCTCTGCTGGTGGTTTAACCTTTGATGCTAATAACGGGATCAATGTTTGAGCAATCAGTAGTGATGCAAACAGTGAAATGCAGATTGCTATGGCGACATGCTCTAAAAACACGGTGACGTCAATTTTAACGCCAACAATATTAGGTAAAAATACGATGGCCGTTGTCGTGGTACCCGCAATAACCGCCAGACTTACTTTACCGACACCAAGCTTAGTTGCCTGTTCCGGATCGCTGTGGGTCGCGCGTTGCTGAAAGATGCTCTCAGTGACTACCACCGCGTTATCTACCAGCATACCAACCGCTAACATTAAACCCATTAACGACAAAACATTCAGTGAATAACCAAACAGGTACATTACGCCCAGCGTTATACAAATAGAAAACGGCACCGACAGCACAACCAGCAGGGTGGTTGTAATTTGACGTAGAAATAAGTACAGCACCACAATAGAAAGGAGCGCCCCGAACAAGCCCGCTTCGACGAGATTCGACAACGATGTGCTGACACTGTCAGCAACATCATCCATTACATAGAGATTAATACCATTAAAAGCCGGATCGTCATTGGCTTGCTCAATAACCTGCATAACGCGGTCAGATACCTCTACCAGGTTACTGCCTGATTCACGAAATATATTCAGTCCTACCGCGTAAGCGCGGTCAAGGTGACGGCCGGAATTACGCTCAGGTAATTCGTAGGCTATTGTGGCGATATCTTTGAGCATAATGCCGGGTGCAATATAAATTTGCTCAATATCACGAATGTCAGAAAATTCACCCTGTGGATTAACGATGTACTTTTGTTCGTCGGCAATGAAGTGGCCGGCAGTCATCGAAAAATTAGCCGCTCGCAAGCGCTGTCCGAGTTGCTCGGTGTTAATGTGCAACGATGTCATTCTTTCCGGACTTAAGCGAATGCTGATTTGTTTTTTGACCACGCCATAAAGTTCTACCCGGGAAACGCCCGGCACTCGCTCAATCACCTGCTTGAGGTTACGGTCAAGCAAGTCGTAGGCATTGGATAAATCCCGCTCACTGGAGACTCTTAACTGAAAAATTGGCATATCATTGGTGTTAAATTTGTACACCATGACACGTTCCACATCATCGGGGAGTTCATCACGAATGGCATCGATTTTTTCGCGGGCTTCAATACTTTTGGCCTTAATGTTGGCATCCCAGTCAAACTCCACAAAAACTTCGGCGCGATTCTCAAACGATGCGGCGCGCAAACGCTTGATACCCGACATCGTAGCGATGGCTTCTTCTACCGGCCGGGTGATCATGCGTTCTATTTCCGCAGGCGTGGCATCGTTATACGGGATTTGTACCACCATTTGCGGAATGTCGATACCCGGAAATTTCTCTAGCGGTAACAAGCGTCCGGCAGCGATGCCGAACACTAACATTGATAAAAATACCATACATACGGTAACAGGCTTACGTAAGGCAAAACTCGTGAGGCTGGCTCCCGCCTGAGCAAACTTATCCATAAACATGCTCCTCACTACTGTGACTGGCTACCTTAAATTCTTTGCGGTCAAATAATGAGTAGATAACCGGCAGTAAAATTAACGTTAGCACCGTGGAAAACAGCAAACCAAATATTACCGTTACCGCCATGGGGGTGCGTACCTCGGCACCTTCACCGAAGCCAATTGCCATTGGTAACAGCCCCAGAATTGTGGTCATGGTAGTCATAATAATAGGGCGCAGGCGAGTGTATGCTGCGCTAACAATAGCGCTGTGTTTGTCCTGGCCTTGCTCACGTAACTGGTTAATACGATCAATCAGTACAATGGCGTTATTCACCACAATACCGCAGAGCATTATAAGACCGATAAATACCACCACACTGACATGGGTATTGGTAATTAATAAACCGTAAATAGCGCCGGCCACAGCCATTGGTATGGCAAACAGGATCAATAGCGGGTGGCCAAGGGATTCAAACTGAGAGGCCATCACCAGATACACCATAAATATTGCTAAGCCCAGGGCCAGCAAGAGTGAGTCAAAACTTTGTTGCATATCCTCACTTTGGCCGGCGATGGTTGCTTTCAAAGACAACGGCAGTTGTGTCTGGTCGATAATGAGTTGCGCCGCATTCACGCCCTGCGCCAGATCGCCATGGCGCAGATTGGCTTCGATGAGCGCCACACGTTGTTGGCCAATGCGGGTAATTTCACTGGGGCCGTTACTCAGGTAAACATCGGCCACGGCATGTAAAGGAATTGCTTGGTCTGCACCTGGATTAATAATAATCCGGCCAATGTCTTCTATCTGGTCACGTTGTGTTTGTTGGGTGCGAACTAAAATATCCACTTTACGGTCACGTAAACTGTATTTTGTAGCGACTTCACCGCCGATTTGTGCGGCAACCAGTTTAGCGGCCGTTGCTGCGTCCATGTTTAAACGTGCCAACGCAGCATGATTGAAATTAATTTTTAACTCTGGATTACCCGTGCGCAGGCTACTGGTAACATCCGCAAAACGGTCGTTAGCTTCCAGGCCACTTTTTAGCTCATCGCTGAAACGTTGTAACTGGTTTAAGTCGTAACCTTGTAACTCAATTTGAATAGGCGCAGCAAAGGTGAATAGTTCGGGGTAACCAAATTTACTTTGCACACCAGCCTGTTTGGCTAAAAATTCGCGTAACGATTCTTTAACCTGCTGTTCATCTGCCTCGCTGGTGCCGTTGTTAAGTACCACATTGAGTTTACCCCAATGATCCCCGCCCTGAGAGGGAGCGGCGCTGATCAGGCTGCCGGTGCCGGCCAGAGAATAGGTACGGGCCACGCCAGGCAATGATTCAGAATATTCCGCCAGGCGTGTTAGCAGGTTATCGGTTTGCTCCACTCTGGCGCCGGCGGGTAAGGTGACTTCAACAAAAAACTCACCCTGTGACATCCGCGGGATCAACTCCATACCCAGGCGCGGGATAAGCAAATATGCAAAGGCGGTGACAGCCACTGCGCCGCCCAGCACTAACCAGCGGGCGTTTAACGCGGCATTGAGACTTACCTGATACACTTTCTCAAGCGCGCTAAAGCCAATACTAAACAGGGTTGTCAGAGGCAGTAAGACAAATGCTAATAGTTTACTTACACCGCGCCATATCGTGATCAGTGCGGTGGTCACCAGCATTGGAATTATACCAAACACAAGTTTTACCAATAATCGTAGTGGCAGAGTAATGTAATACACCACTTTACGCCAACCTTTGGCTGGCAGCACAGGGCTGGGTTCAAAATCGCTGTTCTCAGTAAAGGTTTCTTTGCGTGTCGCTTTAGCGGCTAAAGCCGGGATCACGGTTAACGCAACGATGAGTGAAGCGACAAGTGCAAACGATACCGTCATAGCCTGATCGCTGAATAATTGCCCGGCAATCCCTTCTACAAAAATAAGAGGGACAAACACCGCAAGCGTCGTTAGTGTCGAAGCCAGGATAGCGCTTGACACTTCTTTGGTCCCTTTCGCTGCAGCCTCCGCGGGTTCAATTAAACCTTTGCCGCGCTGTTTGTGTTTGTCGATATTCTCCAGTACCACAATGCTGTTATCCACCAGCAGTCCTACTGCCAGCGCAATACCACCTAAGCTCATAATATTTAAGCTAATGTCGTTACCGTACATGAGGTTAAACGTGGCAATCACTGACAGCGGAATAGATATAGAAATGATCAACGTGGGCCAGAAATCACGTAAGAACAAATATAAAATCAGCATCGCAAGAATACCGCCAATAACAGCCGAGGACTTCACGTCATCAATTGCTTGTTTAATAAACTCACTTTGATCGTACACTTTGTTCAGCTCGTACTCGGTCGGTAGTTCTTTAGTAATACGGGAAAGTGCGACAGAGACCTGGCGGGCGACATCCACAGAGTTCGCATCGCCTTCTTTATAGATTGCGATTTCGGCACCTTCCTGGCCGTTAAACCGGCTGATAGCGTCGCGTTCTTTAAAGGTATTCTCAATAGTGGCCACGTCCCGCAGGCGAATAGATTTAC
Organism: Alteromonadaceae bacterium; assembly: GCA_013373625.1. Taxonomy (GTDB): domain Bacteria; phylum Pseudomonadota; class Gammaproteobacteria; order Enterobacterales; family Alteromonadaceae; genus Alteromonas. The sequence continues at coordinate 42,437 of JABXHM010000037.1, read as the reverse complement.
CGTCCCGATTGGCAATATACAGATCGCCAATTTCGCTAAGTGAGTTAAATTGATTCAGTGTACGTACCAGAAATGCCTGATTACCATTATCGATGCGGCCGCCAGCAGTGTTGAGGTTCTCTTCTTTAAGTCGTTTGATAATATCGTTAACATTGATATTGAGTTGGCTAACACGGCGCTGATCAACCAGAACCTGTATTTCGTTTTCAAGGGCACCGCCAATTTTTACTGAGGCGACGCCTTCAATAGATTCAAGCTGGCGTTTGACTTGTTCCTCAGCATAAATTCGCAATCGTTTCATGGCTGCGGCAGAGGCGTCAGGACTGCTAAAACTCAAACCATAGCGTAAGATTGGATCAAGGCTCGGGTTAAAACGCAGTAACCGGGGTTTATCGACATCCAGCGGCAGTTGCAAAATATCCAGCTTTTCGCGTACTTCCAGACTGGCAAAATCCATCTCGGTACCCCAGGCGAATTCCAGCACAATATCTGACTGACCGGGTCTGGACACCGACTTGACGCTTCGCACGCCTTTCACCGTGCCGATCGTCTCTTCAATAGGTTTAGACACTAATTGTTCGACTTCGGCCGGGGCTGCACCGTTATAGTCAGTACGTATCGTCAGGGTAGGGTAAGCCAGTTCCGGTAACAGGTTTACCGACAGGCGACCCAGAGAGACCATACCAAAGAGCAGTACCGCTAACGTAAACATGCCAATGGCTATTGGGCGTTTTACCGCAATATCAACAAGTTGCATAACAATCTCCTGGCTTCAATCAGCTATTTACGACATCAACTGGCGAAGCATCTTTTAGATTGTGATGACCCACGGTAACCACAGTTTCGCTACCGTTTAACCCACTGGTAATTTCGACATAATCACTGTTTTCAAAACCCGTTGTGACATCCAGTTTATTAGCAACGCCGTCTTTTACCACGAAGACACTGGTGCGATCGTCAATCGTTAATAAGGCTTTACGGGGGATCAGCGTGGCATTGCTGTGCGTCGCATAATCGATAGATACCTCAGAGAACATGCCGGCCTTCAGCTTACCGCCGTCATTCGGAACGGTAAGCGTGACCTTAAATGTGCCTGTGGTGGCATCCACAATAGGGCTAATGCGTTCTATATAGCCGTTAACAGTGGCGTTACCTAATGCTGCGACCTGCAAGCTGGCTTTTTGTTTAGCTTTGATCGCCGCCATTTCACTTTCAGGAAGGTAAACAATACCTTGTAATTCACGCTGCTGCACGATATGGAACATACGCTCACGTTGGAAGGATTCAGTCAGGTTTCCGACTTTGGCATTGCGCTCGGCAATATAGCCACTGATAGGTGCGGTAATGGTGGTTTCTTTTAAATCCAGTTCAGCCAGGGCCAATACGGCTTTAGCGCCTTCGTATTGGGCGGTGAGCTTGTCAAACGTATCATCACTGACCAACTGGCGAGAATGAACTTTATTAATTTTATTGAGTTCTTTTTCGAGGCCGGTTAAATCAGCACGGGCTTTACTCAGGTTTAGCTCATAGCGCTTTTTATCGAGCTGCGCGAGTACTTGTCCTTTCTCAACGTAATCGCCTTCTTCTACATAAATATGTTCAACAATACCTGACGCGCGAGCGACCACAAAAGCTTCTTCCTTTGCTTCTAAGATAGCAGTAGTGTGGTAACTTGACGAAATCTCTCCGCTGGTGAGGGGCTCTGCCTCAACCGGAATACTGATAACAGCTTCTTCTTTGGCCTTGGCTGCGGTGTCATCGGTGGCATCGGCGTTCATACAGCCGCTTAACGTAATGCTGCTAAGCAATAGGCCGGAGAGTAATAAAGTACCTAGAGTGCGGTGCGTTGTGTGTTCCATCATTTTACCTGCAAAGTATATTTGTTATATACGCCTGACAGCATTCGCTGTGCCAGTTTTCAAATAAAAGTATAATTGCAGTTAAAACAATAAATTAGCGAGTAGATGTGTCGTTATGTAACGAATTGTATCGCTTGGCGGTGAGGAGGTTGACAATTAAGTGATGGTTTTTGCTATTACCTGGTTTATTTGACCATTTTTGCGGTGTCAGGTTGCCTTGCAGAAAAGGTAGGTAAGGTAGACAAGCAGCTTTTTGTAGCACTTGTTCTATCGTTATCTTTTTTGAAGGGATCTTGTTTCACTGAATTAGCATGTATTCAACTCCTATTCAGCGTGGATTCATCGTTACGATATATTATGGCATTTCATAAAATAATACTCAGAAAATATAAAAGGGACTTTCATGAAAAGAATTTTAACCTTTGCTCTCGTGGCATCGACATCCGCTTTTTCTATTTCGGCTAAATGTGAAAATAATTGGTATTTGGGCGCCCAATACAGTGCACAAGAAGTTAATTCTCAGACTGACAGAGAACTAAAGTCCGTCGGTGTCATTGGTGGTTATCAGTACAACAAATACTTCTCTATCGAAACCCGGTACAATACCGGTACGTCAGGATATTCCCATCAGCTTTATGTCATGGGAACACCTGATGCAACGTACAAAGAAGATATTGATGCCCAGATTTCGTTGCTGATTAGAGCATCTTATCCTGTTTATAACGCTGTTTACTTGTATTCTTTAGCCGGAATAACTAAAAGCGATTATGAAATCACGACGAGGAGTTCTTTTACAGATATCGATGGCAATACGACCGTCACTTACCCTTATGTAGGAAAACTCTCTGAAAGTGGTTTCACCTATGGAGTTGGTTTGAAATACCAGGCAACAGATGCTGTTGGGTTGTTTGTTGATTATCAGGTTTTACCAGATCTGGAATTTGGTTCTGCTGAATCAAGAGATTGGAGAAGTATTAATCTCGGTATTACTTTTGCTTTTTGATATGTGCCTGATGGTGTAATCAGGCCCAATATTTGACTTTTTAGTTGTCGGTCACGTTGACAATAAATGAGTTGAATGGGGTTATTATCAATCATATTGTCAGCGTGAGCCTGTTCTCGATGGTTGGTTCGTGGATGGAGCCATTAGTTAGTCGCGCATCGTGAGAACTTTCAGTCTAAAGTTGTTTTTGTTTAGATATCGGAACGTCATTAACTTTTTATACTGTAACTGGTAGTAATAACCACATTGCCTTTCAGCATCAACATGACCGAACAGTATTTTTCGGCCGACAACGACACAGCACGAGACACGTCTTTATCACTGAGGTTATCACCACTGACGTGGTAGTGTGCATGAATGTCAGTAAAAACCCGCGGCGCTGTATCGGCACGCTTTGCTTCGAGTTCACACACACAATCTGTAATGTTCAGTCGGCGTTTTTTTAAGATGTCGACCACATCGATACTGGAACAGGCGCCTACGGCGAGTAACACGGTTTCCATGGGGGAGAGGGCTTCACCATTGCCGTCTAGTATTTGCCCAAAGCCGCTGTCAGTTTTACCGCTAAAGGTCAGTGCTTGTTGCCAGTTTACGGTTGCTTTCATAGTTGTCCCTTAGTCGTTTATTAATGTTACTTTTTGCTTATCAAGCTGTATTTTTTGTTGTTTGTACAGCGCACCCAGTGCGCGTTTGTAAGCGGCTTTACTTACATTAAAACGTGCGTAAATTTCCTCCGGCGGGCTTTTATCGGTCAGGGTACTAAAACCGCCGTGAGCCTCCAGATCGTCCAGAATAGCGTGTTGCAATGAATCACGAGCTGTGGCATTCACCTGTTGCAGGACAACATCTATTTTCCCGTCTTCCCGGATCTGTTTAATAAAGCCATTTGTTTCATCGCCCATCTTGAGCTTTTTAAACGCATCGCTGGCAAAGACCAGCCCCAGGTGTGTTTGATTGATAACGACTTTATAACCAAGCTCGGTTTGGCCGCACACAATAAGCTCTACCTCCTGGCCAGGGCTGTAGTAAACGCCGCTTTCACTTAAATGATGATGCAGCTTTGTGGTGCCCAACAAACGTTGTGTCGCCTCATCGAAGTACAGATAAACAGGGTAAACCATCCCCTGATTAATGGCACTGGCCTGGTTTTGTCTTGGCACCATAAGATCGCGGGGTAATCCCCAGTCGAAAAAGGCGGCAAAGTCGGTAACACCCACGGCCTTGAGTACTTTCACCTGGCCGGCGGTTATTTTAGGTGACGCGAGACTGGCGGCAAGCTGACCGTTTTCACCGGTATAGACCATTGCGTCAATTTGCGAGTCGACTGCGAGAGGTTGTTCAACGGGCTCGGCAAGAACCACCGGACGATCGTCTTCGGGATGTAACAGCTGATAACCAAAGGGAAATTCACCGACCACTACAAGTGGATTAATCTGACCAATTTTTAGCATAGGGGACTGACTTTTATTATAGAACAGGTAACATGATAACTGATATGCCAACAAGAACTAACTGCTTATGATGTTAAATTGCGATTTAGGTGAAAGTTATGGTGCGTGGACAATGCCAGTTGATGCTGAAATTATGGTGCACATCGATATGGCCAATATTGCCTGCGGTTTTCATGGCGGCGATCCACTAACGCTGCAAAAGGCTATCAGTCTGGCGCTAGAGCACAATGTCACAATTGGCGCGCACCCCAGTTACCCTGACTTGCAGGGCTTTGGCCGTCGCAGTTTAGCGATGGCTGAGGACGAACTTATTGCTTGTCTGCATTACCAGATTGCTGCGCTTGATGGTATGGCGCGTGCGCAGGGCGGGCATGTTGAATACGTGAAGCCTCACGGTGCGCTTTATAACGACATGATGCAAGACACCCAGTTGCGCCGCGGCGTATTAAAAGCGATGGCATGCGGACCTGTAGCGGATATTCCGCTGATGATCCAGGCCCACCCGGCGCATGAGCAACTTGCCCGGGAAGCGGCCGAATTTGGTGTGGTACTGTTGTTTGAGGCATTTGCTGATCGACGCTATACCCCTGATGGCTACCTGATGTCCCGTAAGCACAGCGGTGCTGTTTTAAATGAAGACGACGCATTTACCCAGGCTACCCGGTTAATGGATGATGGCGTGATTATCGCCTGTGATGATTCGGTATTGTCTATGCCTGTCGATACCTTATGTGTCCACGGTGACTCTCCCGGCGCAGTGGCTATGGCAGAGGCTTTAAGGGTAGCGCTGACTAAGCGTAAATTATCTCATGTCAGGCCGGGTACGAACGCCTGATGGAAGCATTCAAAGGTATTCGTGCGGTCGAGATAGCCGGTGAAGATGGCCTGATATTTTATGCATCGGGTGACTCTCTCGATGTGGCGAATCAATATATTACGGCGTTAAATACAGCGCTTTTACATGCGGCTTCAGCGCAGAATGCTCCGCCCTGGTTGTACGAGGCCGTGCCGTCTTACGACAGCCTGATGATAGTGTTTGATCTTACCCGGATTGACTATCATGGTGTGTACCAGTTTGTGCGCAATTTACCAGTTAAATTGAAGGGCACTGACGCTGGCGGGCAGAAGCATCGTTTGCCGGTATGGTATGGTGCCCCTGAGGCGAATGATCTGGCGCTGGTCAGTACTGAAACTGGATTGAGTAAAAACCAAATTATAGATATTCATCAGCAATCATCCTATCGGGTATACGCAGTAGGCTTTGCGCCGGGGTTTGCTTATTTGGGCGAACTTGATAAACGGTTATCCACCCCGAGACTAGCCAACCCACGTAAAGCCGTGCCCCAGGGAGCCGTTGCCATTGCCGACAGGCAAACTGCGGTATATCCCGGCGTGTCGCCAGGTGGCTGGCATTTGCTGGGTCTATGTCCGCTGGCAATGTATTTGCCGGAAGCTGCACAACCAATACGCTTGCGTACAGGTGACTCGGTAGAGTTTTATGCAATTGGCGAACAGCAATACCGAAGTTGGCCAAATGACGGCAGCGGGGAGGATTAAGCGGTGCTAACCATTGATGAAATTGGCTTGGCGGCGTACTTAGTTGATAGCGGCAGGCGAGGGCAGTTACACCTGGGGTTTTGTCAGGCTGGTCCGCTTGATCCGCTGGCATTTAAGCTTGCAAACTTATTATGCAACCAACCTGATGGTGTAGCCATCGAATTTTTGGGGCCGTTAACGTGCACATTTACCGCGCCTGGCTGCATTAGTATTACCGGACCAGCAGCGACAATTACCCTCGATGGTACCGCTCAGTCTGGCTGGAAAACGCTGCCGGTAGATGCTGGCCAGTGCGTGCAGATTGAGCCCGCGCGTCTGGGCACGAAGCACTACCTCGCGGTAAGCGGAGGAATACAAGCGCCTGTGGTGATGGGGAGTGCCTGTACTGTGCGTCGCGAAAACCTTGGCGGCCTGCAAGGTAATGGGGATACGCTTAAACAAGGCGATACTCTGGCGCAAAACAATGCCGAGCCGACGCTCAAAATGCGCAGCGTGCCAGATTGGCTTATGCCGCATTATCAGAGCAATATTCGCATTGCACTGGTTCCCGGCTATCAACACGACTGGTTAAGTCCCTTACAATGGCGGCGTTTATTAAATAGTGACTATACGTTAACTTCGCAAATGGATCGTATGGGCTACCGCTTGAGTGGCACGCCCATCACCACGCGACAACAAGCACTCTATTCTGAAGCCGTTGCCCTTGGGGCAATACAAATCCCCCCCGATGGGCAGCCCATTGTTATGATGGCCGATCGGCAAAGTCTGGGGGGATATCCAAAAGTTGGCACGGTTGCTCGATGTGATTTGAATCACTTCGCGCAATGTGTTCCCGGTGATAAGATAACTTTTTTTCAACTCGACGCTGATGACGCCAGATCAAAGTGGCTGTTAACCCTCAGTGCAATAACGCGCTGGTATCAGGGGTAGGCGTTTTTCCTAACGAGATTGTCATGACGATAGCATATTTAAACGGTGAGTTTATACCGCTTGAGCAGGCGCGAATATCCCCTTTGGATCGCGGTTTTTTATTTGGCGACGGTATCTACGAAGTGATCCCCAGTTATGAAGGTAGAATGGTTGGGTTTACCCAGCATATGGCCAGATTAGCCACTGGGCTGGCAGCTATAGAGATCAACTGTGAACTGGACAGCATGCAATGGCAAATAATTACTCAACGGCTCATTAGTGACAACCGTGCATTGTTGGGTGACAACATTGGCGTGTATTTACATGTCAGCAGAGGCGCCGATACGCGTCGTTATCATGCCTACCCGAAAGGAGTTAGTCCGACCATTTTTGGTTTTGCTTTTGCCCTAAGCGAGCCAGCAAAACCGGATCGCCTGACGCACCCTGGGGCGAGTGTTTCACTGACCGAGGATTTACGCTGGCAACGCTGCCACATTAAATCGACTGCATTACTGGGTAATGTTATGCATTTCCAACAAGGTGCTCAAGAGGGCAATGTGGAAACCATCTTGTACAACCAACATGGTGAAGTCACTGAAGCGAGCAGTAGCAATGTGTTTATTATTAAGGATGGCAAAGCTTACACGCCGCCGTTGGATAATCAGTTGCTGCCCGGTATTACGCGGCAGTTGGTATTACAATGTTTGTCGCTGGCCAGTATAGACGTGACTGAAAAACCGGTGATGGTGGATGAATTGCTGTCAGCCGACGAAGTGTGGATTACCAGTTCAGGAAAAGAAATACTGCCGATTACCAAAGTCAACGGGCAAGTTATTGCTGATGGTAACGTCGGTGCAATTTGGGAGCAGGTCTTTACGGTATATTCCGAGCAAAAATTTACTCTGTAAACGACCAGATTGTCCGGAATACCGTCATTAAAAAAGGGCATGAATTGATGCCCTTTTTGTCACAGCAAGTATCAGGTGGACAGTTCGGCCTAATCTACCTCTTGGCAATTTCCATCAGTACATTCACCATACAGATATAAGCTGTGGTGGGTGAGTTTGATGTTGTTGTCTTTGGCTACCTGTTCCTGACGTTGTTCGATTAACTCGTCTTCGAACTCGATGACCTTCCCACATTTTAAACAAACAAGATGGTCATGATGTTCTTTATGGCTTATTTCGAAGACCGATTTTCCACCTTCAAAATGATGTCGGTTTAATATGCCCGCATCGTCAAACTGATTCAGTACACGATAAACGGTAGCCAAGCCAATTTCTTCGCCGTGTTCAATCAGAATCTTATAGACGTCTTCTGCGCTGATATGCTGATTCTGCGGATCCTGCAGTATTTGCAGAATTTTTAGTCTAGGTAAAGTGACTTTGAGGCCAGCTTTCTTAAGTTCTTTGTTTTGATCCATTAGATGCCCACATCTTGAGACGCGAATTTCTCGCTATTATAGGTAAGTTGAGCAGATTTGAAAGTATAACAATGCCCAGACAGTGGCTAAATGTTTAATTAGTGACTATTTTCGCTAATTCGTTATTAGAATTAGACTATATTTAGTAAATGGAGATGACATTTACACCGGGTGATGGACGTTGAGTATATGCATAGTTTTTACAGGAGAAATGATCGTCAGAGCGCTGACATCGTTAATTTCTGATATGGCAGAGAAGTTGGTGTGAATACATGCGAATATGCAACTATTGTTATGTTTCGTAGTGATTATATTGCCTTAAAATTTGTTTGTTATTTGAAAAACTAGTTCGCCGGTAAATGCCGGTTTATCAGGGTTACAGAATGCCGTTAACAGTTGTCAATAAAATCATCCTAGGGTTTGCCTCGTTTGGATGTTTGCTTTTAATCACCAGCGTATTGTCTTACTGGGGGTTGTCGGATATTCAGTCTTCTGCGGTGGATGTGATTGAAGACAAAATGCCTGTGCAAACCGAAATGAATGAGGCCAATACCGAGATCCTCTCTCTCGCTACCATTACAGCAAACGGGTTTCATGTTGAATCACTAGAAGAGTTAGCGGCCAGCAAAGCGCAGTTTTCCCGTCGCTCAGAGCGTTTTAAAGGCAGTCTCGATGGCTTGTCACAATTACTTAGTGATGATTCCCTGTCACAACAGGCCATCGAATCGAGTAGGACATACCTAACAGAAAGCCAACTGATGTACGATGCTCTGGAGCAGCAGTTATTGTATAAACAGCGCCTGGTCGAGAAAACCGAAAATGTATTGTTGATAGCGGATGAGGCCAGTGCATTAATGCTGGACTTAGGTTATCTCGATACGCGTGATCCTGGTATTGCGACCATTATTGGTACGGGCAACAATATCGATAATAAATTGTTGACCATGAACAATACTATTGAGGAGCTGGTGGCCAGTAACAACAAACAGGGGACCGATGCCATTATCGATGACTTATTGTATCAAATCAGCAATCTGGCCGTCGATAAAGATTACTTAAACCGCCTGGCCGAGAGTGTTGATACACAAGGTACAGTGGAGATGTTTAACGAACAATATGACGCCTTCCTGACAGCCCTGCAGGGTGATAATGGCTTAATATGGTTACAGCAACAAAAGTTGCTATCCACTGCGAAAAGTCTGATACATCGAAATGCCGCTAATCAGGCATTAGTTGTTGCGCAGGACACGATTGGTAAACTATATGCTCGAATTAATAGCAGTACGTTGAGTGCACAGCAAAAAATTCTGGATACTGTCATAGCGGCGCTGCTTAAAACCGCTATCGTTTTTGTGATTGGCTTAGTTGCTGCCATAACGCTTGGGGTTATAACTACTCGCAGCATCGCTAAGCCCCTGGTAAAAATAAATCGTGGGCTGAGCCAGTTAAGCAAAGGCGATCTTACCCGAACATTGGATCAAACCGGTACCGATGAATTTGCCGCACTGGCAGCAAAAATTAATACTCTCACAGACAGTTTGCGTAGCCTTATCGGTAATATTCTGGAACAGGAACAACGGCTTGAGGAAGTTACCAAGTTGAGCGTTGCACTCGGCGAAGAGAGCTTAAAACAAGTCGATGAGCAGCGCCAACAAGTGCAGCTAACGGCGACGAACACTGAGCATGTGCGTCAAACCAGCCATAATAATCTTAGTCAGATAACGACAGCGATGGATAAGCTCAACCAGATCGAGTTACAAAGCCAGAGTATAGCCCAGCTTTCTGAGAATAATCGTCAACAAGGCGAAGAACAAGCGCGACAGGCTGAAACCTCTGCACAGGTTGTGCAACGCCTTGAGGAAAACAGCCACAGCATCGGTAGTATTCTTGATGTCATTAAAACCATTGCCGAACAGACCAATCTGCTGGCGCTGAATGCGGCCATAGAGGCTGCCCGGGCTGGAGAGCAGGGAAGGGGATTTGCCGTGGTTGCCGATGAAGTAAGAACACTGGCTAATCGCACACAAAACTCAACCGAAGAAATTGAAGCAATGATCAACAGCCTGCAAAAAGACGCGCAGCAGGCCGTTACGGCAATATCCAGTGGTCGTGACCATGCTAAAGAAAGCCTTTCCACTACTGAACAGGTTACAGAACAGGTTGCATCGATTAGCCTGATTATTAAGGAATTAAGTACCATCAACCGAGATATCGTTAATGATACCCAGCGCCAGGATGAACTGCTTAGTGATGTGGCAGAAAGCCTGCAGCGTATTGTTGAGTTGGCAGAACTTAGCGCGAGCAGTACGGGTAAAGCGAACGCTTCGACATCACAGATTGATGGCGAAATTGCTGAACTGAAGCAGGCTGTATCGCGCTTTTCTCTTTAAAAAGAGCAAAAACAGCCCAAAATATGAGTTACTCCGTTAGGGTTAACTAAAAGTTACACGCCTGCCGGCGGAAATGACGACATCAGCACCACGGCAGTTAGTTCGTGAAGCTAAAGATTCTGCAGTACATCGGCCACTGCTGTTTTCCAGGCAATATTCAAAACGGGTTTGCAACCTTACTGGCACTGACAATACAGTGTCTGAAAGTGCTGACCAGTCCCATTTTGAAATAACCTTTACCGCTTCTTTTGCAAACAAGGAGCTGTCGCTATCCAGAACCTGTATATCAATCACTTTATGCTCGAGCGTCAGGGTATATTCAAGGGTTGCACAGCCTTCCAGAGTATTCATCGCAGCTTTAGGCGGGTATCTGGGCGGGAAACGGTTGATTGACTGGTTTATCGTTGAATAATTTTCTATAGCGCCGGGTTGCGCTGAGGAGACAGAGTCAGTCTGGTTAACCGACTGACAGCCTGCAAGCGCAACAAGCAGGCCCGTTGCTATGAGATATCGCATATCCATTCCTCTTGCTATTTCAATTCCATTCAATGCCCACCGCTTTTGATGGTGGGGCGAGTACGCTATCAAAGCAAAAAAAACCTTAACGGCGTTGTGGAAGACCGCTAAGGTTTTTTCGGATTATTTTTGTTTAAACAAAAAATCAGGCGAGTTCAGCCAGGCAAAGTTCGTCGTTCAGCTGTTTACACCAGGCGCGGACTCGCTCTTCTGTTAATTCGGGTTGACGGTCTTCGTCAATGCCCAAGCCAACAAAATGATCGTCATCGGCCATACCCTTAGAGGCTTCAAACTCATAGCCTTCTGTAGACCATTGACCCACAAGAATGGCGCCGCGAGCTTCAACGATATCTCTTACCATGCCCATCGCATCAAGAAAATACTCAGCGTAATCTTCCTGATCGCCACAACCAAATATGGCAACTAGCTTATCAGTAAAATCAATTTGCTCTAATTCAGGGAAAAAATCATCCCAGTCACACTGTGCTTCACCGTAATACCAGGTTGGGATACCAAAAAGCAGCAAATCAAACTCGGCGATTTGTTCTTTAGAACTCTTCGCAATATCGTGAACAGCAATCAGGTTTTTACCTAATTCCTTTTGAATTAACTTGGCAATATGTTCGGTATTGCCAGTGTCGCTACCAAAAAACAGGCCAACACTTGCCATATTTAACCTCTATCTACTCTTTCTTTGAAACTGATTATCCGGATACACCGTTGCTCTGCCAGATCAACTGGATAATACCCTTTGCAATAAAACCCATCGCACCAAGGCCAAGCACGCCATAGGCAACGACTTTACCAATTAGGGGAACGTCGTTCTTTTTGAGTACGTCATGAACGGCAAAAATCATAAGAACGAACAGGCATACCAAGGCCAAATCAAGCATGATGGATTCAATTTGTTCGTAATACTTTGCAAACATAAAAAACCTCAGTGCATTTTTGCGCGCAGACTATACCACAGTATCAGCGGCTTCGCAGGCAAACTTCGCGCTGTTAATATTAACTATTACCGGGCAAGTATTGCGCTAATGACGTAAACTTCAATCAGCGATTTTTTTGCTCTATGCATCCTGCACCATCACCGCCGTTGCAGTTGCGGCTAAGTTTACCATAGAATGAACTCTCAAATGCAAATAGTTATTATTTACAGAGTGGGTGTCGCGCTACTGCTGTAAAGCGCGCAGAACAAGTTTGTTAACAACCTGAGGCTTTTCTGCATGAAGCCAATGTCCGACACCGGTTACGATTTTTGCGTTTGCGGCAGGAAACAACTGACCTATAACAGACTCATGCTCGCGCGTAATATAATTTGATTCGCCCCCTTTAATAAAGGTGACCGGGCCCTTGTATTGCTGATTTTTGGGCACTTCAAAATGACTAATATGGGCGTAGTCTTTTTCTAAACCGGCTACATTAAAGCGCCAGCGCCAATTGCTCTGCGTATCCTGATAAAGACTCTTGAGCAAAAACTGTCGCACGCCTGCTATCTTTATTTCAGATTGCATCACATTATCAGCGTCTTTACGGCTTTTAATTGCGCTCAGATCAACTTTTTTGAGGCCGGCGAAGACTGCCTGATGACTTGGCGGGTAGGTCACCGGGGCAATATCGAGTACGACTAAACTTGTCACAAGTTGAGGGAAGTGCAGGGCCATTTGCATGGCCACTTTACCGCCGAGTGAATGTCCAATAACGTGACATTTGTCTATCGATTGCTGAGCTAATAAGTCGTGTAGAGCATTGACACACTCAAGTTGAGTAAATGTCTCTACCCATGGCGATTCACCATGATTAGGCAAATCAATTGCTAAGATATTGAAGTGGCTTTGCAAGGCTCGTCGCAACACGGCCAGGTTGTCTAAGTTGCCAAACAGGCCGTGAATCAGTACTACCCAGGGCGCCTCTGACTGCTCACATTCAAACTGCTCAAAATTGAGTGAAATTGTCATATAAGGGATTTAGTCTCCAACTGGCAAAGGCGCCCAGGTTAACTCACTATACCGCGAAGTCTTCCAGTGACTGGCCATTTTCCAGTACTTCTTTAAAAACAACTGGCATACGGCCAACGCCTGTCCAGGATGTTGTTTCACCATTTTTGGTGATTCTGTATTTTACCGGACGCTTTTTGCCGGTTTTTCGCTTAGACCTTGTGTCACCGATATCCTGTAAATCAGTAATGTCGATACCTGCTTCAGTCATTTGCTTTTTAATTTCTTCTAATTTAGCCAATTTTTCTTGCTGTGCTTTGGCTAATTCCTGTTCCTGCTCTTTTCTCTTATCAATAATGTTTGATAATTTTTGTTGTACACTTTCCAACTCTTCTACTGATAATTCCTTTACAGCACCTTGTAAACGTCTTCCATGAGTTAATACTGATGTAAACTCACTCATTTATTAATCCAATAGTTGCTAAAATTACATCTCTGATTCTAAATTAAAGATGTCAGTTTTCAAAAATTATTTTAAAAATTATTCATTCGCTTAATTAATCGCGATTAAATTTACATATTCGGATAATTAGGGCCACTAGCCCCTTCGGGTACAAACCAACGAATATTTTGCGTAGGATCTTTGATGTCACAGGTTTTACAATGTACGCAATTGGCCGCATTAATTTGTAGCTCAGGCTGGTTTTGATCATTGTTGATGATCTCATAAACGCCCGCAGGACAGTAGCGCTGAGCCGGTTCTGCGTATTCCGGCAAGTTCACTTTAATGGGTATTTGCGCATCTTTTAATTGCAAGTGGCAGGGCTGATCTTCGTCATGACTTGTATTGGCTAAATATACCGAGCTTAATTTGTCAAAGCTCAGTTTATGATCAGGTTTAGGGTAGCTAATGGGTGAAAAGTCCGCTGCTGGCTTCATATTAGAAAAGTCAGCGTGACTGTCTTTTATGGTTAAGAATGTATAACCGTTGAATATATTTTGTTCAATAACATTAAATGCGCCACCCAATATATTGCCGAATTTATGTAAAGCAGGTCCAAAATTTCGAGCTTTATAGAGTTCTTTTCGAAGATCACTATTTTCAAAGTGGTGGTTGAAATTTATTCGGTAATCATTAGTGGTATTTGGGTTTAACTGTTTACCAATTACGTCTGCGGCGATAATACCTGACTTAATCGCAGTGTGAATACCTTTAATTTTAGAAAAATTGAGTGTTCCTGCATTACAACCAATAATACAGCCGCCGGGAAAGGCCATTTCTGGTAATGCATGATAACCTCCTTTTGTGAGGGCTCTGGCGCCATAGGCTACACGTTCGCCATCCGTTAAGTATTGTGCAAAAAGAGGATGGTGCTTCAAGCGTTGAAATTCGTCGAAGGGACTTAAGTAAGGGTTTTGATAATTTAAGTCCACAATCAGGCCAACTGATACCTGATTGTTCTCTGCGTGATATAAATAGCCCCCGCCTGAAGCGCTATCAAGAGGCCAGCCTGCAGTGTGAATCACCAGCCCTGGTTGATGCTGTTCTGGCGGTATCTGCCAGATTTCCTTAAAGCCTATCGCGTAGTGCTGCGCCGTTGCATTCTCACCAAGCTTAAACCGACTGATCAACGATTTACCCAGGTGACCGCGGCTACCTTCAGCAAACAGGGTGTATTTTGCTTTAAGTGCCATACCCGGCATAAAGCTGTCTTTCTCACTTCCGTCAGCAGCCACCCCCATGTCGCCGGTGATCACGCCACCGACAGAGCCATCATCGTTATACAACACTTCTGCTGCGGCAAAGCCGGGAAATATTTCTACGCCTAATGCTTCGGCTTGTTCAGCTAACCAACGACAAAGGTTGGCGAGCGATACAATATAATTGCCTTTATTATGCATAGTTTTGGGCGTTATGATATCGGGCAGCCTGATGGCATTCGCTTCACTGCGCAACAAGTAAGTTGCTTCGGCCGTTACAGGTTGGTTGACCGGAGCACCTTTGGCCTGCCAGTCAGGAATGAGTGCGTTGAGCGCCTCAGGATCCATAACACCACCAGATAAAATATGGGCACCCACCTCAGATCCTTTTTCAACCACACAAACACTTAGTGCCTGATCCTGATGTGTGGCTTGTTGCGCAAAGCGAATAGCACTGGATAACCCTGCTGGTCCGGCACCCACAATGACAATGTCAAATTCCATTGATTCACGTTCCATACCAAGACTCCTCTGTATTAGGCATACTAATAGCGGCCGTTCAGGCACTTAGTGGCAACCATTTTTGCCACTTACTATGTTTAATTTATATCCGGTCAACCTAAACCAGGTTGACGTTAACGTCAACTGGAAGTAAATTTTATGATAATAATGTTGCTGAAATGTTGTAATTGAATTTTGACACTTGATATTGCTAACGCCTTTATGCGTTACCAGATCGTGTTTGATTGATGTCAATGAAGTAAGCAATGACAGTGTGCAGATGTAAAAAGAGGCTTATATGAAAGTACTGGTTCCGGTGAAAAGGGTGATTGATTACAACGTCAAAGTGAGAGTGAAATCTGACCAGACGGGTGTTGATCTCACTAATGCGAAAATGGCGATGAATCCATTTTGTGAAATCGCGGTAGAAGAAGCCGTGCGTTTAAAAGAGCAGGGCATTGCGAGCGAAGTCATTGTGGTGAGTATCGGCCCTAAAGCTTGTCAGGAACAAATGCGTAACGCGATGGCGCTGGGTGCAGATCGTGGTATTCATATTGAATGTAATGAATTTCCGGAGTCATTGCAGGTTGCTAAACTATTGGCCAAAGTCGTTGAGCAAGAGTCTCCTGGCCTGGTTATTATTGGTAAACAGGCCATTGACTCAGACAATAACCAAACCGGTCAAATGTTGGCAGCCTTAACTGACATGCCCCAGGGGACGTTTGCATCCAAAGTAAATGTTGCCGGACAAAGTGTGCAGGTAACTCGCGAAATTGATGGCGGATTACAAACATTAACTCTGAGTTTACCGGCTGTTGTTACCACTGACTTGCGTTTAAACGAACCTCGCTTTGCTAAATTACCCGATATTATGAAAGCCAAACGTAAGCCGCTGGCGGTTATGACTACGGAAGAGCTTGGCGTAGATATCACATCAAGAATTAGTACATTGAAAGTGACGCCGCCGCCTGTCCGAGCTGCTGGTGTCATGGTTGAGAATGTAGCTGAACTCCTTACTAAACTGCGCAATGAAGCGAAGGTGATCTCATGAGTATATTAGTTTACGCAGAGCACGATAACGCACAGCTAAAAACAGAAACGCACAAACTGGTCACCGCTGCGCTGCAGTTGGGTGAAAAGGTACATATATTGGTGGCCGGCCATCAGTGTGGTGCGGTTGCAAGGCAGGCTGCATCTGTCGAGGGCGTCAGCGAGGTGTTTGTTGCAGATAATGAAGCCTATGCTTATCAGTTGGCTGAAAATATTGGCGCGTTGGTTGTTAGTTTGGCGGACAATTATTCCCATGTTGTGGCTGCAGCAACCACCACAGGTAAAAACTTTATGCCACGTGTTGCGGCACTGTTGGATGTCGCGCAAATATCGGACGTGATCGCGATAGAAAGTGCCGACACTTTTATCAGGCCGATTTATGCTGGTAATGCGATAGCCACCGTACAAAGCCAAGACAGCATAAAAGTAATGACTGTGCGTGTGTCAGCGTTTGATGCCGCAGCAGAGGGTAACGATGCCCCTTTGGTTGAGCTTGATACCGTTATAGAAAACCAACAGGTAACTTTTGAACACGCTGAAATGACAAAATCAGAACGTCCGGAATTAACCGCTGCGAATATTGTGATATCTGGTGGGCGTGGTATGCAGGATGGTGAAAACTTCTCTATGCTGGAGAGTATTGCTGACAAATTAGGGGCGGCGGTTGGCGCTAGCCGCGCTGCGGTTGACGCTGGCTTTGTGCCCAACGACATGCAGGTCGGACAAACCGGTAAAATTGTGGCGCCACAATTGTACATAGCGGTAGGTATCTCCGGCGCCATTCAGCATCTGGCAGGTATGAAAGACGCGAAGGTAATAGTGGCAATTAACAAAGATCCCGAAGCGCCCATTTTTCAGGTGGCGGATTACGGCCTGGTTGCTGATTTGTTTATTGCGTTACCAGAATTGGATAGCGCATTGACATAATGCGTAGAATTACCCGTTACTTAAAATGAATTTAATAAATGTCCCGGTGTTTGGTGTAGCTGCGGGACATTTATTCAACAACTCATATCCAATAAAGCAGGGGTTAAACGCGCACTACTGAATTGTCATCCAAGCTCACTGGCGATGGTTGATACCCGTCGGCATCCCAGTCGTTTTCCCAGGTGGTGTCGTCGAGCAAATAACGAAATTGGTATTCGGCATCTGCCGGTAAATTCAGGGTTTGAGTGAAATCACCATTCTTTAGTTTTTTCATCGGTTCAGCTGCGATATCCCACGCGTTAAAGTCGCCGATGAGCTTGGCTGTTGACGCACTGCCAGCCTCAGAAGCTTTAAGTTTAAAGGTGACTTTACATACCGGCTTTGATTTTAAATATTGCTTTTTAAGACTCATTGTTTTCTCTCCTGCTCAACAATTTGCATCATAATTTAAATTACGCTCAAAAAGTCAGCAATTCAAGTAGTCATAAACGCTATGCAGGCATTTTTCATACCCTTTAAAACAACAACAAGGCAATTGCAGATCCGTTACATTTGTTAACAAAGTTAGTGAAGCAAAATAGTCTGTCACATCGTAGAATTGACGATACAAAAATATAGTAATAGTAAAGTTGCGTGCTTACGCAGCAATGACTGGCATTACCGGGTAAATAATAAATGAAGTCTTCATCGTTAGTTAAATCAGCGCTGCCAATAATTTTATTAGTCGTGGCGGCAATCGCGGCAACTATAATGATTATCAGCAAAAAACCGCCTGAGAAAAAAGTGGTCGAGGAATTAGCGTTTCTGGTCGACGCTCAACCCGTTTATTCTGAAAACGTTGAGTTTACGGTGAGCAGCCAGGGTAATGTTCAGCCAGAACATAAAACCAGCATCGCCATTCAGGTCAGTGGTCGGGTTGTCTCTGTTGCCGACAACTTTGTAGTGGGAGGCATGTTTAAAAAGGGTGATGTGTTACTGACGGTAGAACAAGAAGATTATCAAACTGAGTTGAGTTTGGCGGAAGCAGAGTTGGCACAAGCTGAAGCTGCACTGCAGGAAGAAATGGCGCGCGGGAAAGTTGCCGCGCAGGAATGGCGTTCTGTTAACGACGTTGTGGCCCCGGAACTGGGCTTGCGTAAGCCTCAACTGGCAAAAGAGCAGGCCAATGTTAAAGCTGCACAAGCAAAACTGGCCAGAGCACAGCGCAATTTAAGTCGCACGCAAGTGGTAGCGCCGTATGACGGCATTGTTGTTGAACGCAGTATCGATTTAGGACAATTTGTCGGGACGGGCAGTCTGGTTGGTGAAATTTACGCGACTGATGTTGCTGAAATACGCCTGCCATTAACTGACAGTGATCTGGCATTTATCGACTTGTCTGCGGGTGTTGCTAAGCAGAATCCGGTAACACTGAGTGCAGTGGTTGGCGGCAAATCAATGCAATGGCAAGGGAAGTTAGTACGCAGTGAAGGCGTATTGGATACTGCAAATCGATTAATTTATGCGGTGGTGGAAGTCAACGACCCTTATCTTCGTAGTTCGACCGCCCATGAAGCGCCTCTGCGCTTTGGCCAGTTTGTTAAAGCGGTTATCAGCGGTACCGATGCACAGTCGCTGATTGTGTTGCCGCGCAACTTATTGCGTCTGGATGGTACCGTTCTGGTGGTCGACGACAATAATGAACTACAGATAAAAGAAGTGATTGTGGCGCGCTCCAGTCCGGAGTCGGTATTTATTTCGGCCGGTATTGAGGATGGTGATAAAGTGGTACGAAGTGCAGTACCTAACCCTTATGATGGCATGCCTGTAAGGTTACCTGAAGTTGACCCGGCGACAAAAGACAAGCCTGCAGAAGACAGTTTGTTGGATACGGGAGCTTAACTCATGCAGCACTATAATACCCAGACAGGTTTGATAGCCTGGTTTGCCCGCAACAATGTCGCCGCCAATTTGTTGATGTGGATTCTGCTGGTTGGCGGAATATTCGGCGCTATGTCTATTCAAAAGCAGGTGTTTCCTAATTTTGAAGTCAACATCATTTCGGTACGCGTGCCTTATCTTGGCGCAGCACCTCAAGAAGTAGAAGAAGGCGTATTACTTAAGCTTGAAGACGCCATTAAAGATCTGGATGGAATTAAACAGATCACTGCGACTGCCGTAGAGGGCATGGGCTCGGTGACTATCCAGGTTGAGGATGATTATGACGTTCAGGTGGTACTCGACGAAGTTAAATCACAGGTTGATGCGATTCCCAGATTTCCTGGCAATACGGAAAAGCCGGTTGTGTATCGTACTAAGTTTCAACAGGATGTCTTGTGGATAGCTGTTTATGGCGACGCGAACGAACGTGAGTTAAAAGAGTTTGCCAAAGATCTGCGCGATGATGTCGCTAACTTGCCCGGGATCTCGAGCGTGCAAGTGGTGGGTGACCGCGACTATGAAATCTCTGTAGAACTCTCTGAATATACATTACAAAAATACAACCTGACATTTTCCGAAGTCGTGAATGCAATTCGTGCGTCTTCGGTCGATTTGCCCGGCGGCGCAATTAAGTCTGACTCAGGCAACATCTTACTGCGCACTAAGGGTCAGGCATATACAGGCTGGGAATTTGCTCAGATTGTGCTACTTACCCGCCCTGATGGTAGCCGCTTAACACTTGGCGATATCGCCACTATTGATGATGGTTTTGTCGAGGACTCGCCGTACGCCTTATTTGATAATCAACCTGCCGTCAATGTGCGGGTGAAAGCGGTTGGTGATCAGAATGCGTTGGAAATTTCCAAAGAAGTAAATAACTATCTGGAGAAACAAAAACCAAAATTTCCCGCCAACATAAATGCCGACGCCTGGGGCGATGCCTCATTTTATTTGGCTGATCGCTTAAACATGATGCTCGAAAATATGTTTTGGGGTGGGGTACTGGTGTTTTTAGTATTGTCATTGTTTTTAAAGATCAAACTGGCATTTTGGGTAATGGTTGGTTTACCCGTGTGTTTTTTAGGTACGCTAATGATCCTGCCACTTGATGCGCTGGGCGTTTCAATTAACATGCTCAGCCTGTTTGCCTTTATTCTCGTGCTCGGCATAGTGGTGGATGATGCCATTATTATGGGAGAGTCGGCCTATTCTGAAATTGACGCTAAAGGCCATAGCACCGATAACGTCATCGCCGGGGTTAAAAAGGTGGCGATGCCGGCAACCTTTGGTGTATTAACAACGGTTGCGGCCTTTTCGCCAATGTTAATGGTATCCGGACCTTTCGGTGTTATCTGGAAAACGATAGGCCTGGTCGTCATCGTGTGTCTGTTATTTTCTTTAATTGAATCAAAGCTTATATTACCGGCTCATTTGGCCCACATGAAACTAAAGCCTTACGATCCCGCTAAAGCCAATAAATTACAACGCTTCAGGGATTACTTTAGTGAGGGCATTAAAACCTTTATTACTAACATTTACGCGCCTTTTTTAGCCAAAGCAGTGAAATTCAGATATGTCACTTTAGCGGCATTTGTCAGTATGTTGATCCTCACCTTTGGTATGTTTAAGGGGGATTGGGTCCGGTTTGTGTTTTTCCCAACGATACCGAGTGATTTTGTACAGGCTTCGGTAGAGCTTGAGCCCGGTTCGTCATTAACTCAACGTGATAAAGCATTAGATACTCTGCTTAGTGCGATGAACCAGATGGACGCACAAATTCAACGCGAAACCGGGGCTGGCGTAATCAGTCACTCAGTGGCCTTTAATCAGGGCTCTCTTGGCGGAATGGTATTAGCTGAATTGAGTAAAGGGGAATCAAGAGCCATCACCGATACAGAAATACAGCGCCGTTGGCGCGAACTCATGCCTGAGATACCAGGCGTTAAAACGTTAAGCTTTGTTGCACCAGGCGGCCCTGGTGGTGGTTCTGATTTGAGTTTTGAGTTTAGTTCAGCAGATATTGGCGCGCTGGAAAGTATTAGCGCAGAAGTGAAAAACGCTCTTGCTGAGTACAATGGTGTCTCTGATATCAACGACACCTTTGCCGGTGGCGCTGATGAGATTCAGTTATCACTCAAACCACAGGCTGAAGCGTTAGGTATCACTTTACAACAACTCGGTCAGCAAGTGCGCTATGGTTTTTATGGTGCCGAGGTACAACGCGTACAACGAGACGATGAAGAAATAAAGGTGATGGTGCGTTATCCACAGGAGCAGCGCAATTCGATTGGTCATCTGGAGACCATGCGGGTGCGCTCACCAGCAGGTCAGGATGTGCCGTTTGAACAGGTTGCCGATATTGAGCTGGGTAAAGGTTATGACTCAATTATACGGGTAGATGGGCAGCGCTCTGTGACCATTTCTGCGGCCGTCAATAAAGACTTAGTGGAGCCAAACCAGGTTACCATGGAAATGATTAGCCGGGTTATCCCTGAAATAATGCAGAAATACCCTCGGGTTGAGTTTAAGTTGCAGGGTAATTCCCGTGAGCAGATGGAAGCGATGACCTCTCTGGCTCAGGGACTGTTATTTGCCTTGTTTGCTATTTATGCGTTATTAGCGGTTCCGCTACGCTCATATAGCCAGCCTTTAATCATAATGTCGGTTATTCCGTTTGGTATTGTCGGGGCAATATTGGGCCACTTAATGCTTGGTCACGCGGTAAGTGTATTGTCTATTTGCGGCATTATTGCGTTATCCGGGGTGGTGGTAAATGACAGCCTGATTATGGTGGATTTTGTTAACCGCGCGCGTGAAGAAGGGCACCGTATGCTGGATGCTGCTATTAGCGCCGGTACACAGCGTTTCAGAGCGATTGTACTAACCTCGCTCACGACATTTATGGGACTTGTGCCGATTATGTTTGAGCGTAGCTTGCAGGCGCAGGTGGTTATTCCAATGGCAATCTCTCTGGCCTTTGGTATTTTATTTGCGACGGTGATAACACTGTTACTGGTACCTGCGCTGTATGTGATTCTGGATGATATCAAACAGGGCCTGACAAGAAGCAGGAAATCGACAACCTTGTCTGCTGATCGTCAGTCAGAAGTGATATCAAAGTAGTAATTATCCACCCTGTGATTTATAAATCATTGCTCAATGAAGGCCAGCGTAATGCTGGCCTTATTATTTGCCCCGGTTTTACGTTTCTTGTCTCTGCTTTTCAATACTAATTCATCCAGTCACCCTGCCTGATAGCATAAGATGGCTGGCAGTAAGTCGATGCAGACAGTTGGTCTGGTCATATTACGCCCACGACCTGCGTTGAATGAAAAAAACAGACCTCAATTAAACCGGTTTAAAATAAATCACAAAAAACCTTGAATGCTGATAAATTATACAGTACTGTTTGGGTGTACAGTGTTTGAGAGTATTGTTATGGAAACAGGATTAAAAACAATAGACAGTCTCATTGCTCGTTTTGGTGTGCGAGCAGATGAATACCACGATGCGTTTCAGAATGTGTTGTTATTGCACGGTGGTGACAAACGTGCAGTAGCGCTTAAGTTACCGTTTTGTTTTTATCAAAAACTGTCAAATTTACCCAAAAGCCGCATGATTACATTGCACCAGTTTTATTTGCCTCACCGTAAAGCCAGGCTCGCCAGTTTTTTAATTGATGAACGCGGACAGGTTATAGAACAGGTTTATTATCAAAGAGATAGTAAATACGTAAAAGCCTGTAAAAAA
The DNA here is from genome assembly GCA_013373625.1 of Alteromonadaceae bacterium. Taxonomy (GTDB): domain Bacteria; phylum Pseudomonadota; class Gammaproteobacteria; order Enterobacterales; family Alteromonadaceae; genus Alteromonas. Next base: position 19,543 of record JABXHM010000037.1, on the reverse strand, counting down.
CTGCAGATGTTAGTACAACAAACCTACTGGCGTAAGCAAGTGAACGCTGCATAATGGCGTTACACTACGCGGTAGCGACAAATTGTCATTAAAATACGGTATACGGTACGATAAATACCATTGTTATTTACTTTGGATCGCGGATAATTGTTCACAAAAAGGAGATGTATGTGAAGGTTATTTTTTCGCATGGTAAAGAGAGTGGTCCCTGGGGAGCCAAAATAAAATACCTGGCTGGTATTGCTGAGCAAATGGGTTGTCAGATAGACAGCATTGATTACAGCGATACGCTTGATCCTGAGTTGCGGGTAGAGCAACTGACCGGCATTTTATCTGATGATGATCCTGAAGTGTTATTGGTTGGTTCGAGCATGGGGGGCTACGTTTCTTTGGTAGCCGCACTGGAAAAACCGGTTAAAGGTATTTTTTTGCTTGCTCCAGCGGTAGGTATGCCAGGTTATAGTGTGCAGGATTATCCTGTTTTGTGTCCGGTGACTTGCGTACATGGATGGCAGGACGAAATTATTCCGGCTGAAAACATCATGGCCTTTGCTAAGCAGCAAAATGCAACGCTGCACCTGATCCCCGGTGATCACCGTTTGAATGACTCATTGAAAGCGGTTGGTGTGCTGTTTAAGCAGTTTTTGTTTGAGCGACTAACTGATCAAGCTTCGTAGCGCTGACCATTTAACGTGTACTGGCATGACAAAATGCCATGGCCGCACAAACTCACGCTTAGAATAAAAAAAAGCCTTTAATATTAAAGGCTTTTTTGTGTAATCATGCTCGCTTATAGCTTAGTTGTTGATAACAGAAACCATTGCTTTGGCCATATCATCAACGTTGGATAAGCTGATGCCGGCTATATTTACGCGGCTTGAATCAACAAAGTAAACGCTGTGTTCGCTGCGCATTTTTTGCACTTGCTCAGGCGTGATGCAAAGAAACGAAAACATCCCTTTTTGCTGATTAACAAAACTAAAGTCTTTTTGAGCACCATATTCACTTAGTTTGTCTACCAGCAGGCTACGCAAAGTACGCATACGGTTACGCATTTCATTAACTTCAGTTTCCCACTCTTGTTTGAGGGCCACGTCAGATAAGATAATATCAACTAATGCACCACCGTAACTTGGTGGCATAGAGTAGATGCCACGGGCAACGTTTTGTATTTGAGCCTGGGCAATTGATTTCGTTTTTGAATCTGCTGTGACAATGGCTGCCAGACCCACGCGCTCGCGATACAAACCAAAGTTTTTACTGCATGACGCGGCAATAATCACTTCAGGTAAGTTTTCACATAACAAACGCACGCCATAGGCGTCTTCCTCAATACCGTCACCAAACCCCTGATAGGCGATATCAACAAACGGCAGGAATTCACGCTCTTTAGCCACTTCCATAACTGCCTGCCACTGCTCGTGAGTCAAATCTGCACCGGTAGGGTTGTGGCAGCATCCATGTAACAGGACCACGTCGCCTTTTTCGACTTTTTTCAGTGTATCGAGCATGGCATCAAAGCGAATCGAAGCCGTCGCTTTGTCAAAATAGGGATAGGTATCGATGGCCAGACCGGCATTGCCAATCAAAGGAATATGGTTTGCCCAGGTAGGATCGCTCACCCACACCTTGGTATCTTTATTAACGCGGGTTAATAACTCAGCTAAAATACGCAAAGAGCCACAACCACCAGGTGCTTGTACAGCCGCTACGCGGTCAGCCAGCACAACCGGGCTTTTATCGCCCAGTATCAGAGACAGCATGCCGTCTATATAACCTTGCACACCCTGAGGGGTAATATAGGTTTTTGAAGTTTCACGCTGCAACAGAATATGCTGCGCTTTGGCTACCGCTGAAAGAATAGGTGTGTTGCCTTGCTCATCTTTATAAACGCCAACGCCTAAATCAATCTTATTGGCGTTGGTGTCCTGTTTAAATGCAGCAGACAAACCAAGAATGGGATCCGGGGATAGTTGGGGTAGCACTTCAAACACGATATGTCCTCTAAATATACAGGATTCAGTTAATTAGGTTTATGAACAGTCCTGTGCTTTCATAAACTAAAATAGGGTTTGCTGTGTAATCCAGCAAATTCTCAACGTAGATCGCTGGTAACGGGAGTCAACCAGCGGATGCGCATTATGCCATCAACTCACCAAAATACGAATAGTTATCAGGTCATTCCTGCTGAATTTTCCAGCTATAATCATAGCGCTCAAAATGTAACGTCGACATGTCAGCGGGGACAGGAAATACTCTTTCAAACCAGTTGATTTCTGCGTTTTTAGTGATCATGAGTACGGTCGAACTGCGAGTGCCATACTCCGGGGTGCGAATAAATATCGGTGACAGACGCTGCTCCCACTCTTTTGGCACTCCGGTATCGGGTAATTGATCAGGTAGTGCAGGGGTGTCATCAGTGAGCAACGTAAACAAGTCATCGGACAATAGCGTTTTAGTATTAACCACGTATTCTTTTAACGCACTTATTCCGCGATTCATTTTTGGCCAGGGGGTATTGAGCTGGGCATTCGACAGGCCATGAAACCCATTCGCCAGGTGTTCCAGCGATCGCCTGTGACTGTTAAATACGGCCAGGTGTTGATAGTTACCAAACAACAGATTGTAGCCATTGTACCGGTGTGCGTTGTTATGCAAACGGTGGCTGTACTCAGTGATAGGGTGACCTGCTCTTAGAAAATCTGTCACCAGTGCGCCGCGACTGCTTGGTGTTGTTTGCTCCCGGCTTGGGTCGCGAATATTGGTGAGCGCTGCGAAATTGCCATCGCGCGTGATCCCCATCCAACTGCCACCGGCCTTAAGATCTTTGCCTGCCAACAGGGCCGGAGATTGCGGCCAGAAATGGCTATGCTGGGTAGGCCGGGCATAAAACTCATCGCGATTTGCTGCGATGATTAAGGGATAGTCAGGATGTTGTCGTAGCGCTACAAATATTATGCACATGATAAAACGTAAAACTCTTAACGTCCTCGCCATAAAAATTAAAGGTGCAATCCAAACAGTCAATCTATCCGGATTAAATGCGTTAATCTTTCGTGGCAGGTTATAAGTAAAGTACACTATTAGGGTCTGTTGACCTTTGATGTACAAATTTGGATCTGCATGAAAGCACTTTAATCACGACACAGGCCTGTAGGCATAGTTAATCTGCATCAAAGCGCTGTGACAAAGAGTAAAATGCTTTCATGACGACCCCTTCGGACCGCCCACGAGTGTGATTAATACTCGGTTACGTGTTTTTGATTTAGTCGAGCAGACCTGTAAACAATTGTCTTGTCTAAATGAAACACAGCACTGCTGAAACTTGCACAGCAAAGATCAACAGGCCCCAGACAATAGATTAACCCAGGTGAAAAGTATATGCAGTTTTTCAATCAGGTAGTACCTGCAGGGGTCCCAACACGAAAAGTTGGGATCATGGGTAAATGTTGTCAGTGGTGGTTGCGTAAACGTGGTTGGGCAATAGCAGGTAAAATGGCCAATGAGCCTAAAATGGTATTGATTGTTGCGCCGCACACATCAAACTGGGATTTTGTTCTGGGTGTTATGTTTATGCTGGCATTGGGCATTAAGCTGTCTTTTTTTGCCAAACATACCTTATTTAAAGGTCCAATGGGCAGCATCATGCGTAGCCTCGGCGGTATACCTGTAGAGCGCAGTCGCGCGCATGGGGTGGTAGAAAATATCGCCGCGCAAATCGGCCATAATGAGCAGCTTATTGTTGCTTTGGCGCCCGAAGGAACCCGAAAAGCGGTGTATCCCTGGAAAAGCGGCTTTCTTTACATTGCACAAAACGCTAGAATTCCGGTGCAGTGCGTAGGCCTTGATTATCAAAAAAAATGTTTGATGTTCGGGCCGGTTCTCACAGTATCTAATGATGTAATGGCGTCAATGGAGTCGGTCTATTTGTTTTACCGTGCCGTCACCGCCAAATACCCCCAGCAAACAATAACGGAGCCTAACGCGTGACCAAACCGGGAGTTACCACTCGTCAAGTACATGCCGATCGACTGTTGAACCATCCTACCGATGGGGCAGTGCATGCCAGTACCACCAATTCAGTGTTATTCGAATTTGAAAAAACGCAGGAACTGGTGGACGTTTTTCAGGGCAAAAAAGTGGGTCATGTTTATTCTCGCTCTTCGTCTGGCTCAGTCACTGCGTTACAAAATATCTTAACTGAAATGGAGGGTGGCATTGCCAGCGTCTGTTTTGCGACGGGTATGGCAGCCATAAGCAGCACGATTCTTTCGTTGTTTAAAGCGGGTGACCATATCATTGTCAGCCAGTATCTTTTTGGCAACACCCGCAGTTTTATGGACACGTTAGCCGATTTAGGTATTGAACTGACCTTTGTTGATGTGACTTCTATTCACGATGTCATTGCCGCTAAACGTGCCAACACTCGTGCCGTGTATGCTGAGACAATAGCAAACCCTGTTACCCAAGTGTCTGATGCCAGAGCCATAGGTAAATGGTGTGAAGAAAACAGCCTGTTATTTATGGTAGACAACACCATGACGCCGCCACCTTCCTTTGATGCTAAAGCCATGAAAGCCTCCCTGGTCATGACTTCGTTAACTAAATATATTGCTGGCCATGGCAATGTATTAGGTGGAGCCATCATCGACATGGGGACCTTTGACTGGACCGGGTTTGACAATATCAAACCACAGTATCAGGTGGCTGATGCGTCACTGTGGGGCATCACGCAAATAAAGAAAAAAGGATTGCGGGATATGGGCGCAACATTATCGCCCCAGTCGGCGCACCTTATTTCGGTAGGCCTTGAAACATTGACGTTAAGAATGGCCCGAAGCACCGAAAATGCGTTGAAGCTAGCTACCTACCTTGAAGGTCATGATCATATTGAACGCGTTTATTATCCGGGACTGGCCAATCATCCACAGCACTATATTGCCCGCGAACAATTGAGCAGTTATGGGGCAATTCTGAGTTTTGATTTAGTGCCGGGCATTGACCCTTGCGAATTTCTCGACCAACTCAAATTAGTATTGTCGGCAACACATTTAGGTGACACCCGTTCATTGGCGCTGCCAGTTGCGTCAACCATCTTTTTTGAGAATGGACAACGAGAGCGTGCCCGAATGGGCATAACAGAAACAATGATCCGGTTATCTGTAGGTATTGAAGATATTGATGACATAGTGGCAGATTTTGAGCAAGCGCTCAGTTGCCTGGCGCAATAGCGCTGGCGTTCTGGCCCGATTGGTGTCACCTTCTGTGATGCATTTAACCCATTGCGATGATCAGTTTTTCGACGCTGAAACAAGTGCTTAGAAGGTCATGCTGACCGGACGATAAAAAATTTATTAAACAATGAAATTTTTTTGGAACCTTTCTGTTTTTAGGCGGACTAACTTAATGTGATTAGCAAAAAACAGTTTATTTGATGGACTCTGGATTGCTAATGAGTGTGTGTTCCAAACGTTGAGTGTGCATTAGCCCCGTATTTTACGGGGCTTTTTTTATGCAGTTTTTTTAACGTCGACAACGGCTGCTGCGCGTTGTCGGTAAGCAGGCGAGCGAAATGGTTACATTGCTAACGCTTTTTCTACGTCTTCGCGAAGTGATTTGTCAGACGGTTTGACCGAACTCTTATAATGCTTAAGGATGTTACCTTCTTTATCTACCAGATACTTGTTAAAGTTCCAGCTTGGCTCTTCTCCTGTGGCTTTTGCCAGCATCCGGTAGAGTGGATCGGCATCTTCACCTTTTACATGCGTTGGCTCGAACATGGGGAACTTAACGCCATAGGTGAGTTCGCATAGTTCAGCCGTTTTACCTTCATCGTCGGCTTCCTGATTAAAGTCGTGAGACGGGAAACCCAGTACGGCAAAGTCCTGATCTTTCAATTCTGCATACATGGCTTCAAGGCCTTCAAACTGCGGGGTAAAACCACAAAAGCTTGCAGTATTTACGATTAACAGGGTTTTCCCCTGGAATTCGCTACACATGTTGACGGTTTCCTGCGAGTTTAACTTTCGTTTCATAAACTTCAATACGTCAGGACAGCTGTTAGCTTGCGCAAAGAGCGGCAGCGCTGTTAAAACAAGAGCACCTAAGATTTTTTTCATAATGGAATTCCTTTATTAAGTCGACATACACCTTTACATCGGTATGGCCATGTTTAGATCAATTTTATGTACCTGCAACACGAAATAGACAAGACGAGCAAAAACAAAGACAAGGACTTACATGGTGTCTACAGAGATGGCTATAATGACAACGAATTCATCAATAAGTAAATAATAATATGCAACAAATTGGTTTAAGAAGTAGCGTTATATTTGGTATGGGCGTCATTATGTCTGCCTGTAGTACCACAGATATCAGTAATGAGACGCAAGCAGCGGCAGTGGAACGTAACGAGCTACCAGCTATTGTTCAGCCAGTACAACCCGCAACCAGCGCGGCGCAACAAAATGGTGGAGCAATTACGCTAGAGCAAATTATGGCAGATCCTAAATGGTTAGGTCGTCAGCCGCAAAATGCTGCCTGGGCGCCTGATGGCACTATGATTTATGCCCGTCAACAAGCCGACTCAAAGCTAAATGATTATTTCCGCATCAGTGAAACGGGGGAATCGGATAAAATTGCGCCAGGCGAACTTCATTTGTTCAAAGCCGATGAACAGGTCACCAGTCACGATGGTCGCTACATAGCATGGAAATACGCAGACAGCGTATTTATAAAAATGCCTGATGGTGAAGTGGTACGTTTGACGCATGGATTGCCATTACAAGATCTGCAATTTTCTACGGATAATCGATTAATGGCACGCCATCACGATAGTATCGTTGCCTTTAATTTAACGACAGGTCAGCAACAAGTACTGTTAAGTTGGATATTTGCTGAAGCCCCAACCGCCAATAAACCCGCCAAAGACTTTGTTGCGCGAGAGCAACAGTCATTAATTGAATACATAAAAGTGCAACGTAAAAACCGTGAAGATAGCTTTGCACAGCAAAAGCAACTTCGCGAGCAGAGCCCAGCCGCAGCGCCAGCCCCGGTTTATTTTGACGCCGGTGAGCGCCTGGTTGCAGTTAAAATGGCGCCGGATGGCAAGCACGCTATTGTTGTGACTACCGCAAAAGGCAGTCATCGAGACGATACCGACATCATGCCTCACTATATACAGGAAGATGGTCGAATTGCCGCTGTCAATGTGCGCCAGCGAGTGGCCGATGCCAAGCCGGTGAAACAAACATCATGGCTTATCGATGTCGCACAAGGGACTAAGTACGAACTTTCTTACCAAGGGTTGCCTGGCTACAACGATGATGTACTGGCTGATGTAAAACAGGAAAACGCCGCCGCGCGGGGAGAAGACTACACGATAAATCGGTTGCCACGAGCGATAGGCTTGTTAAACAGCTGGTCGCAACGGGGTGCGTCCATACGTTGGCATCAGGACGGCAAAGCGGTAGCGTTGCTGTTGGAAGCCTGGGACAATAAAGACAGCTGGTTGGTTACCGTTGACCTGGCGGCTAAAAAGCTTGTCAATCAGCACCGTCAGCATGATGATGCCTGGATCAACTATCGCCATAATCAATTTGGTTGGTTAAATAACTCCCATACGCTGTATTACTTGTCTGAACAAAGTGGCTACAGCCATCTTTATATTCAAAAGCCAGGTGAAGCGCCGCAGTCGTTAACAAGTGGTCAGTATGTGGTGAACAGCCTTACACTTACCGATGATGATGACTACTTTTATTTCAAAGCGAATAAAAAGCATCCGGGGATTTATGAAATTTACCGTGTAAATACTGACAGTGGTGAACATGAGTCACTCACTGACTTAAATGGGATGACCGATTATGTATTAAGTCCTGATGAACAAACATTATTGTTAACCCATTCTACGGTTACGCGCCCGCCAGAGCTTTATTCTGCGCCCGTGGCCGGCAAGCAACAACCTCAGCAATTGACACATACTGTTAGTGAGGAATTCCTGGCAAAGCCCTGGGTAGCACCAAAAGTGGTTGCTATTGAGTCAACGCATACGGATGAGCCCATCTATGCGCGGGTATACTTACCAGAAAATTACCTGCAAGGTGAACCACGAAAAGCGGTGGTATTTAATCATGGTGCGGGCTATTTACAAAACTCACACCTTGGCTGGTCGGGCTATTTCCGTGAGTTTATGTTCCATAGCTTCCTGGTGAAACAAGGCTATGTGGTGCTTGATATGGATTACCGCGCTTCAGCCGGTTACGGACGAGACTGGCGTACAGCTATTTACCGGCAAATGGGCACGCCTGAACTGGAGGATAACCGTGACGGGGTGAACTGGTTAGTGGCCAATGCCAACGTAGACCGAAATCGCATTGGTACTTACGGTGGTTCCTATGGTGGTTTCTTAACCTTTATGGCGATGTTTAACGAACCTGATCTCTATCAGGCGGGCGCAGCGTTGCGTCCGGTATCTGACTGGGCGCACTACAATACCGGGTATACCTCGAACATTCTTAATACCCCTGACGTAGACCCGATTGCGTATCGCAGAAGTTCACCTATTTACCATGCTGAAGGATTGCAAAAGCCATTACTGATTAATGCCCCGATGGTCGACAACAACGTATTTTTTGTTGACGTAGTTCGCTTAGTTCAGCGTCTTATTGAGCTTGAAAAAGAAAACTTCGAAACAGCCATTTATCCGGTTGAGCCACATGGATTTGTGCAACCGAGCTCCTGGCTCGATGAATACCGTCGAATTTATGCTTTGTTTGAAGAGAACCTTTAAATTATAGTGGTTTGCGGCGGGCGTTCAGGCGCTCGACCGCAACCGTAAACATCCACATCAACATAAATAAAATGCCACCACTTATGGCCCCATAAAGGTGAGCATCGACCGCCACATGGGCGTCAATTAAGCTGGCAACCTCGGCGCTACTGCCATAGTATTGTTCATACACTAATTTAGCTGTAATCCCCGCAAGCAATAACCAACCTGAACGTAAGCCCTTTAGTAAATCCATGCACGCGCCCCACACAAAGATGCCGTGCAACGCACCGGAAAGTCCCACATACCAGATTAAGGTCGGAGAATAAAAGTAGATACCAATGCTCGTCCCCAAACTGCACCAGATAAATAGTTTTACATACTTTACCGGTTGATAGTGCTCGCCATGCAGCGCCCACAATAATGCCAGTCCAGCCAGATTAAGCAATAGATGGTAACCATTGGTATGCATCAGGCTCCCGGTGATTAAGCGCCAGGTCTCCATGCTCTGCAAGGCATAGCGATCGTACGCGAGCGTATCATTTACCGTGGTGCCGGCTAAAAACAAAAGAATAGCCGTAACGGCTAATATAATGGGGCCAAGACTAAACTGTGGCTTAACTGGTAGCGCAACTATCATTGATATTAATTGTTGATAAAAAGGGTGGGGCGTTATGATAACTAAAATGTGCAGTGATACCAATAAACCCAGGTATTTAGCTAACCTTTAATGCTGGAGAAAGCCATGAGCCATATACGTATAGAAACTACCGGTGCAATAACGCACATTGTGCTAAACCGCCCTGAAAAGAAAAATGCGCTGACCAGAGACATGTATCAAACGATGGCCGATGGCTTAAAGGCGGCTGATGCATCTGAGCAGTGTAAAGTTGTCATAATCCGCGCCGAAGGTGATATGTTTTGTGCTGGTAACGAGATCTCGGGTTTTGCCGACCATGGCTCCGATCCCCATATGGGAGAGACCGTTAGCTTCATGCATGCGCTGTTAAACTGTAAAAAAGTGGTAGTCGCCGAAGTATCAGGCTTAGCGGTTGGCATTGGCACAACCATGCTGTTACATTGTGATTTGGTGTATGCCAGTGCCGATGCACGTTTTATCTTACCATTCATAAATTTAGGTCTGGTACCAGAATATGCTTCCAGCTACATTTTACCGCGTATGGCTGGGCGTCGGCGAGCCAGTGAATGGCTGATGCTGGGTGAACCTTTTGGCGCTGAGGAAGCGCGTGAAGTTGGTTTGGTTACCAAAGCCGTTAATGTAGATCAATTGCGTGATACGGTTGATAAGGTCGCCAGTAAACTGGCTGCTAAGCCTTCCTTTGCATTGTTGCAAACCAAAGCACTGCTTAACAACGAAGCCGATGACATCAGGCAGCATATGGATTATGAACTGGATATTTTCATAGAAGCCATGGGCACCGAAGCAGCACAGGAAGCGTTCGATGCTTTCCTGAATAAACGAGCTGTGAACCCGGATAAATTTAAATAATAGGAAGATTCATTTTGAGGCGAAGTCGAATACCTTTTCTTTTTCTGGCAGGGTGGGTAGCCCTGTCAACGAACGTTCAGTCGCAAGTACAGTTAGCACCGCGGGAGACCCGGGAGCCAGAGGCTGCAACAGGTTACATAGACAAAAAAGCCCACACCAGTCAGGACTACATGGTGGTAGCGGCTAATCCGTACGCATCGTGGGCAGGTAAAAATGTCATCGATGAGGGCGGGAGTGCTATTGATGCTGCAGTGGCGATCCAGGCAATGTTAACACTGGTTGAGCCGCAGTCATCTGGTATTGGTGGTGGCGCTTTTATGTTGTATTGGGACAATACCACCAAGACTCTGCATACCTTCGATGGTCGCGAAATGGCCCCGGCAGGTGTGAACGCGTACTGGTTTGTGGATCAGGGCGAGCCGATGAAATGGCTCGATGCCGTTGTGGGCGGTAAATCCGTTGGCGTACCGGGTGTATTAAAAGCGCTTGAAGAGGCTCATAGCAGTTTTGGCAAGCTGCCATGGCGTAACCTGTTTAAAGATGCCATCGTTACCTCCGAAGAAGGCTTTAAAGTATCACCGCGGCTCGAAAAACTGGTGGCTATGGCTTCGCAGTATCACAAAGGAATGAAAACCTTTCCCAGTACGGCAACCTATTTTTATCCGGGGGGGAATCCCTTAAAAGCCGGCGTAACGAAAAAAAATCCGGCACTTGGCAAAACCCTGCGTAACATAGCCGAACAGGGCGCTGATTACATGTATAAAGGCGAACTGGCAGCGCATATCGCTAAAGCCGTTCAAGGCGTTGAGATTAATCCGGGTGTGTTAAATGAAGAGGATATGGCTCGCTACAAAGCTATTTCGCGCCAGGGGATTTGTGGTGACTACCGCGGTAAACAAGTCTGCGGCATGGCACCGCCCAGTTCCGGTGGGATCAATGTTTATCAGCTGTTAAAGTTGCTGGAAAAATTTGATTTATCAGATTACGCCATCGATAGTGTAGAGTTTGCAAACTTATACACCCAGGCAAGTGCACTGGCTTATGCGGACAGAGAAAAGTATATTGCTGACAGTGATTTTACAAACTTACCCTACGCCGCATTGATCAACGATGGTTATCTGGCCCGTCGTGCCGAAACCATAAAACCGGACAAACCCTGGCGTTTTGCCCGGGCGGGTGAACCGTTTTCTACACAATTGAGTGCCGGCAGTTCATTAGAACAGCCAAACACCAGTCATTTTGTGGTGGTGGATAAAGCAGGTAATGCGGTGTCGATGACCACCAGTATCGAATTCATGTTCGGTTCGGGCATTATGGTTGATGGCTTTTTACTGAATAACCAGATGACGGATTTTTCATTTTTACCGGCCAAAAACCGGTTCCCGGTGCCAAATCGGGTAGAACCCCACAAACGACCTCGAAGTGCTATGAGTCCGACAATGGTGTTCAGTGAACAGGGCGATTTAGAGTTGCTGGTGGGATCGCCAGGCGGAAGCCGTATTGTCAGTTATGTTGCGCAAACGCTTATTGGTGTGATTGATTATGGGCTGGATATTCAGCAGGCCATTAATTTGCCGAAAATCACTAACCGTAACGACTATACTGCGCTGGAGAAAGGGACGCCAATAGAAGCACTGCAGGCCCCACTTGAGGCACTTGGCCATAAGGTAAAGGTTATCGACTTAAACAGTGGCTTACACGGCATTCAGGTTACCGAAAACGGTTATGTCGGTGGCGCCGATCCGCGCCGCGAAGGCATTGCTGTAGGGCAGTAAGAAAAAACACGGCCAGCAAGCTGGCCGGTTTTCTTATCTATTTTTATTCCATACAGGCCGGGGTGTATTGCCAGCCTGACTTACACAGATACCTTTTTCAAGGCTTGTTCAACGTCAGCGATAATATCGTCGATGTTTTCAATACCCACGGATATCCGCACCAGATCGGCACTCACACCAGCGCTGGCGAGTTCCTTTTCATTCAGCTGACGGTGAGTGGTCGTAGCCGGGTGGCAAGCTAATGATTTCGCGTCACCAATATTCACTAAGCGCAAAATCATTTCCAATGCATCGATAAATTGAGCGCCGGCATCACGACCACCTTTAATACCAAAGCTTAAAATACCGGATGCTTTACCACCGGTAATCTTCTGGCAAGTGTCACGGTATGGACTGTCAGCTAAGCCAGCATAATTTACCCAACTTATTTTTTCGTGATTGCTCAGGTAGGCTGCCAGCTTTTCGGCATTGTCACAGTGGCGCTCCATACGAAGGCATAAGGTTTCAAGTCCCTGCATAATTTGAAATGCATTCATTGGACTAATTGCCGCACCTGTATTGCGCAGAGGAACAACCCGGCAGCGGCCGATATACGCCGCAGGACCAAGCGCTTCAGTATATACCACGCCATGATAAGACGGATCTGGCTCGTTAAGAATGGCAAAGCGGTCTTTATTTGCAACCCAGTCAAACTTGCCGCTGTCGACAATAATGCCACCGACACTGGTACCGTGACCGCCTATATATTTGGTCAGGCTGTGCACGACAATGTCAGCACCGAGTTCAAACGGACGGCATAACACCGGGGTTGCAACGGTATTATCAACTATTAATGGCACGCCGTGTTTATGCGCAATTTCAGCAAGTTTTTGGATATCGACGATGTTACCCGCCGGATTGCCGATGGACTCACAAAATACAGCTTTAGTGTTTTCATCAATTGCCTTATCAAAGCCATCATAGTCATCATGAGAAATCATTTTTACCTCTATACCTTGCTTGGGCAGGGAATGGGCAAACAAATTATACGTACCGCCGTACAACTGACTGGTACTGACTATGTTACTGCCGACTTCACATATGGCCTGAATAGCGTAAGTAATTGCGGCCATGCCAGACGCCAGTGCTAATCCGGCGATTCCGCCTTCCATAGCCGCTACCCGCTGTTCAAGTACGTCGGTAGTCGGGTTCATGATCCGGGTATAGATGTTTCCCGGTACTTTGAGATCAAACAGGTCGGCGCCATGTTGAGTGTTATCAAAGGTGTATGAAGTGGTTTGGTAAATGGGTACTGCAGCAGCTTTGGTGGTTGCTTCTGATGTATAACCATGATGAAGAGCTATGGATTCTAATTTCATTGCGCGCTTATCCTTGTGAAATAACGCGCAACATGATGATTTATGCGTGAATTATGTGCAACAACTATTTTACATATTAACGCATAGCTACCCGATTACAGGTGTTGTATTTCCAGCCGGGTGCTGCGATTACAAGAATGGATCCGCCTGAACATTGTCGACTTTCCATTTACCATCGACCTTTTTCAGATCAAGGGTGCGAAGATCCTCTACCGTGTCGCCATTATACTGGCCTGAGAAAAACAGGGTAATAACGGCCACTTCAGCAAATTCGGTTCGGCCAATTGATTGTCCCGACTGAGGCGTCACTTCGACAGTGTCGTACTTAAGATTAAACATGTGACGCTGGATATTGTTCTGCGTGTGATAACGCTGTAACACCCGGGCCATTTTCTCTGTACTGAGTTTCACTGCGCGGTCAATATTGTCATCTGAATAGATGCCCCGTATAAACATTACTGCCGTGTATTCCGGAGTGTTTTCTTCCAGCATGCCGTAGCGACCAATACCTTCTTCTTTTTCGCATCCACTTAGATGCAGTAATGCGACAATAATGAAAATAACCGAAGACAAACGTAAATACATAATGATCACCCCAAGAAGTCAGAATCTAACTGTACCGTCAGGCTGGGCATTTGGCAATCAACACAGACAAAAACGGGGCGTTGGTAAACGCCCCGTTTAGTTGTGCTTTCAATAACTAAGCGGTAATTACTGTACTTCTTCCTGGTCGTCAAACGCGCCGGCAAATAGTGGGCTCGACAAATAGCGCTCGGTGCCACTGGCTAACAATACGACCACTATTTTGTCTTTGTTTTCGGGACGTTCAGCAAATCGTTTAGCTGCTACAACGGCCGCGCCCGAAGAAATCCCTGCCAGAATACCTTCTTCCTTCATCAGACGATGTGCCATTTCCATGCATTCTTCGTTGGAGACCTGTTCCACTTCGTCGACCAGATCAAGATCCAGGTTGCCCGGAATAAAGCCCGCGCCAATACCCTGAATTTTGTGTGGTCCGGGGGTGAGTTCCTGACCGGCTTTCGCTTGGGTAATTACCGGTGAGTCAGTGGGTTCAACAGCAATAGATGTAATGGCTTTACCCTGGGTGTTTTTGATGTATCGGCTGACACCAGTAATCGTACCGCCGGTACCTACACCGGCAACAAACGCATCAATTTTACCATCGGTAGCCTGCCAAATTTCAGGGCCAGTGGTTTTTTCATGAATAGCCGGGTTAGCCGGGTTTTCAAATTGTTGTAGCAATACGTATTTTTCTGGGTCGGAATCTACGATTTCCTGTGCGGCGGCAACGGCACCCTTCATACCTTTTGGCGCCTCGGTCAGCACCAGATTAGCACCTAATGCCTTAAGTAACTTACGACGTTCCAGGCTCATGCTCGATGGCATAGTCAGGGTCAGTTTGTAGCCACGGGACGCGGCGACGAAAGCCAGTGCAATGCCGGTATTACCACTGGTAGGCTCAACAATTTCTTTACCTTCAGTAAGAATGCCGCGTTCTTCCGCATCCCAAATCATGTTTGCACCAATACGACACTTAACGCTGAAGCTTGGGTTGCGGGATTCCATTTTGGCATACACATTACCGCCGGTAACGCGATTCAGCTTTACTAGTGGCGTGTTGCCGATAGCGAGGGAGTTATCGTTAAATACTTGCATGATTATTCCTTTTGTTTATTTCGGGCTCCGGGGTGCCTTGCACTGGCGTATGCATTAAAGACAGTATAACAGGAGCATATTTATTTACTCTTATATCATTGTTATTAAGCTATAAAATGCAAAGTGATTTTCGCTATATGTTATGGTTATTTTAACGGTTAATTGTTTTAAGGACTTTCATGGCTTTTCAAGGTACACAAAAATATATTGCCAGTGCTGACCTGCAGCTCGCGGTCAATGCCGCTATCACGCTGGAGCGTCCACTTTTAATTAAAGGCGAGCCGGGTACAGGTAAAACGCTGTTGGCAGAGGAACTGGCAAGCAGTCTGGATGCTGAGCTTATACAGTGGCATATTAAATCAACCACGAAAGCGCAGCAGGGATTATATGAATATGATGCAGTATCGCGTCTGAGAGACTCGCAACTGGGCGATAAACGTGTACATGATATCAGTAATTACATTGTTAAAGGTAAGCTCTGGGAAGCGTTTGAAGCACAGCAGCGACCAGTGCTGTTAATCGACGAAATCGATAAGGCGGATATTGAGTTCCCCAACGATCTTCTGCTCGAACTGGATAAAATGGAGTTTTATGTTTATGAAACCCAGCAGCGCATAAAAGCGCAAAACCGGCCGATAATAATTATTACCTCTAACAATGAAAAAGAGTTACCCGACGCGTTTTTGCGGCGCTGTTTTTTTCATTATATTAAATTTCCCACACCACAGGAAATGCGTGACATCGTTGCAGTACATTTTCCTGAAATTAAAAAGCAGTTGTTGGAAGAAGCGCTGGCATCATTCTTCAATGTACGCGATATCCCCGGCCTTAAAAAGAAGCCATCTACATCAGAGCTTATAGACTGGCTTAAATTACTCGTGGCTGAGGATATTCCGCCCGAGGCTCTGCAGGACAAAGACGGTAAAACCAGTATCCCGCCTCTGTACGGGGCTTTACTGAAAAACGAGCAGGACATTCACCTGTTTGAAAAACTGGTCTTTATGGCGCGCCGCTAATGCTGGTTGATTTTTTCTTCACGTTACGTCGTTACGGGGTGAAAACCAGCCTCAGAGAGCTACTGGATTTGCTTAACGCCCTGCAGCAACACGTTATTTTTGCTGACACCGAATCATTTTATCAACTGGCCCGGATCATACTGGTAAAAGATGAATCTCAGTTTGATAAGTTTGACCGTGCTTTTGCTAGCTATTTTGAAGGGGTCGATTCTATAGAGCTTTTCGGAGACGATATTCCCGAAGACTGGTTGCGCAAAGAATTTGAAAAACGACTGTCGGCAGAGGAGCGCGAACAGTTGCGCCAGGAAGGCGGCTTAGACGCGTTAATGAAAAAGCTCCGCGAACGCCTCGACGAACAAAAAGAACGCCATGCTGGCGGCAACAAATGGGTTGGTACCGGTGGTACAAGCCCCTTTGGTGCTTATGGTGATAACCCGGAGGGTGTGCGTATCGGGCAGCGGGGTAATCGTCGCTTTTCGGCTGTAAAGGTCTGGGACAAAAGAGAATTTAAAAATTTAGATGGTAACGCTGAGCTGGGTACGCGTAACCTTAAAATGGCGCTGCGTAAGTTACGTGAGTTTGCCCGGAGCGGAGCAAGTGAAGAACTCGATATTGCTTCTACGATTTCTAAAACAGCCAAGCAAGGCGGATTGCTCGATATTCATATGCGCCCGGAACGGCATAATGCGGTTAAGGTGTTGATGTTTTTTGATATCGGCGGCTCTATGGACAGCCATATAAAAGGCGTCGAAGAGCTGTTTTCTGCTGTACACGCAGAGTTTAAATACCTCGATTATTATTATTTTCATAACTGTGTGTATGAATCGGTGTGGCAGGATAATACCCGCCGCGACAACGAACGAATAGATGTCTGGGATGTTATTCATCGATACGGGCCTGATTGTAAAGTGATATTTGTGGGGGATGCCACTATGGGTCCCTATGAGATTGCCTACCCCGGCGGCAGCGTTGAACACTGGAATGAAGAATCTGGTGCTACATGGATGCAGCGCATTACTGAGCATTTCAGTCATTGTATCTGGCTGAATCCGCAACCAGAACAATACTGGCCCTATTATCAGTCGATAGGACTGATCAACGAGCTGATGGAAGAGCGGATGTATCCATTAACCTTAGAGGGGCTAACCGGGGGAATAAAGGCGTTGCAAAAGAAATAATACAGTTGCTTTGCTTACACCTGAAAAACACGGTATAAAAACCAATAGCAGGGCTTTTAACAGCCGATAGTTTACAAGTGCAACAAGGATGAGTCCCATGTCTGGTGAAGTGAAAAATTCTCTACCGGCCCCCAATGACACGCTAACCAGCAAAGAAACCCGCGAGAAAGTTACACCCTATGCATTTGGCGTGGCCGACGAATTACTGGGTCAGCCACTGGCCTCTCCATGGCGACGATTATTTGCGCAATGTATCGATGTGAGTATCGTGGTTTTATTGAGTACAGCGCACGCGCTTATTTTGGCTGTGTTTGTGGCGGTTACGTTTTTCAGGGCAGGTAAGCATCTGGCTGATAGCCATAAAAAGCGAGGTTTTGCGCGCAAGTCATTGCGCTTTACCGGTGCTTTATTGCTGTTTTTTGTTACCTACATGATTGTTGATTCGAGTCATTTTGACAGCGATAGTGAGCCGCTGAGTGATAAACCGCAATACATCACGGCCGGTCTCCTGGTTGCGCAAAAATATGCCTGGCAAAGCTGTAATGGAGATATGGACTGTTACGAAGACGTCGCCAGCGGTTTTGCCGAGGCGTTCGCAGACTCTGAGATGAGCGCCGAAGAGGCTACTCGAGTGTTTCAGTCGGTTCTTGCCGACGAAGGGTTAA
Source organism: Alteromonadaceae bacterium (assembly GCA_013373625.1). Classification (GTDB taxonomy): domain Bacteria; phylum Pseudomonadota; class Gammaproteobacteria; order Enterobacterales; family Alteromonadaceae; genus Alteromonas. The sequence goes on along the minus strand of JABXHM010000037.1, from coordinate 1,597 downwards.
CCGCCGTACAGTCTGAGTATCTACTCAATAAATACACAGAAACCCTGGCTGATATGGTGCCGGTGTCAGAGGAGTCGAATCAACCATCATCAAGTGCCGCTGAGAATAGAGCGGAAAGTGTTACCAACACGTCCGAGCCAGAAATAAAAATAGGCCTGGGTAGCGACAATGACACCAGCAAATCGCAGAGTCTGATTGGTTGGGTGGAGGGAGTTATCAGCGATCTGGGACTGGGTTTTGGCTGGGCGGCTTTGTATTATAGCGTGTTAAGCGCCTGGTGGGGCGGCCATACGATTGGTAAAAAGATCTTGCGGGTGAAAGTCGTTAAACTTGACGGTACTTTGCCTAATTTGTGGGAAAGCTTTGGACGATATGGAGGCTACACCGCAGGATTCGCTACGGGTTTACTGGGATTTCTACAGATATTCTGGGATCCAAACCGGCAAACCATTCAGGATAAAATAGCGGAAACACTGGTACTTTACCGACCTGTGGGGGCGACCCCTATCGCAGAGCTTATCAATCATGGAGGTGCTGATAGCGACGTTACCTCTGCAACGACATCAGTGAGCAGTGCGTCAGAGACTTCGCCCAATACATGAGTGACATTCGCGTAGCGTTGATGGCGGCGGGGCGCGCCAGCCGTTACGGCGGCTGCAAGCTTACGGCCCTGCATCCGCGCAGCAGTCAACCTCTCATTTGCCACGTGATTGACCAATATCAGCGGGCTGGTTTGGGCGACATTGTAGTGCTTACAGGTTATTGGCATGATGCCGTTATCAACGCGATTTCTGCGCAAGTGGAGGTGAGCAGGGTGCCTGACTGGCAAGCAGGCTTATCAGCCAGTATCAGACATGCATCAACACTACTGGAAGCGCACCATCAGGGATTAATGATTGGTCTGGGCGATCAGGCTGGCATTAGTTCTGACATACTCCGCGCGATTACCAGGCAATTTCAACAGTCGGGTAAAATTATTGCTTGCAATGATGGCCAGCTGATATCGCCACCGGCTATTTTTCCGCGCACAGAATTGTGTGTACTTGACCAGATCACCGGTGATGAAGGCGCGGGCAAACACTTGCGCCAAATGGCGCGTGAGCAATCAGACCGAATTGATTGCGTACCCGTAGAGCCTATCAAAGATATAGACAGGCCAGAGGATTGGCAAAAACTCAATTGAATTTTGAGTTGTGCAGCCCAATATCTGCTTAATGAAAGTTAAAAAATCCCCTTATGCGTTATCGTCTGCGGTGTTTCCGGTTTTAATTGCGGTGGCACTACTGTGGGTTATTCAGTCTGCCGGTGTTTTATTTGAGCTGCCACTAAACACCTTAGGCGTAATTCCTCGAGACTGGAGCCGTTTGTATGGTGTGCTGACTTCGGCCCTGGTCCACGGCTCTTACGAGCATCTGTTTAATAATACCCTGCCCTTGGTGGTGCTGGGGAGCATGGTGCGCTATGGCTATCCTAAATCACGCGGTAAAGTGTTGCTGTTAGTTTGGTTGGTATCCGGTGCGGGTGTTTGGTTATTTGGCCGTGAGTCTGTGCATTTGGGGGCTAGCGGAATTAGTCATGGTTTGTTCTTTTTTCTGTT
>JABXHM010000073.1 GCA_013373625.1 Alteromonadaceae bacterium | reverse complement strand
CCTGCTCGATCTCCGCATCGGGAATTGATAGGAGTTGAAAATACTGGCCTAGAGTTGAGGATGACCGGATGCGAGTGAGCCTACCTTCATAGCCTGGATGACGCACTATTAGACCCGCACCATCAAGGGCGTTCACGTAACCTATGATCTCAGGTGATAGATGTAGCGCATTGTATCGGCTGTTCGTCTTCCAGCCCGAGTTGGACATGTGAATCGCAAGATACAGGGTCGGATCATCTCGCCACGCTACGTACAGGTCCAGAAGCAGCACCTTGAACTGGCTTTTGCTTGGTTGCTTAGGCTTGGGGCCACGCTTCTTCTTGTCACCTAAGTTGCGACCAAGTCCGAGCTTTGCCCAAAGCTCGTCTACAAGCGTGTTGAGCTCACAATGGTTGGACCAGACATGAACGTCGAATGGGCGAGAATTATCGAGTTCTTCACCTTTGATCTTTGCAGGCTTGCTGTCCATTAAAAAAGTACCACCACAGTCCATTGCAAAATAATGCGTCCAATATGCAACTTGTAGGTTAATCGCAGAACAATCTACCATGCATCACTGTCAGCTCAAAACTTTGGCTCCATTGGGATTATCTCACATTGTCCTGTAGAATATACAGCCTGATCACTCATATGCGAAGACCTCAACGAATATCTTGATATAGAAATCATCTCACGAGTTTTGCAAGCACTGCACCGATCTGGAATTTCTCCGATTATACCGACAGTATCGTCACGAACTAACACGAGCGCCAGAGGCGTTATTGCGTTTGATGTTTCATTGACTAGGTCCACCCAGAATACCTTTTCAATTTGAGATCCATTTCGACCTTCATAAAAACAAATGAAGTTTACGGGCTCGGAGATCGCCGCAATCGGAATTGAAGTTAAATATGCAACCAAAAATATCCAACTTAGCCGAAAATTAATGCGAAGCATTGGGTGTTCCTCAAGCAATTGGCGCCAATATATGCACTTCCGGCTACCTAAGATTAAAACTGATCTCGAATATATCTCTAAGCTCTGCCGCCAGCATGTGTAGGTACATTTTTAGATCGAATTATTCGAGATGAACCTCATAAACAAAGTGTATCATCTCCGGTTGCCTTTCAATCTCTTTCTGAGCTATGCAATATAAGCTATTCGTGAGAATAGAGCTATAGAGCTTCGCTTGGCCCAACAAAATTCCAAAATTTGACAATCTAAGGTTGTTTCAGCGGTTGCGCAATGCTATTCTGGCATGCGATGCGACCATCGCTAGCAAGGCAGGCATGCTTGCTCGAGTGACTCATTTTTTTTGGCAACTATAATTGAAAAAGATACTGCAAATTAACTCCTTCGACACCTTGGTAGAGCTGTCGGGATCCATTTACGATGATGGTCCGGCCAGGCACCAAGTGAAAGTCTTTTTGCAAGTCAATCCTGATGAAGTGGATTTGGATGAATGCAAGGGCACTCTGAATGTATCAATACAGAGATTGCTTATTATTGCCGATTTGGAAGCAGTCGAGATTGATAATAGTTCAAAATATGGGAAAAGTCGACCGCCAGAATTAGAAATGAAGCATGAATTAGTTATTAAGGCTACCAATGAAAGCACAAGGAAAGCTTCGGGCAATGTAGGCTTATCAGCGGCACTCACCCCAACTGTCCAAGATGGCACTGCCACTATATCTGCTGACCTGAAAGGGGTTGCAAGCAAAGCCAAAAGCAAAACAGAATCTGTCGAGTTGGTTCAGGATTCTGTCATATCTTCGGTGCGATCACTATCTGGAAATCGGTGGTCGGTAAGCGATGCTTCGGCCTCTCAACAAAAGGCCTGCTTGTCAGGCGTTTACTTAGATGATGATATTTTATTCCGCTGCTCCGAGAAACATGGGGGCGCAAATAGGCGTGAAATTGCTGTTAGGGTTTTAGCTAAGAAATCTGACCTTACTGTTGCTCCTCGAGGTCTAGGCCTAACGGCAAATCGTGAAAAATTCATCGCTGCCGTCTTGGCAAAGAATCTTCAACAGGGTGGTTCCGGAGGAGATTCGGGACAATACATCTCCTTCTCGGAGCTTAACTTCGGAGATGAGCAATGAGCATTGTTCCAGGCATTAACATCCAAGAGAAGTGGATGAATGCAATTGAAGCAATTGCCTCCTCTGGATCTGATAGCTTTACTACGCTATTGAGTATTTCGGGCTTGAACCCTGCTTTTGATCTTGAAGGGTGCGATTTCTCAGGAGTTGACTTTAGCAATACTGACTTGCGAGGTTTCAATTTATCCGGATGCAACTTGAGTGGAGCTTATGGTGTTAACGTATTAGTGGACCCTAGTACGAAGCTGGATGGCGCCAGATGCGTGGACGGCATTTTTCAACATATTTTCGACAAAAGGCTTTTCTTGAACGATGACTTCACTCAGAAAGTTCTAGCGCAGGTCACTGGTTTTGATAGCCTTTCGAGATCCGAGTGGATCATGGGTCATTTTGACGCCGATCGATATGAGCCAGATTTTCGTCGAAAGCTTTGCTTGGAGTTATTTGACAAGGAGGAGAGCCAATTTGTTAGAAATAATTTTCTTGCGACAGCACATAAAATATTTAGAGGCAAAAACGAATATAGAAACTATCTATTAGACAAGGTAAGCGCTTCGGGTAGAGATGGCGACAGGTTGTTCGCCTTTAATACATTGGCCAAATATTATAATGAGGACGAGCTCACTCGACAGGTATTTATTTCGGCCTTTTTGCACTTTGACTATAGATATCAATTTACTGCTTTACTTGCTCTGTGCGCATCAAGAGCAGCACTTCTAAACGATCTAAATAATATCCAGACGATCTTTTTTAGTTCGGGTATGAGAAAATTTAGACGGGAACTTCTTGAGAGATCTTGCTTAAGTGAACGTCTCTATCTACTTAGCGCAATTTTCTCACCCGCCTTTCAGCTTCTCGCCAGTCATCATGATATAAAGATAATATCTGCAGATTTCGCAGATAGCGTGGATGAGATATCTCTGAGAAACACTATTGGCTTGGTGCAGGCTCTATCTGTCGAGATAGCAACGGGCCAAACCTTCGAGAATTTCTACCGAACTTTAAGCACGAGTAGAATTTCAGATATTGACCAAATCTCTAATGATGCCTTGAAATTGAATGGGTCGTTTGCAACTCATACTTCTGGTTCACGTGATGGTTGGCGGCCAATAATTCTTAGACTGGCTGATGAGTTAAGTAGACTGCTGGAGAAAAGTGGCATTGAGTACGGATTTAGTAGAGCTGCTCGACTGACGATCCAGCCGAACGAGAGGAGAAAAGTTGTCGTTAGGGATCGACAATCCGAACTAATTAAACCTATTTTTGGAAGCATGGAAACGGAAAGTCTATTTGTTTAATAGCAATGCGTTATAAGCAGTATAGCCTTTCTACTTGATCATACAGCGTTGCTGATTATTCAGTTATATTGCGTACATTCATCCTTAACTTCACCATATATCCATCCTTATCCATTACCCGTAATAATTAATCTATCTCGTACATCCATTTAAGCTCAACCCATCCCACAAACCCCGTGTGTTGCAGACCTCATATATAGCTATCCGAGACACCCCCTATGGCCCACGCAGGGGGTAGT
>JABXHM010000060.1 GCA_013373625.1 Alteromonadaceae bacterium | reverse complement strand
TGTGTTAGGCCTGCCGCCAGCGTTCAATCTGAGCCATGATCAAACTCTTCAATTAAATATATCGAAATTTTGAATTGTCGTTGTGACACTCTTAATGAGTGCCCACACAAATTGTCTTGTTATCTGATTTTTAAAGAACAATGCGAACCTCTTTGATTCGCTGCTTCGGTGCCCTTAAGGCCCTGCCGAAGCGGGATGCGTATAATACGCCGTTTGTTTTCAGTGTCAATGCTTTTTTGAAAATTTCTTTTCGAAGAAGCTCTTCTAAAAACCACCCCAACTTTGTTAGTAAACCTCGTTGAAGTGAGGCGCGCATTCTACGCTGTTAGCTTTCAGTGTCAATGCATTTTTTGAATTTTTTCAAACTATGCTCTGGGCTGAAAGCCGCTTCCAATAAGGCTTACCGCCGTATTGCCAGGTTCACGTTTTAGCGTGTTCCCCGTTGAAGTGGGGCGCATTATAGAGAGTTAAGTCAGCAGGTCAACGGTTATTTTAAAAAAACTGTCATAATAGGTTTGTTCGCTCATTAATGCAGCAAAACAAGCAAAAAAGCAGCACAGTTTAGCTATTTCCAGTATCCCAGCTTCTTTCGCAGTTTAAACTTGCGCAGTAAATTGGCTGGTTTCTGTCGAACAGACGCCTGATGGTTATCAACAAAATCGTCTACTGCATCGAGAATTCGCGCACAATTAAGACCATCACGGTGTGCCTCATGGTACTTACTGAAGGATTTTACTTCATTCATTAGTTCTGCGGGTCTCGATAATGCCTTCTCCAGCGCCTGACCAATTTCATGCGGTTCCTTAACGTTCAACAGGTGCGGCCCTGGATTTGTATTGCGTAGTGTTACAACAGGTTTATCCATAAGCATGAATTCAAGAATAATCGAGCTGCTGTCGCACAGCATAACGTCAGCTTGCTGGAAATCACACAGTCTCACATTATCGATAAAAGATACGTTGTCGCAGTCGTCAGCCAACTTGCGATAGCTATTGAGTAATTCCTCGTCGTTTATTTTGGGGTGGAAAGTTAATCGCCAGTTCCACCCCTTTGTTTTGGCCAGATAACTGATAGTATCGACTAATAGTGGCGCGGATGAGAGCCCTTTTGTAAAGGTAGTAGCGTAGAGGATTGTTGGTGTATCACTTTCTTTTTTATAATTAGTAAAATACGGATCGACTTTACACCAACCTGTTTCATACACCTTAAAGTAGCCGTGCCGCTTCTCCAGCGATTTAAAATACGTTGTACTACTGGGCCCCTGGGTACAGTAAATGTCAAACCATCCCCTGATTGCAAAATGATCGTCTTTACTTTGATCCTTTTCACCTCGTTTACTAATAGGGTATCCGTGGAACACAGATACCTTTATGCCGGGTAAAAAGTGATAGATAAAATTACCGCACGCGAAAATCGCTAGAGGATCATAAGCTTTCACTTGTTCAATTGAGTGAAGCCGCTGTTCACCATCTGTGAGTAAGTCAGGACAATGGTCTTCCAGATACCACGCCACTTCGTCTCCGCGCGCTAATATAGCCTGCTGCAATGGACGGTATATCGAATAAGCGTAGGGTAATGAAGCAAACAAGACGTAGCGCTTAGGCATGGACTCTCCATGGTAATGACTTTAATTCAATACACTATTGTATCACTGTTCCTTTTATTTAAGCATTGTTCCCCCTTCCCTGTCACCGCAGGGAAATCCGTAATTGCCCGAGCGATTCGAATATTAACCTGTTTAATGCTTATAATAGAACGCGTCATGTATTACACATCATCTCAAAGAGAAGTCTATGCAACATACCATTAGCAGTTTTAAAGGCATTTCACCGCGTATTGGACAGGATGTCTATATAGCAGACTCCGCTCGTTTAGTTGGCGAAATAGAAGTGGGGAACGACAGCAGTATCTGGCACATGGTCGCTGGCAGAGGTGACGTTAATTACATTAAGATTGGTGCGCGAAGCAATATTCAGGATGGCACTATCTTACATGTTACCCGTAAATCGGCGTCTAATCCTGACGGTAATCCTTTGATTATTGGTGACGATGTCACTGTGGGTCACAAATGCATGTTGCACGGCTGCGTAATGGGCAATCGTATTTTGGTCGGTATGGGCGCCATCGTTATGGACGGCGCTATTATAGAAGATGATGTATTTATTGGTGCCGGCACATTGGTGCCACCCAATAAAAGACTGGCAAGTGGTTACCTGTATGTCGGTAACCCCATGGTTCAAAAGCGCCCGCTCAAAGAAGCGGAGATCGCTTTCTTAAAGCAGTCGGCTATCAATTACGTTGAGCTAAAGGATGAATACCTGGCGGAATCCGAATAGCATCAAATATTGTCGGGCTTAGCGACTGCGTAAAAACGCTCTTACCCTGGCCGTTTCAGGCTCCTTACCAGTCCAGATGGTAAATGCCGCGGCGGCCTGCTCCACCAGCATGCCTAACCCATCCATTTGTTGTCGCGCGCCTAACTTTTTGGCGTGCTCCATAAATACGGTGCTGTCGGTTTGCTTGGCATATACCATATCGTAAGCCAACTGACAGCCCGCCAGAATACTGTCAGGCACCTCAGGCAAGGTACCGGATAAGCTGGCTGATGTTGAATTAATGACAACATCATAGTGACTCAGCAGGTCAGTAGGACTCACTGCGGCAACTTTATCGCTATTAGCATCTGTAGCGATAGCCTGAGCCTTTTCCAGTGTGCGGTTTAAAATATGTAGCCTTGCCACACCAGCCTTGAGCAAGGGATGCACAACCCCACGAGCTGCACCACCAGCCCCCAGCATCAGTACTTTTATGCCTGTCAGTTCAAGACCTGTACTTTTCAGATCGGCTACCAGCCCTATGCCATCGGTGTTGTACGCGCAGAGTTCTCCCGCACTGTTGTGCATTAACGTATTGGCCGCTTTAGCCATAGCAGCAGCTTCATCACGGTGCACCGCCATGCTAAAAGCTTGCTCTTTAAAGGGCACTGTAACATTGCAACCAATGGTTTGCGGTTGCATGAAAAACTGATTAATCACATCAGCGAAACCGTCCAGAGGCGCTTCTATTTTTTCGTAGCTAATATCCTCGCCACAGGACTTTGCAAACATTTCATGAATGGTTGGTGATAAACTCTGCGCAATAGGATTTCCAAACACGGCAAATTTTTTCATGGGATTATTATCTAAACTGGGTATGGGTAAAAAAGCGTCGGACAACAATACTGATGTTGCTACGCCCTATCAAGCAATCGGCGGCGAAAAAACAGTGGAGAAACTCGCGAACCGTTTTTATGACATCATGGAACAAGACCCTTTTGCTGCCGAATTACTGGCTATTCACCCACAACCTCTCAACAACATCAGGCACGTGTTTTATTTATACCTGACCATGTGGCTGGGCGGGCCGAATCAGTATGAGCAAGAACGTGGGCATCCACGTCTTCGCGCCAGACACCTGCCCTACACAGTAACGCCAGCTTTAAAAGCACAATGGATGTATTGCATGCGTAAAGCCATGTATGACACTGTCGACAACATTCAACTTGCTGATCAGCTTTTGAAAGCGCTTGATCAGTTAGCCGAACATATGATCAATCAGGACGATAACGCGTGACATAAAAAAGCCCTTCAGAGAAGGGCTAAAAGGCAGTGCAAAAACATTTTTTAAGCTTATTTATCAGAGTAGTTGGAAACGCCTAGAATTTATATCCTGCAGAAAGCGTAAACACATAAGGATTGATATCTACATCGACACTACCTGCTACACCAGCAACAGTGAACTCTGCCGTTGTGTCTATGTCAATATACCTTGCCGAGGCATTAATTAACCACTTATCATCAATTTGATAATCGAAGCCAATCTGCGCAGATAATCCAAAGGAATTATCCAGTGACAGGTCGGTAAAGGTCTGTTCTTCACGTGCAGAAGTAAAGTCTTCATCGAAGAAAATCGTATAATTCAGCCCCAACCCAACGTATGGCATAAATGCGCTGTCGGTATCAAAGAAATACAGGGCACTTAGCGTTGGAGGTAAGTGTGTTACTTCGGCCAGTTTACCATCACCCAGAGCTAAGCCATTGTCGGCAGTGTCTATAAGCGTTACATCATGGGTAAAGGGAGTAGCGGCGAGTACCTCAACACCCCAATGGGCGTCGAGCATATAGATCAGGTTCAGGCCAATCTGAGTATTTGAGTTAACTTCAACTCCCATGCCCACGTTACCGCCAAGGGCGTCAACATTCACATTGCCTGAGTCATCGTCAGGGCTAACGGTGGTTAAACCGGCGCGGACAATTATGTCACCCGCGTCATGGGCAAAAGCAGTTGGAGCGTTCACCAGAGCACCCAACACCAGGGCTGCTAAAATTGATTTTTTCATGTTGTATTTTCTCACTCGTTAAGTCGATGGAAGGCACTTTACGCTTCCCGCCAAATAAAAATTTGATCTAAAACAAGTTTAAAAATACGTTTTGAAATCTGTAGGTTAATCTTGATCTGCGTCAACAAACCAAGACGAATCGTTTGGTTTTTACCAATCTTTTGGCGTAAGCCAACCTTTCAGTTTTGCCTCGGCCGACCCCTTAGGTGCCTCAAACCCATATTCCCAGCGGGCCAGTGGAGGCATAGACATTAATATAGACTCGGTGCGACCGCCGGTTTGCAGCCCAAACAATGTGCCACGGTCATACACCAGGTTGAATTCAACATAGCGACCGCGTCGGTATAGCTGAAACTCACGTTCGCGCTCGCCATAAGTCATATTTTTGCGACGCTCAATAATGGGCACGTACGCATCAAGATAACCGTTACCAACCGCTTTCATATAAGCGAAGCACTGTTCAAAACCCCACTGGTTCAGGTCATCAAAAAACAAGCCGCCGACGCCGCGTGTTTCATCGCGGTGTTTCAAATAAAAATACTCATCACACCACTTTTTGTGCTCTGCATAAACATTGTCGCCAAAGGGTTGGCAGATTTTTTTTGCCGTATCATGCCAGTGCTGTACATCGTCTTTAAAAGGGTAAAAAGGTGTGAGGTCAAAACCTCCACCAAACCACCAAATCGGTTTTTCACCCGGTTTATCAGCAATAAAGAAGCGTACGTTGGCATGCGAAGTCGGTATAAAAGGATTATGCGGATGAATAACTAACGACACGCCCATTGCCTGAAAACTGCGGCCGGCCAGCTCCGGGCGTGATGCCGTAGCTGAGGCGGGCATTTGGGTACCAAACACATGTGAAAAATTCACCCCGCCTTGCTCAATGACCGCACCATTTTTAATTACACGTGAACGGCCACCGCCGCCCTCTTCCCGCTGCCAGGCATCTTCAATAAAATGCCCCTTGCCATCGGCCAGCTCCAGGGTATGACAAATATTGTCCTGTAGCGCCAGTAAAAACGCTTTTACTGATTCGATAGCCTGTTGCGTATCCAGCGAAGAAAAGGCAGTAGTCATAATTAGTTCCGAATTATTGCGCCGCTGAGGGCATCGCGAATGGTAGAGGGTTGTTGTGCACCACCAACGTCACCATTGACGTAGTGCACCTTATCGCCAAAGTAAGCTCGGGCTTGTTGTAAGGTTAACGCCGGCGCTTGTCCGGTTAAATTGGCACTGGTCGATACAATTGGCCGCCCCAGCTTTTCACATAATGCCCTGGCGCCCTGATGTGCAGTTACCCGTACGGCGATGGCATCGTGCTCACCCGTTATCCAGGCCGGTGCGGTAGGAGATTTGGGTAGCAACCAGGTTACCGGTCCAGGCCAACACGAGAAAATACTAAAGCGTTTATCCTGCGGAATAGCGTTGTCATCGACATATGGTAATAGCTGCGAATAATTAGCGGCCAACAGAATAAGGCCTTTTCCGACCGGCCTGCGCTTTAATTCTAACAGTGCCATGACAGTATCCTGGTTATTGGGATCGCAACCTATCCCCATTACGGCTTCGGTGGGGTACACCAATAGCTGCCCACTTTCAAACGCTTTAATATCAGCATCCTGATGCACCGACTCAACGCTCATTTGCGACGACCTCTTTGCTTACTGTTGTGAAGTAGTTTTATCTTCCGGCTCTTTATAGCCACATAGCGGTTGCGGACAAACCAATTGCCCTTTCTTTTCGATCAGAATTTGCCAGTTGCAATCCGGACACGGTTTCTGAACGGGGGCGAAATTTACCACATAACGGCAATCAGGATAACGGTTGCAGGCAAAAAATCGTTTGCCGTATTTGTTGGTGCGGTCAATTAAATGGCCATCGTGGCACTTAGGGCAGGTTACAGCAGTATCGGTTTGTGGCTTGGTATTTTCGATGTGGTGACATTCAGGAAAGTTAGTGCAGCCAATAAACATACCGTAGCGGCCTTTTTTTATGGCCATGGCAGCACCGCAGTCAGGACAGTGACTATCCTCCATTATTTTTAGCGTGGTGGTCTGGGTGTCGTGAAGTGGCTTGGCGTAGTGACATTGCGGATAGCCACTACAACCAATGAACGGCCCGGTCTTGCTGTTACGTACACGCAGGTCTTTGCCGCAGTCCGGGCACTGTCCGAACTGCTGCTCCAGTGCGTGCTCATGCGCAGCAAACAGCGAATGATCTATTTTCGACACAAACCTACACTTCTCTAAACAACGTAATTAGTGAAGTATACCGTCATGCTCTTCGAATAACAGATCTTCCATTTGCGCGTAGGCATTTTCTTTGCCTGGTACATTAAACAGTACCATGAGAACCACCCACTTCAGATCCTCTAAGCAGAATTCCGGAGAATCAATCTCCATCACCCTGTCGATGACCATTTCGCGGGTCGTGGCTTCTAACACACCGACTTGCTCCAGGAACAACAAGAATCCCTGACACTCTACATCGAGGCGCATTTGCTCCTGTTGAGTGTAAATACGGCTCAGGCTACTGGAAACACCCTTGCACAAATAGGGGTTAATGTCGGTTTCTTGTAACGCAGCGAGTTTTTCTAACCATGCCAGCGCTTTGTAAATTTCATCGTGATGAAATCCTGCGCGGACTAACTCTTCGGTCAGTTCATCCTGATCAACCCGTATTTCGGTTTCACTGTGAATGAAGTTCTCGAAAAGATACATGAGGATATCGAACATAGCATTTTCCCCCTCAATTTGCGGCAATTGTGTTACGCACTATTGCCTAACGTCGCAAACAATATTGTAGTGATGTGGCCTTGTTTCAAGTCTAAGACCGGCTTTGCGTACGGTTTTGATGCAAAAAACTATGGCATCTAACTTCAAGTTATCTAAAAAATCGGATAATGCCAAGTATTAGGCCCACTTTTTTATGATTGAAAGTAAAACATAACGCACGGCAAGCACTTTAAACGACCATGTCCGGATTATTGTGGTTCTTCGCAAGTGCCCTACAACGCCCTACAACCGGGCATAACCGCCCGGAACGGCAGTCACGAGACCGCTTACTTCCAACTCCAGCATAACGGCCATAATTTTTGCAACTGGCAAGCCTGTTGTTTGCACCAGGTCATCCACGCTGGTTAACTCACCATCAATATAATCAAGTAAAGAATGATTTGGCGCCGCAGGCATTGCTTTGTTCTTTTGTGCGATGATCTGTTTATCGACTGCCCAGGCGTATTCTTCAATAATATCGTCGGTACAAGTGATTAACTTAGCGCCTTGTTGGATAAGATAATGGGGCCCTTCACTCAAGCGACTATTGATATTGCCTGGTACGGCAAAGACATCATTGTCTAACTCAGCCGCCAGATTGGCGGTAATCATTGAGCCACTTTTAATTTCGGCTTCCACCAGCACAACACCTACCGATAATGCTGCAATCAGCCTGTTACGCCGAGGAAAATGATAGGGTTTAACAGTTACCGTGGGCGCAAACTCTGACACCAGGCAGCCATCGTGTTCAACAATGCGTTTGGCCAGTTGCGTGTGTGTTCGCGGATGAAGATAGTTCAACCCACCGCCTAATATTGCAACCGTACCGCCAGGCGTGGCGTACGCACCCTGATGTGCAGCGCCATCAATGCCCAACGCCAGACCGCTGGTGACTGTAATGCCTCTGGCGCCCAGTTCAGCAGCAAATCGTCGTGCGGTATTTAAGCCCTGAACAGTTGCTTTGCGGCTACCCACAATTGCTATTTGCATTGCTTGTAAGCGCTCAGTATTACCGCAACAAAATAATACCAGTGGCGGCGAATCAAGCTGACGCAAACGCGCGGGGTATAAGGCTGAAGCGATATCAATAACAGTGTGTGTGGTATCTTTCTGCAACCATTGTTTGGTCTCCTCAATGATTGTCTGAGGCGCTTTAATTATGCCGGTTTCTTCCGGGCGCAGACCCAATGCCGTGAGCCCCTCAACCGGCAGATTGAACAGATCGTTGACGGTCAGCCCGGCCTTTTGCAGCAAGGCCAGCCAAAACGCTGGCGAGCGCCTTTGTATCTGGCTTAAGCAACACCAGTGTTGCGTTGTGACGGCAAGTGAATTTTGCATGTGCGCTTCCGAAACCTGACGCGGTTACGGAAGCGTCAGAGTTAAGGTTGGGCCACTATATTGCCGCTTCTGACCATTTCACTGGCCCGGGTAATAATGCCGTAACTGGCCTTAGTAAATGTACTGAAAATCACCAATTCTCCCACTTTGAGGGCGGGTTGTTCGACAGTTGAACCGCTGTCAAAAGCGCTTAACAGCGCATTGCTTTCGTTAGAATATTCAGGTTCTTTACCATCAATGATCGCTGGCCCTTGCTGATAGATGCCCATCACGGTACCCGCTTTAACATCCGCTGCGCCAAGGTCAACAATAACTATATCGTGCTTGCCCAGTAACTCATGCTGATGCAGGCTGCCGACAATAAACGCTCGTTGCGTTGTACTGGCCGCCGCCAGTGTCATATCAGCACCTGTGTTAGGCTGGCTACCGAGCAGTTTGTCACCACGTTTGGCTTCAACATTTGAACCCGCTATTTTTACCAGCCATTCGCCTTCGGCATTTTCTTCAACCATGGTGGCATCGGCAATATGGTGTACCTGAACCCCCAGCGTATTGCCGTCGAGGTCTGTAATTGTAGATTGCTTCCGAATAACCCGATACTGATCTGTAGCACGGTCGTTGCGCCGACTCATGACCAAATCCTCATCAACAAAAAGCATTGCAGCATTCTTATTGCCCAGTAAGTGAGGTAAATTGTCATAACGGTCGGGAGCAAGAATTTCATGCTGTTGAATATAGGGAGAAATGGCCGACCAGGGCAGCAAATTGATGGGCTTGAGAGATTTAACGGTACGTTCAGTATCCGGCGTAAGGGTTACTCTGTTCTTTTTGCTGGCCATTTCCAGCGTGGGTTGGCCATCGACAAAACGCAAAACCAATACATTGCCCGGATATATGAGGTGGGGGTTGATAATTTGCGTATTGTTGCGCCACAACTCAGGCCAGAGCCAGGGCTTATCTAAAAACATACCGGCAATGTCCCATAGGGTGTCGTTTTTCTTCACTGTATATTGCGTTGGCGCGTCAGATTTAATTTCTATTGAGTATGTAAGGCCTGCATGCAACCACAGCACTAATCCCGCCAATACCGCAGCCCATTTTTTTGTTTGTATCACCATTATTCCCCCTGCCAGATCCTCAGTGCAAGCCGACACCTTGTTGTATTATTAGCGCACAATCCCCAATTAATCAGTATAGAAACGATTAATACTGCACGAAAACGTGCTTTAAGCTAGAATACTGAGTGTTGGTGGCGGTTAAATAGCCTCATCAGCGTTAGGGTATAGTTATTAATACAGAAAGAGTGTAAATATCGACAAATGGCAATTTTAGACGTATTACAATTTCCAGACGAACGTCTTCGCACCGTGGCTAAGCCTGTAGGTGAAGTTAACAGCGAAGTGAAGCAACTCGTCGCCGACATGTTTGAAACTATGCGCGAAGAAAATGGCATAGGCCTCGCTGCTACCCAGGTAGATCGTCATGTCCGTTTGGTGGTGATGGATGTATCTGAAGAACGCAGTGAACCACGGGTGTTCATTAATCCGGAAATTGTGAGCAAAGAAGGCTCGACTATCAGCGAGGAAGGCTGTTTATCGGTGCCGGGTAACTATGCCAAGGTTGACCGGGCAGAAAAGGTTACCGTAAAAGCACTCGATGGCGAAGGTGAACCTTTTGAGTTAACCGCGGAAGGCTTGTTGGCGATTTGTATTCAGCACGAACTGGACCACCTTAACGGAAAATTGTTTGTCGATTACTTATCACCATTAAAGCGTCAGCGTATTCGCAAAAAGTTAGAAAAAGAAGCCCGTCTGGCCGCTAAAGCCTAAGAAGATATCAGTGACTAAACCTCTTAATATTGTTTTTGCAGGCACGCCTGATTTCGCTGCAACGCATTTGCAAAAACTCCTCGACAGTGATCACAATGTCATTGCCGTCTACACGCAACCGGATCGTCCGGCGGGCCGCGGCAAGAAGCTGATGCCCAGCGCCACTAAGGAAGTGGCAATTGCACACGACATTCCGGTTTATCAACCCACTTCGCTTAAGACAGCCGATGCCCGGCAGGAGCTGGCAGCATTGCAACCAGACATTATGGTGGTTGTAGCCTACGGTTTACTGCTGCCAGCATCAGTGCTGGCAATACCCGCTAAGGGTTGTATCAACGTACACGGTTCAATTTTGCCACGCTGGCGTGGTGCAGCGCCCATTCAGCGAAGTCTGTGGGCGGGCGATTCTGAAACCGGCGTTACGATCATGCAAATGGATGAGGGCCTTGATACCGGCAACATGCTGCATATCAGCAGGCTCCCCATACAGCCCGAAGACACCAGTGCAACACTCTATGCCAAGCTAGCTGAATGTGGACCCGAGGCACTCGTGTATGTACTGGATAATCTTGATCATCTGAGTGCCGAAAAACAAAACGAAACTCAAGCCACTTACGCCAAAAAGTTGAGCAAGGAAGAAGCCTTTCTGGACTGGCAACAGCCAGCACTGCAGTTAAGTCGTAATGTTCGGGCGTTTAATCCGTGGCCGGTAAGCTGGACGCAGGTACAGGGGAAGAATGTTAAGGTTTGGCAGGCTTCTGCCATTGACGCGGCCAGCTCCGACTCAATACCGGGCACAATAGTCGCCGCTGATAAACATGGCATAGTGGTCGCCACCTGTGACGGCGCATTGTGCATAGAGAAGCTGCAATTGCCAGGCAAGAAGCCAATGGCGGTGCAAGATATCCTAAATGGTCATCAGGACTGGTTTGCCGTTGGCAGCGTGCTGCCTGGCGAGCCGGAATAATCGTTATGAAACTACCGGCAAAAAGTGATTTACGGGCTGACACAGCCTGGGTCATATTTCAGGTGTTAGAGTTAGGTAAATCATCCCGCGAGGCGCTGGCACTTGCTCAGGCCAGACACAGTAAACAAGACAGTGCCTGGCTGCAGGAAATGGCGATGGGCGTGTTTCGTCATTTACCGCAACTGCAAATATGGCTTAGAGCGTTACTTGACCAGCCACTCAAAGGCAATAAAAAGATCATCGAGCACCTTATTCTGCTTGGTTTCTATCAGCAGGCCTACAGCCGGGTTTCTGACCATGCCGCCGTCTCTGCCACGGTAAACGCCACCGACGTACTCGGCGGAGGACGCCTAAAAGGGCTGGTCAACGCAATATTGCGCAATTTTCAGCGCCAGCAAATGGCCGGTAAAACCAGTGACGATGCCATTGTTCAGTCGGGCTTACCTAAGTGGTTATATAAACGTCTGCATGCAGCCTATCCCACTCAGATCAATGACATCGTCAGCGCCATGAATGAGCCTGCGCCGGTATGGCTGCGTGTTAACCGCTTGCGCAGTAGTGTTGATGAGTACTGTCACTTACTAACCTCGCAGGATATCTCCTTTTGTCTCTCGCCAGATCATCCGGACGCCGTCATTCTCACAGAACGAGTACCCATTACGTCACTACCTGGCTATGCTGAAGGATGGTTCAGCGTGCAGGACGGCGCAGCCCAACTCGCAGCGCCATTGCTTCAGCTACAGGCTAACCAGCGTGTACTTGATTGCTGCGCTGCTCCCGGCGGGAAGTCCGCGCATATTCTGGAAACCGAACCGGCACTACAGCAGCTCATAGCGCTCGATAGTGAGTCCAGCCGCTTAACGCGCATGACAGAAAACATGACACGCCTGCAGCTTAATGCTGATTTGGTTTGTGCCGACGCTGCCGACATCAACAACTGGTGGGACGGCAATCAGTTTGACCGCATTTTATTAGACGCGCCCTGCTCTGCCACCGGCGTAATTCGCCGTCATCCGGATATCAGATGGTTGCGCAAAGCGAGCGACATTGAAGCTCTGCAAGCGTTGCAATACAAAATATTCAGCAATCTGTGGCCCACGCTTAAACCCGGAGGCGTGTTAGTGTATGCCACTTGCTCGGTACTACCGGCTGAAAACAGTGACCAGGTTGCACGATTTTTGAGTGAGCATAGCGATGCATCACTGTTAAAGATTAACTCACAGGAAACACCTGAGATGCCTGGCCGGCAAATATTGCCCGGTGAGCAACAAATGGATGGTTTCTATTATGCGAGACTGCTAAAGTCTTAAAAACCAAGATCATAAAGCACTCTAATAACGACGATGAAAATAATCATCCTTGGCGCGGGACAGGTTGGCGGTACATTAGCTGAGAACCTGGTAGGCGAAAAAAACGAAATTACGGTCATTGATTCTGACCCCACTATTTTGCGTGCACTGCAGGATCGCCTCGATTTGCAGGTGGTCACCGGTGTAGGCTCGCATCCTGATGTGTTAAAAAAAGCCGGTGCTGAAGATGCCGATATGCTGATTGCGGTCACTAACAGCGATGAAAGCAATATGCTGGCCTGTCAGGTGGCCTACAGCTTGTTTAAAACGCCCACCAAAATTGCCCGCGTAAGGTCAGAGCAATACATTATTTATCAGGAACAATTATACAAGCAGCAGGATATTCCGGTTGACCATATTATTGCCCCTGAACAGCTGGTTACCCAGGCAATCAAGCGCCTCATCGATTACCCCGGCGCTCTGCAGGTGGTTGAATTTGCCGATGGCCAGGCTAGTCTGGTCGCCGTTAAGGCCTATTATGGCGGGCTATTGGTGGGTCATGCACTGTCGGCCCTTAAAGAACACATGCCCAATGTGGAAACCCGTGTTGCCGCCATTTATCGACGAGGCCGGCCAATCAGGCCCCTCGGCACAACCGTTATAGAAGCCGACGACGAAGTATTTTTTATTGCTGCGACTAAGCATATCCGGGCGGTAATGAGTGAGCTTCAAAAACTGGAATCCAGTTATAAGCGCATTATGATCGCTGGCGGTGGACTCATTGGTGCCGGTTTAGCCAAGCGCTTGGAGCACAACCATAACGTTAAGCTTATTGAATTTAGTCCAGAACGAGCGCAGTATTTATCAGCCCATTTGGACAAAACCATTGTATTTAGCGGCGACGCGTCAGACTCTGACTTGCTCAGCGAAGAAGGTGTTGAACAAGTAGACGCATTTATCGCGGTGACCAACGATGATGAAGCAAACATCATGTCAGCGATGCTGGCAAAGCGCATGGGCGCACAAAAAGCCATGGTACTCATACAGCGCAGTGCTTATGTCGATTTAGTTCAGGGCGGCGAAATTGACATTGCCTTTTCACCTCAACAAGCAACGATTTCTGCATTGCTGACACATGTGCGCAGGGGTGACATAGTTAATGTGTACTCACTTCGGCGCGGTGCGGCAGAGGCTATAGAGGCAATAGCACACGGTGACAAAAATACTTCCAAAGTAGTAGGCCGTGAAATTGGTGATATTAAGCTCCCTCCCGGCACCACTATTGGCGCAATTGTGCGTGAAGAACAAGTTATTATTGCCCACAGCGATACCGTCATAGAAGCGAACGACCATGTCATATTGTTCCTGGTCGACAAAAAGTATATCAATGATGTTGAACGACTTTTCCAACCCAGCGCGTTCTTTTTTGGCTGATTAAGCAAGCAGGTTAAGCAGCCAAACTGCTTGTGTCACGGCAACTAAATTTTAGCCGCGCCAGAATGTGGGTGAAAACAAGACCAGTAGCGAAAACACTTCCAACCGGCCAAATAGCATGGCGGTCACCAGCAACCACTTACCACCATCACTGACGTCAGCAAATGTTCCTGCCACTGATCCCAGACCAGGGCCCAGGTTATTGAGGGTGGCTGCCGTTGCGGTAAACGCCGTGATATTGTCCAGGCCGGTCGCAATTAACCCTATCATGATTACCACAAACACAATGGCATAGGCTGAAAAGAAGCCCCATACCGCTTCAACAACCTTATCAGGCATTGCTCTTTCACCCAGTTTTACTGAGTAAACCGCCTTAGGGTGAATAAGCCGGTCGATTTCACGTTTGCCCTGTAAAAAAAGCAGATACACGCGAATGACTTTTAAGCCGCCACCGGTTGAACCGGCGCAACCACCAATAAAACTCGAAAATATCAGCAGAATTGGCAAGAAAGAAGGCCAGTTTGCAAAGTCTGTGGTGGCAAAGCCCGCCGTCGTACTGATTGAAACAGCTTGTATAACGGCCTGATCAAGCGCTTCTTCTGCGGTACTGTAGTGGTTGTTGAACACCAGCACCATAAAACAGATCAGAATAAGTGCTACCTGTATAAATAAAAATGCTTTGAGTTCAGGGTCTTGCCAGTAACTTTTAATATTGCGACCACTCGCCGCAGCATAATGCAAAGAGAAATTCAGGGCTGCAATTAGCAAAAACAACGCACATACAGCATTCACTAAAGAACTGTCAAAATAACCCAGGCTCGCGTCATGGGTGGAAAATCCGCCAATAGCAATGGTCGAAAATGCATGGCAGATTGCATCAAACCAATTCATGCCGGCCAGCCAGTATGCCACCGTGCACGCTGTCGTTAGCGACAAATAGATATACCACAAATGTTTGGCGGTATCCGCGATGCGCGGCGTCATTTTGGAGTCTTTTACCGGGCCCGGCGTTTCAGCGCGATAAAGCTGCATGCCCCCGACGCCAAGGATCGGTAATATTGCCACAGCCAGTACAATGATCCCCATACCGCCAAGCCATTGAAGCTGCTGGCGGTAAAACTGTACCGAATGCGGCAGGAAATCGATTCCCTCGATAACGGTTGCACCGGTGGTAGTAAGCCCGGAAAACGACTCAAAGAATGCATCGGTTACCGTCATTGACGGTTGTTCGAGTAACATGAATGGAATGGCACCAAAACTGGCCAGAACAGACCAAAATAACACCACAATTAAAAAGCCTTCACGGGCGCGCAGGTCCTGGCGATGATTTCGGTTGGGATACCAAAACGCACAACCGGTAAGAATACACAAAATAAAAGCCAGAAAGAATGGTAAACCACTACCGTCTTCGTAAATTAGAGAAACGATCGCTGGTGGGATCATCGTTACTGAAAATAACGCAACCAGTAATCCCAAAATACGAATGATAGCGCGATAATGCATTATATTTATTGGCTTTTAAAAAGTGTGAACAAGTGGTGCAACGCTCACTATATAGTGAAAGCGGCACACAACCAAGTTTATACCACCATGCATAACATGCTGGCGTTACTATTGTAGCGCGAAAACAGCCTGAACCATTTTATCTATGCCTTCCCCCACTTCTAATACATTTTGTCCTAACATATAGGCTGGGGTAGTAACCAATTTGGCTTGTTGGTCAATAATCACATCTGTCACCTCACAGTTTTGATGAGTCACCCCGAATGTTTCAAGGGCTGTGGCAGTGTCGGCATCGTTACCTATAGTGAGGTTGGCCCCTTCGCCATAAACCCTGGCAGCAATGGCTGGTGCAATACACGCATAGGCTGCTGGTTTTTGCGCGTTAGCAAAAGCCTGGCATACAGCTAAAACATCAGGATCAAAATCGCACTCAGGCCCTTCAAGCGCAAACGTGCACAGATTTTTCGCCGCGCCAAAACCGCCGGGTAAAATGAGTAAATCGAATTCATCAGGGTTACACCGGGTAATCGGCTCCACTTCACCACGTGTAATACGGGCAGCTTCAACAAGGATATTACGTGTCTCTCCGTCTGCCACCTCGCCGGTTAAATGGTTAATTACGTGCAACTGCGGCTTGTCGGGGGCGAAACATTTAAATACCCCTCCATGTTTTAAGATACTTTGCAGCGTTAATACGGTTTCCTGTATTTCTGCCCCGTCGAATACGCCACATCCACTTAAAATTACCGCTACGTTTTTCATGATAGTGCCTCCATACCCTGCCAAATCTGACTTATGCAATTTGATTTCTAGAAACGCTAAAAACCAATAAAAATTTTATCAACCAATACTATGAATTCTTCAGGTATATGCTAAATTACTTGCTTGACCTTTTCCTGTCTAATTATTAGACAGCTTGGTTATCCACAATATTATATGGAAATAACAACGTAGAACAGGGTCAGCAACACTTTTATTTTTTATATACATATCAACAATATAGAGTTTAAGTCTGGATGTAGAATGATCCGGGCTATAAATTATTTGATCACAATAGATCACAAAGTTATCCACAACCTGGATCTGCCCTTATCTGTATGAATTCCTCACATTTATGCTGTTCTAACAAAACGTTGATCCCTAGCCTGCTCAGTACTAAAGACCCACATTTGTAGCAGCACAACTCGCTTAGATCCGGTCATTATGAGTGTCGCTCATTGTGATCTAACCACTATGTCTGCGGTAGTTTAACCAGGCAGGATACAAATTTCTGATCGCGATCCCCTGCGAAGCTCATCGTTAGCTTTTTTATCTCTGTAACCCGGGTATATCGCTATCAAGCGCATACCAGCAGTAGCCATCCAATGTGGTGTATGGCATGCTTCGCACCAGACTTTCGTAATAGAAGATTTTAACCATGTCATCCTCTTCAAAGCCCCCATTTATTCTTGTTGACGGCTCATCGTACTTATTCAGAGCGTTTCACGGCATGCCCCCTTTAACAAATTCTAAGGGTCAGGACACCGGTGCCATTTATGGTGTTATTAACATGTTGAAGAGCTTATTAAAGCAATACAAACCAACGCATATTGGTGTGGTATTTGATGCCAAGGGTAAAACTTTCCGGGATGACATTTACCCTGAATATAAAGCCAACCGTCCGCCTATGCCTGAAGAGCTTCGCACTCAGATAGCTCCCCTCCATGAAATTATTACTGCGATGGGGCTACCGTTGATTATAGAAGACGGCGTTGAAGCCGATGATGTGATCGGCACGCTTGCCAGACAAGCCAGCGAATCCGGTATAGATACCCTGATTAGCACCGGTGATAAGGACATGGCACAATTGGTTAATCAGCATGTTACCCTGATAAACACCATGAACAACCAGCTCATGGATGTGCAGGGAGTGCAGGAAAAATTTGGTATTCCGCCGGAACTTATCATCGACTTTTTAGCATTAAAGGGTGACAAAGTAGATAATATTCCAGGCGTACCCGGGGTTGGCGATAAGAGCGCTCAGGGTTTGTTAAATGGTATTGGTAGCATTAATGATATCTACCAACAGCTGGATAAGATTGCCGAACTTGATTTTCGCGGTGCTAAATCACTTGGCAAGAAAATGGCAGAGTACGAAGAACAGGCCCGTCTTTCTTACAAGCTAGCAACAATCGATGTTAATCTGGCGCTGGACTATTCCCCTGAAACGCTGGTACCGGCAGCGGCAGATACCAGCAAGCTCGCCGATTTATACAGCGAATACGAATTTAAACGATGGTATACCGAAGTCACCAGTAGTCAGGCGGCAACTGAAACAGAGTCTTCAGACAGTGAAAACAGCGCTGAAAATGAAGTTAGTTCTGATGATATCGACGTTGACTACACGACCGTATTAGATGAAGCCACATTTGCGCAATGGTTAAAAGCGATTAAAGCCGCCGAGCTGGTAGCCTTTGATACCGAGACGACCAGCCTCGATTACATGCAAGCCGAACTGGTTGGCTTATCATTTTCCATTGAAGCTGGTAAAGCCGCTTATGTACCGGTTGCCCACGATTATCCGGATGCCCCTGAACAGCTTTCCCGTGACTGGGTACTGGCGCAGCTCAAGCCGTGGATGGAAGATCCGCAACAGTTAAAAGTGGGTCAACATCTCAAATACGACAAAAATGTTTTAGCCAATTACGACATTCATCTTGATGGCATTGCCTTTGATACAATGCTTGAGTCTTATGTGCTTAACAGCACCGGTAGCCGCCATGATATGGACACGCTGGCGCAGAATTACCTTAATCATCGTACCGTGCATTACGAAGAAATTGCCGGTAAAGGGGCTAAGCAACTTACCTTCAATCAAGTCGATTTAGACACCGCAGCATTTTACGCTGCCGAAGACGCTGATATTACGTTGCGCTTGCACCAGGTATTGTGGCCCAAGCTTGAAGCTAACGAAGGGTTAAAGAAAATCCTCCTGGAGCTTGAAGTACCACTTGCATCTATTTTGTCGCGAATGGAACAGCAAGGCGTACTTATTGATAGTCAGCGCTTACTTCAGCAAAGCCAGCAGTTGGCAAGCCGCATTATGGAGCTCGAAAAAGAGGTCCATGAACTGGCCGGTGAAGCCTTTAATTTAGGCTCAACCAAACAGCTTCAGCATATTTTATTTGAGAAGATGGAATTGCCGGTAGTCAAAAAGACACCGAAAGGTGCGCCATCAACTTCTGAGGAAGTTCTGCAAGAGCTGGCCTTAGATTACGAGTTACCGCAGAAGATCATGGAATACCGGGGCTTAACCAAACTTAAAAACACCTATACCGACAAGCTGCCAAAGATGATTAATCATCGTACAGGACGTGTGCATACCTCTTATCATCAGGCAGTCACTGCCACTGGTCGTTTGTCTTCTACTGATCCAAATTTACAAAACATTCCGATTCGAAATGAAGAAGGCCGACGCGTGCGTAAAGCGTTTGTTGCCAGGGACGGTTATAAAGTGGTTGCTGCTGACTACTCGCAAATAGAATTGCGAATAATGGCACACCTGTCTGGTGACAAGGGCCTGCTTGATGCTTTTTCAAACGGTAAAGACATTCACCGTGCCACGGCAGCCGAAGTATTTGGCGTGGCAGAAGATCAGGTTACCGACAACCAACGTCGCAGCGCCAAGGCCATTAACTTTGGCTTAATTTACGGTATGTCGGCATTTGGGCTTGCAAAACAATTACATGTTAGCCGTAGCGAAGCTCAAGAGTACATGGATCTGTATTTTAAGCGTTACCCCGGCGTACTCGATTATATGGACAGCACACGAGAATTTGCTAAAGCCAATGGTTATGTAGAAACAGTATTTGGCCGCAGACTCTACTTACCTGAGATTAAGGCCAGTAATGGGGCACGTCGAAAAGGTGCAGAACGGGCCGCAATCAACGCCCCCATGCAGGGTACTGCGGCTGACATTATAAAAATGGCCATGCTAAGAGTAAACGACTGGTTGCAGCAATCAGATAACGATGATATTGCGATGATCATGCAGGTACACGATGAATTGGTGTTTGAAATAAAAGAAACCAGTATCGATAGCCATATTGCCACCATTATTGAACTTATGGAGCAAGCCGCAACGTTATCGGTACCATTGAAAGTTGAAGCTGGCAAAGGTGAAAATTGGGAAGAAGCACACTAATAAGTAATTTGATTACAAAAAAACGTAACAACGCGCACAATAATTCAGCAACCTGGCGGCCAAGAGGTAGTAAAATTACACTTTTGACTTGCCGTTTACGTTTCACTTATGTACGCTTATCGACGTAGGGTACAGAGGTGAGAAATCCTTTTTCAAACCTTTGCTTAAGCTCCGGTACTTGCCGGAGCTTTTTTTATTTTAATGCCTGGTAAATTCACACAGCTAAGTTTGCTCGCTCTGCGGCCCTTTTCCTATCTGATAATTCGATCTATTTCCTCGCGGACTATTTTCTCGCGGATATGTATCTTGCACAGTTATTTGCAACAAAAACAAACCTGAAATCCGAATGTAGCGTTTCACATTTCGTTTCATTCCGGGTATTTTTGCCACACTTAACAACCCGCATTTCGCCACATACAGAACAAAACTGAGCAAAAAAATAACACTCTAAGATATTGTTAATTAAGAAATAAAAAAATTAATTAAACTTTTTTTTAATTAATCTGAACTTTCGGTGGGATTTGGTACTCTTACTATCGGTTTTTTTATGTGTTTTCTCTCAGTCCTTAACCCCATTCCCTGAATGGGGTTATTTTTTTCTGCTACTTTTATTTTAAGCTGCCTTTACGGTTGACTAATCTTGTTTGTCTTCGCGCTCAATACCAAACCACTGATTCAGTACTGCTTCAAATTCTGGCAAGCCTTGCTTGTTAAGCGCTGAGAAAGTTTGCACTGTTACATCGCCACAAAACGCCATTGCCGCTTCCCGAGCCATTAATAGCTGTGCCTTACGCTTACCCGATTTTAATTTATCTGACTTGGTCATAAGTGCCAGCACCGGTAAGTCAGCGCTGACAGCCCAGTGAATTAGGTCCTGGTCCAAATCTTTAAAAGGATGGCGAATATCCATCAACACCACTAGTCCTTTCAGGCTTTTACGTTTTTGTAAGTATTCACCTAATGAACGCTGCCACTTTTCTTTCATAGCCAGCGGTACTTTGGCATAGCCATAACCTGGTAAATCAACTAAACGTCGATCTCCCTCAAGCTCAAAAACATTAATAAGCTGAGTCCGGCCCGGTGTTTTACTGGTTCTGGCCAGGTTTTTTTGCCGGGTTAATGTATTTAAAGCGCTCGACTTGCCAGCGTTGGATCGGCCGGCAAAGGCAATTTCGACGCCACTGTCATCTTGAAGATGTTTTATATCAGGTGCACTGGTAAAAAATTTTGCTTTGCTGTAATAACTCATTCGATTACTCAAAATGTCAGATTATCTGCTACATTGGTCATAGTTCACTATTAAACCGATGTTATTCCATAGTTTTAGCATGGAATAGGTTTTTCTGACGCGTTAAATGTGTAAAATACGCATGATATCACGTATATCCTATCAGCCGTTGGATCCTTGTAAGAGAATAATTATGAAAAAACTGTGTATGTTGTTTTGTTTAACCCTTGGGTTTACTGCTTCTGTTACTGCTGAAGGAGACCCAGAAGCTGGTAAAGCAAAATCAGCTGTCTGTGCTGCCTGTCACGGACCTGATGGAAACAGTATGATTGAGATTAACCCCAAAATTGCTGGTCAGCACGCTAAATACCTGGCTAAGCAGTTAACGGAATTTCGTCTGGCCTCTTCAACCGGGGGTGAAGAAGGTCGAAACAATGCTGTGATGAACGGCATGGCCGCGCCACTGAGTGATCAGGATATTGCTGACCTGGCAGCATATTTTGCTGGTCAGGAAGCGAAGCCAGGCGCCACACCTGAAAACTTTATTGAGCCGGGCGAAGCACTTTATCGTGGCGGCGACGCAGAACGAGGCGTTACAGCTTGTATCGCATGCCATGGCCCGAGCGGTAACGGCATGCAGTTAGCTGGTTTCCCGGATATCAGTGGCCAGCATGCAGCTTACACGACTGCTCAGCTTAAGGCATTCCGCGCCGGTGAGCGTCACAACGACATGAACGGAATGATGCGCGACATTGCTTCAAAATTAACCGATGAAGACATCGAAATACTGGCTAATTACGTTGCAGGCTTACATTAGAATTAACTAACTGTTTGTTTCCATTGAAATGTTAACAAAATGTAACATTCATGGTTGTAATTTAATCCAGATGCTGTAATCTAACCGCTGTCGTGAAACCTGTTGTGAAACAGTCCGACATTAGTAACAAGCAATTGTTCAGGATGAAATTATAAAGTGTCAGGAAGACCCAGAACAAAAAATGCTCCGCCAAAAAGAAAAATAAGGGGAGTACTGCAGGGAGCCAGCTGCACAAAGAAGTGCACTAACGGGAGAGGTGTCATCTGACACTCAATTTGTAAGGTGATGGTGTGATACCATCGCCTTTTTTATTACGCGCAATATGATTAAATGCCCACTTTGCCAGTCTAAAAAAATCTTCTCATTTCATCAGAATCCGCAGCGGATTTATTTTCGTTGTAAGAAATGCCTGTTGGTTTTTGTTGATCCCGAATCACTGCCCTCCCAGCAGCAAGAACTCGCCGAATACCAGCTTCACGAAAACACTCTGACTGATGCTGGCTATCTAAGTTTTTTAAACCGTCTGGTCGACTGTATGCTGCCGCACCTGACCTTCCCGGCCCCAAGCCTGCTTGATTATGGTAGCGGCCCTTGTCAGGCCTTAGCCCATTTGTTTGCCCGGCATGGATACCATACTGACTGCTTCGATCCACTGTTTGGTCCTTTCGAAATCCCGGCTAAACACTACGACATTATTACCGCCACTGAGTCTATCGAGCATTTTCATCAGCCGGCTAAAGAATGGCATCGTTGGATGACGCTACTTAAACCAGGTGGTTGGCTGGGTATCATGACTAAACGGGTAATCAGTGCAGACAAGTTCGCGCAATGGCATTACAAGAATGACCCAACCCACGTGAGCTTTTTTTCTGTAGAAACGTTTACCTGGCTAGCGCAACAACATCACCTCAATGTGATCTTTCCCCAACGTGACATTGTATTGATGCAGAAGCCTGAGCAATAACGCGTTATAATAGACAATAGATGAATTCACAGTAGCAGAGCGTTCTGCTCTATTGGAAGGTTATGGCTAAGAAAAAGAAATCCCGTAAGGTTGGTATGATCGGTGTGCGTAAAGACCCCGATTTCGAACATAAAACCTCTTCCGGGCGCGTAAAAAAACGTAAAGGTAATACACCTGGCAGCCGCCACAATGTCGAAGACAAAAAGCAGGAAAAGTCAAAAACTGGTGGCAAGGGCGATCCTCGCTTAGGAAGTAAAAAGCCCGTGCCGTTAGTTAAGGCACCCGTTGTGACGCAAAAGCGTAAGTATGCGACACCGGCGGAGGAGCTTGCTGCGCTGGAAGCTGATAGCCGTCTTATCGCACTACTTGATAAGCTTGATCAGGGTAAGGGGCTGACTAAAGATCAGCAACACTACGTAGACGAACAGATGGCACGGCATAAGGCATTGTGCGAACTAATGGGTATTAACCCTGACGATGATAATGCCGACGATGACGAAGATGAGTTTGCTGCGCTGGACGCTCTCAAACTCGATGACTTTGAGAGGTAAAATTCCCCTATGGTATGGATAACACTGGTAAGTATCGGGCTGCTCATTATTGCCATACTTGGCGTTTACGCAGGTCGGTTAATGTTCCAGTTGCAGCAACAAAATGCACGTCAGAAAGCCGCCAGAGAACAACGTCTGGAAACGATATTCGAAAGTGTGCATACCATTTCTAAAGCGATGCTACAGCAACAGTGCAATGTATCTGAGGGGGTAATACGTATCTGCCGGTTACTCAGGGCGTTGCCTGAAGAAGTCACCGAAGATTACGCCGTCAGTTATCCGTCTATCCATACGTTGTTCAGTGAAGTTAGCGGCTTTGCGATACTCGAGGACCGCAAAGCCCTTAATAAAAAACAGCGTTTAGCCGAAGACAAGGCCCGTGAAGCTATCGAAGAGCAGCATGAATCTAAGGTACTCAAAGAGTTACCTGCTCTCATTGCGTTTTGCGAGTCGCGTTACCCGGCTATGGCTAAGGATCGGACGTCGTTATAGCAATGACAATCGAGGGTATGGTCGTTGACCATGCCTACGGCCTGCATAAATGCGTAACATATTGTCTCTCCAACAAAACTGAAACCGGCTTTTTTTAATGCTTTAGCCATAGCTTTGGACTCAGCGGTACTGGTCGGTACGTCCTGAATGGATTGCCATTGGTTAACAATGGTCCGGTGGTCAGTAAACTGCCAAATATAATCGGTAAAGCTTTGCTGCTCACTGATCCTTAAATAAGCACGTGCATTGTTAATAATTGCGTTTATTTTCAGACGACTACGAATAATACCTTGGTTTTGCATTAACCGCTCTACATCCTGCTCCGTCATTTGTGCAACTTTATGTGGGTCAAAGCCATAAAACACCCGCTCATACTCAGCTTGTTTTCTTAAAATGGTAATCCAGCTTAATCCTGCCTGCTGTCCGTCCAGGCACAACTTTGCAAATAGCTGTTGAGGGTCGCGCTCTGGTCTGCCCCAGACATTGTCGTGATAGGCCTGATACATTTCATCGTCAGAGACCCATGCACACCGGGTAACCGTTACCGTCATTGTTGCTCTCCTGAGTATTATGTCGTCGATTTACGCTTTTTTAGCCTGGCAATGTGCGCTTTGCGATCACTAATCGCCTTTTTTACCGAACCCAGACAGAATTTAGTCCTTTCAGGCCTACATTCATAGGCCTGCAGAATGTATACTAACCCACCTTTAAGTCATCAGTCAGTTATAGTCGTTAATGTATGCACAAGTACGATATTAAAACATTTCAGGGCTTAATCCTTGCCTTACAGGATTATTGGGCCAGACAAGGTTGTGTCATTATTCAGCCACTGGATATGGAAGTGGGTGCCGGTACATTCCACCCAATGACGTTTTTGCGATCACTGGGCCCTGAGCCAATTAGCAGTGCTTACGTACAGCCATGCCGACGCCCTACCGATGGCCGCTACGGTGAAAACCCTAACCGCCTTCAGCAGTATTATCAGTTTCAGGTGATGCTGAAACCATCGCCAGACAATATTCAGGAATTGTATTTAGGATCCCTGCGTGAACTGGGGTTTGACCCGCTCGTGCACGATATCCGGTTCGTAGAAGACAACTGGGAATCGCCTACACTTGGTGCCTGGGGACTTGGTTGGGAAGTATGGCTTAACGGCATGGAAGTGACCCAGTTCACCTACTTCCAGCAGGTAGGCGGACTTGAGTGCAAACCGGTTACTGGCGAAATCACCTATGGTTTAGAACGCCTGGCTATGTATATTCAGGGTGTTAACAGTATCTACGATCTGGTGTGGACCGACGGCCCTATGGGCAAAGTGACCTATGGCGATGTGTTCCATCAGAACGAAGTGGAGCAATCGGCCTACAACTTTGAACATGCTAACGTTGATGCGTTATTTAATACGTTCGATGAGTGTGAGGCGGCCAGCCAGTTACTGATCGAGAAAAACCTGCCGTTGCCTGCCTATGAACAGGTTATGAAAGCGTCGCACGCGTTTAACTTACTCGACGCCCGTCATGCCATTTCAGTCACCGAAAGACAGCGCTATATTTTACGCGTCAGAACACTGGCAAAAGCCTGTGCCGAAGCATATTACCAGGCACGCGAAGAACTTGGCTTTCCGCTTTGTCAGAAGGAGCAGTAACCGTGCGTACAGAAAATTTATTAATTGAGTTGGGAACCGAAGAGTTACCTCCTAAGTCATTGATTCAATTGGGTTCTAGTTTTGCTGAAAACGTCGAAGAAGCATTGAATAATGCGGAACTTAGCTTTACCAAAGTGCATTGGTTTGCAGCGCCTCGCCGTCTTGCGGTATATGTGGTTGGTCTGGCCGAAACCCAGCAGGATAAAATTGTTGAAAAACGTGGCCCTGCGGTAAAAGCAGCCTTTGACGATGACGGCAATCCAACGAAAGCAGCAATGGGTTGGGCGCGCGGTAACGGTATCTCTGTTGAGCAAGCCGATCGACTCAAAACCGATAAAGGCGAATGGTTGCTGTATAAAGCTGAAGTGAAAGGACAGACTATCAGTGCGCTTTTGCAAGATATTATCAGTCAGGCTATTGCCAGGTTACCTATCTCCAAGCCTATGCGTTGGGGTAATTATACTACGCAGTTTATCCGTCCTGTGCATACTCTGTGTACATTGTTTGGCAGTGAATTAGTGGCAGTAACCGTGCTTGGACTGGACAGTTCACGGACTATTCAGGGGCATCGTTTTCACGGCGAAAAGACATTTGAACTGGATCATGCCGATAACTATTTAACCGCGCTTAAAGCACATTACGTTGTTGCAGATTTTGACTCGCGTGCTTCGCATATCGCTGAATCGCTCAACACTAAAGCAGCAGCGCTTGGACTTACTGCCGATTACGATGAAAGCCTGCTAAATGAGATCGCTGCATTGGTGGAATGGCCCGTTGTATTGCAAGCAAGCTTTGATGAGAACTTCCTGAACGTACCAAAAGAAGCGCTCATTTACACCATGAAAGACGACCAGAAATACGTCCCCTTACTTAATAAAGACGGATCGTTATCGAATCAGTTTTTATTTGTTACCAATATAGAAAGCCACGACCCAATTCAGATCATTGGCGGTAACGAGCGTGTTATCCGCCCTCGCCTTGCCGATGCTGAGTTTTTCTTCGATACTGATAAAAAGCAAACTCTTGAATCGAGACTTGCTTCCCTTGATTCCGTTTTGTTCCAAAAACAACTGGGCACACTCAAAGATAAATCCGACCGCATAGCCAGGCTTTCTGCCTTTATAGCCAACATTATTAACGCAGATCCAGCTCACGCCGAACGCGCAGGACGGTTGTCCAAAACTGATCTCATGACCAATATGGTGATGGAATTTCCCGATGTTCAGGGCGTTATGGGCAAGTATTATGCGTTACATGACGGCGAAGCTGAGCCTGTTGCTAACGCCTTGTATGAGCAGTATCTGCCGCGCTTTGCCGGCGATGATTTACCTTCTTCGCTGGAAAGTGCAGCAGTCGCGCTGGCAGACAAATTTGATACCTTAGTAGGTATTTTTGGTATCGGACAATTGCCAAAAGGTGACCGCGATCCTTTTGCATTGCGTCGTGCTGCTATTGGCGTGTTGCGTATTATTACCGAGAAATCGTTAGTCATTGACCTTGAAGATATTGTCAGCGAAGCCATTGATATTTATGCCGATAAACTGACAAATGCACAATGTAATGAACAGGTCGTTGATTTTATACTTGGCCGTTTCAATGCCTTATTACAAGATCAACAAGTAGAGACAGATGTGATTCAGGCCGTGTCAGCACGTCGCCCCACACAACCTACCGACTATTTAGCACGTGTTCATGCCGTAGCAGCATTTAAGGAAAATGACGCCTCAGAAGCATTAGCAGCGGCGAATAAACGTGTTGCCAATATACTCGCTAAGAACAATATAGAAGGCGATGCAGATATCAGTGAATCGCTGTTGTCTGAAGAAGCTGAAATTGCACTGCATACCAATATCATGGCAATTAAAGACAGCATTCTTCAACATGCCAGTGAGCGCCAATATACAGAGGTACTGTCTCAGCTTGCTACCTTACGACCTGACATTGATGCATTTTTTGATAATGTTATGGTTATGGCCGACGATGAAAAAGTTAAGCAGAACCGTTTAGCCCTGTTGTTGTTGCTACGTAGTTTATTTTTAACAACCGCCGATATTTCACTGCTGGCTAAATAAACCCGCAGGCGCGTTAGTTACTCTGCGATCGATGTTAAGGGCACTCATTTGTGCCCTTTTTTATATTTGAAGGAAGACGATGTTATGCAAAAACGCTGGTTAGTTATAATACCTGCCATTGTGATGTTTCTTTCAGCCTGTACTCAAACAGGTAGTTACCCTATCTACCAGGAACAACAACCCAGGATAGTTTTTTCGCAATGGTATTTACGTGGTGTGTTTAACTGGTGGGAAGCCAAACCGGCCTATCAGCTACAACGCGGCAGTAATAGCTGGTACGTCGATGTTGAGTTAATCGCTGATGAACAACCCTATGATTTCAAATTTTCGAACGCCAACTGGACGTTGTCGCAAACTTGTGGCGGCAATTACAAAGGATTAATTGTCGCTTTGAATCACCCGGTAACCTTAAGTTGTGCAGATCAAGCTGAAAACTTACAGTTTATTCCAACTAAGACGGCGGTGTACCGTTTTGGTGTAACGGGTAATACAGACTCTCAGATTACCCTTACTATAACTCAACTATAATCAACTGACGTTTGCTGTTGGGCAAATTCGCTGTCTGACTAGCCGGCAGACAGCGATTCATACCCAGGAATTTTCCGTTTACGGAAGTGGTCTCGCGTGCGCTGCGCCACGGAAAATCGTGTTCATCAGCATCACGTTCAAACCATCCAGGTATGCTCTTGTTGCAGGCTCCTGCGTGAAACCTATCACCATGCCACGCCCCATTGGTTGATGAATCAAGTATGGCTTGTAGGCTATCTGAGCTTTAAATTCATCCCAAATATAGCCACTTGCCATGACCTCATCCTTACTCTTAAACCACGCCACGTTTTTACCTGATTCCAACTTTATGGGCGAATACACATCGTTGCCGTAAATCATTGCGACAACGTCCGGGTTAACGCCGGCAGTTAACCAGTGTTCCTGATCTACCTCAACGTTCGCCAGAATACCTGCAACATAGTCTGGCATATCCAGATCGTTTTCTATTGCGTCGATAAAGCCGGCTTTGTCGTTAATAATTGTGCCTTCCACTACATCTTTTTCGCCGGATCCGCCTGTTGTAGCGCCATCATCTTTTACCGCATACTCTCTGGTGACATCCAGTAATCCGGCCCCTTTCGATGCAGCCCATTGGGTGGCATCGGCCAGGGTAATTAGCACGCCCCCCTTCTGAACCCAATCTTTAATATTCTGCGCCCCACTTGCACCTAAATCACGCGCATAATTGCCCGATGGTAAAATCAGTACCTGATACTGGCTTAGGTCAGCCCGGCTTAACACGTTGGCCCGTATGGCAGTTACCGGATAGTTAAACTGTTGCTCAATCACATAACGTGTATTGCCTGCACTCAGGGAGCTGGTTGGTTCATCCCATGCCATTGCCACTTTAGGCGCTCTCATTGTGACAGTATTGCCGCTGCCAAAACTTGGGCCTTCGGTTACCCAACTGCTATCTACCCCTACCACTTTTGCGCCAGTTTCTTTGGCTAGCGTCGCAATATCATTGGCAAGGTCCGGGTTGTTTTTCGCTACTTCTATAATTAACGAACCAGCGGGGAAACTACCATCGTCCATTTTGAAGGCCTGATCGGCACTTTTAACTTTCACCCCTGCACGCAGGGCAGCCGTTAAAAACCTTCCTGCTGACATATCACCCCAGGGGACAATGTATGCAACGTCAGCATCAATGTTGGTAATGTCTGCCACAAGTGGCGCATCAGCACTAATATAATCACCTTCCACTGAAACAGAGCCTCCGCAATGATCGGTATCAACGTTAAACATCAGAGGTAACGACCAACCGGTTACATCATATATTTGGTCACGCAATTTGTTGGCGCGACGTCGTTCTTGTTCTTTAATAAACCCGGCCGACATATCAACCTGTTCAGTAAAGGTCGTCTTAACAAACAATCCTCGTGGCTGTGCAGTATCTATTATGTATGCACCCGCTTTATAGGTGGTTCCACAGGCCTTAAAGCTCTCTGAGGCCTGTTTTACTTCTACGCCATGTGTTGCCATTAATGTCGCTAATCTATGCGTTCCAGCGCGGTCACGTTCGTTCGGCAGAATATATACCCGTTCCTGATCATCATTTTTACCTGCGGCTAAGGCATTTACCTGATACTCATAGAAATCAGTAAGGATTTTCTCTCTGTTCAATGCAGTGGCTTCGGCCGTTGCCATTGATGCAACAAAATGACGTTGCACTGTGTCCTGATAGGTAAATACTTCACCATCAGCTGTCCTGAATACTTCACCACGCGCTGAAGCCACTTCATAGGTGGCTGCTGATGCACCATAAAAGGTTGGCCAACTGTCGCCGTAGCCTGGATAAAAAGCATCAAACACTTCCCGCGTGAAGTAACTAAAACCAAACTGGTCAAAGTACTTTGCGTTGTTTTTACCAATCAGTACATTATTACTTAGTTGCGCATCTTGCATAAATGGGTTGATGGGCTGTGCTGCCGGCACAAAGAAGTAACTGGAATCGCCGCCCATTTCATGGAGATCGATAACAACAGTTGGCTTATATTTATTAAGCGCTTTCACTCGCGCTGCAGTTTCTGGTTGTGTTATAGCCAGCCAGTCACGATTCATATCGAACAGGTAGTGGTTTGAGCGACCACGTGGCCACGGCTCATTATGTTCTGCGCTCAGACGATCATCGCTATGCATTGCGCCAACTGTTGAATAGTAACGGCTTATAAAACGTGCACGTCCATCTGGATTTTGCAGCGGGTCAATAAATACCAGTGTGTTGTCTAAGATGGTGTTGTTCATGTCAACGTTAGTGGCGGCCAGCAGATGATAAGCAGTCATCATTGCGGCATCGGTGCTGGATATTTCGTTGCCATGTACGCCGTGCTGCAGCCATACTGAACTGGGTAATGTTGAGATGAGCTTTTTAGCCTCAGACTTTGAGGTTTTTCTGGGGTCGCTCAGTTTGGCCATTCCGTCGACATAGGCGTCTAAATTTGCCAGATTCTCTTCCGACCCAATCACTGCATACACAAGCTCCCTGCCTTCCCAGGTTTCACCGAACCTGAATAATTTTATGCGCGCTGGTGCAGCTTTTTGCAAGGCCTCAAAGTACTTAACCATATCACTATGACGGGTAATACGTTCGCCAGCATTGTAACCCAGTACGTCTTTATGTGTAGGGATGGTAGTCAGGTATTGTGCCGACGGCCACATTTCGAAAGGAGTATCATTTGCTAATGTTGGCGCTGAAAAGACTAAAGATACTGCCAGTGAGGCGACCAGAAGTAATTTGTTGCCCATTTTAAATCCTGTATTTTTTCATTTTAATTAATGTATATGGCTTTTTGGTTACTGTCATGTCAAACAGTCTGCATTATTTGTCGATTATCGTTTTAAAAAAAAAGCCCGATGCAGAATCGGGCTTTTGTTATTTTGCGTTACGTTAGTTTAGAAAGTTTAAACGTCGAGGTTTTCAACATTCAGCGCATTGGCTTCGATAAAGGCACGACGTGGTTCAACATGATCACCCATCAAGGTGGTAAACAGCTGGTCACAGGCTACCGCATCTTCAATAGTAACTTGCAGCATTCTGCGACTTTCCGGATCCATTGTAGTTTCCCACAGTTGATCAGGGTTCATTTCGCCCAGCCCTTTATAGCGCTGAATATACTGACCTCGCTTGGCTTCACTCATTAACCAATCCAATGCGTCCTTAAAGTGCTCAACCGCGAGTTTACGCTCACCACGTTTAATGTACGCACCTTCTTCCATCATCCCGTTGATGGCTTCGTTAAGGGCTTTAATACGTTGATACTCCGGAGACTCTATAAAGTCGCGTCCCATATTGTATTCGTATTCTATACCGTGCATGCGCATAATGATGGCGATGTAGTACTCACTACGTTCTGCATCGCGCTTAATTTCGTACTTATACAGTGCGCCATCAGTTTCCTGGGTTTCCAGCGCACTGGTAAACTCAGAGGCAAATTCCGCTAATGCGCTCTCGTTAGTCAAATCATCTGTAGACAAGGTTTTAGTATAAATCAGTTTGTACCACAAGCTGGTTGGCATAACGCGATACATGCGTGAAATGAGCTTTTCAACACTCTGATACTGATTTACTAAATTCTCTAGCGCTAGTCCTTTTACCGGTATCGCCTCATCGCTGGTATATAGCTCTGCACCATCAATAGCGATAGACGTGAGGTGGCGGGTTAACGAATCATCATCTTTAAGATACTGCTCTTGTTTGCCCTTTTTCACTTTGTACAGTGGTGGCTGTGCAATATACACATAACCACGTTCAATAATTTCAGGCATTTGGCGGTAGAAAAACGTCAGCAGCAACGTTCTGATGTGTGAGCCGTCAACATCAGCATCAGTCATAATAATAATGCTGTGATAGCGCAGCTTTTCAGGATCATACTCATCACGACCAATACCACAGCCCAGTGCGGTGATCAGTGTTGCCACTTCCTGTGAAGAAAGCATTTTGTCGAAACGTGCTTTTTCTACATTCAGTATTTTACCTTTCAGGGGTAAGATAGCCTGGTTTTTACGGTTACGACCCTGCTTGGCAGAACCGCCTGCAGAGTCACCCTCCACTATGTAGAGTTCACTAAGCGCGGGATCCTTTTCCTGACAATCAGCCAGTTTACCGGGTAAGCCTGCTAAGTCTAATGCACCTTTGCGACGGGTCATTTCCCGCGCTTTTCGCGCTGCTTCACGCGCGCGAGCCGCATCGATTATCTTGTTAGCGATAATCTTACTTTCAGTTGGATTTTCCAGTAAGTAGTCAGACAGCTTTTCGTTCATTGCCGACTCTACCGCTGGGCGTACTTCAGATGAAACTAACTTGTCTTTCGTCTGAGAAGAAAACTTAGGGTCTGGCACTTTTACAGAGACTACGG
Source organism: Alteromonadaceae bacterium (assembly GCA_013373625.1). Classification (GTDB taxonomy): domain Bacteria; phylum Pseudomonadota; class Gammaproteobacteria; order Enterobacterales; family Alteromonadaceae; genus Alteromonas. Next base: position 48,112 of record JABXHM010000060.1, on the reverse strand, counting down.
CAGTTAAGCCTTCCCGTGCATCATCGCCGCTGGTCGTTGCTTTTGCCTTTTTGTTGAGGCCTTCTTTTTCCATATAGGTATTCAGAGTACGAGTTAATGCTCCTCTAAATCCCGCTAAGTGAGTTCCACCATCACGCTGTGGAATATTATTGGTAAAACAATAAATATTTTCCTGGAATCCGTCATTCCATTGCATCGATACTTCTACAGAAATACCGTCTTCGCGCTCGCTGGAAAAGTGAAATACTTTATTGTGAATTGGCGTTTTATTACGGTTTAAGTATTCAATGAAGGCCTGAATTCCACCTTCGTAATGGAAGTGATCTTCTTTGCCGTCCCTTTCATCCTTAAGACGAATTGAAACGCCTGAGTTCAAAAATGATAACTCTCTTAGACGTTTTGCCAATATCTCGTAATGAAATTCAACATTGGTGAAGGTGTCTGTGCTAGGCCAAAAACGCAGAGTTGTTCCGGTTTTGTCGGTGTCGCCAATAGCGCCCAGTGGTTTTTGTGGTACACCATGCTGGTATTCTTGCTCGTAAGTTTTGCCACCACGGCGTATTACCAACTTCAGTTTTCTGGATAGCGCGTTTACTACAGATACACCCACGCCATGCAAACCGCCAGATACTTTATAGGAATTATCATCAAACTTTCCTCCGGCGTGTAAGACCGTCATGATAACTTCTGCAGCAGAGACCCCTTCTTCTTCATGTATTTCTGTAGGAATACCGCGTCCATCATCAGAGACAGCAACTGAGCCATCAGTATGGATTTGAACCGTGATCTCAGAACAATGACCAGCCAAAGCTTCATCTATTGAGTTATCGACAACCTCAAATACCATATGATGTAAGCCAGTACCGTCATCAGTGTCACCAATATACATGCCGGGACGCTTCCGAACTGCGTCCAAACCTTTCAGAACTTTAATACTCGAAGAATCATAATTGTTCTGTTCTGACATTTAGTTTTACTCCTCGTTCACGGAACCATGTTCCACGTGAAACATTTTTTTGTCTTTATATTTATTCACAAATTCAAGTTGTTCTTGCTCTATTGCTGTAACAAAAACCTGGGTCTGTGTTTCTATTAACCCGTCTATGAATCTTTCTCGTTTGTCTGCATCTAGTTCAGCACCAATATCGTCAAGTAAAAAAATACTGTGTCTATTGGTTTCGTGCGTAAATAATTTTGTTTGCGCTAACTGAAGCGCTGCGACAGCCATTCGTAACTGCCCTCTCGATAACACTTCCTGAGCCTGGTTTTTATCTACCTTAAAGCGTAAATCTGCTTTGTGCGGCCCAGAAGACGTATATCCAACTTTCTGATCATAGCTTTGTTTGCGAGACAGAATTTCCTGTAAGTTGGTCTCTTTGTCCCAACCCCTATAATACGAGATTTCGACAGAAAACTCAGGTAGAAATTGCAAACATGTCTGTTTAAATACCGGAATTAACTTATTCACATATTCTCGACGTAACGTGTCTATACGTTCGCCTAAGACGATAAACTGTTGATCCCAATAGCTAGCATCAAATTGTTGCGAATCTCTATTATAGCGCTTTAGCAGCGCATTACGATGCCTAAGTACCTTAGTAAACTGTTTCATGAGTTCGGCATACGATTGTTCCACGTGGAACAATCCCCAATCACAAAAACGTCGACGTTCTGAAGGAGAACCAATAACAAGATCTGTACTTTGAGGCGTGAACAATTGTATAGGTAGCAAGCTCACTAAATCTGTCAGACGTTTAAAATGCTCGCCATTAACACTGCATTTAAACTGTTCACCATGCCCCCTGCTCAAACCAATTTTGTATTGCTTATCACCTTCACTTACACAATTTGCAAATATAGTAAAGGCATCACAGTTATGTTGAACTACCGACTGATGCTTGGCTGTTCTAAACGAACGACCATAGCCTAAATAATGTAACGCTTCGAGAATAGAAGATTTACCGCTGCCGTTTTTGCCGGTGATAATGCTTAACGTAGGAGAAGGCAGTAGTTGTACCGAATCGAAATTACGAAACTGTGTCAGCTGAACCTTATCCAAAATCATAGAATGAAGTGCTTACTAAAGGCTGGACTTTGCGCTAAGAGAATACTAATCAAGTGATCGCTTAATCTAATGTTTTTGATAAACTGTTTTGCTGGATAGCATTAAAAATAAATACATATCCAGCATGCAAGCAATCATACGAAACAAGCGTTAACAATCTACAACCGCATTGGCATAATAACGTAGAGAGCAGCGCCATCATCTGCATCTTCAATTAGCGTACTCGAGTTAGCATCCATCAAATTAATCTTAACGTTATTTGAATTAATCGAATTTAACACGTCAATTAAATAAGCTACGTTGAATCCGATTTCTAGTGAATCACCCTGATAGTCAATATCAACAATTTCTTCGGCTTCTTCCTGTTCAGGGTTATTGGCCGTTATCTTTAATTCACCAGATGATATATTGAGCCTGACACCGCGGAACTTTTCGTTAGATAAAATAGCCGCTCTGGAAAAGGCGTCCTTTAATACCCCTTTACTTGCAAGAATAGCTTTATCGCTTTCTTTGGGAAGTACGCGACGATAATCAGGAAAACGACCGTCAACGAGTTTACTGGTAAATATAAACTCAGTTGAAAACATGCGAATGTGATTGGCACCAATTTGTATTTTTAACAACTTATCGTCGTCTTCGATTAACCGGGATATCTCCAGGACGCCTTTGCGTGGAATAATTACCTGACGTGCAGGTAATGACGCTGCGGTATATTCAAGTCTGCATAATGCGAGTCGATGACCATCAGTAGCAACGGTTCTTACCAGATTTTCTTCAGTTTCCAGCGACATACCATTAAGGTAATAACGGACATCCTGCTGCGCCATAGAAAACGAAACGCTATCGATGAGGTGTTTCAGGTTAGCCCCGGATACTTCAAATTCTGCTTCGCCTTCCCAATCTTCCAGATTTGGATAATCACTGGCAGATAAAGTAGATAAGGTGTAACGGCCACGTCCGGCTCTGATGATTGCTTTATTACCATCCAGGGAGAAATCTATCTGCGTGCCTTCTGAAAGACCTCGACAAATATCAAACAATTTTTTAGCGGGAACCGTTATTTCGCCCTCTGAAAAATCGTTGTCTAATTTTATGCTAGAGATCAGCTCAACCTCTAAATCTGTACCTGTTAACCATAGTGCGCCTTCACTAACCTTAATTAAAACGTTAGATAAAATCGGCAGGGTGTGACGTCTCTCTACTGCCCCAGATACGAGTTGCAATGGTTGTAAAAAGTTTTCCCGGCTGATGGTAAATTTCATCGAATTCTTTTCTCACCTGTGTTGGTTACTATTAAGAAGACAGCGTTCTAATTAAATTCTTATAGTCTTCTTTTATATCATGACTTTCTTCTTTTAGCTGCTCAATTTTGCGGCATGCATGCAACACTGTTGTATGGTCTCGGCCACCAAACACATTACCTAATTCAGGTAAGCTATGATTAGTTAACTCTTTAGCCAATGCCATCGCTACCTGACGAGGCCTGGCAACACTGCGACTACGCCGTTTAGACAGAATATCAGATACCTTTATTTTATAGTAATCCGCTACGGTTTTTTGAATATTATCAACCGTTACTAATTTTTCTTGCAGAGCAAGCAAATCTCTCAGCGCTTCACGGACGAAATCTATAGTAATAGGTCGACCAGTAAAGTTGGCGTTGGCAATAACCCGATTCAACGCACCTTCTAGTTCGCGAACATTCGACCGTAATCGCTTAGCGATGAAAAATGCCACTTCATTAGGTAAATTAATACTATTCTCAGCGGCTTTGCGCATGAGTATTGCTACGCGCGTTTCAAGCTCTGGCGGCTCAATTGCGATGGTTAAGCCCCAACCAAAACGCGATTTCAACCGGTCTTCAACACCATCAATTTCTTTGGGGTAGCGATCTGAGGTCAATATAATTTGCTGATTGCCTTCGAGAAGTGCATTAAAGGTGTGAAAAAATTCTTCTTGCGAGCGCTCTTTATTGGCAAAAAATTGAATGTCATCTATTAACAATGCATCCACAGAGCGATAAAAACGTTTAAAATCTTCAATGGCATTGTTCTGCAACGCCTTAACCATATCCTGAACAAAACGTTCAGAATGCATATAAATAATCTTGGCATTATCTTTCGAGTTTAGAATGCCATTGCCCACTGCATGTAATAAGTGGGTTTTACCTAAGCCCGTACCACCATATATAAATAATGGATTATAAGAACCACCGGGATTATTGGCGACCTGACTGGCCGCGGCTCTGGCTAACTGGTTAGATTTACCTTCAACAAAGTTCTCAAACTGGTAATTGGGATTGATATTGCTTTTGTGGCTCACCCCTTCTGGGATGGGTATCACTTGATTTACTTTTGGTTGAGGTTGTCGTGTCTGATGAGTCGTTGCCGAGGCTACAGGTGTGGCAGAATATCGATTTGCAGAATTGTTGCTTCCGCCCGAATGTTGCGCAACATTGTAAGACTCCGAAGCATTCCTAGCGCTGGTATCAGCTTCCCTACTATTGTTATGTATTGGCGCAGTCGGGGCATTATTACCGGGCGATTTGCGCTGGACTACTTCAAAACGTAATTGGGGTACTTGCTGAGAGTCAGAAAACTCAACAAACAGCTGATTAATTTTGTCCCGATACTTTTCACGGACCCAGTCCAAAATAAACCGGTTAGGAGCATAAAGTGTAACAGCATCATGATCTTGATCTGACGTTAGTGGTCTTATCCACATAACGAACTGCTGTGTTGGGAGTTCCTGGCGTAAACGTTCCAGGCACTGGTTCCATAAAGACATATTACTATTATGCTCCGTTTGTAGGTGTAGGCCTTATTTTTATTGTTCTTGTTGTTATTATTAAGTCGTGTAGTGAAGCAGAACGATACAGAAAGTAAAAACTGAATTTCGTGCGTTATCTGATGACTACGCAGCAGATCTACTAGTAACTTGTGGATTATCTTACTTATTCGATCCAAAGTAAATCAGGATCTCTTAAAAAGCTTCCAAAATAATCGTTAATACAATGTTTCGTAAAGAAAATATCTAACAATCCACAGTTGATCACAACCTTAGATCACTGATCCTGTATAGGCGATCAGTACCGAAGATCTTACTTGACAAGCGTCTAATAAACTGAGTGCAACAAAATTCTGTGGATAAATCCGCCATAAAACACATTTATTCACAGCAGATAAATAAATTCTCACTAACATCGTGTTTTTTTGAACAAAAAAAGCCACTTTGAACGCCATTATCATTGACATAAGCCCAATAGATCTCTAGAATTCAGCGTCCTTTTGCAGCACGTACAATTTTTACGCAGTTGCAGTAACTATTATTTAACTACGAAAAGTGAGACTTTGGTCATGAAAAGAACATTTCAACCGAGCAATCTTAAGCGTAAACGCTCTCACGGTTTCCGTGCTCGTATGGCGACTAAAAATGGTCGTAAAGTACTAGCCGCTCGCCGTGCCAAGGGTCGTGCTCGCCTTTCTGCTTAATGGTATCTGCCAAAAGTGGGCGAAAATCAATTTTCCAGGGAGTTAAGGCTACTTGCTCCCTCCCACTTTACTTATGTCTTTGATAACGCAATTCCTGCCGTTTCGCCGTGTTTTACGGTGCTTGCCAGACATAACCAACTTTCCCATCCTCGTATCGGCATAACACTTGCCAAAAAGCGTATTCGTAAAGCACACCAACGTAATCGAATTAAACGATTGATTCGTGAAAGCTTTCGTCATCGCGCAAAAATTCTGCCGGGTATCGATATTGTTGTAGTGGGTAAAACCGGTGCAGACGCCTTAACCAACGAAGAAGTATTCACCGCCTTGGAAAAATTATGGAAAAAGCTCGAAAAGCGCTGCATTTCGGGCTAATAGCACTGCCCTTATGTCTGATATACTGCTACCGCTGGTTTATATCGCCGGTACTTGGACAGCGCTGTCGGTTTCATCCAAGTTGCTCTGTTTACGCTTTAAAGGCACTTAAATCGCATGGATTGCTAATTGGCGGTTGGTTATCTATCAAACGCATATTAAAATGCCACCCCTTGCACCCAGGCGGATATGATCCGGTGCCCGAACACAAACAACATAATAAACACTCAAATTAAAAGAGACCAGTATGGAATCGCAACGAAGTATTCTGATTATTGCAATAGCATTTATTAGCTATTTGCTCTGGCAACAATGGCATGCGGATTACGGTCCTCAACCTGTTCAACCAATCAGTCAACAACAAACTGATAACGGACCAACAGGTGTGCCTTCAGCATCGTCAGTACCAGCAAGCAACAGTACCGACGAAGATGTTCCGGTTGCGGTAAACGATTCGCTTCCACAAGCACCAGTTAACAGTGGTTCTCAGCAAAATTACGTTACCGTACAAACCGATACACTGAACGTAACGATCAACTTAGTGGGTGGTGACGTTGTTCACGCTGATTTGGTTAAGTTTCCCGTTACTCAGGGTGCCGACGAGTTATACAGCTTATTGCGAGCCAATGCTGGTCTGTATGTAGCGCAAAGTGGCTTAGTTGGTCAGGATGGTCCCGATGGCAGCGCGCAGGGTCGTCCACTGTATCAGGCATCTGCCACGTCATTTACGTTAACCGGTGACACACTATCGGTACCGCTAACGTGGTCAAGTAATGATGGTATCATCATTACCAAAACCTTCACTTTCAGCCGTGATCATAATGATGTTGATGTGAGCTATACCATTAGCAATAATTCTGGCAGAACCGCCACTTTTCAACAGTATGCGCAGCTTAAGCAAACCATTGAAGAAGCAGAAGGTGGCAACATGTTTATGCCAACCTATCGTGGCGCTGCCTATTCAACGGCCGATAATCGTTACAAAAAATACTCGTTTGACGATATTGAAGACGACAAGCTTAGAATCTCCACCACTGGTGGCTGGGTAGGAATGCTGGAACACTACTTCGTGTCAGCCTGGGTGCCGCCACAAAGTGAAACTAATTCGCTATACAGCAGAATGTTAAATGGCCAATATGCGATCATTGGTTATACCGGTAAAACAACATCGGTAGAATCAGGTCAGGCAACAGAATTGTCCAGTACTCTGTATTTAGGGCCTAAGGACCAAGATAAACTTGCGAAACTGGCACCAGGACTGGATCTGACCGTTGATTACGGTATTTTGTTCTGGATCTCACAGCCGCTGTTTGCATTGCTACAGTTCTTACACAGCCTGGTAGGTAACTGGGGTGTCGCAATTATTCTGATTACAATTATTGTTAAAGGCGCCATGTACTGGCTAACCAAAAAGCAATATGAATCAATGGCGAAAATGCGTAACTTAGCGCCCAAAATGCAGCAGCTCAAGGACCGCTTTGGCGATGACCGTCAAAAAATGTCACAAGCCATGATGGAGCTGTATAAAAAGGAAAAAGTAAATCCCATGGGCGGGTGTTTCCCATTGTTGTTACAAATGCCAATTTTCCTGGCGTTATACTGGGTACTACTTGAAAGCGTTGAATTACGTCATGCCGATTTTGTTTTGTGGATTACTGATTTGTCGGTCAAAGACCCCTACTTTGTTCTGCCAGTATTAACCGGCTTAAGTATGTATTTATTGCAAAAACTGCAACCCACTACCATGACTGATCCTATGCAACAAAAGATCATGCAGTTTATGCCGGTAGCAATGAGTATTTTCTTTATCTGGTTCCCGGCGGGCCTGGTGTTATATTGGCTTGTGAGTAATGTGATTACACTAATTCAGGCTAAAATCATTTATGCCTCAATGGAAAAACGCGGCATAAAGTAACAGCCGCTTACAATGATTAACCTTATAGAGCCCGCGTGAATGCGGGCTTTTTTTAAACAGGAGCAGCACAATGCCTTCGTTTGATATTGTCTCTGAAATTAATATGGAAGAAGTTCGCAACGCGACGGAAAATGCTAATCGTGAACTGGCTACCCGCTTTGACTTTCGTGGTATTGAAGCCAGTTTTGAGTATAAAGATAAAACCGTATTAATGAGTGCCCAGGCAGAATTCCAACTTCAGCAAATGGAATCAATGTTTCGTAATGCCTGTGCAAAACGTAATATGGATACTTCTTCAATAGACTGTAAGAAACATACCGTAACGGGTAAGAATTATCGTCAGGTTATCGCGTTTAAAGAAGGCATCGAGCAACCTGTTGCCAAGAAAATCGTTAAACTGGTAAAAGACGCTAAAATTAAAGTACAAACCGCTATACAGGGTGACCAACTGCGTGTAACCGGTAAGAAACGTGACGATTTGCAGCAAGTCATGGCGCTGGTTAAACAAGCCGATTTAGGTCAGCCATTTCAGTTTAATAATTTTCGCGACTAAACACTATGACTCACCTAAGCCACACTGACACTATCGTTGCACAAGCTACACCACCGGGCCGTGGCGGCGTCGGTATCGTGCGTGTGTCCGGCCCACTGGCTCTCAAGGTTGCACAATCGTTGTTGCGGGTAACGCTGAAACCCCGACAGGCCAGTTATACCGATTTTTACAATGCTGCCGGCGACGTTATTGACCAGGGCATCGCCTTGTATTTTAACAACCCGCACTCCTTTACTGGTGAAGACGTCGTAGAATTTCAGGGCCATGGTGGTCCAATCATTATCGATATGTTGCTTGAGTCAATTTTAAGCGTGCCAGGCGTACGGTTGGCCAGGCCAGGTGAATTCAGCGAACAAGCATTCTTAAACGATAAACTCGATTTAGCGCAGGCAGAAGCAATAGCCGACCTCATTGACGCAAGCTCTCAACAAGCCGCCCGAAGTGCTCTAAGGTCACTACAGGGTGAGTTTTCTGAGTATATTCATGCTCTCGCTGAGGCCATTATTCAATTACGAATGTATGTTGAAGCCGCGATCGATTTCCCGGATGAAGAAATCGATTTTTTGTCTGATGGTAAAGTCAGTAACGATCTTGCGGCTATTTTAAGCAAAGTACAGGATGTCAGAAATCAGGCCAGGCAAGGGGCTTTACTGCGCGAGGGCATGCAGGTTGTTATCGCCGGTAAACCCAATGCGGGTAAATCCAGCTTGCTCAATGCACTTGCCGGGCGTGACAGTGCCATAGTCACCGACATAGCAGGCACGACCCGTGACGTACTCAAAGAGCACATTCATATTAATGGTATGCCTCTGCACATCATTGATACTGCTGGTTTACGTGACAGCCCTGATAAAGTAGAGCAAATCGGTATTGCCCGCGCATGGGACGCCATCAATCAAGCCGATCGGGTACTCTTTGTCGTAGACAGCACGACATCTAGCAGCATTGATCCCTATCTTATCTGGCCTGAGTTTATGGCCCGTTTACCCGCAGGTATGCCTGTAACGGTTATCCGCAACAAGGCCGATAAAACCGGCGACGACATACAATTACAACAAAGTATCTCTGAGCATGGTACCTTTACCACTATTGCATTATCGGCAAGCACTGGTGATGGCATTAACCTGCTTCGTGATCATCTTGCCGCAAGTATTGGCCTGGACACCACTACCGAAGGTCAGTTTATTGCCCGGCGGCGCCACATAGACGCTATCGATACAGCTCTTGAGCATTTGCTCACAGGCCAGCAACAACTTGAAGACAATCTCGCCGGTGAATTACTGGCTGAAGAATTACGGCTGGCACACCAATCACTTACAGAGATTACCGGCGAATTTACCTCTGATGATCTGCTGGGCCGGATATTTTCGTCGTTTTGTATTGGTAAATAACCGGTTCGCAACATGGCTCGAAGCATAAAGCAGCGTAACGCTATTACCTGCGTAACGATTGTTGATATAATAAAACTCATACTTTAAATCAGCTAACCGATTTTTCTGGAGCAATATGGATCGTCACTTTACGTTACTTGTAGGTTCAGTATTAGGTGCAAGTGAATATGTCGCAGACGCTATTGCTGAGACAGTACGCGCTCGCGGTTATAAAGCGACAATACTCACTCAGCCTGATATTGCTGATATCGACGAAGACTCAACCTGGTTTATTTGTACCTCAACGCACGGCGCAGGCGAATTACCCGACAACATCCGCGCTTTTGCCAGTCAGTTAGAAGGCGAAGAACTCAGTGAAGTAGAAGCTTTTATTATTGGTTTGGGTGACAGCAGTTACGACACCTTTTGTCAGGGTGCAAACATTATGCAATCATTACTGGAAAAAGGCGGTGCCACACTCATTGCCGACCCATTGCACATTGACGTTCTGCACCACCCTATCCCGGAAGACAGAGCCGTAGAATGGTTTGAGCCTATTCTCGATACGTTGGATTAATGTTTACTCAGGCCGAACTCAACGCACTGACGACAGCCCTGAGCAACGCTGCACGAGTTTTATATTGTGTGGCCTTCAGGCCGCACGCTAATACAGATACGCTATTAACCCAGCCGCTGCAGTACAAAGAATTGCTCGCCTTGGTAAATGGTGACAACAGCCAACCGATATTTACCCGAGGTCGGCAAATTAATTCTCTTATCGAAGAGCTCGCCTTAGCAGGCCTGGTGACTGTGCCCAAGACACTCAATCTCGACGCCTCACTGGCCGGAGAACAACTGCTGTTACCGCTTATCAAAAATAACCAGCACGCTTTGCCATTGCATCAACAACATTATGCAATGCATCGTGACTGGCAGCCCGATAAAGCCGTGTTTGAAGATATTGCTACCCTCATTGGATTAATCGACAAATCATACGATGAGCATAATGTTGGTGAGTTTGTTGCCTATTGGTTAGGCAGACCAGAATCTGTACTGAGTTCGTATCAGTGGACACAAAAATTTACTTATTCAATAAAAAATCGTCGCACCGCAACCGGCTACCAGGCAGTAAAAAAAGTCGGTAGCCAAAACGTTGTCATTGAACCCGGCATCGAAGCAGATGATAATGCCAGACAACTTGTTGCCAAATACGCCCATAAACCACAAAGTAAATAATCATGGATTCATTTAAAAATAAGCTTAATTCGCTGGCCAAAACACTGGGTAAATCGGTACCTGATGAATCTGAATATATCGATTATAAAACCTTGCGCAAACACTATGAGGCGCAGGCCAATCAGGAAATAGCGCAACTTCAGCAACAATCAAGAAAACACCGCATAGAGCAATTACACGGTAAATCTGACCTTAACCCACGCTGGACCTTCAGTAATTTAGTCGAAGACAGCGATGATGTAATAGAAGCTGTCAGTATTGCGCAGTCTTTTATAGCTGCCCATGAAGACAAAGCCTGGCGTGAAGCTGGCTCGCATATGATGATTTTTTATGGCGACTACGGCCGCGGCAAGTCACACATTGCAGGTGCCATAGCGCACCAGTTAATCGATCAGTTTGAAATCACCGTGTTATACCGGCAACTGTCCACACTGCTTGAAATGCGCTATTCATCCTACGATTTCGGTGCACAGGATAACGTAGGCCAGAAATTCCGGCAGGCCAATCAGGAACTACTTGACGTCGATATGCTGATACTCGACGAAGTATGTGTAAACGAATCAGTATTAAAGAAAAACGCCCAGAGCTGGCTCGGTAACCTGCTCAGACAACGGCTGGTAAACAAAAAGAACTGTATTTTGATCACCAATCATTCATTAAGCGATCTGGGTCAGGCATTAGGCAGTTATTGCTTCGAATCACTCAAAGAATACGATACGTATAAAGTGAAGTTTTCAGGGCCGAGCCGCAGAAATGGCTTAAAAATTGATGAGCAGGACGAGGTATCACCGCCCCGCTATCAACCAAATCAACTTAGATAATCTCGAAATAAAGATCAAAGCGGGTGTAATCACCCGCTTTTTTTATGATCGTTAAAAATAACTGTGCGATCACATCAACGCCGATCTGGATAACTCTTTTCCACAGTAAAACCGCTCTGGAAGCCTTATAGTACCGTCAGAAAGCCGATCCGATCGTGGATCTAGTGAACAAGTTATCCCCAGCTAGATCAAAGGTAGATCACTGCTGTGTATAACCTCTGCGAAGTAGCTGTGTACAAGCTTTGATCTCAACTTTGATAAGATCGTCACAACCCTGGCATGTGGATAAAACCCCCCTTTATACACAGGATCAATGACTGGTTATGATCGGGGTCATACAGATCTTATTGATCGCGTAATTTTATGTTTTATATGCCAAATACTGAGTTACCCACAGATCCTTGCGTGCTTAATAAATATAAATATAAAAGATCTACATAGATCCTATATATTAATAACGCGATCGAAAAATACATTTTTAGACGTTAATGTAGAAAATTTAACCGTTTCCATTAGGCAAGATCTCAGCTAAAATACGCGCCCTTTTTTCGACTCTGGCTAAACGATTTAAATTCGTGAGGTAATTATGTTCTATCAGCAAGATTACGATGTAATAGTCGTCGGCGGCGGTCATGCCGGCACCGAAGCTGCGCTCGCTGCTGCACGCATGGGCGTTAATACATTATTGCTTACCCACAATATCGAAACGATAGGCCAGATGTCTTGTAATCCGGCGATAGGTGGAATTGGCAAAGGCCATCTGGTTAGAGAGATCGACGCTTTAGGTGGCGCAATGGCGCTGGCCACCGATCAGGGCGGGATCCAGTTCAGAACACTTAATTCCAGCAAAGGACCCGCTGTACGCGCGACCCGCGCCCAGGCTGACCGATCGCTGTATCGCCAGGCTATTCGCAGTATTGTGGAAAATCAGCCTAACCTGACGTTATTTCAGCAAAGCTGTGATGATCTGATCGTAGAAAATGATCGGGTGTGTGGCGTGGTTACCCAGATGGGTCTTAAGTTTCGCGCAAAGTCTGTGGTGTTAACTGTCGGTACTTTTCTTGGTGGCACTATTCACATTGGTCTGGAAAATTATCGGGGTGGCCGGGCCGGCGATCCGCCATCCATGGCACTGGCAGAACGCTTACGAGCATTACCTTTTCGTGTCGATCGACTTAAAACCGGCACACCTGCGCGTTTAGATATTCGTTCACTGAATTTCGATGTCATGCAGGCACAGCCTGGCGATACGCCTGCACCGGTATTTTCGTTTATGGGTAACCGAGATATGCATCCCAGACAGATCCCGTGTTACATCACCCACACGAACGAAAAAACTCACGATATTATCCGCGGTGGTTTGGATCGTTCCCCTATGTTTACCGGTGTTATCGAAGGTATCGGACCGCGGTATTGTCCGAGTATCGAAGATAAAATCACCCGTTTTGCCGATAAAAACTCGCATCAGATCTTCGTTGAACCAGAAGGACTCACCAGTGTTGAGGTCTACCCGAATGGGATCTCCACCAGTTTACCTTTTGATATACAGCAAGCCTTGATTCATTCAATTAAAGGCTTTGAAAACGCACACATTATTCGTCCTGGCTATGCCATAGAGTATGACTTTTTCGATCCGCGTGACCTAAAACAAACCCTGGAAACCAAGTTCATTGACGGCTTGTTTTTTGCCGGTCAAATCAATGGTACTACCGGTTACGAAGAAGCCGGCGCACAAGGTTTGATTGCCGGTGCTAATGCGGCTATTCAGGTGCAAGATAAAGATCCGCTGATCCTGCGTCGTGATCAGGCTTATATGGGCGTACTGATAGATGATCTGGCAACTATGGGGACCAAAGAACCGTATCGTATGTTCACCAGTCGTGCCGAATACCGTTTATTGTTGCGCGAAGACAACGCTGATCTGCGCTTAACCGCGATTGGTCGCGAGCTGGGATTAGTCGATGACGCACGTTGGCAAACATTCATGACCAAAAACGAGGCTGTCGAAAAAGAGCAGCAACGTTTACGTGGGCAATGGATCCATCCGGAACACGCGGCCACGCCTAAACTCAACGAATTGCTTAAAAATCCGGTCAGTCGCGAACATTCCCTTGAAGAGTTGATTCGTCGGCCGGAAATGACCTATTCGACGCTAATGGATATCGCTGAATTAGGCCCCGGCCTGACAGATCCCATTGCTGCTGAACAAGTCGAAATTCAAATCAAGTATGCTGGTTACATAGCCCGTCAGCTGGACGAAATTGCGAAAACTCAGCGTCATGAGAATACGCTGTTACCGGCAGATTTTGATTACAGTAAAATATCCGGGCTATCCAATGAAGTGGTGGCAAAACTTAGCGATGCGCGTCCGGAGACTATTGGTAAAGCTGCGCGAATTTCGGGAATTACTCCGGCAGCAATTTCGTTATTGCTGGTATACTTGAAAAAACACGGCATGTTACGAAAATACGAGAAGCAGTCAGCCTAAATGAGTTTTGATCGTGAAAAATTAAGCGTTATGTTACGTGATGGTATTGCAGCAATGTCGTTGGTGCTGTCTGAGCAACAACAGAATCTGCTGCTCGACTATGTAGAACGCATTCACAAGTGGAACAAAGCGTTTAACCTCACCTCTGTGCGCGACCCAGAGCAAATGATGGTTAAACATATTCTTGATTCACTGGCTGTGGTGCCATTTTTAGATCAGCAACGCTATATCGATGTAGGCACCGGCCCGGGTTTACCGGGTATCCCACTGGCCATTGCATGCCCGGACAAAACGTTTACGTTACTCGATAGCCTGGGCAAGCGCGTACGCTTTATGAAGCAATGTGCCTATGAGATGCAGCTGATCAATATTGACCCAATACAAAGTCGGGTTGAGGAACATCAGCCTGAGCAGTACTATGATGCAGTTCTTAGCAGAGCGTTTGCATCGCTAAAAGATATGTTGCACTGGTGTCAGCATCTGGTAGATTCAAAGGGTAAGTTTCTGGCGCTAAAAGGCCAGTATCCGGCCGATGAAATCGCAGCAATACCCGATACTTTTACTCTGGAATCATCTGTAGAGCTTTATGTACCGGGGCTACAAGGCGAGCGTCACCTGCTGACGGTTCAAAAATCATAGTTGGGATCTAACGTGGCTAAAGTCATTGCAATTGCAAATCAAAAAGGCGGTGTGGGTAAAACCACCACGGCGGTGAATGTTGCCGCTTCGATGGCCGCCACTAAGCGAAAAGTGTTATTGATTGACCTTGATCCACAAGGCAACGCTACGATGGGCAGTGGTGTAGATAAATACGAAGTTGAAGCAACCAGTTATGAACTGCTGATTGAAGATAAGTCGGTTGAAGACGTCATTGTTAAAGATACGTCCGGCAAATATGACCTGATTGCCGCAAATGGCGACGTGACCGCAGCCGAAATTAAACTTATGGAGCAGTTTGCCCGTGAAGTTCGCCTGCGCAACGCACTGCAGTCAGTGCGTGATTATTACGACTTTATTTTTATTGATTGCCCACCGTCGCTAAATTTACTAACCGTCAATGCCCTGGCGGCTGCCGACTCTATTTTAGTGCCCATGCAATGCGAATATTATGCACTGGAAGGCTTAACTGCACTGATGGACACCATCCATAAACTGGCTTCGGTGGTAAATCCTGAATTAAAAATAGAAGGTGTGCTGCGGACAATGTATGATCCGCGCAATCGCCTCGCTAACGACGTATCGGAACAGCTCAAACGTCATTTTGGCGAACAGGTTTATCGTACGGTCATTCCGCGTAATGTTCGTTTAGCCGAAGCGCCCAGTTTTGGCGCACCGGCGATGTATTATGATAAATCGTCTACTGGCGCAAAAGCCTATCTGGCATTGGCCGGCGAAATATTACGACGTCGGGATAAATCGTCAGAAATACCTGCCAAGGCAAGTTAACAATAAAAATATTCAGGCATTGAGGATATTATGTCAGCAAAAAGAAGAGGGTTAGGACGCGGTTTGGATGCCCTATTGGCTACCAGTCAGTCATCCTCTCGTCACGAAAACGACGATCAGAGCGAAAATTTCACTCAGCGCAGCGAGTTAAGCAAGTTACCTATTGAATTTATGCAGCCAGGCAAATACCAGCCGCGTAAAGATATGTCGCCAGAAGCGCTGGAAGAACTGGCCTCTTCTATTCGCTCACAAGGTATTATTCAGCCAATTGTAGTGCGTGCTGTAGGCGTGGATAAGTATGAAATTATCGCCGGTGAACGCCGCTGGCGTGCAGCGCAGCTAGCGCAGCTTGACGTGATACCGTGTTTAATTAAAGAAGTGGCTGACGAAGCGGCCGTGGCGATAGCACTGATAGAGAATATTCAGCGCGAAGATCTTAATGCCATGGAAGAGGCCCAGGCTCTCGACCGTCTGATGAACGAATTCGAACTGACCCACTCTGAAGTGGCTGACGCAGTAGGTAAGTCGCGAACCACTATCACTAATTTGTTACGGTTAAATAACCTCAATGATGATGTTAAGTTACTGGTAGAGCATGGCGACATAGAGATGGGACATGCCCGTGCCTTGCTCGCGTTGAATGGTGAAGCCCAGTCGGATGCTGCGCAGGTGGTATCGGGTAAAGCGTTAACCGTACGGGATACCGAAAAACTGGTACGCAAAATTCTTGAGCCGGCAGAGCCCAAACCGCCTAAAGAAATCGATCCGGATGTGAAAAGTCTGGTGAATCAATTATCTGATAATTTGGGCACCCAGGTGTCAATTGATCATAACGCCAGGGGTAAAGGAAAGTTAGTCATTAATTTTAGCGATCTCGATCAGTTAGACGGTATATTATCACGCATAAAATAGCGGTTTTTTGAGCAAATTAATGGTTAAGTTGTCTGACCTTTTGTTATAGGCACAGATAATTTTCACAATAACATACAAAAAACCCATAACGGTTGAATTCTATCGCTAAAACAGTATACTTCTGTCGCTTTTTGTTGGGTTTCGAGACCAGAGAATATAAGTGACAAAGAACTTGGCTGACAATGGAAAATCTTTGGCCAAAAAAACGGCGCTTTTTCAGTGTGCGTCAGCATTATTTTTCATTCTCTTAGTATGGGTGTTTAGTACCGTTGATAAAGCAACTGCTTTTGCGGCCGGTACCATCATCAGCATTATACCCAACCAAATTTTCGCATTCTTTGCGTTCAGGTATGCCGGGGCTAGCCAAATGCGGCTGGTCACGAAAAGTTTTAGCCAGGGATCGAAATTAAAACTGGCTGTAACAGTGATTTTATTTGCTATAGCGTTTGCGGGGTTAAAATTGACACCGCTGCCGGTATTTGCCGGGTTTGCTGTAGCAACAGTCAGCTACTGGCTGGCGTTGTTTCGTCAAAGAAAGTACTAACGAAAAGAATAAATAAAACCGCGCGACGGTGGCAGTGGCGAAACTGGCAACGAATTTTAAACTTTAATTTTTAGGTTGAACAATGGCATCTGAATACACTACCTCAGAATACATCAAGCACCACTTGACTAATGCCTCCATGTGCAGCACCGACAACGGTATCGCGTTTAACGCGGAATGTGCGGACGCTGGATTTTGGGTATGGCACATTGATACCTTAGGCTGGTCCATTACCTTGGGTCTGTTATTTTTGTTCCTGTTTCGTTCTGCAGCAAAAAAAGCCACCACTGGCGTGCCAAGCAAATGGCAGGCTTTTGTAGAGCTGGTTATTGAGTTTGTTGACGACAATGTTAAGAGTACTTTCCACGGTAAGAGTGATCTGATCGCACCGCTGGCGCTGACAATCTTTGTCTGGGTGCTACTGATGAACCTGATGGATTTAGTACCAGTCGATGTCATCCCAATGATTGCTGGCGCAATTGGCGAAACATTCTTTGGTATGGATCCCCATGATGTTTACATTAAAGCGGTACCCACCACTGACCTTAACCTAACCGCGGCATTAGCGTTGGGTGTATTCGTACTGATTGTCTTCTATTCAATCAAGATCAAAGGTGTGAGCGGTTTCACGAAAGAACTGACCATGCAGCCTTTTGGTCACTGGGTTTTTATTCCGGCTAACTTTATACTGGAAACCGTTACTCTGCTGGCGCGTCCGTTATCGCTTGCGCTTCGTTTGTTCGGTAACCTATATGCCAGTGAGCTTATCTTTATTCTAATCGCAACGGTTGGCTACTTCCAGCTACCACTGCACTTTGCCTGGGCCGTGTTCCATATTCTGGTTCTGCCTTTGCAAGCCTTCATTTTCATGATGTTAACCATTGTTTATCTGAGTCTTGCTAGCGAAGACCATTAATCCATGGTTTCTTAAATTGTACATCCGGTTGCCGTGAATACCTGGAATTTGCGGCAGCTAAATTGAAACGTGTTTTAACTTTAACTTTAACTTAACTATAAATCGGAGATTTAAAATGCTTGCTATTGCAGTTGCTATCTTAATTGGTCTGGGTGCCCTAGGTACCGCTATTGGCTTCGGTCTTCTAGGTGGTAAATTCCTGGAATCTGCAGCTCGTCAACCAGAACTAGCCCCTTCACTACAAGTTAAGATGTTTGTTGTTGCGGGTCTTATCGATGCGGTCGCTATGATCGGTGTTGGTATCGCATTGTTCCTTTTGTTCGCTCCACCGGAATACTTACTTTAATCCCCCTGTCAGCGAACTTTTATGAGGAGGAGCGGTTGTGAATATTAACGCCACTCTATTTGGTCAATTAATCGCATTCATCGTTTTTGTGTGGTTTTGCAAAAGCTATGTATGGCCACCATTAATGGCTGCGATTGAAGAGCGTCAGAAGAAGATAGCCGATGGCTTAGCTGCTTCTGATCGCGCTGAGAAAGACCTGGAGCTTGCTCAGGCGAAAGCCTCCGAGCAACTTAAAGAAGCGAAAGCACAAGCAGCTGAAATTATCGAGCAGGCCAAAAAGCGTGGAAATCAACTTGTTGATGAAGAAACGCAACGTGGTCATGCTGAACGTGAAAAAATTATCACGCAAGGTTATGCCGAAATTGAAGCTGAACGCAATCGTGCCAAAGAGGAACTGCGTAAGCAGGTAGCAGCTTTAGCTGTTGCTGGCGCACAGCAGATCCTTGAACGTGAAATCGACGCTAGCGCGCAAAGCGACATTGTTGAAAAACTTGTCGCCGAACTTTGATAAAGGAGATGAGCCATGTCTGAATTGACAACCGTAGCTCGTCCCTATGCAAAAGCGGCTTTCGATTTTGCTGTTGAGCATAATGCCATCACTAAATGGCAGGATATGTTAGGTTTTGCTGCCGAGGTCTCAAACAATGAGACTATCCGTACGCTGTCGACAGGTTCGATGGCCGCGGACAAGATTGCAGAACTCTACATTAATGTCTGTGGTGACTCGCTCGATGAACATGGTCAGAACCTGATAAAGGTACTGGCTGAGAATAAACGTTTGACTGTGCTGTCTGACATATCTGCGATGTTTAATTTATTTAAAGCAGAATATGAAAAGGAAGTAGAAGTGTCTATCACCTCTGCGTCTGAGCTTAGCGAAGCTCAGCAATCTGAACTCAGCACAGCGTTAGAAAAACGTTTGGCACGTAAAGTGAAGCTTATTTGTAACGTGGATCCTGCCCTGGTAGCTGGCCTGGTAATAAAAGCCGGCGATACAGTTATCGATGGTTCCGTGAAATCTAAATTGAACCGTCTCGCAGACGCGTTGCAAGCATAACGGGGATAAGAGCATGCAACTTAATTCCACTGAAATTGCAGAACTGATCAAGAAAAGAATTGAACAGTTTGATGTAACCAGTGAAGCACGCAACGAAGGTACTATCGTCGCAGTAACTGACGGTATCATCCGCATACACGGCCTGGCCGATGTCATGCAGGGTGAAATGGTTGAGCTTCCTGGCGGTCGCTATGCGATCGCACTGAACCTGGAGAGAGACTCTGTAGGTGCAGTAGTAATGGGTCCTTACTCGGACCTGCAAGAAGGACAAAAAGTCCAGTCTACCGGCCGTATTTTAGAAGTACCGGTAGGTCGTGCACTGTTAGGCCGTGTTGTTAACACCCTGGGTGCACCGATTGATGGTAAAGGGTCTATTGACGCGGAAGGTTTCGAACCGGTTGAGAAAATTGCACCGGGCGTAATCGAGCGTCAGTCAGTTGATCAGCCAGTACAAACTGGTTACAAATCAGTTGACGCGATGATTCCAATCGGTCGTGGTCAGCGTGAGCTACTCATCGGTGACCGTCAGACGGGTAAAACCGCGATGGCTGTTGATGCCATCATTAACCAGAAAAACACCGGTGTTAAGTGTGTCTATGTAGCGGTAGGTCAAAAAGCCTCTACCATTGCTAACGTAGTACGTAAGCTCGAAGAGCACGGTGCAATGGCTCACACTATTGTTGTTGCTGCATCGGCTTCTGAGTCAGCAGCATTACAGTACTTAGCGCCTTACTCTGGTTGTACTATGGGTGAGTTTTTCCGCGACCGCGGTGAAGATGCGCTGATCGTATATGATGATTTGTCGAAGCAAGCTGTTGCTTATCGTCAAATTTCATTGCTGCTTAAGCGTCCACCAGGTCGTGAAGCTTACCCGGGTGACGTTTTCTATCTTCACTCACGCCTACTTGAGCGTGCTGCGCGTGTTAACGAGCAGTATGTTGAGCGTTTTACCAATGGCGAAGTGAAGGGCAAAACTGGCTCGTTAACAGCTCTGCCTATTATCGAAACGCAAGCGGGTGACGTTTCTGCTTTCGTACCTACCAACGTAATCTCGATTACTGATGGTCAGATCTTCTTAGAAACTGACTTGTTTAATGCCGGTATCCGTCCTGCGGTTAACGCTGGTATCTCGGTATCGCGTGTTGGTGGTGCAGCGCAAACCAAAATCGTTAAGAAGTTGGGCGGTGGTATCCGTTTAGCACTGGCTCAGTACCGTGAACTGGCGGCGTTCTCGCAGTTTGCTTCTGACCTTGACGAAGCAACACGTGCCCAGCTTGAGCACGGTGAGCGCGTTACCGAACTAATGAAACAGAAACAGTATTCGCCACTGTCTGTGGCCGATACGGGTGTTTCCCTGTTTGCGGTAGAAAAAGGCTTCCTGAAAGACGTGGAACTGAACAAGATCCTCGACTTTGAAGCGGCCCTGCATTCATACATGAACAGCGAACACGCTGAGCTGATGAATACTATCAATGAAACAGGTAACTACAACAATGACATTGAGTCTCAGTTGAGTGAAGCTTTAACTAAATTTAAAGCGACACAAACTTGGTAATCAATGGCTGGTGGTGAAAACCACCAGCGCAACGTTGAGTAATCGGAGAGATAGTCATGGCCAGCGGTAAAGAAATAAAAGGTAAGATTGGGAGTATTAAAAATACTCAAAAAATTACCAGTGCGATGGAAATGGTTGCTGCGTCGAAAATGAAAAAGGCGCAGGAACGTATGACTACTGGTCGTCCGTACGCACAAAACATGCTTAAAGTGATTGGTCACATTGCTAACGGTAACCTGGAATATCGCCATCCATATTTGGAAGAGCGTGAAGTAAAACGGGTTGGTTACATTGTGATTTCCACCGACCGTGGCTTGTGTGGTGGCTTGAACACCAACGAGTTTAAATTGGTCACCCAGCAAATAAAAGCCTGGCGTGCCAAAGATGTCGAAGTGGACTTTGCAGCGCTAGGTTCAAAGGCGTGTGCGTTCTTTAACCGGTTTGGTGGCAATTTGCTTGCTGCTGAGTCCGGGTTAGGTGATGCACCGAAAGTGAGTGACATAGTGGGCGTCGTGCGTGTAATGCTTAAAGCATTTGACGAAGGTAAACTGGATAAAATTTTCCTGGTTTACAACGACTTCATAAACACTATGACGCAACAGCCTGTAAGCAATCAATTACTGCCTTTGCCAAAGTCAGAAGACGAAACATTAAAGCATCGCTGGGATTATATTTACGAACCGGATCCAAAACCAATTTTGGAAGCATTAATGGTTCGTTATATTGAATCTCAGGTATATCAGGGTGTAGTAGAAAATGCCGCGTCGGAGCAAGCTGCCCGAATGGTTGCGATGAAAGCCGCAACCGATAACGCCGGTAACCTGATTGATGATTTGCAATTGGTATACAACAAAGCGCGTCAGGCCGCAATCACACAAGAAATCAGTGAGATTGTTGGTGGTGCCGCAGCGGTGTAGGCAAAGGTTTATAAAAGTTAATGAGGACAAATTATGAGTCAAGGTAAGGTCGTCCAAGTCATTGGCGCCGTTGTGGACATTGAGTTTCCACAAACAGCGGTTCCAAAAGTATATGACGCGCTGAAAGTTACCGAAGGTGACTTGTCTGGGTTAACCCTGGAAGTGCAGCAACAATTAGGTGGCGGTGTTGTACGTACCATCGCCCTGGGTTCTACCGACGGTCTGCGTCGTGGTTTAGAGGTTGAAAACTCTGGTGCACCGATTAATGTACCGGTAGGCGTTAAAACCCTGGGTCGCATTATGGACGTATTGGGTAACCCTATTGATGAAGCGGGCCCGATTGGTGAAGAAGAGCGTATGTCTATTCACCGTGAAGCGCCTACTTACGAAGAACAATCAAGCTCGGTAGAACTGCTTGAAACAGGTATCAAAGTAATCGACCTGGTTTGCCCGTTCGCTAAAGGTGGTAAAGTGGGTCTGTTCGGTGGTGCCGGTGTTGGTAAAACCGTTAACATGATGGAGCTTATCCGTAACATCGCTATTGAGCACAGCGGTTACTCAGTATTTGCCGGTGTAGGTGAGCGTACTCGTGAAGGTAACGACTTCTATCACGAAATGAACGACTCCAACGTACTGGATAAAGTATCACTGGTCTATGGTCAGATGAACGAGCCACCGGGTAACCGTTTGCGCGTAGCGTTGACCGGTTTGACCATGGCAGAGAAGTTCCGTGACGAAGGTCGCGATGTACTGTTCTTCGTTGATAACATCTATCGTTATACACTGGCCGGTACCGAAGTATCTGCACTGTTAGGCCGTATGCCTTCAGCGGTAGGTTATCAGCCTACACTGGCTGAAGAAATGGGTGTTCTGCAGGAACGTATCGCATCAACCAAGACTGGTTCAATCACGTCTATTCAGGCGGTATACGTACCGGCCGATGACTTGACTGACCCGTCTCCGGCAACCACCTTTGCTCACTTGGATGCAACGGTAGTATTGTCACGTGATATCGCATCGTTAGGTATCTACCCTGCGGTAGATCCTTTGGATTCGACATCTCGTCAGCTGGACCCACTGGTTATCGGTCAGGAACATTACGACGTAGCACGCGGCGTTCAAACCGTACTACAGCGTTACAAAGAGCTGAAAGATATCATTGCGATTCTGGGTATGGACGAACTGTCTGATGAAGATAAGTTAGTCGTTACACGAGCACGTAAAATTCAGCGTTTCTTGTCTCAGCCATTCTTCGTAGCAGAAGTATTCACGGGTTCTCCAGGTAAGTATGTTTCTTTGAAAGACACTATCAGTGGCTTTAAAGGCATCCTGGCTGGTGAGTTTGATGATCTGCCAGAACAAGCCTTCTATATGGTTGGTTCAATCGATGAAGCGCTGGAAAAGGCCAAAAAAGCCTAGTTATGAGTAGCCGGCTTTAATTGTATTGCCGGCTAGCGATTAATAAGGCCTTACGGACCTATCAGGAGGTTATTATGGCAATGACAGTTCATCTGGATGTAGTAAGCGCAGAAGAGCAAATCTTTTCTGGTCTCGTTGAAACTTTGCAGGTGACAGGAAGCGAAGGTGAATTGGGTATTTACCCGGGTCACGCGCCTCTCATCACTCCAATTAAACCTGGCATGGTGCGTTTGGTAAAACAGCATGGTGAAGAAGAAGTTATTTATGTTGCTGGTGGTGTACTGGAAGTACAGCCTGGCAGCGTAACTGTTCTGGCGGACTCCGCTGTAAGAGCAGAAGACTTGGATGCACAAGCTGCTGAAGAAGCTAAACGACGTGCTGAAGAGCACATCGCCAATCCAGGCGCTGATTTTGATTATGCAGAAGCTGCAATTGAGTTAGCTGAAGCAATTGCACAACTACGCTTAATTCAAAAACTGCGTAAGTAAATTGCGAAATGCATTGGTAAAGACCCGGGTTAGCCCGGGTTTTTTGTCTCTGATGTACTGCCGAAACTCGCTATACGCCAGTTACATGAGCTACTCAATCAGACCCTTCAATTAAGTATAGCCTGCCACAATTTCGACTCTGTCAGCGCTGAATAATACTATTCAATTGTCTACTTATTATTTATCGGAACAAACCCAATGTTTATTGCGCTCATATATACAAGTTAAAATGAGGTGGATATTTACTGCCAGCCGTTAAGGTATGATAAATATATATGAGCTCTACGCTTGCTCAGCGCACTCTTATTGTTATTCCAATGCCATGTTATAGTTTTGCATTGAACACTTCGTATCTAAGGTCAACGGCCTTAGCCACAGCGAAAGCATTAGCGCTATTTAAGGGGCAACAACGATGACTGATTCAACATTAATTAACTATGTAGAACTACCCTGCTGTGATATTCCCCGCTCAAAGGCATTTTTTGCTGACGTATTCGGTTGGTCATTTACAGACTATGGCCCTGACTATTGCGAATTTAAGGACCAAGGCATTACCGGCGGATTTTACCGATCAGATAAGGCATCACTGACAGAAAACGGCGCGGTGTTACTGGTGTTTTACACGCCATCACTGGAAGCTATGGTCGCCAATGTAGAAAGACATGGTGGCAGAGTCATAAAACCTATTTTTGACTTCCCCGGAGGACGGCGATTTCATTTTTGTGAACCCAGTGGTAATGAGTTTGCTATCTGGAGTGATCGTTAATGCTAAATTGATGTGCTTTCGCTAGTATAGCGGTTATAAACATAACCACGATAAATAGCTGAGCGCACTGGTTGTTATCAAGCATGAATAAGAAAAAGAGTACTGTGCTGCACCTGTGGATCCTGCCGCTGTTATTTGTGCTTACGTGTTTTGTCGTTAACTACGCAACAGGTGCCCTTGATTACCGAAATATCACTAGTGAACGGTCCCAACGCGATTTCAATGCGGCATTGGGAATGCCAGTGGTTATCGGTTATTTGTGGGTTACATTGAGAATAATGCACAGGCGCGCCGCCAACAGCATCGCCGAGTTTTTGATTAAGATACATCAGGTAAATGAGTTCAAGCGCCACATTAATGTACTCGAGCGAAAGCTGATAAGGCACATAGTACTGGCGTTGGCGTTAGCAATCTTAGTGACTTTAATTTACCTGATAACCGAAGATCTACTTGCGTTTAATCACCCTCTGTCTGTGCTGGTGCTTAATATCATCGCTGTACCTTTCTGGTTCTTGATTTTTTTGTTTATTATGCAATCAGCATCCTTACCCCGCTATTTGTACCGACACTTGCTATTGCCAAATATCAATGGTGTCGACTCTATCTGTCACAGCAAACTGATTTGCGATCTGGGCGTGAATAACATTGTATGGTGTTTGATTATGTTCGCTTTGTTTCCAGTATTCTGGTTAGGTAAATCCATACCTATTATAGATACAGTAATCTTTTTTGTGGTGTTAGCGGCCCTAGCAATATTATTGTTTTTGCCAGTTTTTAAAATGATACTGCTGATTAAAAAGCAATGTCGCAACCATATCCGCGAGTTAGAGCTTTGCATCAGTGAGCACATAATAGCCAGGCAAAGCGACCACACTTTTAGTCGTAATTCACAACAGATGAACCGTCTTAATCAGCTTGTAGATGATTTAAAACAGACACAATTCTGGCCTGGTGATGCCTTAACAAACTTGCAAATATTACTATTAACCCTGGGGATACCGGCCATTTGTTTAGTACTAAACTGGATGATTGCCTGAAGTTACATACAGACAAACGCATCTTAGTGGTAATGAAAGGCCAATTACTTACCATCTTGATTACGCTGAACAAAGCCTAGCCAACGCTGAGTGAAAATATTTAACAAATTCAGCAGAGGTTGGGGATCGAGTTGTTCAAAGGTGTTTAAGCTATACGCAACCGCTTCAAGGGTAGATAGGCTGATATCTAGTTTTGACTTCCTGATATCATATTGCCCTGCATTGGTCAGCGCGAGTTTATAAAAAGGAAAATGATTGAGCCATTGGTTGTTTTGCCAAATTCCGTAAGCCTGTTTCCAACTGCCATCAATAAAAATAGCCCGTTCAACCTTAGGCTTGTGCAGCGCAACTTGAGTGATGTCTTCGCTGCTCGGTGACGGGTAAATCACAACGGTATTGAGCGGCTGTGAACGCAGATATTCCCGCAATGAACTAAAGTCTATAGCAGATTTACCGACACAAATTTCTATTTTAGCTAAACTACCAGCAAGTAGCCGTACTGTATTTTTAGCATGTGATGCCTCCCTGGGGTGTTGCAGTATAATTATTTCTGTTTGATTATTTAAAGAAATGATATGTTGGCAAAGGCATGTTTTTAACGGGTAGCCACAGTCTGAGCAGTGTTGGCGCATGGTAAATACACTTTTATGACACGTTTTGTTAAGCGTACCGCAGTAGAGAGAATAAGGCACACCGTAAGTTTAGTGCCAAAAGGAAAAGTAGCGAGTTATGGTCAGGTTGCAGATTTAGCCGGTTTGCCTGGCCGGGCCCGATATGTTGGCTATTGTTTACGTAATACGCCTTCATCTGTGAGCCTGCCCTGGCATCGAATTGTTCGCAGTGATGGTAAGCTGGCATTCCCTGAACACAGTGATACTGCGCGTTCACAGCAAACATTATTACATGCCGAAGGTATTACAGTAAGCAATAACCGGGTGAGTATCGGTAAGTATGGCTGGCAGCCAGACCTTGCTGCACTGTTACATGACATACCGTATTAATTGATAAGCGAAGCAGCGTATTATGACAACAATGACAATCGGTATTGATAAGCTTGAAGTGGGCATGTTTGTGTTGAAAATTGCCGAGCAAAAAGCTGGCACAGTTCATATAAAAACACGCGGAAGAGTTACCAGTCAGGCGATTATTGATGAACTTAAACGCAAAGGCGTAAAGCGCGTGGTTATCGACACTGACGCTGTGCTTAAAACAGCCCCACCAGAGGTTGAGCCTGAATTGGCAAATGACGAACTTATTGATGTGCCGTTGTCTGAAGAGCTTGTTCGTGCCGAGCGCTTGTATCAAAAAGGGTTAGATATACAAGCAAACTTGTATGATTCTGTTTATAAGGATAAACCTTTTGACGAGAGCATTCCCCAGGAATTTGCCCGCGCTCTGGTAAGCTCATTGAATAGAAATCCTGATGCATTGCTGTTGCTATCGCGTATTCGTGAAAAAGACACGTATTTGCTGGAACACTCGTTAAATGTAGGCATTCTTTCGGCGAACTTCTCACGCTTTTTAGGGTTATCTGAAGACGAAGTCGCCACGGCTGCTTATACGGGGATGTTACATGATTTGGGTAAAATAAAAGTACCGGATCATATACTACACAAACCTGGAAAGCTGACCGCTGACGAAATGGAAGTCATGAAAAAACACGTTACTTATGGTGTTGATTTCCTGACTGACATGAAGCTGGATAGTCAACTCATACGCGTGGTGGGTGAGCATCACGAACGACTCGATGGTTTAGGCTACCCGGCGCAAAAAAGTGCTGATGAAATTTCGTTCTTCGGGCGCCTGCTAGCCATTACCGATATGTATGACGCACTGACAGCCGACCGTTGCTACAAGGCGGGTATGCCCAGTCAGAAAGTATTGAAAATATTATTGCAAGACAGTGAAGCAAAGCTCGATAAAGAATTGTTGCAGCAATTTATCAAGTGTATGGGCATTTACCCCATGGGTTCCCTGGTAGCACTATCGAATCAGAAAATTGCGATGGTGATGAAACAGAATCCAACACAACCTACGCGACCAGTGGTAAAAGTAATTTATACCCAAGTGGGCAATCACTACATCACACCTAAAGACATTGACCTGTCTAAAGATAATAAGGTGTCCATTGAAAAATCCATTGTCGCGTCTGAATATAACCTCGATATCAATCGATTTTTTAACCAGTCAATTTCCTTATAGCGTTGCATATTAGCTACAATCCGCGCCTGTAAATTTTTCATTTACGTGCCGGGTTACTGCTACGTACACACGTTTTCTCATTTTTCGTTATTTACCACTACCCCTCTCCCTGCCTTTCATAGCGAGTGTTCAGCTGGCATTAAGGCCGTTGTGTAATAGTACGCAGAGAGTTGGAACAAGACTTGCTGAATTAGTTTTATACAGAGAAATGAATAGAGGATGTTATGAAAAAACTCATGTTAGTTTGTGCGGTCTCAGCGGCGATTACGGTAACCGGGTGCGCCAATAGTAACAATACACAGCGCGGTACTGCCATTGGCGCCGTTGCAGGGGCTTTACTTGGCAAGGCTACCGGTGACAACGATAAGAGTCGTTATGCCTGGGGCGCTGTTGTAGGGGCTATTGCCGGCGGTGCAATCGGTAATTATATGGATAAACAGGAAGAGGCACTGCGCGAGGAACTTGCAGATACAGGCGTTGATGTTGTTCGTGAAGGCGATACGTTACACCTGATCATGCCCGGCGATATTACGTTTGCCACGAACAGCGCAGCGGTAAGTCCAAACTTTAACCCGGTACTAAACGATGTAGCGGTCGTACTCAACGAGTACGAAAAAACAGTACTCATGATTAAAGGTCATACTGATGATACCGGCGCCGAGGACTATAACCAGGCGCTGTCCGAGCGCCGTGCTAATGCAGTAAAAAATCTGCTAACCACCTATAACGTTAACAGTCAGCGTATAACCACTGTAGGTTTAGGCGAATATCAGCCAAAAGTACCCAATACTTCGGCGCAAAACCGTCAGCAAAACCGTCGTGTCGAACTCTCAATCGAGCCAATTAAAAAATCATAATTGTTAGCAATGGCCTGTTAACTTAATGGCAGGCCATCGTTCTCCACTATCACTGCATACTAACTTTCACTCAATACTATCAGGCAGGCATTACTGTAAGGCCTGATGAGATTTTATCTGTTTGGCGACATCTCTGGCTAAATCGTTGGGGATGGGTATGGTGAGATGATACTGCGAAACTTTCCAACCCTGCTCCGTTTTAATAAGAACGCCTGTTCCTCTTGTCAGACCATAGGATTCGTTATCCAGAAGTTCATCAAACCAGGCCACTTTGCCGTCTGGTGAGAAATAAATATGTCTGTCCTGCAATATATACGTCCAGCCAGTCCCTCTGTCGAAAACCGGTTTTGCATAATTTTTAAAAGATTGTAGATCCCAGGTTTCCGCTGCATCGGTGCCAATAAACACAGCATCCTCACTGTAAAGATCAAAGTAAGCATCGTAGTTGGCCTGTGAGGCATTTGCATGCAGTGCATTCAACACCTCATCCACAGCATGTTGATCGTTTGCCGAAACCGATAATGCAATAAAAAGTATTGAGCAAAGTAATAGACGCATATTAAAGCCTTAATTAGAAATTGAGTTTCGTTTTATAACCATTGTAGTGGTGAAATCGAGATTCCACTGCTTTACAAGAAATTGTTTTCTAATGGTAATTATTCGAAAGTATAGTTGCAAACTTTGGTATCTGGGCTATTTTGATAGTGTGTTTTTCGTGGCGTGATATCGTTTTATTTACCGGAGTCTGTAACAGAATGAACTTTTTAATGAAGCTCACCGTAGGCCAGAAGATCCTGCTTATACCAGTGATCGGCGCCCTGAGCTTTGCACTGTTTATTCTTATAAACAGCATTGTGTCGTCGCAAAATGCGAGCAAGTTAGAAGTTGCCCAGGTTATTGATTTTCCGGCATTGCAGCTAAGTACTTCAGCGTTAACTAACATGGAAAAAGTGCGTGATACCTTAGCGTCGTCAGTCACCACCGGCGACTCTGAGGCGATTACTATTGCCAATGAAAAAGCTGATGCTGTGCGCTCCGATCTACAGTCTATCAGCCAAATCGCGCCAGCGCTGAAAGATGACGTAAACTCGATACTCTCGGCATTCAATAGTTATCACGACATAGCAGTGCCACTGACATCATCTATTTTGGATAATACCGCAGACTTTGCCACACTCGGTGAACAGCTGGAAGTCATGAATGAAAAATATGATGAGGCGATAGACAAACTCAATCAATTCAAACGTAGCCGTCAGCAAACCTTTGAAGCAGCTTTTGAACAATACAACAGTGCGCAGGAGTTCTTGTTTTGGTTAGGTATTGTGATGGGCGGGCTGACTACCCTGGTGTTGTTTGGTACGGCAGTTCCGGTAACCAAAACCATCACTGGTAATTTGTCCCGGGTGGTTAAATCTTTGCGTGATATTGCCGAGGAAGATGGCGACTTAACCATTCGTATTCAAACCAACGCCCATGACGAAGTAGGCGATTTGGTGAAGTATTTTAATCGCTTTATGGAAAAACTGCAGCGCGTGGTGAAAGACATTGTTGACACCACATTACCGTTATCGGATTTGGCTCAGAACCTTAATCAACTAACCGATGTAACGAATCAGAATATCGCTCAACAAAAAGGCGCTGCGACTCACGCTAAAGATGCCGTTGATAACATGAATCATTCTGTGATCGCTGTGGCAGAGAGTGCTGCAGAAGCGGCCAGCGCGGCGGATGAAGCGTCTATTGCCTCAGGTAATGGTCAAAACGTGGTAAATAGCACGGTGCAGAATATTCAGGCGCTGGCCAAAAATGTAGAGCAGACTTCTATTGTGATACGCCAACTGGAAAGTGACTCAAATCAGGTTGGTGCAGTACTCGATGTGATTAAAGGTATTGCCGAACAAACTAATTTGCTGGCGCTTAATGCCGCTATTGAAGCAGCTCGTGCAGGTGAGCAGGGTCGGGGGTTTGCGGTAGTGGCCGACGAAGTGAGAACACTGGCATCGCGAACCCAGCAGTCCACAGAAGAAATTCAGAAAACCATTGAGCAGCTGCAAAATGCGGCGCAAAAAGCAGTAGAAGTAATGGCCAGTGGTACGTCACAAGCAGAAAGCAGTGTGGCAGAAGCCAATAAAGCCGGTGATAGTCTTACCGTTATCGCCGATACCATCGGTCGTATCAGTGCAATGAACGGCCAAATTGCCAGCTCAACCGACGATCAACAGGCTGTGGCGCGGCAAATCGTTGGTTTTGTTGAGGAAATCAATGCGCGAACTGACGAAACATCAAATAATTCGACGCGCCTTGCCTCGGCAAGTAACGATCTCGCCGCTTTAGCTAAAAACCTCGAGAGCATTGCGCGGCAATTCAGAGTTTAAAATCACAAAAATTCAGTTCAATAATTACTAAGCCCGGGGATAACGGGTTAACACAAGATTCGTCTGCCGCTTTTGGCGCAGATGATTAGATTTTTACCTGGAAGAAACTATGAAAAAACAAACTTTTTTAGCTGCACTTGCGCTGTCTGCTGTGCCGCTTACTGCTAATGCAGAAATAAACTTTAGTGGATTTGGCAGTGTGGTGGGTGGCATCGCCTTAGATGATGAAGTGTCAGTGCGCGATTATACTGACGATATCGAATTTAAAGAGGGGTCGTTTTTTGCTCTGCAAGCCTATGCAGACTTAACTGAAGGATTGAGTGCGACTGTGCAAATACGTGCTCGCGGTAATGACGACTGGGAGCCCGAATTTACCTGGGCATATTTGTCTTATGAAATTGACCCAAGCTGGCGAATTCAAGCCGGACGGCAGCGAATTCCTTTCTATCTGTATTCAGATTACCTGGATGTGTCGTATGCATATCACTGGATTTCACCGCCATCGGAAGTGTATAAAGCGCCCTTTGATTCCATTGACGGCATCGCAACGTTACACAATTTTAATGTGGGTGATGCATTGGTGGATATGCGTTTATACTACGGCCAGGAAGATTTTGACACAGGAACCAGCTCGTTCGAGATCGATAATATTATCAGTGCGGTAGCGAGCGTTAATTATGGCTGGTGGACCTTTAGAACAAGCTATACGCAATTTGAAATATCCGGAGATTTCGGCTTAGGGCAGCTAGTGGGTGCCTGGGAAAATACACCGTTTCCGGTTGTCGGCTCTGATCTCAATTTGGGAGAAGATGACGGTAATCTGCTGGAAGTGGGTGTTTTGTTTGACAACCAGGACTGGCTATTTTTAGCTGAGTACATGCCCTCTGCAGTTGAAAAATCGATTGTGGGTGATTATACGCCATGGATGATCTCAGTGGGTAAGCGCTTTGGTTCGACCATGTTTCACGCCACGGTAGGTGAAGATAAAGTCGAAGCTTATAACAAAAACTTTTTGCAAGTGCCGCGCGGAGTCGATGCAGGTCTTGATGCACTAATAGGTGCAACACAGGGCGTGCTAGATAGTAATACCTACACCCGACCTTTTTATTCCGTTGGCATGCGCTGGGACTTCCACCCGTCTGTTGCGTTAAAAGTGGAATACACCAACGTTGATTATGAAAACCTGGGTAATCAAGGTGTAATTCAAACTGCGTTAGTAACGGTTTTTTAGGGGGCTGCTGTTATGAATTATACGTTTAACAGGTTTAAATCAAGATTACTTGCTGTTGTCACATTAATGCTGTGTAGTCAGGTGGCTTTTGCTGATGTCGCCGTTGTTGTCAATCCTGGGTTTGCCGGCACGCCGGATCAAGCGCAAGTCGCGCAGGTATTTTTAGGCAAAGACAAGTCGCTTACGCCATTTATGCAAACAGGCGCGTTGGCTGACGAGTTTATTGATAAGGTGCTCTCTCGTAATGCTTCGCAATACAAGGCCTACTGGGCGAAGCTGGCCTTTACCGGTGGTGGGCGACCGCCCAAAGAGCTCGGCAGTGACGCGGAAGTACTGAGTATGGTAAGTAGCTCTGCTGATGCAATTGGTTTTGTTGATGCTGGTGCGGTGGATGACTCGGTAAAAGTACTGTTTACGCTTTAACTACATCGTCTCACGGATATTAAAAAAGCAAATCTGCGCAGGTAGATTTGCTTTTTTATTGTCAGCACTAATGAAGGTCGTCTGACACAATGGAATCACTATCTTTGCAGGCAGAGCAATCACAACAATGACACGAGTATTAAAGTCTGGTCCTGATTGCACAGATGGTTACCGTGTAATAGTCACCGTGAGCGCTGAATAAACACAGTCGGGCTGTATTGCAAAACAATGCAATAGAGGCAATCATCTTGACGCTGAGATCCCATGTTATCTGCTTAGGAACTGCGCAGGCTCAACTGGCAGTGTTATCGTTTTTAACAGCTTTCTACTAATAAACTTTATGCCCTGCTCCGGTTACGCACAGATGTATTTGTGGTGGAGCAAAAATGCTTCTTTTAATAAATCCTTCAAGTAGACTTGTACGTTTACTGTGGCGAGTGGCAGATAGCCCGGCAAATAAAAATTTATTTATGAATAGGTATGAGGGTTTGGCGCTGTCATGCGTATAGTAATTGGGTGTAGTAGAATAAGTAAATTGAATTGAAAGTTATCTATCTTAAAAAACAAGTCCGTCATGAAAGTGATAACGGTGTGTCAGTCACGTCGTTGCTTGAAGAACACGGCAGCGCATTACGTCGGTTTATCCGGGTACGTTCTAATCTGAACCATGCGGATTGTGAAGATATTATTCAGTTACTTAGCGAGCGTCTACTTAGAGTTGATAACTTAGCTGAGTTGTTAGAAGGTCGATTGAATACGGTCAGAAATTACCTATTCCAAATAGCGGTTAATTTAATTATCGACAAAAAACGTAGGGATGATGCTCGTCGTCGTGATGACCATATTGATGAAGAAAATGTAACCTTGATGTCCACTGTCTATGCTCCGGAGCGAGCGCTGGAGGGTAAACATCGACTATGGCGAATTCAGGAATTGCTCAATGAAATTAAATTACCCTACAAGCAAGCGTTTTTATTAAGCAGGGTTGAGGGTAAAAGTTACCAGGAAATAAGTGATATTCTTGGCGTATCTGTAAGTACAGTGGAAAAGTATATTTCTAAAGCGCTGTTGGCCGTCAGAAAAGGAGTTGACGATAATGGTTAAAGTACATTCCTCCGACGAAATTCAACAACAAGCAGCAATCTATGTTGCACGATTGCATTCAGGTGAATTGACCGCGAGTGAAGAGATTGCTATTCAAAATTGGTGCAGTAGCAGCGCGGCGCACCGGCGTGAATTTCAACATCAAATCGCGATATGGGATAGCTGTACACAGTTATACGAAGCATCTGATAGCGATATGCGTAAGCCAAAATACAAAATGGCCTTTGGAATTGCTGCAGCCGCGATGATTGTGCTGGCGGTGAGCTTTCTGAGTGTACTGCCAGGCAGTATGTCTAATAGTGAAAGGCCGGATATCGTTCAGCAGGTTGATCTGCAGACATCACCCTATGCGGCAACTGACCAGACGTCGAACACGTATATTACCCAAGTGGGCGAAGTGAGAACTATTACCCTGGCGGACAATACACAGGTAACACTCAATACAGATACGCAAATTAACGTGGCCTTTAGCGATACAGTCCGAGAACTTACTTTGGTTCGCGGTGAAGCATTCTTTGATGTGGCGAAAGACCCGGCAAAAGTGTTCGTTATCCATTCTGGCGAACGTACCATTCGGGTCATCGGGACAAAGTTTAATGTCCGTAAAAATACCGATTCGTTACAAGTTGCGGTAACAGAGGGATTAGTTGCCGTACACTCAACGTCCGAGCCACGACAAGGGTTTGAACATAAACCTGATGATACGTTACTGAGAGCGGGTACCATTGGTGCATTTTCGACGGCAGGTCAACTGATTTCTACCGATCAGACAGACAAAGTCAATCGACTCCAAAGTTGGCGTACAGGGCAGTTTCGTTTTGATAACGAGACGATGCAGACTGTGGTTGACGAGCTCAGTCGTTATCAGTCCAAACCCATCGTGTTGGTTGGTGATAAAGTCAAAAATTTGCGTATAAGCGGTGTCTATTCGCTCAGCGATCAAACAACATTATTTGAAGTGCTAGAACAGGTATTACCTATCCGTGTGACAAATAATCGCCATCAAATTCTGATTGAAATAAAAAAAAGTTAAAGAATAACCGGAGGGATTTAGTTTTGTTTGCGTATAGCTAGAGTGGACTATAACTATTCAAATAGGAAAACTATATGCGCACGAGACGATTCACACTCAGTCTTATGACTCTCAGTTTGTCGCTAGCTGTTGGCAGTGCCAATGTCTATGCACAAGATAGTGAAATTACATCAATAAATGTGTCGGCACAGCCATTACAACAAGCATTGTTAGAACTGGCAGAAGAAAGCCAGGTACAGATTTTATTTTCACCAGCAGATTTACCTAATGTCTCCAGTCCTGCTATTGATCAAACTTCTACTGTTGAAGCAGCTATCACGCGACTTATCAGTGGCAAGGGACTAACCCTAATCAAGCAAAACAATAAAACGTTTATTATTAAACCAGCGGTAAAAAAGTCTGATAATGCAGCACAGCAAGGCAATACCTCAGACACCACTAATGAGGCGAAAGCAAAAGCTGCAGTTGAAAGAATACAAATTGTTGGCTCCAACATTCGTGGACAACAGGACCGTGGCACCTTACCAGTTACTTTCATGTCGTCTGAAGATTTTGAAAACAGCGGTATTACCAGCGGCGCGGAATTATTATCGGAGCTACCACAGCAAGGTGCGGTAAGTTTTAATAGTGAGCGAGTGGTTGGCGGTGTTAATGATGCACGTGGTGATGTGTCGTCGATTAATTTACGTGGATTAGGCACCGGTTACTCATTAACCCTGTTAAATGGACGTCGGCTGGTATTACACCCTGGTACGCAGGCGGAAGATCTAGTTCCGGTTACTACAGTAAACTCCAACACCCTGCCTGTCAGCGGGCTAAAACGTGTGGAAGTTTTGCGTGATGGAGCGGCAGCAATATACGGCACCGATGCTATTGCAGGGGTGGTTAACTACGTATTGAATGACGAAAACGATGGTGGCGTGATCAATGCACATTTCGGCACTAATGAAGGTACTGATCGCGAGACAATAAGCTTGTCGGGTTCTGGCGGTTGGTTTTTAAACAACGAAAAAACGCATATTACGTTGAGTGCATCGATTTACGACCGCGATATGCTGATGACATCAGAGCGTGATTACGCGGCAAGTTCTGATAACCGCTACTATGGTGAAGTCCCAGCCGATTTTGTTGGCGACACTGAACTGGATAATCGCACAACCTCTACGCCTTGGGGCGAGTTTAGCTCTGACTCACTGGGCGTGTTTCATATTCAGCCAGACACTGACAACGGTTGTGTCGTTCAACTTGATGGTGGGATTTGTGCCGATAGTGGAAGTAATAGCCGCGACTTGCGATTCGACTCTAATTCGCAGCGTTCATTGAGTTCAGCGGTAACCCGCTATAACTTTTACACGCTTATGACGCATGAGCTAACGTCTGATGTTGAGCTGTACGGAGAAGCGCTGTATTACCAGGCGGATGCAAAACGTCAGCGTGAGCAAAGTGGTAACCTGAGCGCACAGCGCTTTAATGTATCGGCTGATGCATACTACAACCCCTTTGGCGAAGACGTACTGGTACGACGTTATCGTCCAATTGATTCGGGTACCAGAAACATCGAGGTTAAAGATTACTCATACCGTCTGTTAGGTGGTTTACGCGGGTACGTTGATGACTGGGATTGGGATAGTGCGTTGTTATACTCCAAGGCTAATACCCTGGATAAGGCCAACCGTGTTGACACCACTGCATTCCAGAAAGCGGTAAATAGCACTGAACAAGACGGCGCGTACAATATCTTTAATGGTGGTTCTCTGGCAACGCCGACACTAGGTGATGCAACGCCAAACGATCGTGATGTCATCGACAGTTTCATGGTGAATATCGAGCGTGAATCTGAAACCGAACTGGCCTTGTGGGACTTTAAACTGTCTAACGCCGCGTTATTTTCACTGCCAGCCGGAGACGTTGGTTTTGCAACCGGTGTGGAATATCGTTACGAGAGTTTCTCTGATACGCGCAGTCCACTATTAAACGGTGAACAAAATTTTATCGACTATGTTACTGGTGAAGAAAACACCCTGGCTAGCCAGGTGTTAGGTAGCAGCCCGACTCCAGATTCTATGGGCAGCCGTAATGTATTTTCAGCATATGCTGAATTTGCAGTGCCACTGCTCAGTGACTTGCCATTAGTTGAACGTTTAGATATGCAACTTGCAGGTCGCTATGAGCGTTTCTCAGATGTAGGAGATATCTTTAAGCCCAAGATAGCGATGTCCTGGCAGATCATCCCCGAAGTGAAATTGCGTGGTGCTTACTCAGAAGGCTTTAAGGCCCCTGGCCTTCCGCAAATTAACGCGGTGGATGTGGCGCGTTCAAATACCCGCTCAGATCCTGTTTTTGGGGTTCGACAAGGTACGTTGGAACTGCGTAACGGTAGCGATAGTCTGAAACCAGAAAAGAGCACCAATAAATCACTCGGCATAGTCATTACGCCGCTCGAAAACTTAGTATTAACAATAGATTACTGGAAGATTAATCAGGAAGATGTAGTGGGAATATTAAGTAGTCGTACGCAAATCTTGTATGATGCCCTACTACGTTCAGAAGGTGGATTTAACGAAAACGTGGTACGTAATGACGATGGTGAAATTGCCTATGTTGCTAACGATTATATTAACTTGCTTCCTCGTGAAATCTCGGGTTTAGATTACAGTGCCTCCTATCAGATGGAGACTAACGCGGGTACATTTACATTTGAATTGATGGCATCGAATCTGCGTAAGTTTGATCAGGGTATTGATTGGATGACACAAGAGGTATTGGATGCACAGAATGCTGATGTCGAGGCAATCAAATATAATGGCGAGCATGTCCAGTTATGGGCCAGTGATGGCAGTTTGATCCGTCAGGGCGGCCATCCGGAATGGCGTGGTCAGTTTGGCCTCAAGTGGCGACTTGACCAATGGGGTGCGGGTGCGCGGTATCGATACATCAGTTCTGTGATCGACACCGGTTTGTACTACACTAATGATGCAGGCGAATCGATAGATCACGAGATCGATGATTGGGCCACAGTTAACGTTTACGCGTATTATCGCTTTAAGAATACTAATTCTTCATTGCTGGATGGTACCAGAGTAACGTTGGGCGCGCGCAATATAACCGACGAAGAACCTCCGTTTAGCAGCGGTACTTTTGGTTATAACAGTTCACTGCACTCCTCAGCTCAGCGTTATTTGTACCTGAAGTTGTCTAAGCGTTTCTAATCCCATTTCTCTGTAAAAAAAAGCTGTGTGCACGGCGTTCCATTAAGGAAAGCCGTGCACATTAGGATTTAATATATGTACCCAAACAGATTTCTCCTTTTATTGTTAGTTTTCTCCAGTTCCGTCTGGGCCTGTGATTTTGAGCAAGTACAATTTGCCAGTGACTTTCCAACCGGAAGGCTCAGTCAGTGCGAAGCAACTCCGCAGGGGCGTTATTTGCTCACCTTAAAACCCGAAGATAAAGACATAAACCCCAGTCCCTGGTATCACTTTAGTGTTTATGCTGAAAAACAATCGACGATTCCAGTTGCGCTGGTGGTGAAAGGCTACGCGCCACGATACATGCCAAAATACAGTACTGATGGTAACTCCTGGCAGGCATTACCCTTTGACACAAACAATGGCCAGGTACAATTTAATGTGCCAGTGCCAGCCGGCAAAAAGGTTTACATCGCGGCTCAACCGCCAATTACCAACGCTGATTATAAAGCGTGGACGCAATCGTTGACCAAAGCAACTCCAGGGCTTGAAGTGTCATTGTTAGGGCAATCCAAGCAGGGGCGCGATATTTTGGTACTTACCAAGCAACAACCTGATAACCACGAATGGTTGGTGATCCTCGGTCGCCAGCACCCGCCTGAAATAACCGGCGCCCAGGCACTGATGGATTTTTCTGAACGGATGCTGGAAGACAGTGCGCTTACCAAGCAGTTTTTAGATCGTTTTAATGTATTGTGGATCCCGAACATTAATCCCGATGGTGTGGCTGCAGGTAATTGGCGTCATACCACAGACAGTCAGGATCTGAACCGTGACTGGGTCAAATTCAGTCAGCCTGAAAGTCGGTTGGTTCGTGACAAGCTAAAAAGCATTAGTGCTGCGGGAGGCAAAATTGCCTTTGCGCTGGATTTCCATTCTACCTACTACGATGTTTTCTACACCATGCCCGATGGTTATTCTATAGCGCCGGTTGCATTTACTGAGCAATGGCTGAACGACTTGCAAGCTTATACAAATGGTATGTTTAAAGTGTCGGTTAAACCTGGTTCAAACCCTGACAATGGGGTGTTTAAACAGTTTATTGCCGACACTTACAAAGTGCCTTCGGTTACTTATGAGATGGGCGATAATACCCCGCGCGAAAAAATTCGCTATATTGCTGGAGCGGCAGCACAAACCTTAATGCGCAGCCTGCTTTCCTATACGCCGGATGAGTATGATTACAAGGAGCAGTAAGTAGTGAGATCATTATGGGTGATAGTCATTTTGGGGTTGCTATTCGTTAATAAAGGCATGGCGTCTGAATTGTCCGAACGCGCTCGCATGGAGGCCGAGGCAGTGGCACCTGCGGCACGTGATATTGCCCAGCACTTATGGGAATGGGCCGAGGTTGGTTATCAAGAGCATAAAAGTAGCGAGTTAATGCAGTCTTATCTGCGCGACAGCGGGTTCAAAATAACAACCGGGCTGGCAGGGATACCCACTGCGTTTGAAGCGAGTTATGGTCAGTCAGGCCCGATCATTGGTATTCTGGCCGAAATGGACGCCTTACCTGGAATGGCCCATGCACCTTTAGCCAAAAAAGAGGCGTTATCCGGCGCCGGGCAAGCATGCGGGCACAACCTGTTCGCGGGTGGCTCGGTCGCTGCGGCTATTGCTGTTAAGCGCTGGTTGGTTGATACCGGTACATCAGGTCAGATCAGGCTATATGCTACACCGGCCGAAGAAGGTGGCGCCGGAAAAGTGTATCTGGCACGTGCAGGCGTATTTGATGATCTTGATGTGGCGCTACACTGGCACCCGGGAGACGAGAACAATGCTTCACCCTACACCACGCTAGCAAATAAAAGTGCTAAATTTCGTTTTCGAGGAATAGCATCACACGCGGCAATTTCCCCGCATCAAGGGCGCTCTGCGCTTGATGCGGTGGAAGCTATGAATTATATGGCTAATCTGATGCGCGAGCACATTCCTGAAACAGCGCGCATTCACTACGTTATTACCGATGGCGGTAAAGCACCGAATATCGTGCCTGACTTTGCCGAAGTTTACTATTACGTACGAGCACCCCAGGCTAGCGTGGTAATCGATCTCTGGAAGCGATTAACCAATGCAGCTGAAGGCGCAGCACTAGGGACTGGCACTCATGTTGACTGGGAAGTTGTCAGCGGTGTATGGAACATGTTGCCGAATATAGCCCTGGCCAGGGTGATGGGAGACGCCATGCAGCAGCTCGGCGGTATTAGTCTCACAGAAGATGAACAGGCCTTTGGGCAGCAAATTGAAGCCACCCTGGCCAACCCGGCCATTGATGTGCAGGTTAAAGCCATGGAGGTACAACCTTTTACCGATCACATTGGTTTGTCTTATGCCTCAACGGATGTTGGTGACGTTAGCTGGACGGTGCCAACCGCCGGTATAACAACAGCCACTTGGTTTAGCGGCGTCTGGCCGCATACCTGGCAGGCGGCAGCGCTCAGTGGTACAGAATCGGCTTATAAGGGCATGAACAAAGCCACAGAAGTTATTGCCTTAACGGCAATGCGGCTTTTCAGTCAGCCAGTTTTGGTGGATCAGGCCAAGGCTGAATTTGAACAACGTAAAGGTGAACAGGCCTATAACCCCCTCATTGGCCAGCGTTCCCCGCCACTGGACTATCGTAAAAAATAATTCAGGCGATGAGCTGTGTTTACCACGGCTCAAACTGTCGTATACACGGTAGGGATTTCTTTTGTGACGATTAATTAAGCAAGTCCGCTCTGCTGGATTTGCTTTTTTATTATCAGTTTCGGTGTTATACAACAGATGTATATATCAGTACGGGCCAGTCTGCGAATTCGCGGCGACTTTTACTGATCAATTGTCTTCGTCAGTGAAGTGGTAATTGTAAGTGATTGCCGCCTGCCCTTAAAGGTATCAATTAAATGTGGTTATTACGCTTTACCTTACTTGCGCTGTTATGCCTTACCAGTAGTTGCTCAGTGATATCTAATATGGTGTCCTACTCTGTTACCGCCGAAGATATCCGTGCCTTATTACAGACTAAGATAGATCAGCTTCAAACGCGTACTTCGGTAATGGGCGTACAGGTAGATTTGTCGGTCAGTCATATTGAGGTTGATATCGCACCAAATAACAAGCAAGTGGTAACGCTGAGTGTTGATGGCAAGGCAACCGCAAAAGCCTTTGGCATGCAATATCCAGTAGATGTAAGTTTGGGGTTGGAGGGTGAACCCTATTACGAGTCTAAAGAAAAAGCGATTTATATCCGATCGTTGTCGTTAACTCACAGTGTAATTGACGCTGCGGGCTTGAAGATAAACATGACGTTGCTGGCTAATGAATATATGGATGTGTTTAACGACTATCTTGCTACGCATGCTGTTTATCAGATCAGTAACAGTGACCCCGGTGCGTTTTGGCTTAGCCATAGGCCGTTTAACATGGTAATAAAACCAGGTGTAATTGTATTCACGCCACAAGCGCAACCTTAACCGTTGGCGTTTGTAGTTTGAAAGGCCCTCCCATCCCGCACATTAAGTACGTTTCAAATTCTCCCTACCTCCCTAATTTTGCTAAATTGAAGTAGATCGAGTATGGGCTTGGAACAGCTGCTGAAGTTGGACTGGCTTCCACTTTTCGCCAGTGAACTTCCATGCTTGAGGGTAATTATTATTCACAAAACTGCGTATCCGCCTCTTGTTTATTGAGTTCCAAATAGCGCAGTTGGTGTATTCGCCCGGCAATAAACGCCTATTGCAAAACAGCATCATTTCGGCAATCATCTTGACGCTTAGATTCCCTGTTGTCTATTTAGGAACCATGCATGCTCAACTGGCAGTGTTATCGTTTTGATCAGCTTTCTACTATTCATCTTTATGCCCTACTCAGGTTACGTACCGACGTATTTGTGGTGGAGCAAAATTGCCCGTATCCAGAGCTCGACGGTAAAGACTGTAACGACAACACGCATCATCTGCTGGCATTTGATGGTGATAAGCTGGAGGCTTATGCCCGTTTACTGCCACCAGGACTGAGTTTTCCGCAAGTGAGCATTGGCCGGGTGGTGGTGGCTGAGTCAGGCCGCGGTAAAGGCATTGGTAGTGTATTGATAACAGAAGCGCTTGAGCATTGCCAGCGGCTCTGGCCAGACCAAAACATACAGATTGGAGCGCAATTGCATTTAGTGAATGTGTACGAAAAGTTTGGCTTTGTGCGTCATTCCGATGATTATCTTGAAGACGGCATTCCACATGTGGATATGTTGCTGACGAAAGACCCGTCAGCAACCCGCTAGCGTTATAGCTTAATCAGTAACTTACCTTTATTGTCGCCGGTAAAGAACAGGTTCAGTGCCGACATGGCACTTTCTAGTCCTTCGAGGGCGTGGGTACGGTATTTAATGTGCCCTTGCATTACATAGGGACTTAATTTTTCGAGCAGTTGCGGCGCATCGCCCAGATGATCCGGCATGGCAAAGCCCTGAACCGTTAAGCGCTTTTTAATCAATGGGATCCAGTTAGGCCCCGGTGATGGCGCTTCAGCGGTATAATCGGCAATCATGCCGCATACTACTACCCTGCCGTGCACGTTCATGCGTTGAAAAATGTATTTCTGAATGGGGCCACCGGTATTTTCGAAAAATACGTCAATGCCATCGGGCGTTAATTCAGCCAACTTCGATTTGAGATCATCGGTTTTGTAGTTAATGGCGCCATCAAAGCCCAGTTCGTTGACGATCCACTCGGCTTTCTCATCGCTGCCTACTACACCAATCACGCGCAAGCCATCGGCCTTGGCCAACTGGCCAACCATGGAGCCGACTGAGCCTGCAGCGCCGGTGACAATCAAGGTTTCGCCCGCTTTGGGTTTGCCAATGTTAAAGAGTCCCTGCGTGGCGGTAAGGCCCGGCAGACCAAACACAGCGAGTGCGGTTTCACCGTCAACCTGCGCATTCAGTTTG
This sequence comes from Alteromonadaceae bacterium, assembly GCA_013373625.1. GTDB lineage: Bacteria > Pseudomonadota > Gammaproteobacteria > Enterobacterales > Alteromonadaceae > Alteromonas. Next base: position 4,998 of record JABXHM010000060.1, on the reverse strand, counting down.
TTGATGCCCTGACCATTGCTTAATGCGTACTCGGTCCACCCCATCATGCCCATGACTTTATCACCGACGTTAAAATCGCTGTGCTTAGATGCTACGACCTCACCATAACCACTGGCGCGCATGCGGGTATTGAGTGGGACTGGCGGAATGTAGCTGTCTTCATCGGGTGACATCCAGCCCAGCATGGCCGGATCCATCGACATGTGAGTTTGTTTGATCAGGAATTCGCCCTCACCCGGTGTGGGGATGTCTTTTTCTACCACTTCAAATAAATGAGGGCCGACCGGGTTACCGTCCGGACGGGCTGTTAACAGTATTTCTTTGTATTGACTCATTTCGGTCTCCTTAATAGCTGATAGAAACAGTATGGCATATTCCCTTAGTGTCAAAAATGGTATAAAAAGGTAATAACTTTTGTTATTAAGACAATAATATGGATAAGCTGAAAGCCCTGACCTACTTTGTAGAAGCCGCCGAAAATGCCAGTTTTTCTGCAGCAGCCAAACGTTTTGATGTGCCTGCGTCGTCAGTGTCACGGCGTATCGCAGATTTAGAATCCAGTTTGGGTGCACAGCTATTAAAACGCAGTACACGGTCGGTGACGTTAACCGAAGTGGGTGAATTGTTTTTACGCGAAGCAAAAGGCATTTTGGCTAACGTTAAACATGCAGAGCAGACAGTGCTTAATTATCAGACGGAGCCGTCAGGTGTGCTTAAAGTGTCTGCTATGGCAGGCTTTGGCGATCAGATATTACTGCCAATACTGGAAGACTTCGCCGACCGGTACCCAGGTATCACGTTGGATGTGATGATCAGCGATGAGCTGACCAAGTTGGCCAGAGACGACGTGGATATTGCGATACGGGGCGGCTTTGCGCCCAATGAACATGTCATTGCCAAGCGCCTGATGGATAACACCTTTATTCCCGTTGTTTCCCCAGCATTTATTGCCAGTCACGGTATGCCCAAAAGTCCGTTGGCACTGACCGGATATGCCGGTTTATTTTTTAAAACACCGAATGGGCCAAATCGCTGGTTCTGCGAAATTAAGGGGCAATGGCATGACGTTTCCGGCACAACACAACTTATCAGCAATAATGGACGGTGGTTGATCAACAGTGCTATTAAGGGAAAAGGCATTTTAATGTTACCGCGCTGGTCGGTGGCACGTGAGTTGTCGACAGGGGCATTGATTGAATTAAACTTCGAGCACCCGGTACATGTTAGCAGAGGACAGGATCTGGGGATTTATCTGTTGTACCAAAAAGTCGATTACACCAGCCCAAAAGTGAAGGCGGCGGTGGATTTTATTGTTGAGTCGATGACTGTTAAATAAGCACAAGCGGCGAATAGCTCCCGGTATTCGCGGTGTAAATCGACAGATGCTGGTGTTAGGTAAGATAACCGTTATGATAAATGAGATCGACTTGACAAGAGCAAGTGAATAACACGCATGGCTGGCAATGTGAGCGACACAAGGCATTCGGCGAACAAGGACTAAACGATGAGCGAACAACTATCCAAAGCCTGGTTACAGCGACTTAAAGACGAAAGCTGGGAAGCCGAGCTGTTAGTGGCTGCAGTGAGTATTTTCGGCACCCTGCAACTGTTCTCCCTGGTAGAGTGGTTTGCTGACTTGTTTATCAGCCTGCTGCCGCCTTCATTCTATCTGGTCGCTTATTTTGTGGTATTCAGTGCCATGCTGGCTATCAGCATTTTATCATCGATGTTTATTATCCATTTTATGCTACGTGCCTACTGGGTAGGGCTGGTTGGGCTTAACTCGGTGTTCTCAGACTATAATTTGGACGACACCGCATCGTCTAAATTATACGTGGAAAAACTCGTTGCCATTTTGCCTAAGCTGGATGAAAGCATCGACAAATCTGACCGTTTGTGTAGCGTGATTTTTTCAGCAGCCTTTGGCTTTTTAATGGCCTACGGGTGGATGTTTTTTAGCAGTACGGTGTATATTTTGCTCGCCAACTTTCTGTCGGCGTATGTGTCTCACTATTTATTGTTTATACCGCTCTTCCTGCTATTGGTTTTACTGATTATTCAGATGATTCTGAACGTGATTTGCAATTTGAAACGGTTTAAAGCTCACGAAGCGCTGCAAACGCTTTATTATAAAGTGTCTGTACTGTCGTCTGTTTTAACCTTTGGACCCCTCTATAAAGCCATACTGCAGATCAGTGCTATTTTTGGTACGAATTTCAAAAAAGACAAAGCGCTGGTTAACCTTGTATTACTTTTTGTCGCGTGCGGTTTTTGCCTGGCTGGCGTCACCTTGGTTTCAACCAATATCCCTTATCTGATCAGACCCAGTGCGTTTTACAACCCGACTAGCGCTGAACCCCGCTATTATCAAAGCCAGTCCCCCAATGAAACGTTTTTGCTGGCGCCGCAGTTGAATAACGATGTGATTAAAGCCCCGTTAATTGAAGTATTTATTCCACTATTTGCCTATGAACGCGGTTTACATAAAACCCGTTGCAGCGCTTACTCAGGCCTTATTGATCCCAACCGCGAAGAGCGCAGGCAAGCAACACTGACCTGCTATACGCAATACCATGAGATATCTATTAATGGCAAAGCGGTTAAATTTGATGTGATTAAAACCGAGCATGTTGCTACCGCTCAACATGGCATCAAAGCGTATGTAAAAATAGATAACTACTTAGCCAGCGGGTATCACCGCATTGAGGTCAGAAAAACCATTTTTGAGGAGCCGCAATCCTGGTCAATTCCGTTTTATTACCTGCACAATTCGGGTCAGAATTAACTTTGCGCTGAGGTTGTAAGTAGTTGAAATAGATGAAAGCTACCTGCCAGCGATACGCATTGTATTGAGCGTGTATGAATGCTTAAATCAGTGCCATTCGTTTTAGCTAAACATTGCGCAACACAAAAGGAATTGTCATGGGGGTTCCTACACCTACACTGGCCAACACGAGTCAGAGGCAACGAAGCAACTTTAACCTGTTATTACTCACTTTTAGTGTTTGGCTCTATTCAACCCAGGCACTGTGCGAGAGCAATGACACGTCCTGGTTAGCATTTTTGTCACACACTGATCGTGTTCAACTTCAAAGACTGATTACTGAGCATCAGGACGAAATGACCATCGTCCCTTTTGATGAGCAATCTCGCCCAGAGAATTTGCTCAATGCCGGAAGCTGGCTGGTGGCCAATGAATATCCGAGCTTAGGTCAGAAACTGTTAACCAATGCGTTGCAGTACGCAACGAGCTATACCCGGGCGGAACTTGGCACGTTATACAATTTACTGGCCAGCACAGCTCAGGGTAATCCTCGTCAGGCTATTGATTGGTACACCAAGGGACTGGAACTGGGTAACCTTTCTGCTTGTGTGAATTTTGGTGTTTTTTACGAGAGGCAACAGCTGTATCACAATGCCGCAAAGATATATCGCCAATGCTTAAAACCTGTAAATGAGGTTGATATTGTTGAGCAGGACACCGTTGCCCTGGCCTATTTAAATTTGGGATCGCTTTATTACAATGGTCTGCTCAATGAAAACGCTGAGGAAGGCCAGCAAGCAGGGGGTAAGCTTTGGCACACCTCCTATGCACTAAACCCCTTTGATACAGACATACATTATAATCTCGCCGTTTATAACATGTATGCTTCAAAAAATTACCCACAAGCACGTTATCATTTAGCCGTGTGTGCCTGGGCCCTTGCTGAATGTTCAGCTGCGCTGAGCAGTAAGCGGTTAGTGGCGCTGTCGAGTGAACAGCCACACTTGTCAGATTTACTTAAAGCAAAAGGTATTCATAGAGAGTTTATATTTGCTGACAGAGCGAAATACTGGTTACCTGAGCCCGCCTATATCGATGCTGAAATGCCCTATGGTGAAATTAACACTATTACAACTGATGACGAGCTCACAGGTGTTCAAATTCGTTTTTTAAATACTCATTCGCAACAGGCAATTGCAACACTCAACAGGCTCGTTTTCGTTGATATGTTTAGTGCGGTAAACGCGCTAACAAATTCATGGTCTGTTTCATTAACACCGCGAGAAACCGAACATTTAGGGCAAAATATCCGCTTAACAAACGAATCCGGACAATGGGTGTACCAGATAGTTTTTAACGAGCGTCAACCTGCAACAAGCCGCTAACTGACAGTGAAAAACCAGGCCCTCTAAAAAACAAAACCCCGCTATGACGCGAGGTTCTTCAGTGTTTATGGATTTTGTGAGCTGCTCAGGCTTAATCTATATTCTGGATCTAACTTGAGAAAGGTGTTAAAAATCCATATATTTCATATCGTTACACTGTTTTTTTGAAAGTTTGTTCGCCACCTAGGTAACCACCTTAAACGGTGTGGTCACCTGTTTCCTCATTCACTCGATAGTCATTTTAGTACGAAAAATCAAAAAGCAAAATGGTGTGCGACTATTTGCACAAACACTTTGGTTCGATTCCCTTAAGCGTCCCCTCTATTGATAAACGTTGACAAGCTCAAGTGCTGATCTCACCTTTATACAGTGATAGACGGAATGTCTGCGGCCTGTGCTTTTAAATATTCTGTTCTCGCGATAATGTTGTCACGTAATGCGTCAAAATACGGGATGTCCTCGACCGTGACATACGCTTGTTCTTTCAGGTCGTTGATAAAAGCACGACCAGAAAGTTGGTTCAGTACTCTATCTGCGAGTCCAACCAATAGTCTCGACAATAGCCTTTTGTCGATGTTGCAGGTTTCAGCAAAGTCAGCCAGTTGATAGGCGTGATTGTCCTTAGGCTCAAACTCATCGCCCATCGCCATAGCTAATACGTGCTTAAACTGCGGGAACATGGCGATATTCACCAGATCATACGCAGGCGTAAATCGCGCATTATGTTTATCGAAATACAACGAGATATTTTTGCCATGACTATCGTAATTGCTGATCATTAGATTGAATAATTGCCACTGGATCAGCCATTGTGTGCTTTCAACGGGTGAAGACATGCCCTGACAAAAT
>JABXHM010000070.1 GCA_013373625.1 Alteromonadaceae bacterium | reverse complement strand
TATAACAATTTATTATCTTTCAAAATGGTGTAAAAAAATACACCACCTTGGTGTATATAATTCAAGCTAATCCTACCATTTAATATTTTAAAATCATGCAATTATTAAGCACCGTTTTGGTTCTTTTAATAATTTCGGCATTAAAAACACTATTTTGACCAACTACTTTTTGGCTACGCAAACTGGCCTCTAATCAGTGCATCGAATTTTTCCATCCACGCAAATCACAACGTATGGCCAGTTATTTTGCCACGCTGGTATTGTTACTTTATACGTTTTTGCGGGTAATAGCATGAAATCGGCTTTTTTAAACAGCGTGCATGACTTTATGATGGTTAAACGCTATGCCAAGCGTACCATTAAGTCTTACTTACTTTGGATTGCCGACTATATTCGCTTTCACAATTACACCCACCCTAAGAAAATGGCTGACGCGCAGGTGCAACAGTATTTAACCCATATCGCGGTTAAGCGTAATTACTCTGCCAGCACGCAAGCTAGTGCGTTAAATGCATTGGTATTTTTGTATAGCAAATACTTGTCTGCGCCACTGAGTAATGAGTTAGACTTTGTTAATAGTGGCCGACAGCGTAAGTTGCCGGTTGTTCTTACCGTATCTGAAGTTCAGCAGTTACTGGCTAATATTCCTGAAGCACAGTCGCTGCCGGCTTCACTGCTTTATGGCAGTGGCCTCAGACTTATGGAGTGTGTAAGGCTGCGTGTTAAAGACATCGATTTCGATTATCGCTGTATACGGATCTGGAATAGCAAAGGCGGCAAGCACCGCGTTGTTACCTTGTCCGACACCTTAGTCGCACCACTTAAAACGCAGAGTGAAAAAGTACAACATATTCTGGCAAGAGATCTCCAAAATCCCGACTATGCGGGTGTATGGATGCCCCACCAACTTGCCAAAAAGTACAAGTCCGCAAGTAAATCTATTGAATGGCAGTATTTATTTACAGCCAATAAACTGAGTACCGATCCTGAAAGCACATTAACCAGGCGCCACCATATCGACGAAAAGCAAATTCAAAGAGCAGTGCGGAATACGGCGCAACGTATTGGTTTAAAAAAATCTGTAACGCCGCACACTTTAAGGCATTCGTTTGCCACACACCTGTTATTACAGGGCGCCGACATCCGCACAGTTCAGGATCAGTTAGGTCATAGCGATGTCAGAACAACACAAATCTACACACATATTCTGCAGCGCGGTGGTAATGCGGTAGTAAGCCCTTTGGAGTTATTAAAATAGCCTGCCGGGCCCACGCATTTATTCTTTGTCGTAGAGTATGTCCATTACGTCAGCAAGCTCAGTTTTACCTGCGCGAACTTCTTCTTCGCTCAAATCAGCAATTTCGTGCGGAAACACCAACCACTCATTGCTCTCATTTACGTAGTAATCGGGCACAATGTCAGTTTTATTGTTGGCCGGTTTGTAATACGGGCAGGCAATGCGAATATCTTTTGGCATGTTCAGGCGCATTAACTTTTTAATTTGCTTTATCAGCGCATCCACGCTGCGGCCAGAATCAAACACATCATCAACTATCAGCAGCGCATCATCGGCATTGGCGTTCTCAATTAAATAATGCAGGCCATGCACCCGAATTTCTTTGCTTTGCTTATTAATGCCGTAATAAGAAGAAGTACGCACCGCAATGTGATCAGTGGGAAACTTCTTAAACTCAAAAAATTCCTGCACTGCAATACCAATTGGAGCGCCACCACGCCAAATACCAATAATAAATTGCGGGCGAAAGCCATCTTTATATACTTTCGATGCAAGTCGAAATGAATCTTTGAGCAGATCCTGCGACCTAATAAATACTTTGTCCATAGAGTCGAAACCGAGCGTAGGTAAAGAGGGAGATTATAAGAAAATTTACTGCACATTGCACGGTAAAACCCCAAAACCTGACCATTCAATCAAGTTTTAAATGTTCCAGGTTCGTACTGCTGCAGGTTTTGCCGTGTATTACAAATATCCGTCTGCCAGGGCTTATTTTACTATTACAACACACTCAGGACTCTTGTTGTAACACCGCAGCCGGTTGCACTTTCATGGCACGCTGAGCCGGATACCAACTCGCCAGCAAACACAGTAATAACGAAAACACCGTTACCCACAGTACCTGTAGCCACTGCATATCAATAGGCAAACCATTACCATCAGCCGACAGCCCCAAATGGATGCCAAGCAATTCAAGCGTATCGTTAATACTCAGCACCGCTACTACACCCAATACCGCACCAATACCAGCACCTTTCACGCCATTAAACATACCGTTTAGCATAAAAATACTGCGAACCGTGGCCACGGTCATGCCTTGCGAGCGCAGTATCGCAATATCACCACTTTTTTCTGATACTACCATTACTAACGCCGACACTATATTAAATGCCGCTACCGCAATAATCAGCAACAACATTAAAAACATCATGTTTTTTTCCATTTTTACCGCATCAAATAGCGGTCCCTGCCGCGAACGCCAGTCACTGGTGCTGTATCCTTCATCAACCAGTGCGTCTACTACCCCCTGGTAATTAAACGCATTATGCAAAAACAAGCGCACGTCGGCGGCGCTGTCGGCCGGTTTTCGTAATAAGCGGGTAAGATCATCAAGACGCAGGTATATGACTTTGTCATCCAGTTGCGAGCCTAAATTAAACAACCCGGCAATCGTTACCAAACGCTGGCTCGGCATGCGTCCAAAAGGCGTATACACGCTGGCGCCGGCTACCATTACTCTAATTTTATCGCCCACCCGAACCTCTAACTCCGTAGCCAGAGACCGGCTGATAATGGCGCCAAATTTAACCTCATTCAGTTGGTTAAAGTCACCGTCAAGCATATGGTTACTAACAATGCTATGCGCGGTCATAGCGGCTGGCTCTACGCCCTGTAATTGCACACCGCGCAAGGCCATGCGCGATTGCACGAGCCCTTCTGCTTCGCGAAACCGGCTCACTGCGCGCACTTCGGGTAGGTTTAGCGCGGTGATTTGTTCCACATTAGCCTGATGCGCCACTACTTGCGGCACAATGCCCAGAATGCGGCTACGCAACTGGGCTTCAAAACCGTTCATTACCGACAGCACAATAATCAATGCCATCAGGCCCAAGGCAATACCTGCTACCGAAAAGCGATTAATAAATGCCACAAAGCTATTGTGTTTACCTGCCGTAGAATAACGCAGGGCAATAAATGCAGACAGCGGATACGCCATAACTTTCACCTGTACACCATAATTCATCGCAGTGCCTGATACCACTTGGTATTCCACTTTACCTGCACTACGCTTATCATTACCGTACGTTTTAATAATAAACAAAGACTTAAGCTCGGTGCATAATACGTGTAAGCTACTCAGCGCACAAGTCAGCTTGGAGAGGTAATGTGGAATCGTTAACCCTGGCAGAAAAACAAGCTCAATTTAATGAGTTTTTCCTGATCAGTCACAGCATCAAGGTCAATGTAAAACCCCTTGAAGCAGACTTCGTATTGCCCAGTACCGATGAGCTCGACGAGCACATGCCCTATGCATTCCGTATTGCCAGTGAAATGGCCAGTATCGAAACCCAGGCACTGCGCCCCCTGCGAAATCTCAGCGATCACGCCTCTGACTTAATCAGTTACTTAACGCATCAGTCACGTAAAATTGATCTCATGATGTCGTATATTTTGCATCAGCAGGACGATCCGGATTATCGCTTTGAAAGTATTAAATTCGGTGGTGGCGGTGTTATTATTAACCACCCTGCTCCCATAGACATCGGCAGTGCCGCCGAATTAAAATTATTTGTGTCCGAAGAGGCAGCCGCTATTTTTTGTTTTGGTGAAGTTATTACTTGCCAGCAGGAATCGGATGGCTACCATGTAGCATTCATTTTTACCCGGATCCGCGAACAGGATCAGGAGTTATTAGTCAGGGCCAGTTTGCATTTGCAAACGCTGCAATTACGCAAGCGCAATCAAACCAAAAAAACATAAATACGCGCTGCGCAATCAACCGTCACCATAGCGAGCTTTATCAGTAATCATGACAACCACGCTTTACTCTTTGCCTCTGCCCAAACCCAAATCGTCCACTAACGTGCAGGATCAACAGCAATGGGGGCTGTTACATGGCAGCAGCCGGGCGCTGGCCGTTGCGCAGGCCAGCCAGCAGGCTGATCGTCCTGTGGTACTAGTGACCGCCGATACACCCTCTGCACTCAAACTCGAAAAAGAAATCCGTTATTTTCAGGGGTCGCAAAATAGTGTACCGGTAACCTTATTCCCCGACTGGGAGACCCTGCCCTACGATACGTTTTCGCCGCATCAGGATATTATTTCCCAGCGTATGGAAACCCTGTTCAGGCTAACGCAGGAACCGTCGGGCATTTTTATCGTACCTATCAACACATTAATGCAACGCCTGGCACCGGTCGACTACATCGGACAGCATTTGTTATTGCTCAAGCGCGGCCAAACGCTCGATCGTGATAAGTTTCGTCGTCAGTTAGAACAAGCCGGTTATTTGCATGTTAGTCAGGTCATGAGTCACAGCGAATTCTCAGTGCGTGGCAGTATTATTGACCTCTACCCCATGGGCTCAAAAGATCCCTATCGTATCGACTTGTTCGATGACGAAGTCGACACCATTCGCCTGTTCGACCCTGATTCACAACGTTCCAGCGACACAGTCAACGAAATTCGCATGCTACCGGCGCGCGAATTTCCTACCGACAAAGACGCGCTTAATTTATTCCGTCAGCAGTTTTTAGAGCGCTTCGACGCCAGTAACAGCGACGAATCCATATTTAAACAGATTACCCGCGGTACCATGCCAAGTGGCGTAGAATATTATTTACCCCTGTTTTTTGCGCAAACCGCTACGCTATTCGACTATTTCCACCCCGACACAATGGTCATGTTGCACGGCGACATCAGCGATGCCAGCGAGTTCTTTTGGGCCGATCTAAACGAGCGTTATGAACAATACCGCTATAATAAGCAGCGCCCGCTTTTGGCACCGGCCGAGTTATATTTACCGGTTAACGAGCTCTTTGCGTCACTTAAGCAATGGCCGCGCGTTACACTGACAGTCGATACCCTGCCAGACGCTGCTGGCAAACATAATTTGCACTGCGAAAAACTCGATGGTATTGCCCTGAATCCGCAGAAAAAAGCACCGGCACAAGATTTACTGAACACCCTGAAAGAGGCTCAGGCCCGCGGCGCAAAGGTTATGTTTTGTGCCGAGTCTCAGGGCCGTCGCGAAAACCTGCTGGGAGTGCTGGGTAAATATCAAATCAAGCCAGTCGAACACCAATATTTCGACGACTTTTTAACCAGCTATGAAAGCATTGGTATTTCCATTGGTATGGTTGAACACAGCTTCCGCTGGAACAACCCCGATGGCGAGCTGTTATTTATTACCGAAACGCAGTTGCTGGGGCACAAAATTAGCCAGCGCCGTTTACGTAAGGCGCAAAAAGCCACCGACGAAAACGCCATTATCCGCAATCTGGCTGAGCTGTCGGTTGGCCAGCCGGTGGTGCATCTTGATCACGGTGTAGGCCGTTATATTGGCTTGCAAACGTTGGATGCTGGCGGCGTTGCTACTGAATACCTCACCATCGAATACGCCAAGCAGGCCAAACTTTATGTACCGGTTTCATCGCTGCATTTAATTTCCCGTTACAGCGGCGGTGAGCAAGATTCCGCGCCGCTGCACAGCCTTGGCTCAGACGCCTGGGAAAAAGCCCGTAAAAAGGCCGCTGAGCGGGTGCGCGATGTGGCCGCCGAACTGCTCGATGTGTACGCCAAGCGCGCAGCTAAACCCGGTTTTGCCTACCCTATCGACTGGGAAGAGTATCAAAGCTTTGCCGACAGCTTCCCGTTTGAAGAAACCGCCGATCAATTGCAGGCCATTAATGCCGTTATTCAGGATATGGGCAGCCCCAACGCTATGGATCGCCTGGTGTGTGGCGATGTCGGCTTTGGTAAAACCGAGGTGGCCATGCGCGCCGCATTTCTGGCCGCGAACCAGGGTAAACAGGTGGCCATTCTGGTGCCTACTACCCTGCTTGCTCAACAGCATTACGAAAACTTTAAAGATCGTTTTGCTAACTGGCCGTTCCGCATAGAGGTTGTGTCGCGTTTTGTCAGCGGTAAAGCCACTAAATCAGTAATGGAAGGTATCGAAAACGGCACCGTCGATATTGTTGTGGGCACCCATAAATTACTCGGTGACTCGATCAAGTTTAACGATTTAGGCTTAGTCATTATCGACGAAGAGCACCGCTTTGGGGTGCGTCAAAAAGAAAAGTTCAAAGCGCTGCGCGCCGATGTCGATATTTTAACCCTTACCGCTACGCCGATTCCGCGCACGCTGAATATGGCAATGTCGGGCATGCGTGACTTATCGATTATTGCCACGGCGCCAGCCAAACGGCTGGCCATTAAAACCTTTGTACAACAGCGCGACAAGGCCGTTATACGCGAAGCCATCATGCGCGAAATTCTGCGCGGTGGTCAGGTTTACCTGCTGCACAACGAGGTAGAGAGCATTGCCCGCACAGCCGAAGAAATTGCCGGGATTGTTCCCGAAGCACGCATTGCGGTAGGTCACGGCCAAATGCGCGAGCGCGAACTCGAACAGGTAATGACCGACTTTTACCATCAACGCTACAACGTTCTGGTCTGTACAACCATTATCGAGACCGGTATAGACGTGCCAACGGCTAACACCATTATTATGGACAGAGCCGATCACCTGGGTTTAGCGCAGTTACACCAGTTGCGCGGTCGGGTTGGTCGCTCACATCATCAGGCTTATGCCTACTTATTAACGCCGCATCCCAAGCGCATGACCCGCGATGCCGCCAAACGGCTCGACGCTATCGCCAGCCTCGAAGATCTCGGGGCCGGTTTTGCGCTGGCCACCCACGACCTTGAAATACGTGGTGCCGGAGAGCTACTGGGTGAAGATCAATCCGGGCAAATTGCCAGTGTTGGTTTTACGCTTTACATGGACATGCTTGAGCAAGCGGTTGAGGCGTTAAAAGCAGGTAAAGAGCCGTCACTGGAGGAAGCAAACCGCCAGCATACCGAAATTGAATTGCGCATTCCGGCATTACTGCCAGAAGACTACATTGCCGATGTGAATACCCGTTTGTCACTATACAAACAACTTGCCAGTTGCAAACACACCGACGATATCGAAGCATTCCAGATAGAATGCATCGACCGCTTTGGTTTATTGCCCGATGCGGCGAAAAACCTGGTAGCAGTGGCCGAACTCAAGCTAAAAGCCAAAAAACTCGGCATTGCTAAACTCGATATGAGTGCAACAGGTGGTACCATCGAATTTAACGAAGATACCCCGGTAGACACTGGTTTTATTATTCAGTTGGTACAAATCCGCAATAAAATGTTTAAGTTCGAAGGCAGCCAAAAGCTAAGAATTATTAAGAAAACCGAGACAGCGCGGGAACGTTTAGCTATGGTGGATGCGCTTATTGAAGAATTTGCCAGGGAGATTAACTAAGCATGAGGCGGATAATTAGTAGCCTGCTTGCACTCAGCTGTGTTACCGCACCCCCGGTACTGGCCGCAGACAATGAAGACAAATGGTGGTTTGACGTAGAGGTCATTCTGTTTGCCCGGGATACCTCGGTTAACGACATCGCAGAACTGTTTGAAAATCAGTCTCAGCTTAGCGCACCTGATACACACTGGGATTTACTCAGTGATTACTATCAGCCGGATATCACCATGGTGTATAACTCGTTACCGGTATGTAACGCCCCCACATCGCCTCTGTGGGCCAAAAAGCCCACACTCGATGAAATCCTTAGTCAATACACCTTGCCTGATGAACCAGTCAGCCAGGACACGCCGGCCGATATTAACCACGCAGCAGATACTCGTTATAACGAATCTGCGAATAGCCTGGCTAACAATGAAGATATTTTCAGCGACACCGATAATGCCGTCCCGACGGTTACCGACAACGAAGATCCCCTCATTACCTCAACCGAATTAACCAGCCAGCTCGCGCCCGTCTTGCATGAGGAGCCTCGTGTAACAACGCCGCCGTCACCAGCAAACATTGCCGGGTACTGGCTGTCATATGTACTGAATAACGAGCAGCTCACCCCTTTTACTGTTCCGGCACGACGTCTTGACTGCGTGACAAGCCGTCAACCCGTGTTAGTCACCAACCTTGCTACGACAGATGACTGGCACTGGCACCAAGCAGATCTGCATATACCGGCACGCCAGCAAACGCCGCTGACTATCGAGGGCATCAACTGGAAACGGTCTGCTGGACCACATTTATTGCCCAGCAGTAGACTCAGGCAGGACAAACTGTTTACCAGTATACGCTGGCGCAAAGGGCTGCAACGACTGGCGCATTTCAGCTGGCGACAACAGGTTAAATTTGGTCAGGATAACGCCGAAACCCTGCGCTTGTTTGCGGGTCAAAACTATGCCAGTCAATTTAATCAAAACGGTGAACAGCGTGAGCAGGAAACAAACCCGGTAGCTGCGACTGCGACGACTGATGAGCAGAACAGCGCAACTACTGCACCGTCAGATACGTTTTTTAACGATCTGAACAAACGCCTGGCTAATCCGCAGCCCATTAGTTTTGCCAGTATGATGACACCACCTGAACCCGACATTATCAACAATGTCACCGGCAGCAAAAAAAAACCCGCCCCTATCTGGCAGCTCGACGGCTTTATTCAGGTTTATTTAAAATACCTCAATAACGTGCCGTATTTACACATAAACAGTGAGCTGTTTTACCGCCAGCCGCTGCTAAGTGGCACTACACCTGCCAGTGATGGGTTTTCAGGTACGACGCCACAATACGAATTAGTGTCGATCCCTTTTAAGCAATTACGCCGGGTGATCAGTACCCAGCTCCATTATTTTGATCACCCGTTATTTGGTATGGTAGTGCAGATTCGGCGCTACGACCGACCACCGGCCCCGCAGCCAGTTGATTCTCAGGACATAGAGTAACCCCATGAAAATTTACACCAAAACCGGCGATCAGGGCGACACTCTGCTGTATGTAAACAAGCCAGAGAAAGTCAGTAAAGACGACGCCATCATTGAATGTTACGGCAGCCTGGATGAATTGAATGCCAATCTGGGGTTACTGGCAGCTCGTTTGCAGGAACAATCATTAGGTAGCGCCAGCGATCATGAGTACCTGGCCGAAATACAAAACGCACTTTTTAAGGTAGGTTTTGCGGTGTCAGCAAGCTCTACCTTATCGGCGGATGCGGTGACCAGTTTAGAGGCGCACATCGATATTATGCAGGCCCAATTGCCGCCCCAGACCAGTTTTATTCTGCCCGGTGGCAGCGTCGCCGCAGCACAAGCCCATGTATGTCGCACGGTGTGTCGTCGTGCCGAACGTCGACTGATCACTATGGCGCAGCAGGCTGATGTGTCGACCCTTGCACAGCAATACCTTAACCGCCTGTCGGACTGGCTGTTTGTGTTTGCCCGCTACTTAAACGCTTTAGAACAAATACCGGATGTGCCTGTAAGCAAGCAGTCGTAGCGGCCACACATAAGTAACCACCTATCTCTTATAACCGGGTGGCAACCACTACACCGGTAATCACAATGCCAACCAGAATATTCAGTACAGTACCCTCGCGCACCATGGTTTGAATAGGTATGCGACCACTGCCATATACAATGGCGTTGGGCGCGGTGGCTACCGGCATCATAAAGGCGCAACTGGCGCTAATTGCCGCCGGCATCATTAACACAATAGGATCGACACCAATGGCGGCCGAGGCACTGGCCAGAATCGGCATCAATAATGTGGCGGTAGCCGTATTCGATGTAATTTCCGTCACAAAGCTTACCACCAAACACAATATCAGCAATGTAGCGACAATCGGTAGCGCAGACAAACCTGTCAGTGCGTCGCCTAATACCTGACTCAGGCCCGAGGCCGTGAACGCTTTCGCCATACAAATCCCCCCGGCAAATAAGAGCAGCATGCCCCACGGAATGGCTTCGGCAGTTTTCCAGTCAAGTAACTGGCCAGGCTTGTCTTTGTTGCCATTGGGTACCAAAAACATTAACACCACACCAGCAATGGCAATTGTACTGTCACTCACCAGCGTCATACCGGTCCACTGCGACCAGTACGGACGAAATATCCAGGCCAAAGCAATGAGCCCAAATACCGCTAATACGCGCTTTTCGGCGCTCTGCCAGTCTCCGGATGCCGGTAAGTCGCATTGCGGCATCTCGCGTAAATGTCGTGTTAGCCAAAGTGCCATAATCGGAATGGAAATCAGTACTATCGGTATACCGGTGATCATCCAGTTTAAGAAGCTCAGTTCAGCACCTGTGGTTTGTTCATACACACTCATAAAAATAATATTAGGGGGTGTGCCGATAGGCGTGCCAACACCGCCGAGGCTGGCAGCATAGGCAATACCAAGCAGCAGCGCTGTAGCCAGTTTAGGGGAATCCATCGAGGTAATAATGGCCAGCGCAATCGGCAGCAACATCAGCGTAGTGGCGGTGTTGGATATCCACATACTGAGCACGGCTGAGGTTAACATAAAGCCCAGTACCAGACGTTTGGCACTGGACGCGCCGCACAGATGCAGCATATATACCGCAATACGCCGGTGCACGCCGGATTTTTCCAGCGCTTTAGACAACATAAAAGCGCCCATCAACAGCAAAATCACATGGCTGCCCAGTGCTGAGGACGCTTCTTTGTAATCAATAATGCCGGCCATCGGAAAAGCCACAAAGGGGATCAGTGAG
The DNA here is from genome assembly GCA_013373625.1 of Alteromonadaceae bacterium. Classification (GTDB taxonomy): domain Bacteria; phylum Pseudomonadota; class Gammaproteobacteria; order Enterobacterales; family Alteromonadaceae; genus Alteromonas. Next base: position 116,451 of record JABXHM010000070.1, on the reverse strand, counting down.
GTCACCGGAATTGGCAGTGCTTCAGTTACCCATAATACGGCCACCAGCAAAGTCAGGGCGGCGGTAATACTCAACGCATAATTAAGACCGTTAGCCTGCATTACTAACCATAGCAGGCCACTGGCAATGCCACTGATGGCAATATAGTTATATTTTATTTTCATACTGTTGCCATACTGCACAGGCGCGTGCGTATTCCTTTGCTGAATGAGCATTAAGTGGCCGTGCCGACAACGCCGTTAAGCGCTGTGATGCCACGATGTTGGTGGGCAGGCCATCGAGGATCTGTGCAGCCCCTGCAGTATTATTGCAGGCCAGCACCATATCACAGCCAGCCGCCAACGCCTTCAACGCGCGCTGCGTGTAATTGCCGGCAACAGCGGCCCCTTCCATCGATAAATCGTCAGAAAAAATCACGCCATCAAAGCCCAGTTGTTCACGTAAAACCTGTTGTAACCAAAACGGCGAGAAACCCGCAGGGTTATCATCAATATTCACATAGCGCACGTGAGCAGGCATCATGGCATCAATCAGGCCCTCTTCGATTAACGTTTTAAAAGGTATTAAGTCGCATTGCGCTATTGTTTGCCAGTCCCGCTCGTCAATGGGTGTATCAACGTGCGAATCTGCTACCACACTGCCATGGCCAGGAAAGTGTTTCCCCGTAGAAGGCATGCCAATGGCATGCATGCCTTTAATTAAACTGCCTGCCAATTGACTAACCGTGTGCGGGTGTGGCGAAAAACCCCGATCACCAATCACATTGGACACACCGTTAATATCTAACACCGGCGCAAAACTGATATCAATATCCAGTTGCTTAAGTTCGTAAGCCATTATTACGCCGCACGCATAACTTAAATTAGCAGCAGCGCTGATATTGTTGGTGTACTCCAGAATATCCCCCATCGCAGGTAAATGGGTAAACCCATCGCGAAAGCGCTGCACCCGTCCGCCTTCATGATCCACGGCAATCAGCAACGGCTTTTGTGCGGCCTGACGAATTTCACTTATTAAAGTATTCAGTTGTGCGCTAGACTCGTAATTACGTGCAAACAAAATCACCCCGCCGGTCAGCGGGTGCGCTAGCATGTCGCGTTCATCTTCCAGTAAACTGGCGGTGCGACAATCGATCATTACGGGTCCCATGACAACTCCTGGAATCTAAAGCGTATACATAAAATATTCAGCGGTCAGATAAAAAACATAAATTGGTTAACCCATCAGTGCCGCGATGATGTAAGATTTTTTATTCAGGTCATTACACAAAAGTAACAACTAAGTGTGCTAAGCATAAGAAAAAAAAGGGAGTATTACACGTGTTAAATTGGTTTAAACGCATTAGTCTTATTGTACTTAGTATTATCCTCATCGCTGTAATGGCCGTGTACTTTACCCTGCGCCAAAGTTTACCGTCGCTCGACGGCGACCGCACGGTAAGCCAGATTACCCAGCCAGCCACACTGTCACGCGATAAGCTCGGCCAGGCAATCATTCATGCCTCAAGTCGCAATGATGCCATGTATTTACTTGGCTACGCCCATGGTCAGGACCGTTTTTTTCAAATGGATTTACAACGTCGCTCAGCAGCAGGTGAATTGGCGCAATGGCTGGGTGACATGGCCGCAGAATACGATAAAGCCAATCGTTTTTACCAGTTTCGCCGCCGCGCAGAAAAAATCGTTACCGCCATGCCGGCTAACCAACGGGCAATACTGAATGCTTATAGCGATGGCGTAAACCAGGCTATTAATGAGTTAGGCGCACGCCCGTTCGAATACATTGTGACTAATTTTGAACCCGCTCCGTGGACACCCGCTGACAGCGTGCTGGTCATCTTCAGCATGTATCTTGATCTGCAGGGAACAAGCGTAAAACGCGATTTAGCACTCACCAGCATTGAGCACCTGTTTGGCCAGCCAATGGTCAACTTTTTAACTCAGTCAAGCCAATACCAGGCAGCACTGGATGGTAGTCAGTTAACAAACCAGGCCGACATTCCTGTTCTGCCTGACACCACAAGAGTTAGCAGGTCTGCTTCCAACACCACCGCTGCACTGGATGATGCGGCAAATTTCATGGCCGATATTGGCAGTAACAACTGGGTTGTTGACGGCACGCTGACCGACAGTGGCGATGCCTTGCTGGCCAGCGATATGCATTTAGGCTTGCGAGTTCCAACCACCTGGTACCGCGCGCAACTCAATTACCCGGAGACGAATAACGATGTTCGGGTTACCGGCGTATCGCTGCCAGGCGTGCCCGCTATTGTGGCAGGCACCAATGGCCACATCGCCTGGGGCTTTACAAACAGCTACATCGATACGGCCGACTGGATACACGTTGACAGACAAGATGTGACTTCTATTCAGGAATCACTTAACGTCGGTGGCGAGATACAAACTTACAACCGTCTGGTCAGTGAATATGGCCCGGTAAAACAGGTTGGCACGCGATTTTACGCCCTGTCCTGGGTAGCCCACCAACCGTATGCCGTTAATATGAAGCTCGTAGAACTGGCAAACTGCCAGTCAGTAGCCGAAGCCTTACCGATAGTACGTAAGCTCGGCATTCCGGTGCAAAACATTGCCATTGGCGATACTGCCGGCAATATTGCATGGCTGCTGGCAGGTGCGGTACCAGCGCGCAAAACCCCGCATGACATGGCCATTACACCCGACCAGTTCGACAATGGCTGGCTCACCGACGAAACAGACTTACCTTTAGTGATGAATCCCGACTCTCATCGGATCTGGAGCGCCAATTCACGGGTAATGAGTAGCACTGATTTACAGCGTTTTGGTGACGGAGGTTATGCCCTGGGTGCCCGGGCCAGCCAAGTACGCGACAGACTGTTTGAATATGAACAGTTCGATGAAGACCGTTTTTATCAAATTCAACTCGACAACGAAGCTCGCTTTTTACAACCCTGGCATGCCTTATTAAGAGACTTGATGAGCCAGGACACCGACACCTATGCGGCAGATATCGCAGCACTCGACAACTGGGGTCAGTGTGCGTGTACCGATTCTGTAGGTTATACACTGGTGAAACATTTTCGCGGACAACTGCTGTCAACGGTCTTCGCGCCGCTAAACGACGCGCTTAACAATTATGGTCAAAGCGTGTGGTCAGCCACCAATGGCTTTGAGCCGGCAATTTGGCAACTCATTCATGCCGAATCGCCCAGTTGGCTGCCAGCAGGACATAACAACTGGCAAGATTTTATGCGGGCTGAGTATGATACCGCCAAAAGCCGCTTACTCAGCAAACACAGTGACACCGCTGATCTGGCTGATTTAGCCTGGGGCAAAGTAAATGTGATGGCGCTCACTCACCCCTTCGCCGGGCAAATTCCGGTGCTGGGCAGTGCACTTAACATGCCTCCCATTGCAGGCTTTGGTGACACCTTTATGCCAGCGGTTCAGGGCCGCGATTTTGGCGCCTCACAGCGGCTATTTGTTCGCCCCGGCCAATTAGATAAAGCGGTACTGACGGTACCCGGTGGCCAGTCTGGCCACCCACTGTCAGCATTTTATGAGGCTGGCTTCAGTGACTATGCCAATCAGCGTCCTACACCGTTAATGCCTTCGGCGCCGCAGCACACGCTAACATTTATACCAGCACAGTGAGGGTTTCGATTTTGACACCGGCAATTACACTATTAGAGCAGGGCAAACACCTGCACAACATTCACAAATATGAACACGACAAGCAGGCAGAGTCCTATGGCCTGGAAGCGGCTGATAAACTGGGGCTGTCCCCCCCGCAAGTATTTAAAACACTTCTCGCGGAATTAGACAATGGCAAAATGGTGGTGGCGCTGGTACCAGTGACGCATCAGTTAAATCTAAAACAGCTGGCCAAAGCGGCTAAAGCCAAAAAAGCGCAAATGGGTCAACCCGCTAAAGTCGAAAACAGTACCGGTTATGTATTGGGTGGAGTCAGTCCGCTGGGGCAAAAACGGCAGCTGCCGACCTTTATCGACGACAGTGCCGGGCAATTTGACACGATTTATGTCAGCGCCGGTAAGCGTGGCCTGGAAATAGAGCTTGCACCCGAACTACTGGCGCAAATTACCCGCGCCACCTTTACCTCATTAACAGCCTGAGCCAGGTTAATCCTGATTAGGCTGTGAGGCTTCTGTCGGTGCGAATGTAGTTTGTTTAAATCGCTCTTGCCAGAGCGTTTTGGCCTTTTCGATAGCGACGTCATCAGGTGGAGTCTGATTACTCAGCTCAGCGGCAATATCAACAATAATCGCATCTCTGGCGGCAATTAACTGCTCCGCGTCAGCAAACAAATCCTGCGCTTCAGGATACTTTTGTTGCAACGACTCGATGTCCTGCAAGCCATAATAACGCTGCTCAAATTCCTGGTTAAACAAGTTGCGTCTGGCATGAAAAATAAGATATTCGCGGCCTTTTTCTGAGCGTATAAAATCAATATCACTGGCACTGAGTCCGGCTGCCTGGGCAACATCTACCGCTTTTTGCTGCCATTGCTCAATCGCTTGTTGATCTTGTTTGCGCACCGCTTCGGCCATCCCTGCGACCAAATCACTGGCATGCAGAATTTGCTGGCGAAAGGCTACTGAACGTAACCTTGCGTCATCTGCGTCAGAGGCTGACACCGAAGCGGCTTCGTCTGCTCGTTCACTAAGCTGAACATACCCAAGTACCGCTAACGCAACAATAACAACAGTAATAACCATCGGTTTTACAGACATAAACACCTTTAAAAACGTAAAATTTATTAGGAGGGAGAAATTGTACTATGAATGCCGAAGCAGCGCACAGTCACACAATAATGAGGTAACAGCGAGGGAGTCAACGTAGTGGGATACCGGTCAAAACGATACGCTAAGGGCCAGTAAAAACCGGCCCTTGCAAGAATACACGTAAAATCAGATTACTCTGTAGGCGGTTTGGAGTTTTCCACCCTGCTTTTGAGTTTTTGACCCGGGCGAAAGGTCACCACCCGGCGCGCTTTAATTGGAATGTCCTCGCCCGTTTTAGGGTTACGGCCTGGACGCTCGTTTTTATCACGCAAATCAAAATTACCAAAGCCTGACAGTTTCACTTGCTCACCGGATTCCAGTGCGCCTTTGATTTCTTCAAAAAACGCTTCGACCAAATCCTTCGCGTCCTTCTTATTTATACCCAGTTTTTCAAATAAGTGTTCAGCCATCTCGGCCTTGGTTAGTGCCATAAGTTTACTCTCTTAACGCTGCCCCGAATTCTGATTCAAGCCCTTGAATCACCGAATCTACTGCTGATTGTATCTCTGCATCTTCCAGTGTTTTACCTGGATCCTGTAGAATTAATGACAATGCCAGACTCTTGTAACCGTCGGCAATGCCCTGACCAGTATATACATCGAACAAGTTTAGGCCAACTAATTGATTTACGCCAATTTTTTCGATGAAATTTATTACATCACCAACGTTGACCTGCTCGCTCACTATAATCGCGATATCACGGCGGTTTGCAGGGTATTTAGAAATGGCCTGCGCCTGAGGTAAATCGCGCTTTGTCAGGGCTGACAGTTCTATTTCAAATACAAATACCCGGCCATTTGTGCCTAGTTGCTTACTGAACTGCGGGTGAACCGCACCCAGCCAGCCAACGCATTTCTCATCCAAATAAATTGCCGCCGACATACCCGGATGCAAAACAGAATGCGTTGCTGTTTTAAAAATGAACGCTTTTTCCTTTCCAGTCAATGCTAAAAGTGCTTCAACATCCGCTTTTGCATCAAAAAAGTCTACTGCGCTGTCATTCCTGTCCCAATGTTCTTCACTACGACGCCCCGCTAACACACCAGCGAGCATGGGTTGTTGATTAATACCATTCGGCGCCTCTGCATCAGGTACAAACCGTAATCCGGTTTCAAACAGGCGAATGCGTTGTTGCTGACGCTTTTGATTATAGGCCGTTGACTGCAGCAATCCTGGCCACAGGCTCACCCGCATTATCGACATATCAGACGATATCGGATGCGGTAACACTAAACCATTACTGTCAGGAAACAGCGCATTTTGTACTTTAGGATCGACAAATGAATACGTGATCGCTTCGTTGTAGCCACGGTTCAGTAATACTGATTTTACCGTATTAACCGGCACGTCTTTTTCGCTCGCCGGGATCATCGACAATGTCGCAGCTGGCGCGACATTGGGGATATTATTATAGCCATACACCCGAGCGATTTCTTCAATAAGATCTTCTTCAATAGCGATATCAAAGCGATAGCTTGGTGCCGTTGCAACCCAACCTGCCTCAGTTTCGCTGGCATTCATACCCAGACGCGCCAAAATATCACTCACTGTGGCCGCGGGTATATCAATCCCCAATACGCGCGCCAAACGCGCTTTGCGCAAGGTAACCTGCGCTCGTGCAGGAATGTCTGACTCACTTATGGCTTCCACTACCGGCCCCGCCTGACCACCGCAGATTTCAACAATAAGTTGTGTGGCGCGTTCCATTGCCGTGGCCTGCAGTTGTGGATCAACACCTCGCTCATAGCGATGTGATGCGTCGGTATGTAATCCATACTGACGGGCTTTACCCATAATGGCATCCGGGTTAAAAAAGGCACTTTCCAGCAAAATATCCGTGGTGTCCTGACCGGTACCTGAGTGCAAGCCACCAAAAATACCCGCCATAGCTAACGCTTTGTTATCGTCAGCTATCACCAGTGTATTGTCTTTCAACTCCACTTCGGTTTCGTCCAGCAGAGTCAGTTTTTCACCTGCTTTGGCCATACGCACATCTATACCGCCGTCAATCGACGCCAGATCGAACGCATGCATGGGGTGGCCAAGTTCTAACAATACAAAATTGGTGACATCGACAATAGGGTCGATGCTGCGAATACCACTGCGACGCAGCTTTTCGGTTAACCACAACGGCGAATCCGCTGTCACGTTAACGCCTTTGACTACCCGACCTAAATAGCGAGGGCACGCCTGCGGTGCACTCAAAGTAATTGCCAGTTTATCGTCAATGGTGGCCGCTACCGGCGTTACCGGAGGTTCGGTGACATCAGTTTGATTTAACACACCCACTTCACGGGCTATACCGCGCAGACCTAAACAATCGGCTCGGTTGGGCGTTAAGTCGACTTCAATGGTCACATCATTAAGGCCGAGGTAATCACGAATATCGGCGCCAACAGGCGCATCCAGTGGCAACTCAATAATGCCACTGTGATCGTCACTAACGCCCAACTCAGAATAACTGCACAGCATGCCAAATGAAGGCTCACCACGCAGTTTGGCTTTTTTAATTTTAAAGTCACCCGGCAATACTGCCCCGACTTTGGCAACCGCTACTTTTATGCCCTGCCGACAATTAGGCGCGCCGCACACGATATCCAGCAACTCGTCGTCACCCACGTTTATTTTTGTCACCCGCAGTTTGTCCGCATTCGGGTGCTGACCGCACTCGACCACTTCGCCGATTACCACGCCGCTAAAATCACCAGCGACCGGCTCAACACCGTCGACTTCCAGGCCAGCCATGCTCAGCTGCTCGCACAGTTCATCCTGTGATACACCCGGGTTAACCCACTCTCTTAACCATTTTTCACTGAATTTCATATCACTTATGCCTTAACTGAACTGCTTGAGGAACCGAAGATCGTTTTCAAAGAATGCGCGCAAATCGTTTACGCCATAACGCAGCATGGTTAAACGCTCTACGCCCATACCAAAGGCAAAGCCAGTATATATTTCAGGGTCGATGTTGACCGCTCGCAATACATTCGGATGCACCATTCCGCAACCCAGTACTTCCAGCCATTGACCATCCTTACCCATAACATCAACTTCAGCCGAAGGCTCCGTAAACGGGAAATAAGAGGGTCTGAAACGGACCTGCAAAGACTCTTCAAAGAAGTTCTGTAAAAAGTCATGCAATATGCCTTTCAGCTCTGTGAAACTGACGTTTTTATCAACCATTAATCCCTCTACCTGGTGGAACATCGGCGTATGGGTTTGGTCGTAATCATTGCGGTATACCCGACCCGGTGAAATGATCCGTAGCGGTGGTTGTTCAGCTTCCATGGTGCGAATTTGCACACCCGAGGTTTGCGTACGCAACATAATGTTGGGGTTAAAGTAAAACGTATCATGATCAGCACGAGCCGGGTGATTTGCCGGAATATTCAGTGCATCAAAATTATGAAAGCTGTCTTCAACTTCGGGGCCCGTTTTTACGGCAAATCCCAGCTCGCCAAAAAACTGCTCAATACGAGCGATAGTCCGTGACACCGGATGCAAGTTACCGTTGGGTTCAGTGCGGCCGGGTAAAGTGACGTCAACCGCTTCTTCGCTAAGTTTTTTATTCAGTTCAGCGCTGCGCAGCGCATCACCTTTAGCGTTAATTGCCTGCTGAATTTCTTGCTTAGCCTGATTAATTTTTTGCCCGGCAAGTGGACGCTCTTCGGCGGTGAGTTTACCTAACCCTTTTAACTGGTCGGTTAACTTGCCTTTTTTGCCCATAAACTCAACTCTTACCAGGTCGAGCGTTGCTGCATCGCTGGCAGCGTCAATCTGTGCCTTGGCCTGACTGACTATCGCTTCAAGCTCCATGATTTCCCCAATTTGGTACTAAAAATTGCTGCAGGAACCCGCTTTTTCGCGCGACTGATCACACGACTCAGTATGTGAGGCAAACAGCGGGTTTATAAAAGTGAGCTATTTTACACAAAGGTTAAAAGCCGCGGCTACCCTAACAGGCTGATTTGGGCAAATAAATTACAAAAAGAGTGAAAAGCACAGGTAAATTTGCTGTTTTAACCGGTATTTGGCTCTGACAGGTTTACTTTATGAGCGCCAGGATAGATTTGAATTCATCAGTACCAGCCCGTTCGAGTAACTCAAACAGCGCCATTTCAACACATGTCAGGTGAGCACCAGCAGTTTGCAGTTTGTTGAGCGCCAGGGTTTTATGTTGCGGATTACGGGCCGACACCGCATCGGTAACGATATGCACCTCACTGCCATAGGCCAATAAGTCTACGGCACTCTGATATACACAGATGTGCGCTTCAATACCACAAATTAGCCATTGTGTGCGGCCGGTGGCATGCAACTGCTGCTCAACCAGTTCATTGCGCAACGCACTGAAACTGGACTTCTCAAACGCAGTGTCCTCAGGCAACAACGATTGCACCTCAGGTACGGTTCTGCCTAATTTGTCAGGCAGCTGCTCAACCTGAATTACCGGTAACCCGAGTACTTGTACACCTTTTATGAGTGCTTCAAGCTGACTAATCATTAGCTCACTGTCAGCAACACTGCGTGCTAGTTTGCCCTGCACATCGACAACAAGCAAACCCGCTTTATCACGTTCTAACATAGTACTCACTTGCTCTGCGCTGCTGGCGTCATTGCCGCAGCATTGTTAAACCTATTACGGAGTATAGTCATTCGCAGCGTAATATCATTCACTGCTGTGCACAAAAAAGCCCCCAGCGCGAATACACCGGGGGCGTTCTTATTGATGCTTACTGGCTTAGCGAATCAAACTCTTCGCGCGCCTTTTCACGGCTCATACCGTATTTTTCCTGCATTTTGCCGTAAAACTCTTCGAAGTTGCCTTCCATTTGTTCAACTTCGTCATCGGTGAGTTTACCCCACTTTTGCTTTACCACGCCGGTCATTTGATTCCACTTACCTTTTGCAATATCAGAATTCATATTGAGCTCCCTGTTTATGAGAAAAAGATGACATAAAATGTGTCATCGATAAACTTCATGAAAACTGTTGCGAAACACGTACCAAGTATTTAAATCTATATTAAACAATGGGTTAAACAATTACAGTTTTTTTCTGTTGCCACCCAGTGGAAAAACCTTACAAGGCATTATTGCAAGAGTTACAGGGAGACCGTAATAAAACGTACCCCCACTACATGTCCGGCTAACTGCGCTGACCTATGACTTTCGGACTTTAAACACCAAGCTGTACAACACGGGTACAAAAACCAGTGTCAGCAATGTGGCAAAACCCAGTCCAAACATAATCACAACCGCCATACTGGCAAAGAAGTCGTCAAATAATAAGGGGATCATACCGAGTATTGTCGTGATGGCCGCCATACACACTGGTCTGACACGGCTCAGCGTGGCATGAAACAACGCGGAATACGGCGCTTTGCCTTCACTCAGTTCCAGTTTTACCTGTTCAACCAGCACGATACCATTTTTAATGATCATTCCGGACAGACTTAAAAAGCCCAGTAGTGCCATAAACCCAAACGGAGCGCCGGTAAGCAATAAACCATAGCTGACACCGATCAGCGCTAATGGAATACATGCCCAGATAATGGCGGCGATACGCGCTGAGGCAAACAACAATACGGTGGTAATAAACATAATCAGATAGCCTACCGGTAGCGAACCAAAGATCGCTTTTTGCGCTTTACTGGAGGCTTCAAACTCACCGCCCCACTCCAGTTCATAACCATCAGGTAGCGCAATGGCTTCTATCTTGTCGCGTACCCGGCTAAACAGTTTAGCGGCCGTTTCGGTACCCAAAATGTCATGATCCGCCATCACTGTCAGTGTTCGTTTGCGGTCACGGCGCATAATAATAGGATCTTCCCAATCTACCTCAAATCGCCTGACCACCTGCGTAACAGGGATGTATTGCTGGGCTGTCGCTGAGTATATCTGCAGATTTTCAAGATTGTCTGCCGTTAGCCGTTCTTCTGGTGGCGGCCGGCTAATAATAGGTAATAAATCAGTGCCATCACGGTACACGCCAATCTGCGCACCACTGAAACTGGTTAATAGCAGCTTGTCCAGATCGGCTTTACTCACACCAACCTTACGTGCCGCCGCTTCATTAAAAAATGGCCGTATGACTTTGGTTTGTTGCCGCCAGTTGTCCCGAATATTTCGTGCGCCGTCATCTGCGGCGAGAATCGCTTTGGCTTCGGCCGCTAACCGGCGCAGTTCTTTGGGATCCGGTCCACTAAAGCGTGCTTCTATTTTGGCATCAGTTGAAGGCCCGATTTCGAGACGCTTAATTTTATAAAAAAGCTCGCTGTACTCGCGATCCAGATAATCGCGTAACACCGGAAGCTGCGCCTCCAGCGCCTCGCCATCACGCATGCGTATCACTAATTGCGCATAGGTAGGGTAGGATTTTTCTGTCTGATAGGTCAGCATAAAACGCGTTAATCCCTGACCTACCGTTGAGGTAACCTCTTCTACCCCATTTTGATCCAGCAAGTGTTTTTCTATCTGGTTTACTTTATCGGCATTAACGCGAATATCAGTGCCGGACTTATGCCAAATATCAACCAGAAACATCGGTGTGTTCGAAGGCGGGAAAAACGCTTGTTTTACATTGCCAAACGCAACGACCGCGCTGATCAGCAACCCAACCATCACCACGACAGTTAACACCCTGAATCGCAGTGCAGCGCTTAACACCCCACTGAACACAGTAAATATCAGACCGTTGTAGAGATCTTCACTGTCTTTTAGTTGTTGGTCACCGGCATTTTGCTCACTGGTTTGCTGGGTATCGGTAAATAACAGCGAAGCAAAAAATGGCGTTAAAGTAATTGCGGTAATCCAGCTTAGCAACAAACTCACCAACAGTACCCAAAACAAACTCCCGGCAAACTCGCCGGTTGCATCGGCCGACAGCCCAATTGGCGCAAAGGCAATAATGGCAATGACTGTCGCCCCTAACAGCGGCCACATATTTTGCTTTACCACATAGGAGGCTGCTTCAACCTTGCTGAAGCCTCTTTTCATGGCTATTAATATGCCTTCTGTGACGACAATCGCATTATCAACAAGCATCCCCAGGGCAATAATGAGTGCACCCAGTGATATGCGTTGCAAATTGATCTCCATTTGCTGCATAAAAATAAAACTACCCAGCACTGTTAGCAGTAAAACCAGGCCAATTAATATGCCTGACTTTACGCCCATAAAAATGAGCAGCACGACAATGACAATGCCTACCGCTTCGGCAAGGTTCAGAATAAAGCCTTGTACCGAACTATCCACTTCGATGGGTTGGTTATAAATAAAGTCAGTTTGCATACCAACCGGGCGCATGTATTCCAGTTCATCCAGACGCTGCATGATGCGACCGCCAACCTCAACCACATTCACACCATCAGCAAAAGAAATCCCCAACAACAGCGATCGCTCAGCATTGTAATGAATCACATTAGACGGTACTTCCTGATAACCGCGATAGATGCGCGCGACGTCCCCCAAGTAAATGCGCTCAGACGCGCCAGCCTGACTAATGAGCAGATTTTCGAGCTCCCTGACTGACTCAAATTCGCCCGTAGGGTTAATGCGAATGTATTCATCCCCCACTCTGACCTTACCCGCGTTTGAAACCTGATTCTGGCTGACTAACAACGAGCTGATGCGACTTGGACTAATGTCCAGAGAGCTGATTTGCGAACGGGATATTTCCACAAAAACCTGTTCTCTTTGTTTACCCTGCACAGTAACCTTACCAACGCCCTCAACCAGAATGAGTTCACGCTTGAGGTAATCAACATAGTCACTGATGTCTTTATACTGATACCCGTCACCGTTAATCGCGATAAGCACGCCGTATACATCAGCAAAATCATCCATGACTTTGGGTTCGGCCACGCCGGCTGGCAGCGATGGTTTTAAATCGTTAATTTTACGCCGCATTTCTTCCCAGATGCCGCGTAATGCCTGTTTCCGGTATATGCTCTTCATTTCAACGGTAATTTGCGATTTACCCGCGGTTGAAATTGACGTTATGTTATCAACGTAAGGCAGTTCCTGTATGGCGTTCTCAATAGGATAAGTGACTTCTTCTTCCACCTGAGTAGGCGACGCGCCAGGATAGAGCGTAATGACCATGGCCTTTTTGATGGTAAATTGCGGATCTTCTAAACGACCGAGACCAAAAAATGCAAGGGTGCCACCAATCAGTAAAATGAGTGTTACCAACCAGCTGGTGGTACGGTTTTTAACAAAATAGCCGGCTATATTCACCCTTACAGCCCCCGTTCTTTGTGCCAAACGCGAATATGCTCTCCCGCCGTTAAACGATGCACACCCGCGGCAACAATTTCGTCGCCGGCGTCAAGCCCGGCCGTGACCCTGAAACCATTATCGGTAATATTGCCCAGCGTCACCGCGCGCTTTTCAAGCTGATTGTCGGGTCCAACAACAAATACATAACTTTGCTCTTTGTCCGAGCTGCCGTCGGTAAATATCGCCCCGGCGGGTACGTGCCAGCTAGCCGGATTCGACTTCATTATCTGATCAAGTTGCGCCCTGACGGTTGCTGACATACCGGGAAATACATTAAATGACTCAGGGCGCTTCAATTCAAAGACCACTTTATAGGTATTGGTGGCCGAATCGGCATCGGTATCGTACTCTTTCAGGCTGGCGTGAAATACCTGCTGGGGATGCGTATCAAAGCGCACTTCTGGCTGATACTCAGTGTCCTTGTTGATATTTGATAACAAGTCTTCCGGGATCTGAACTGCAACTTCCACCACAGAATTTTTTTGCAGGGAGAAAACCGGTTGCTGAGCAGTAATACTTTCGTAGTTTTCGGCAAAGCGCTGGGCAACCTGACCACTAAAAGGCGCGTGTAATTCGGTATAAGCTAAGTTGGTTTTGGCAGACTTCAGTGCCGACGCCGCCACTTGCAATTCTGCCTTGGCCTGATCAAAACCGGCTTTTGAAGCGAGTTGCTTATCTAACAACGTTTTGGCGCGATCATACTGTACTTTGGCCAAATCATAGTTGGCCTGCGCCTGATCAACGGCGATCTGGTAATCGGTGGGGTCAAGCGTTGCCAGAATATCGCCACTTTCCACCATTTGCCCTGCGCTTACTTTCAGTTGATTGAGTTCGCCTGATACCCGAAACGCCAGGGTTGCTTCTTCGCTGGCCTCAACTACAGCCGGAAACTCGCGGAAACCACTACTGTCAGCCTGAGACAGGGTAATTGTTTTTACCAGTTTTGCTGCAACGGGCTCGGTTACGGGTGTGTCGGCTTCACCACTACAGCCCCAAATTACCGCTAATAGACTGAGTATTGCCCCTGCACGTGCGCTAGTATGTCGATTCACTGAATATCTCCTGAAACTTAGACTGGCAATATACGCCAACATCGACCAAAATTATATTTAATCTATTTTACGTATATATTAAATTTTATTTATGACCCTTGAGCAACTACGCATGTTTGTTACGGTTGCAGAACTCGGCAGTATCGCCAATGCAGCCGCAGTATTGCACAAAACCCAGCCCGCACTATCCATTGCTATCAAACGCTTTCAGGAAGAGCTACAACTCACGTTACTGCAAAAAACCGCTAATCGTTTGCAGCTCACTGATGACGGCCACCGACTGTTGCCGCATTGTCGATACCTGCTTAGGCAAGCCAAGGACATCACTGCACTGGCTTCACACTTGCGTCACGGCCATGAAAGCAATATTGAATTCGCCTTTGATACTATATGTCAGCAATCGACTTTTTTCGATGCAATCACGCACACTCAGCAACATTTCCCGCAAACCGAATTGTACTTAACCTCAGTTCAGCGTCTGGGCGCTATTCAGCGCCTGATTGATGGTAAAGCAGACATCGCCCTGAGTCCGTGGACCCACACCTTTCATGAACTGGCGAGTTTTGAAACCATACCCTTTGACCGATTTGAAGTGATTGCCGTTATCCATCATTCGTTGCTGTGTGATTTTACTACCGTGCCCCACGCTTCCAGTCAGCTGCGGGATATACCGCTGCTTATGCCACAGGCATTTGATATCGATATCAATATTGAAAAAGTAATGGGTGTGGTGCCGCACTCGACCATCAGAACCAACGACACCAGTTCACAAAAAAGCTTGCTCATGGGCGCAGCCGGTTGGGGTTACATTCCCAAAAACCGAATTACCGATGAATTGAGCAATGGCACGCTTATTCCGCTGCAACTCGATGATGTCACCTCGGTCATAGAAGGAGAAATCAGGTTAATCAGAGAAAAGAAGCACCGCCAGGGACCGGTTGCCCGTTTTTTGTGGCAAACCTTAATTGACTCAAAAAACGGACAAACGTAGCTCTGGCCACGTTAGGAGCTGTAGCATGGCAATAATACATTAGTGCCTGCCACAGCCCCGCTAAAAAACGGCTTAATTGCCCGAAGACTGTTGTGCAACGGTATGAACTGGTGCAGCAAACCAGTCAAGGCGCATATCCCAGGCGTGTTGATGCTCAGGCAACAGCGGCGGCTGTTCGGCATCGATGACCTCAAGAACATTGTGAGCTTCGGTAATGGTCGCGTCGCGGCCAAACAGATAACTTTGTTCCTTTACGATGGTCTGGTAAGCCTTATTGAGTGCCAGCGCGCGTTGCGGACTCGGCGTAATCAGTTCATACACCGACGCGGCCTGTTTAACCCTTGATTCGTCGACACTGCCGTCTGACTTAAACCATCGCGCCAGCATTTCGGCATTCTGGCGAAACTCATCGCCACCGCCCACACGTTTCATGTAAGTCAGAAACTCACCTTCCTGCTCATTAATGTTCGGTACATCTTCCATATCATGCAGATTGATATACCCCCACCCGCTGGCACCCGGTACTTTCCGCGCGAACGAAAACGTTTGATCAAAGGTTGAACCCACCGTTTTATGACAACCATTACAAAAAGCTAATTCCTGCGGATGCTGAGGCCGTAATTCACCGTTTGCGTCTTCAATAAATGCGTTAAGTGTCCAGCCGAAACCGTTGTCGATACCCGTTTCTTCATTGAGATAACGGGTTTGCGGTAGTTTTTCAAAGGCCTTGTCTTTGGCTTCGGCGTAATAGGCTGAAGCCAGACTTTCTTTGCTGCGAAACAACGCTTTTTGCATATAACGAACTTCTTTCATTCGCGGCGCATTATAAATAGTGCCGTCATCGTCAACACCGATATATCGCACGGTATGCAGCAATTCGGTCCCCTGTGGGTACAACAGATAACTGAGTTTGGTAGCACTGGCATCGCCCACATAAGAGGCGCGGCGCTGCATAGTTTGTACATTGTGGGTTAACTGACCATCGCCGTTAATATCTGCGCCAATAAGCTGTTCGTTTAACGCAGGTACCGGCAGGCTTTCAATGTCTTTCATCGTCATTTCAAGCAGGGTTAAATTCGCCAGATAGACATCTTCGACGTACTTGCCGTTGCGTTGCTGAAAGCGTTCGGGTAACCGGATCATGGCGTCTCCCGTGGAGCCGTTGGTAGGCCAGAACGTACTGGGGAACGGCTTATAGTTGTACGCTACCCAGCCACTGCCGTCGTTGGCAATGCCGTGTTCACCGAAGGCGCGCTGTGGATAACTGAGATCTTCCAGTTGCATGACCGCAGGTAACAGGTGTTCACTGTTGCCGTTATCGCTTATCGCGGGCGTATAGTTATCTTCTTGTATGTACGCGAGTATTTCATCATCAGAAATATCTTTGATTAGCTGCCGACGATCAACAAACAGGTTTTTCCAGCTGTTGGTTAAACCCACATCAGAAAACTCATAGTTTCCCTGCAAGGTACCATCGCCCATTTGGTTGGGCCGGTTTTCGCTACGATCGTAACTCTGATGACAGGCATAACAGGGATTGTTTGTGCCATTGGTTTTGGTATAGCACTGCGGCGGGATCACCGACTCCGGATTATAAATTTCATCGTGTGCTATGTACGCCGTGGCGGGAATATCGTCGCCCTCCTGATAGGGATATGCCGAAGGATATGCCGAAGGATATGCCTCAGGCTGAAGTGGCGTGCTCAGTTCTCGTGCATTAGGGGTGCTGTCATCGTCACTGCAAGCCATTAACTGGCTGCCCAGTAGGGCAACGACAAGGGGTAAAACAAGGTGTGATAATTTCATGGTCTCTACAACGCAAAAAATCCGGGCGCACTGCACCCGGATACAGTGTTACAAAAATGACTTATTTTTTAGCTGGCTCATACATCCAAAGCGTATTGTTCTGTTGGAAGCCATCTTCACCAATCAGAATACGCCCATCGTTCATCACGATAACGTTGTCTGGTTGAGACAGCTGATCCACATCACAACGCTCTGCGCCAGTTAAACTCGAGCGATAAGTAGAGCCCATTACTACTGGTTCGATACGCGAGATATCGTAGTTCTCACCCAGGCGTGCACGGTACACACCGCCGCAATCTTTAACACGGGCCGACAACTGCATATCGCCTTCGCCATCAACCATGGTGTTGTCGATGTCAGAGATACCAATGTAAACGTACGCTTCGGTAACCACTTCACCAGGAATAGTGTCTACGCCTTCAACCGCTTCCCGGGCACGTTTATGGTTAACCGAAATACCTTCCAGCTTACGCCATTCTGCCGTTGCACCTTTCATTTTTGCCGCTGCACGTGACTCTAAGAACGCCACACGGTCATCCATTGCTGCACCAGCAGTGATTTTACCGCCACCGTTGGCAACTGTTGGATAAGTTGCGTCACCGTTCGCCCAGGCTTCAACGTCTGCCATAGTAATAAAGGCGCTCTCGCCTTCAACGTAGTCATCTGTACCTAATCCATTGTACTCGTCAATCCAGGCACGAATCGTCAGGTTGTCACCGCTAGCCAGTTCAACCCACTCCACATCAAACCCGGTAGTAGCCGGATCATTCTGGCCTGAGTCCTGGGTAAGCTTCGCGCCGTACAAGGTACCTGCAGATAAGTCTTCTGCGACGTCAGCGACAAATTTAAATAACACGCCGCCGGTGTCGTCCTGAGACAGATAAACCGTGCGACCATCAGGCATTACTGTTGAGTTTTCGTGCTCGTAGCGGCCCATCGCAAGGTGCTTAACAATGACCGGCTCATCCGTTGCTGGCTCTGTGACTTCAGCGATATAACCATAGTTATAAGGGTTAGGTACGTCCGGGGCAGTCATGTCCCACATGCGACCCAAACGCGCATCAGTTGCTACGGCAGCTGGGTTGTTCCAGTTAGCATTGGTCGTGCTGTCAACCGATGAGTCAACGACCCACTCTTCTGAAGTCAGTGGCGTCCCCCATGGTGACATAGAGCCAAAGCAATTAGCTGCGGTGCCCCATACTGGCGAAAAGTCCAGCATCATTACATCATTGACTGCCCACATGCCCTGCTCATCACGCGCAATTTGCATACGGCTCATACCACCTGGTAATTCTTCCCAGTTTGAAAACAGATAACCTTCTCCGTCACCTGTCGGTAAGAAACCGTTGAAGTCTGGCATATCGTTTTCAAGGATAAGCGTGTCACCGTCCAGTGTATAAATGTGGCCTAATCCTTTTGGCAGTTCACCTTCATAGGTGTCACCGGTTTGACCTAACACCTGATACTGGCCAATAGCCGTCATTACCAACTGTTTTTCTTCATCAGATGCCGGTACCGGCGAATCAGGCAAAGTCGCTGGCAGGTTATTAAAGTTGACACCAGCAAGCACACCCACAGTACCTGTGTTAATAGGCATACTGTTTATGCTGTTTGTAGCAGTGTTGGTACCTGAGGGGTGCTGCACGTTAAAGAATAAATCGCCTTCATCGCTCAAGAATATACCTGTCACTTCAGAGCCCAGTGGAACGGTTGCGATACGGGTAAGCTTACCGACAGAGTCACCACTGTCACCCTGTGGTCCCTGATCTCCCTGAGGGCCTTGTTCACCCTGTGGTCCTTCGGCACCGATCGCGCCATCTTCACCATCATCACCATCCAGTGAACAGGCTGATAATCCCATTGCCACAGCAAGGGCAAGAGCTGAGTAACGAATGCCGCGCAATAATTCTTTTTCCATGGTTGTTCCTTTACTAATTATGTTTGGTATGACGTTGTCATTAACAAATTGATTATGCGGGCGTTAGCTTGGTCGTTTGCTGTGAAAATCTGGTGACAAACCCATGACAATAAAAAGAAAGATTTATGACGGCAGCAGGAGTGATAAAGGGCAATATCAAGTACAGGCACACAAAAACATTTTATATACGCTTAGCGTTTTCGGCAGTTAGGTCGCCATGATAGTACGGTTTATTCAGCGCTATTACGCCGATTGTGACAATGAAAGTAGATCTATGCAGGCTTCGCGATAGCGATAAGTGTTGTAGTAATGGCGGTTGCGCTGGTGTTAAAGAGTCGCTGACTGGTGGCGCATGTAACTAAAAGCGGTCTGACAGAAACGAAAAACGGCGAGCATCCTGCTCGCCGTTTTCCGAAAGAACTTAAACTTAATTAAATATTAATTAAGCTAATGCGCCTTTAGCCGCGTCGACTAATGCGCTGAAAGCCGCTTTGTCATGTACAGCGATGTCGGCAAGGATCTTACGATCGATTTCAACAGACGCTTTTTTCAGACCGTTAATGAAACGGCTGTATGACATACCATTTTGACGTGCCGCAGCATTAATACGTGCAATCCACAGTTGGCGGAATTGACGCTTACGCTGACGACGGTCGCGATAGGCATATTGACCAGCTTTAGTTACAGCTTGTACTGCTACGCGATAAACGCGTGAACGTGCACCGTAATAACCTTTAGCTTGTTTTAAAACTTTTTTGTGACGAGCACGTGCAATCGTGCCGCGTTTTACTCTAGCCATTATTCAGTCTCCTCGTCTTAAACGTATGGCAGCATGCGCTGTACTAATTTAGTATCGGCGTCATGAACCAGTTTTTTGCCACGTAATTGGCGTTTACGTTTAGTACTCTTCTTGGTCAGAATGTGACGCAAGTGAGACTGCTTGCTTTTAAAGCGGCCAGAGCCCGTTTTCTTAAAACGTTTGGCTGCACCACTAACAGTTTTCATTTTAGGCATTGCTAAAACTCCGCATTGTTTAAGGTTGGCTTATTCGGGTGTGCAGTCACCTTATTGGCCAGTTAATATTTGCAGCAGGGTGTTTTGGGGTGCAGATTCCCAAAAACTTTAAAGACCACTACTACTTCTTGTGTGGAGCGAGCACCATGATCATCTGCCGGCCTTCCACACGACGTGGGAAAGACTCGCAGTTAGCAATGTCTTCTAAATCGCCTTTAACGCGGTTTAAAAGTTCAATGCCAATCTCTTGGTGAGCCATTTCACGTCCGCGAAAACGGATCGTGACTTTGGCTTTATCGCCACCTTCCAGAAAGCGACGCAGGTTGCGCAGTTTTACCTGGTAATCGCCTTCATCAGTGCCAGGGCGAAATTTAATCTCCTTGACCTGAATTTGCTTCTGTTTTTTCTTTTGCTCTTTCTGAGCTTTCGATTTCTCGAAGAGGAACTTGCCATAGTCCATAATTTTACAGACTGGCGGCTCAGCGTTCGGACTAATCTCAACAAGATCTAAACTTGCTGCTTCAGCAGAGCTGACTGCTTCGCTAATCGAAACAACGCCTAATTGGCTTCCGTCGGCGCTAATTAAGCGCACTTCTCTTGCAGTAATTTCATCGTTAATCCGGGCTTTGTCACCCTGAGCCTTATTGTTAGCGCCTTTAATGTGCTATTCCTCCAACTACTTTAATCTTTACCTGATTTTCTTTATTTAACATTTTACATGAAAATCAGACACTTACTTATTTACATTTCGCAACGACAGCCACGCCGCATAATTAGATGCGGGAGTATACCGTTATTTGATGATTTTTCCAGCGATTTCTTCGTTTGCCAGCGCAATAAACTCTGCTACCGGCATACTGCCTAAATCTTCACCGCGACGAGATCGCACGGCTACATTTCCGGCTTCCATCTCTTTATCACCTACGACCAGCATATAAGGTACACGTTTTAGTGTATGTTCTCGAATTTTAAAGCCAATCTTTTCATTTCTCAAGTCGGTCTTGGCTCTAAAGCCATGTTGCTGTAAAGATTCGACTACCTGATTGGCATATTCTGCCTGATTATCGGTAATGTTCATTACCACCATTTGCTTTGGTGCCAGCCATAATGGGAAAAATCCGGCGTATTCTTCGGTGAGTATACCAATGAAACGTTCCAGCGATCCCAGTACTGCACGGTGAATCATTACCGGTACTTTTCGCTCGCCGTCTTCTGCAACATAGGTTGAACCAAGACGACCAGGCATCGAAAAGTCAGCCTGCACAGTACCACATTGCCACGCCCGATCTAAACAATCGTACAGGGTAAATTCAATTTTGGGTCCATAAAACGCGCCTTCGCCCGGCAGGTACTTGAATTCAATACCTTTACTGTTAAGCGCTTCGGCGAGTGCACTTTCGGCTTTATCCCAAATTTCATCGCTACCTACACGCTTTTCAGGGCGAGTCGACAACTTAACTTCGATTTTTTCAAAGCCAAAGCTGCGGTAGGCATCGTAAATCATATCAATACAGCTACACACTTCATCGAGCATTTGCTCTTCAGTACAGAATATATGCGCATCATCCTGGGTAAACCCGCGCACCCGCATTAAACCGTGTAACGCACCCGATGGTTCGTTACGGTGGCAGCAACCAAATTCAGCCATACGCAGCGGCAGATCACGGTACGACTTAAGCCCCTGGTTAAATATTTGCACGTGCCCCGGACAGTTCATGGGTTTAATGGCATATTCACGTTTTTCAGACTCGGTGGTAAACATGTTTTCGGCGTACTTGTCCCAGTGACCTGAACGCTCCCACAACACGCGGTCCATCATTAACGGACCTTTCACCTCATCATAGTCATATTTGCGCAGCATATTGCGCACAAACTGTTCCAGCTCGGTGTAAATAGACCAACCGTCGTTGTGCCAGAACACCATACCCGGCGCTTCTTCCTGCCAATGGAATAAATCCAGTGTTTTACCGATTTTACGGTGATCGCGCTTTTCGGCTTCTTCGAGACGCTGCAAATAGGCTTTTAGCTGCTTTTTGTCAGCCCAGGCAGTACCGTAAATACGCTGCAACATTTTGTTGTCACTGTTACCACGCCAGTAAGCCCCTGCCACTTTCATCAGTTTAAAATGATGGCAGAACTTCATGTTTGGCACATGCGGACCACGGCACATGTCCACGTATTCTTCGTGATGATACAACCCGGGCTTGTCATCCTGGCTGATATTCTCATCAAGAATTTCAATTTTGTAAGGTTCGTGGCGCGTGACAAAGGCATCTCGGGCCTCTTTCCAACTAACCGTTTTCTTTACCACGTCGTAATTGGTCTTGGCCAGTTCCAGCATGCGCTTTTCGAGCTTTTGCAAATCGTCTTCGGTGAGCGAGTGCTCCATGTCTACATCATAGTAAAAACCGTTGTCGATAACCGGGCCAATGGCCATTTTCACATCAGGATACAGCTGTTTAATGGCATGACCTAACAGGTGAGCGCAGCTGTGACGGACTATTTCCAGCCCTTCGTCGTCTTTTACGGTGAGAATTTGTAAGTCGGCGTCGTGCTCAATGACATCAACAGCATCTACCAGTTCGCCGTTAACCTTACCGGCAACGGTGGCTTTGGCTAATCCTGGACCGATATCGCTGGCAACATCTAAAACTGAAACTGGGTTATCAAAACTACGCTGACTACCGTCGGGAAGAGTAATTACTGGCATGGAATGTCCTTAACAGTGGTGACACCTACTCTGTGCCACTTGTGGTTGCTAATCATAAAAAAACACCCATAAGGGTGCGTGATTAAGCCTACAGGCTAATGAATAAGCCGGATTATAACCCGTCAACTGGCACATGCAATCACTGATTTGTCGGATTGTTTATGAAACACTCAATCCGCTCCATTTTTTCGCAAAGTGATTGAATTTGGCAGCAAATCAGCTCGCAGTTTTACGCGAACCTTTTACGGCGTTATGCAATGTGGCTAACTCCTGGGCAGTAAGATTACGCCACTGGCCAGGTTTAAGCCGGGCCAAATCAATATGCATAATACGGGTCCGTTTTAACTTGGTCACTTCATAGCCCAAAAACTCGCACATGCGGCGGATCTGACGATTAAGACCCTGAGTGAGAATAATGGTGAACTTATATTTGCCCAGCGGACTCACCGTACAGGGCTTGGTGACCGTTCCCAGAATAGGCACACCGTTGGCCATTTTTTGTAAGAAGCGTTCGCTAATGGGCTGATTAACGGTTACTTCATACTCCTTGTCGTGGGCATTTTCGGCGCGCAGTATTTTATTGACAATATCGCCGTCACTGGTAAGTAAAATTAACCCTTCTGAAGGTTTATCAAGCCGACCAATCGGAAAAATTCGTTGTTTATGCCGAATTGCATCAACGATATTACCTTTTACATGACGTTCGGTGGTGCAGGTAATACCAATAGGCTTGTTATAGGCAATATAAACTCTGTCAGATTTGTCTTCGGCCACTGCTCCTACGCGCTTTCCGTCAACTTTCACGGTATCTTGCGGACTCACTTTTGTACCTAACTCGGGCAGCTTATCGTTAATTGTCACACGCTTTTGTTCTATTAGTTTATCGGCCTCACGACGTGAGCAAAAACCGGTATCACTAATATATTTATTGAGACGTTTAGTCATCTCTGCACTCATACAACTTCCTCTGGCGGCACACGACTGACAAGCGAATGATTATAGCTTTTGCATGACTAATAAGAAAATGCAATCCGGCCTGCAATAAAAATACACAAAAACTGAAACTAAACATTAATAAATTATTCTTAAAAACGACCTCAAAGTGCAAATAGGCCTCATTACCATGTCGACCTTTTAATAAACTAGGTAAAACCCATGAAGCACACCCACTTGAAGATTTTGATCCCGACATTGCTCAGCGCAGCAATATTAACCGGATGCGGTAGCGATAACAGCACATCAACGCCTGATCCGGTGCCACCTCCCACCAGTGAAACTCCGCCACCGACCACAGAAACGCCTGTGCCGACCCCTTTTACCATTGGCTTACTGCCCGACACCCAGGGCGGTAAAGACAGTGAAGGACAGGCGCACGTTTCAATCTACCCAATGCGCGAAGTACTGGCACATCAGGCTGCAAAGGGCGTAGACATGGTCATTGCAGTGGGTGATTTAACCGACAATGGTACTGATCTTGAATTTTCAGAATGGCGCTCAGTTGCCGAGTCTTACGCTGAACAAGGCATCGAGTTTTTACCAGTGATGGGCAATCATGAAACCAGTTATGCCTACACCTACAACTGGATTGAAAACATGCGCCACTTTATACCTGAAGATGCCACGCACATGCCTGGTTATGAGTGGATCAACTATTACGTTGTGCGTGACAATGTTTTAATTTTCGGGCTTGCTTATTACAACTTGCCTATTGCCTACGGCTGGATCAAAGACACTGTTGAGACACTGGAAGGCATTGACCACATTGTTGTCGCCAGTCACGACGGATTAATTGGTGCTAAATATGGCCAAACCCGGGAACAAATTGTTGATGGTACCAAAGGCGATGACTGGGTCTTTTCAGTACAGCCGCAAATTCGTGAATTCTTCGCCGCTCACGATGTCATTTATGTACAGGGCCATGAGCACCAGTATCAGCGTTCGCTGATCAGCGCCAAAACCGCTTTGACAACCCCTCCCTCGAGCTCAACGCCCAGCGGCGGCAATTACCGCATGGATACCTACACGCAAATCATGGCAGGCAATGCGTCGTACAAAGGTTATGAGTTTCGTTACGGTGAGCGGGAGTTAGTACAAATGATCGTCGCGCAGAAAAACGCAACCCTTTCGAAAGGCTCTACCCACTATGATGTCAATTCATCGCTACTGACCTTCACCGACCAACGCATAGATTATGCTTCTTACTTTGCACCGCACACGGCAAATTCAAACGATCCTGATCAGGCGTTTACCGCGCAATGGCATCTTATGGATAAGTTCTCTCGCACTAAAAATCGCTGTGAATCGGTAATTTACCCCAACTCCATTCCTGATGATACGCGTCCGGTTCTGGTCCTGCAGACCCACTATATGACAAATAACTGCTATGGGGATGACGGTAGCTACGTCAATTTGGTTGGTGGCCAGAACAACACGTTTAACCGCACCGATACCCGTACTCGTGACATGAGCTTCACCCCTGGTTTTACGCGTGCCGAATCGATGAATGATCTTATTCGACTTAACTACCAGTGGCTGTATCAGGTACATGAAAGCTGGACGCCCAATCTCAACAGCCCGGTTAGGGTCATCCCCGACTATGATGCCAATGAGCTTATCATTCCTGAAACTACTATTGATTTAAAAGAACACCTCACCCTCAGTTGGCTGCCCGCCAATGATACCGCTTCTGACATTTTGATCATCAGTGGTACGCAAAATCAAACCGGTGTCTATCAGGATGATTACGGCGTGACTAAAAACATAAAAACTGACACTGGCCTAAGTAATTCACAAACCGATGGTTCCGCTAAATCTGCCGTGCTCCTTCCCGCCACTGCGACCCAGGACTGGGATATCAGCACGGCGGTGAGCGATACCTTCGCCGTGCAGTTTACCGCGCCAGAATCTCTTGATAGTGCCGCACTAACGCTGGGCAGGTTTATTGAAGGAGAATGGCAGGCCATCACCCCCGGCAACTGCGTTGTCGATTCAGCCTGGAGTGAAAGCTACCTTACTGAGGCGCCGGTTCGAGACTCAGACTGTGCCGATACACCGTTAGTCGGCTACGACAGCAGCTTTGGTAACCGCTGGTGGGTGGTATTAAACACCGATGCAGAAATTGCCCTGGTAACCCAGTAAACACAAAGTCAGTTTATGGCTTAAAAATCAACGACACGGGGCTTTGCTTTACAAGGCCCCGATATGACAAAACCGTTTTAATTACCTAAAAATGCAGCCGGGAAACGGTTTAATTCAAAGCCCCACAATGCTGGTAACAGCCAGTATACCGCCAGTGACAACAACACAATCGAGATAAAATTCATCCAGATGCCGGTGCGAAACATATCAGCAATCTTTAAATAGCCAGAGCCGAATACAATCGCGTTAGGTGGCGTAGCAACCGGCAGCATGTAGGCACAGGATGCTGCGACAGTCACTGCAACCATTAACGTATAGGGATGAACATCAAGCGCCAGTGCCATAGGCGCGAGTATTGGCAACAGCACGGTGGTTGTCGCCAGGTTAGAGGTAATTTCTGTCAGGAAATTCACTGCCGCAATGAGAACAGCAATTAGCAAAAACAGCGGTAATGCTTCGAGCAATACCAGGTGATGGCCAATCCAGTTCGCCAGACCCGACGACTGAAAACCACCCGCAATAGCAATACCACCGCCAAACAGTACGATAGTTCCCCACGGCATTTTTACCGCTTCTTCCCACGTCATAATGGGCTGTTGCTTGTCTTTGGATGAAAACAAAAACAGTGTCGTGGCAGCAATAATCGCAATAATGGTGTCGTCAAGTTGTGGCACAAAATGTTGCAGGTAAGAACGCGACACCCACATCAATGCAGTGCCCACAAACACCGTTAACACCAGTTTTTCTTCGTAACTCATGGGGCCGAGTTCGTCTCGTAACTGGGCGATTTCTTCGCGCCCCCCCGGAAAAGTAACAGCCTCACAGGCAAACGCTACACGGGTCAGATAAAACCAACAAATGGTTAACAGCACCACAGTAATAGGAAAACCAAACATGAACCAGGTCGCAAAACTAATATCGATGCCGTAAATTTGTTGCAAAATACCGGCTAACACAAGGTTGGGCGGCGTGCCTATCAGTGTTGCCATACCACCAATTGAGGCCGAATACGCAATCGCCAGCATTAACGCTTTACTGAACTTCACACCTTCATCCGCCTTAAGCTCGGCATGCCCCAAAAACTGTTTAGCAACGGCAACCCCAATTGGCAGCATCATTACCGTGGTGGCAGTATTGGAAATCCACATCGACAAAAATGCCGTCGACAGCATAAAACCCAGAATAATCCGCGGCACGTTGCTGCCGACAATATAAATAATGTTCAATGCTATGCGCCGGTGTAAATTCCAACGTTCAATGGCTATGGCCAGCACAAAGCCGCCCATATATAAAAAAATGTATTTGTGCCCGTAGGCAGCTGTGACATCGCTGATATTGGCACCGCCGAACAATGGCAGTAATACAATGGGTAATAATGCGGTTACACTAATGGGAATGGCTTCAGTAATCCACCAGATAGCTACCCATAAGGTCACAGCCATTACTGCTAAGCCCTGCTGGCTCAGTCCCGCCGGTGATACAAACAGTAATACCAGCAGAAAAACTGCTGGCCCAAGCCCTAAACCCACTTGCTTTGAAGAAAGTGACATATAACAGCTGTCTTTTATAATAATGAGAGTGACACCATTATAAGTGTAAAAAACCACCAAAAATCAAGCACACTTGTATTCCGGAGTGGGCATTTCGTCGGATCGGTCCGGCAAGTTGTCCGACAAAGCAAAAATAAACCCGGCAACTTCACCTGTCAGTACTGGCAAAGGCACAAATATATTCCATAATCAGGAAAAGCATGACGACACCAAATACCATGTGGCAATTTATCAGCGAACAAATCAGTCAAAGCTCCGGACACTTGTTTGTTTGCCAAAATTATCAACCTGTAGCCGGAGGAGATACCCATCAATGCGCTGTGGTGCGTGATGACAGCCGCCGTTATTTCGTAAAATTCAGGCCACTTCCCTCACCCACTGACACCGAGCTGGATGCCGAAGCTGATAGCCTCAGCGCCCTAGCTGCTACAGGCACCATTAATACGCCAAAGGTAATTTGTTTTGGGGTGCTTGAAGACCAGCAACAACAGTTTGAATATCTGGTTTTGCAGTATCTTAAATTATCACAGAGCAACAACGAAGACTGGTTTACCCTGGGTCAGCAACTGGCCAATTTACACAAGCACCCGGCGGGAAGCCATTATGGGTGGACACGGGATAATTTTATTGGCCGCTCAATTCAGGTAAATACTCCCTGTGAGAGCTGGCCCAGTTTTTTTGCTGAAAGCCGAATTGGCGTCATGCTCGAGTTACTCGCCAGACAGGGGCATATCTGGTGTAACATAGATGTCTGTACAACCCGGATTTTTCAGTTTCTGAAAACTCATCAGCCGCAGGCATCATTGCTTCACGGCGACTTGTGGAGCGGCAACGTGGGCTTTCATCATCATATGCCGGTTATTTTCGATCCTGCGATATACCGTGGAGACCGTGAAACAGACATTGCAATGACCGAATTATTTGGCAAACTGCCAAGGGCCTTTTACGATGGCTATGACGCAACCTGGCCACTTAACTCACACTACCCACAACGGCGTAAACTGTATCAGCTTTATCACGTTCTCAACCATGCAGTATTATTTGGCGGCCATTACCTGCAGACCGCACAAGAGAATATCACCCAACTTAATCAGCAATTATGCTGAGGCCGGAGGACGTTTGAGAGAATTTTGCAGTGATTGCTGGTCAGTGTGTTCACGCGTATTCTGTGCCGTTATCCTGGTAGGCGTAAGCGCCTGCTCATCGCCTAATATTCTGAATGATATAAGCGAGTATCAACAACGTTTAAGCAGAGTGCTGGATACCGATCTGTCCAGCCAGACCAGACCAGTTAATACAGCCAACCATGCAGTCTATCCGGAGCGCGACACATTGTTACAACCCCCTAGCGGCATTGACATCAATCTCACCCGTTTTCACCAGTTGCAGCAGTGCGAACTGGGTAATCTGGTCGCTGAGCACAATACTGCGCTGGGCAAAATACAGCATTTCTCACAACGTCTGCGTTACGAACAACAATTCCTCGCAGCATTAACCGATTGTATTGAGCTTGCTGAGTCACGCGCAACACAGCGCAGTTCGTATGCTGAGCTTGCCGCAACGATGACCCGGTGGCAAACCATAAAAGAGGCTGAATATACGCTGCACTGGAGCAATATGTTAGTACTGAGCGACGAAACCAAAGCGGCGTTTAGTCGGGCCCGGCCTGCACTGCTTTATGAAGAGAATATTGATATTGCCGGTCAGGTATCTTTGTTTAAACACCTGTCCCGTTTTGCTGATCACCACTACCAACCGAAACAATCCATAGAGGCTGATCTGCAAGCAATTAGCGCCACCCGGTTACCCGCTACCATGTGGCAGGCCCAACAGCAGGTGGCAACCCATTTACCGCCCTTAACCGCAGCTTTAAAAGCACAGCTGGCCAATATAGATTGCACGCATTCAACCCCGGCTGAGGCAACTATTTTACGCAATGTATTCTACTTATTTTTTATTGAAAAAATCCAGCCAGCGGGTGCGCGCCTTAATGACTTTGCTTATCAGTTTGCACCGGTGATCCATGCATGGCAGGCTTCCCCCGCTCTGCCTGATAGCTTTAAACGATATCTGCGCTTGCAACAACAAGGTTTCACGGCTTATCAACAAGCAATGCAGCAACATGTCTTGTTGTGGCAAACGTTTCTTGGCCGCTGCGGTTTATCGCCCGTCGCATCAGCAGGAACGTGATACAAACACAGCAGTGGGCTGGCATACGTTACAGCGTATGCTGCAACGACAAATACGATCCCAAGCCGATAGTGAACAAAAAACAGCCCCAGACAGAGTGCTCTATAACCACAACTGCAGTCGAGCGGCTTTGCAAATAACGGACACCAAACATGGCGCCTCCTACCCCGGATAACGCAACAGCCAGCCAGTTACCATATATGGCGTGTGCAAATCCAAACAGCAGCGTACTGGCACCAAGACGCTGAAAGTGCGTGGGCAAAATGGCCTTATAGCGATGAAAGAAAAACGTTCGGTAAATAATTTCCTGTGGGATTACCGACAGTAGCGGGTACATCAATAGCGTGAGCAACCACAGCGACGTTTGTTCAACTGGCCATTGCAAAAATGAATCCGGTAACCACCAGTACACAATTGCAGCCATGGCAAGCGCCCAGGGAAAAAACAGTTTTAGTGAGGCCAGCAGGTGCGGTTTGCCAGCCTGCCAGTTCCACAAACGCACTCGCCTGAAGGTGCTATCAGCTATCAGTATCCACACACAAATAACGCTAACAGCAGCAAGTACTATCAACAAATAGGGCCCAAACTGCTGAATACCAATCAAAAAAAGTATGGGTAATAAAACAAAAAGGCCGAATAATTCAAGCCACAATTTCGCTTGCATGCCACCCTTCTCAAAAAAACTATGACGATTTAATGATAATAGAGTGAATTTTACACTAATTTTGTATGACAAACGACCAGCAAAGAGGGCTAAATCTTTGTTCTAAAGAAGTCAGCCCCAATATTTACAGCAGTTATGGATCAACCCGCACCGCATGACCCAGCGTTTCAGCCAGGATCCGCCGGATGTCATTACCCAGTTCACGAAAAAACACACGCCCTGGCGCGGTATTACGCCACACTAAATTATGTTGTCGCTCAATCGGCGTGTCTTTTAGTTCACAGACATGCAGCTCGTCAGGTTGGTGCAATTCAGAATGCACATATAGGCCTGGTAAAAATGCCACACCCATGCCCATCACTACCATTTGTCGCAACGTATCCAAACTGGTGCCTTCGTAATCGCGGGTCACCTGAGCGCCGATTTTCATGCATATTTCATGTACCTGATGATGAAAATGATGTGCTTCTTCCAGCGTGAGGACCGTCTCTCCATGAATTTGTTCTGGTTCAATAAATTGCACTCCGGACAACGGATGATCACTGGGTACCACAAATTTCAACGGCTCAATAAAGAGTTTGCTGGAAACTAACTGCGATGACTCCTGCAACCCTGGGGAAATAATAATATCGAAGTGACCATCGAACAGGCCTTGAATTAACTGCGTCGGTGCAGCTTCGCGTACGTAAAACTTTAACTTTGCGTAGCGCTTGTGCAGTTGTGGTAAAATGTAGGGCAGCAAGTAAGGGCCTAGTGTGGGAGGCACACCAAGGCGATAGGTAGTTTGATTACCGCCCGCTATATCCCGGGCTTTTTCTTCAAAGCGAATGGAAGATTGCAACACATCTTCAGCAAAAGGTAGCAATGAACGCCCTTCCGGTGACAGCAATGTACCACTTCGGGAGCGTTCAAAAAGGGCGATACCCAGATTCTTTTCCAGTACATTAATCTGCGATGTCAGAGTGGGTTGACTGATCCCTAATACTTGCGCAGCACGTCGATAGCTGAGTTCGCGTGCCAACGCGACAAAATAACGAAACTGGGTATATGTAATCGGTTTGGTTGATGTAACCATAAACTTTAGTCCTATAAATACAGGCCAACTAATAGATTAAGACTATCACCACATCAACTATTTTTCTATATAACTATCAGGTAAAAATCATTTTGAAGCGTATTTATTCTATTTTCATTTTTTAGGAGTTCCTTAATGGACCACGTAATTTCTGGGGTTGCCAAGTTTCAAAAAGACGTTTTTCCCGCTAAAGAAGCTGCATTCAAAAAGCTAGCGAATGGTCAAAGCCCTGAAGTATTATTTATTACTTGCTCTGATTCGCGCATTGATCCAAGTCTGGTCACTCAAACTGAACCAGGTGATTTGTTTATTTGCCGTAATGCCGGCAATGTCGTCCCACCTCACAGTAATCAAACCGGCGGCATGACAGCCTCTATTGAATTTGCAGTTGCCGCACTGGGTGTGACTCATATTGTGGTGTGTGGTCACTCAGACTGCGGTGCCATGAAAGGTGCACTCAATCCTGAAGGCCTGACCAGCCTGCCCCATGTTAAGGAATGGCTGGGCCACTGCCGTGTTGCATCAGAAGTGGTTAAAGAGCGTTGTGGCTGTGATGAGCTCAATGCCGGTGATCACTTACAACTGATGA
Organism: Alteromonadaceae bacterium; assembly: GCA_013373625.1. Taxonomy (GTDB): domain Bacteria; phylum Pseudomonadota; class Gammaproteobacteria; order Enterobacterales; family Alteromonadaceae; genus Alteromonas. The sequence goes on along the minus strand of JABXHM010000070.1, from coordinate 84,692 downwards.
CTGAAGAGAACGTTGTGCAGCAGCTTCAGCACCTTAAAACACATCCGGCAGTGGCAGCAAAAATCGCTACCGGACAGGTCAAATTACATGGCTGGTTCTATAACATTGAAACCGCTGAAGTGCTGACCTACGACGAAAAGTCCGGACAATTTGCGCCTATGGATACGCCTTCTTCTATGCAAGAACCCCTTGTAGCGAATAAATAACCAGGAATCGTCTGATGAAGTTAGATTTATCCTTTAGTGAAATAAAGAATGACCTGCCAGCCAGTATAGTCGTCTTTTTCGTTGCACTCCCGCTTTGCTTGGGTATCGCATTGGCCTCTGGTGCACCGCTGTTTTCAGGTATTATCGCCGGCATTGTGGGTGGTATTGTGGTGGGGTTGTGCAGTGGCTCGCGACTCGGCGTTAGCGGCCCTGCTGCAGGACTGGCAGTCATTGTGTTTGACGCAATTGCTACGCTTGGCAGCTGGGAACTGTTTTTATGTGCGGTAGTCCTAGCCGGTGTAATTCAACTTGTTATGGGTTACGCCCGGGCAGGTTTTATTGCCTACTTTATACCTACCTCAGTCATTACCGGCATGCTGGCCGGGATTGGCTTGTTAATTATACTCAAGCAACTGCCTTATCTGTTCGGTTGGCACGCTGATTTTCTGGGTGAAGAAGCCTTTTCACACGCCAATGGCGAGAATACGTTTTCGGCTATCGAACACGCGCTCAATTTAATGTCACCATCGGCGGTCATTATTTCTGGTTTATCGCTTGCGTTGTTAGTTATCTGGGATAAGTTTTTAGTGCCAAAACACAAGATTTTCCAGCTTATCCAAGGCCCTATTGTCGTGGTTCTGTTGGGTATTCTGGCTTCTGTTGTAATGGCGCAGGCGGGTAATCCTATGGCGAGCAGCATGCTGGTATCACTGCCAGTCATCGACAGTTTTAGCGATTTCACTAACGAACTGGCGTTTCCTGATTTCTCGCAAATTTTCAGCCTGGATGTATTGATGATTGCGGTTGTAATGGCAGCGGTTGCCAGTATTGAGACGCTGCTATGTGTAGAGGCAACAGATAAACTCGATCCGCAAAAGTACACTACGCCTACCAACCGAGAGCTCAAGGCGCAGGGTCTGGGTAACATAGTCTCCGGGTTAATTGGTGGGTTGCCCATTACTCAGGTTATTGTGCGCAGTTCAGCCAATATTGCGTTTGGCGGTAAAACTAAGTTATCGGCAATTTTGCACGGCCTATTTTTACTGGTTGCGGTGTTGGCTATTTCGTCGATGCTTAACCTTATTCCGCTGGCATCGTTAGCTGCAATACTCATAGTGGTAGGTTACAAACTAACCAAGCCTGTGATGTTCAAAATAATGTATCAAAACGGCATGGAACAGTTTTTGCCCTTTATCACGACCATTGCGGTTATGATTTTTAGTGATTTACTGACCGGTGTATTTGCCGGACTTGGTGTCAGTATCTTCTTCACCCTGAAAAGCAGTTTCCGCAACTCTTATCAGTTTAAAGAAACGGTAAATGAAGAGCACGGTGAGAAAGTCCATCACATTGTATTGGCAGAAGAGGTATCATTCTTTAATAAGCCTAGTATTTTGAAAAAACTTAACTCAATTCCGGTAGACTCAAAAGTGGTGTTAGACTTTTCAAACAGCAAGTCTGTAGCCTTTGATGTAAAAGAGATGATTAAAGATTATATTGATCAGGCTCAGACCAAAAACATTCGGGTTGAAACCATCAAGTTCTAGTTGTAACGCCAACACTCATTTACTGGTTTAAGCCAAACAGCCAGTAAACACGTAATAATAAAAATGGTAGTCAAATGACTACCATTTTTGTTTATATCTACCATAAGTGTAAGAAAATACGGCCACGTTATAGTTTTAAACTATCACGAGAACGACTATTTTCCTATAACGCTATAAGTTAACAATATGTTTACATTTTAAATCATAAATTTAAATCTGGAGTATATGTGTATGGATCATATAATTTCTGGCGTTGCCAAATTCCAAAGAGATGTCTTTCCCGACAAAAAAGCGGCGTTCCAAAAATTAGCCAATGGTCAAAACCCGGAGGTTTTGTTCATCACCTGCTCGGATTCCCGTATTGACCCAAACCTCGTAACGCAGACCCAACCCGGGGACTTATTTATTTGCCGAAACGCCGGTAATGTCATTCCCCCTCATAGTAATCAAACCGGTGGTATGACCGCCTCCATAGAATTTGCTGTCGCCGCTTTAGGTGTTACCCATATTGTTATTTGCGGTCACTCTGACTGTGGCGCGATGAAAGGCGCAATCAACCCTGAGGCATTGTCGGCTCTGCCCCATGTAAAAGAATGGCTTGGCCACTGTCGCGTTGCCAGTGAAGTGGTAAAAGAAAAATGCGGTTGCGATGAACTTAATGCCACTGATCATTTACAACTGATAACCGAAGAAAACGTTGTTCAGCAATTACAACACTTAAAAACGCATCCGGCGGTAGCCGCCAAATTGGCCACCGGTCAGGTTAAATTGCATGGCTGGTTTTACAATATAGAAACCGCTGAAGTGCTTTGCTATCAGGAAGAAACCGGTGAATTTGGCCCTATGGACGAAGCATACGCTAAAGAGCTTGTTCACAAAGGCGCATAGTTGTGAGAGCAACTGAGGAATCATAATGCAAAACTTATTTAAAAATGTGCGTGGAGACATTACCGGCGGTATTACTGCTGGTGTTGTCGCCCTGCCACTAGCACTCGCTTTGGGTGTGGCCTCGGGTGTCGGCCCGATGGCCGGTATGTACGGCGCCATTGCAGTAGGCTTTTTTGCTGCCTTGTTCGGTGGTACTCCGTCTCAAATTTCCGGCCCTACCGGACCTATGGTGGTAGTACTAGCAGGCCTTTTTGCCAGCTTGTCTGGTAACGTTGAGTTAATTTTCACCGCCGTCGTATTGGCCGGATTATTCCAGGTAGTATTTGGCTTTCTTGGTATTGGAAACTACATACGCCTGGTACCCTACCCGGTAATTTCCGGTTTTATGTCGGGCATTGGTGCGATCATCATTATTTTACAGATTGGCCGCCTGTTGGGCCATGAACCACCGGGGGGGACAATCGGTGCATTGAGCTATATCCCTACCGCTTTGGCAGACATTAGTTTTGCTACACTGGCTTTAGGGTTGGGTACATTAGTCATTGCCTATAAATGGCCACCCAGTCTGGGTAAATACTTACCAGGAGCTCTGGCAGCATTGATTATTGGTACTATCGTAAGCTTGTTTTTGTCTGTGCCAGTATTAGGTGATATTCCTACAGGGCTGCCAAGCCTGCATTTGCCGGTATTTGAGACCTCTACTATGTGGTTAGTCATTGAAGCTGCATTTATTCTTGCCATACTCGGCGCCATTGACAGTTTGTTAACGTCACTGGTCGCTGACAACATGACACGTACCCGTCACGACAGCAGTAAAGAGCTAATTGGCCAGGGTATTGGTAACACCGTTGCCGGTTTAATTGGTGGTATTGCCGGTGCCGGAGCCACTATGCGAACGGTAGTAAACATTCGTAGCGGCGGTAAAGAACGGTTATCCGGAATGATTCACGCGCTAGTATTACTGGCCGTTGTGTTAGGCCTTAGTTCGTTAGCCAGTGCCATTCCGCATGCGGTATTGGCAGGTATTCTGGTCAAAGTTGGTCTGGATATTATTGACTGGAGTTACATGAAGCGTGCACACACCGGTCCACGCTGGGACTTTGCATTAATGCTGTTGGTCCTGGGTTTAACTGTATTTGTGGATCTGATAACCGCAGTAGGCGTGGGCGTGGTGCTTGCCGCACTGGCTTATGTTCGTCAAATTGCCCAGTTGCAAATTGAAGAATTAAAGAAAATCCCGGATATGCTGAATGATCCGCACGAAAATGCCTTACTGGAAAAAGCCAAAGGCAAAGTCAGTATCTTTAGCTTTGGCGGGCCATTAAGCTTTGGCGCTGCGGCCGACCTCGGCCACCATGTACGGGAAAGAGTAAAACCCGGGTCGCGCGTGTTAATACTCGATTTTACCCGCGTCCCCACTATGGATGTTTCTGCTTCTATGGCAGTCGAAACCGTGACCTCCGATGCAAAAGGCTCAGGTCGTCAGTTGATGGTTTGCGGCGCATCGGATGATATCAAAAAGGTTATGAACAACATTAATGTTTCATCTTCAGAAATACTGATTTATCCAACCCTTCTTGAAGCGCTGGAGTCAGCAGTTGCTATCATTGATGACGCCGAAAACACGCCCGGTAAGCATGGCAAAGCTAACACCCCCTCCCATGCCTGAAAGGTGAAAATGTCTTAACCGCAAAGAGCGCTCCTAAGCGCTCTTTTTTATATATGTGTCATTTGCCTGCATACCAGCCGCCAGTGAGAACACTTGGTCGCTTCCAGTGTAAAAACGTACAACTTTACTGGATTGTCCGCTACACTGTTAATTGAAACTGATTAACACTGGATATTGAAGTGTCTGAAAGTAATGGTGTTTTAGCACGAATAAAAAAGAAGTACACTGAACTTTCGCCGTCTGCGCGCGCCATAGCAAACTATCTGCAACAGTTTCCGCTTACCATTATTAGTGATTCTACCGCTGAAATTGCTGCCAAAACCAATACCTCCAAAGCAACCGTAAGTCGTTTGTTTCGTCAGCTAGGTTATGCCTCCCATCAGGACGCAAAACAAGATGTAGTGCTACAGCGCGATGCGGGAATACCGGTTAAACAAACGCTCAGCCAACACGACTATATTGCTGCTGAGCTGGGTAATTTGCAGCGCACACTCGAATCAATCCCGGCCGCACAGATAAATAACATTGCCTCCATACTGGCCAAGGCACCCAAAATCACCCTGATCGGTTATCGCAATAGTTACCCGGTTGCGCTGCATTGTCGTCAGCAACTAAAACAAATTCGCCCTAATGTTCGCCTGCTACCCCAGCCAGGTCAAAGCTTAAGCGAAGACTTAATGGACTTAGCCGAAGACGAAGTAATCGTTGTGTTTGGCTTTCGCCGGCGTCCGCGCATTTTTGCCCGCATGATTGACGCCCTGCCCAAGGCACGCACAATTTTACTCACCGATCCCACGGGTCAGGTTTACCAGGACAGAGTGGGACACACATTGGTTTGCCAGTTAGGCAACCAGTTTGCCTTTGACAGTTACGCTGCGCCAATGAGCCTGGTGTCGGTAATTTGTAATCAGGCGTATACCTTGCTCGGTGAAGAGGGCGATACCCGGGTTGCGACGATTTCTGCCCTGTATGCTGAAATGGGTGAATTAGATCCAGAGTGATACGAAGCTTACCATTTTGTAATGGCTTTAAACATAAATCGCTTGTTCACCTTAACTGCCTCTTCGACAACAAAGTGCATATAGATTGAACTGTATACTACCATTACCATCATTGTCAGACAGACTCTAATTGGCAGTCGATGGAAGCACTCGTAGATGCGTTTTCAAACATTGAATTTTATTGTCAGTCCGATACCGTTGTCTTTGAGTTTAGTGGAACAAAAACAACGTACCAAGAAACGCGCAATGCCGTGAAGACTATACAAAGGGTTTTATTTCGCGTTTAATTCGACTTTTACCAACCGGCCACCAATGGCTGTCATTACCATCGGTCAATAATCGATGCTGGCAACCAGGCCGAAGTATCATTTCAATCGAACAATAACTACGCCAGGAATGTTAAGAATGACGCTGCTAAAAAAATCAGCCCTGTTACTCAGCTTTACGCTGATGAGTGCCTGCTCAACACAACCTGTAACACCATTACCGAAGCCCGAACAGTCAGTCACACGCAGTGAAGTCGGATCACCGTCTGCTGCGCTAAAGCTTGCCACATGGAATATGGAGCACCTGGCCTACCCTGCAAACCTTGGTTGCAAACCCCGTGACAGCGAAACCATAAAGGCGATGCAAGCCTACGCAAAAAAAATAGATGCCGACATTTTTGCCCTGCAGGAGGTTGCTTCAAAAGAAGCCCTGGCAACGATTTTTCCAGAACAGGACTGGCAATTGCTGGTGTCTGAACGCCCTGACAGCAAATCTTATGTTTGTCGCGAAAGCGGCTTCGACTCTACCCAACAAAAAGTGGCCTTTGCCATTAAAAAGTCAGTCTCAGTAAAGAAAATCAGTCATTTAAAAGCACTGGCTCTGGATAATCCCGGTTTACGCTATGGATTAGTCGTCACGGTTGATTCAGCGCAAGGTAAAATGGATGTGTTAAACATCCATATGAAAAGTGGCTGCTTTACCGACGACTTTATGAGCCAGGATTCGCCGGCCTGTCAAACCTATGCCAAACAAGCTCAGGTTTTGGATAGCTGGATTGCCAGCCAGGAAAATACGGCTCACCCGTATGTCATTCTGGGCGATTTTAATCACCGTATTTCCGCGCCCTATAACCGTTTAACACGCACTCTGGTATCGCCGCGGTCTGATTTAACCATAGCAACTCGCGAACTAATAGGCTGCCATCCACGCTATCCGGCGCCAATTGATCACATTCTTGTCGGCGGAACTAAGACCACCAGTGCGTCACTGGTCAGTGAAGTTCATCCCTATCAAAACATGAACACAGACGCCATGTTAAGCGATCATTGTGCAGTGTCGGTGGTGCTCTCTGCTGACACAAAACAGTTGTCCACAGCAGTGCGCTGGCAAACTCTCAGCAAAGAGTACCGGGCGCTGACTGAAACCACCTATCAACGGGCAACTGAAGCGCTGGCAACCGCTACTCCGGTAGCAAATTGGGTGGTCGTTATGGACGTTGATGAAACCGTTCTGGATAACTCTGCTTACCAAAAAGAGTCTGAGCTGTCAGGCCGTGGTTATTCAACCAAAAGCTGGGCAGACTGGGTAAAACGCGAAGAAGCCGGTTTAGTGCCAGGCGCCAGAGAGTTTATCCAAAACGTATTTGCTGCCGGGGGCAAACTGGCCCTGATCACCAACCGTAACCGCACCCTCGATGCCCATACGTGGCGAAATCTGACCACACTTGGCGTCCCTGTCACCGCTCAAAATACCTGCCTGACAGGTCGCACTGATGCGGATAAACGCGCAGTAAACCTGCCGGGTATCGTGAACGATAAGGATTTGCGTCGCCAGCAAATAAGTCAGGGCACCGCGCAATGCTTTGCTCCAGCCGGCGTAGCACTTCAGGAATGGTCGCAACCGCAGGTGATTTTCCTGCAAGTTGGCGACAATATCGAGGATTTCGCAGGCATCACGCAAGAAAATGCAGATATAGAACAGTTACTGCCTGAACTGGGTAAACAGTTATTTTTACTCCCTAACCCCATGTACGGCTCCTGGTAAGCTGCTGCTTTCAAAATAAGCCGCTGCGATGATTTGTCGCAGCGCATCTATCTGCGTGTACAAACTCCACCAGCTTAATAAGCTGTAAATCGTTAAATCAACCATACTGATTCTACTCAGCGCAATTTATTCAGTAACAGGCTGCTTCGCTGGCGCAGGTGGACCAACGTCCTGCAAATGCTCAGTGCGGGGATCAATTTCCAGCGCCATGGGTGTCGTCATTCCCGCAGAAGGCTGGAATGTCTGATGCTCATCAGTGGTGTCAGGCAATACGTGCGTGCGACGGCGCACCATGACAATGACTGCAAACGTTATCAAAAAGAAGGTCATGTATGCGTATAAACCTCTGGCACCAACAACACTCATCAGCCCGGCCGCCAGCGGACCTCCCACCGCCGAACTGATCCCATAGGTGATCAGCATGCCACTGCCTATCGGCAAGAAATCCTTTGCGGTGGCATTGTCATTAACGTGAGCCAGACAGATCGCATACGACGTCATACATGTGCCGCCCCATAAAAAAGCCATTACCGCAGCAGGCCAGCCAGCAAAACCCGACCAATAGGACGTCACGACTATTGCCAGCGAAATCAGCGCCCCTGACACAGCGTTGTACATTAATATAATGCGCCTGTCGTAACGGTCAGAAAACCGCCCGATCGGTATTTGAAAGCAAGCGCCGCCAAGCACCGTCGCCGACATAAACATGGCAAGCTGGGTATTTGTAAAACCGCTGTCCGCCGCATACACAGGTCCCAAAGACCAAAAGGCACCTGTCACAAGCCCCATAATTACTGCGCCTATCATAGCAATATGCGAATGCAGCCAGACTTTCCTGAAACTAATTTTAACGTTACTGACCGCGGCAGGTGCTAATGACAGAGTCAGTGATACCGGTACTATGGACAAAGCAACACACACCGCGGCAATACTAAAAAGTAACTGATAGCTGACATCGCCAAGCGTGAGTAACTGCTGAGCTAAGGTTATCATCAGCAAGTTAAGCATTGAGTAGAACGAAAAGATAGTGCCGCGGTTACTGGCATCTGCACGTTCATTCAGCCAGCTTTCGATAATCATATACAGGCCAGACACTGCTGCGCCCAACGCAAAACGCATAAGAATCCACAACATAAAGGACTGCAACCAGGCAAACAACAACGTAAAAACAAGGTAGGCACAGGCCAGCACGGCGAAACCACGAATGTGCCCCACCCGTTTCAGAACATGCGGTGTAGCCAGACAACCACCGATAATCCCCAAAAAATAAGCAGAACCGGTCAGTGCAACCTGCACAGATGAAAAGCCTAATTGATTTGCCGCCACGGGTAGCAGGGTTAACAGCAACCCATGGCCAAGCAGTAATAGCGCATCAGACAATAACAGCGCTGAAATCGGGATAAGTGAACGAACCATATAAGAAAATCACCCAGAGAAAGAGGATAAGTTCACGATACAGGCTACGCCGGTGGTTGCCAAGACAGCAGACCAATTACCGTTTTTCAGGTTACCCGGCAGTTAGCATCTTCAACACTGTATACGCCGTTTACACCTTCCTTTGTTACGCCCTCCATTAACATATGACACATTTATTTAACAAACGTTTCACTTGACTTAAACGTGAAACAGTTGTTTCATAGAGGTATCATCATGCAATACTAAGTCCTATGGATCATTTTACCGTTAGTTCGCCATTTGTTTGGCAAGCAGCGCCTGCTGAGGTGCCTGTTAAACAGCCATATTGTGTTACATCTTCTGCCCCGGCAGAGGATGTGGCAGGCCCTTTATCAGGCTTGCGACTGGCGGTAAAAGACTTATTTAATATTGCCGGTGTACCAACCACTGCGGGCAATCCGGGCTGGTCAGCCAGTCATGCATTACCAGACACCACAGCCAGTGCGGTCAGTAAATTAATGCGTGGCGGCGCGATACTAACCGGTAAAACCATTACCGATGAGTTAGCCTATAGTCTCAATGGTCAGAACATTCATTACGGCACACCTCAAAACCCTGTTACACCAGAACGGTTACCCGGTGGCTCTTCGAGTGGTTCAGCCACCGCGGTCGCGGCTGGACTGGCTGATATTGGTTTAGGTACTGATACTGGTGGCTCTATTCGCGTGCCGGCAAGTTACAACAATCTGTTTGGCATGCGCCCAACACATGGACGCATCGGGACGGACGGTTTGGTGGCCCTTGCCGCCGATTTTGATACTGTCGGGGTAATGAGCAAATCGCTGGACGTACTTGAAGCCAGTATGAATTGCTTGTTTGATGAACCCAGTACCAGAGCCGCTGAGCTGACCTCCCTTACCGCGTATCAAAGCGCTATTGATCAATCTGAACACGCCCAGCTGGCAAATGATTTTCTTAGCACCCTTGAAATGCCCGTTCATTCGGGCGATTTTTCTGCTCTGCAATCTCTGGGGCTGGCTGAGAGTTTTCGGGTATTGCAAGGTCAGCAAATCTGGCAAACCCACGGTGACTGGATTACATCGGTACAACCCACCTTCGCGGCAGATATTAGCGCTCGCTTTAAACAGTGCGCTGACATTTCACCGACGCAGGTGAATGACGCTCAACAAATACAACAACAAGTTTGTGAATGTCTGGCAGCAATACTTAACAATAATACGGCCATAGTGCTGCCCACGACACCGGGCGCTGCGCCACTATTATCAGCAAAACCTCAAGCACTTGCAGACTATCGCAAACAATTACTAACACTTACTGCGCTGGCCGGACTGGCTGGTTTACCTCAACTGCATATGCCGTTATTTAGCCTGAATAACGCGCCCTGCGGGCTGTCTTTAATAGGCCCTGCAGGCAGTGAAACCAGCTTGTTTGCCCTGGCACGTACCCTTACGGAAACAGCACAAGTATGACAACGATAACACCAACACATACTGCTTTTACTGCACCACATTACGCCGCCTCGACGGTTGGCAACGAAATTTTGCAGCGCGGTGGCACGGCCATCGAAGCAATGGTGGCCGCCGCCGCCTCTATCGCAGTGGAATACCCGCATATGAATGGCCTTGGCGGGGATGGCTTCTGGCTCATCAGCGAGCCGGGTAAAAAACCGGTCGCCATTGATGCCTGCGGTACTGCCGCACTAGGTGCAACGCGTGAATTTTACCATGGTGACAGCGCCATACCCTCGCGCGGTGGTAAAGCCGCGCTGACGATGGCCGGAGCCGTAGCGGGCTGGCAAAAGGCGCTGCAAATCAGTGCTGACTGGCAGCCAGCCATGCCGGTAGCCGAATTACTTGAACGGGCTATTAGCCAGGCAAACTGGGGAATAGAAGTGACCCAAAGTCTGTCTGACGCCAGTTTAAAAACCTTTGATGAGCTTGCCCAAGACAGCCACTTTGCGCAGTTTTTAATCAAGGGGAAGGCACTTAAAAAAGGCAAAATCGTAAAACTCACTAAACTCGCCGCTACGCTTCAGCATTTAGCCGACAACGGGCTGGATGATTTTTATCGTGGTGAAATTGCCACCAAACTTGCCGCCGATTTAGCCGCCGCCGGCTCGCCTATAACTCTGGCTGACTTTAACGCCTTTGAAGCCCAGGTTGTGGCGCCACTGAGCGTAACAACCAGCAAAGGCACCTTGTATAACCTGCCGGCTCCCACTCAGGGCATTGCCTCACTGATTATTCTGGCATTGTATGACCGCGTGGCCGCACAAGGCAGCAGTGACGCTGATATGGTGCACTTATTAATTGAATGTACTAAGCAAGCCTTTATTAAACGTAATCTGTACGTGACCGATCCCAGCCGACTCAATGTCGCCTTGCAAGATATGCTCAGCGACGCTCAACTCGATGAAATGGCCAGTGAGATCAGTTTAAGCAAAGCGTTGGCATGGCCACACGAGGCCAAAACCGGCGATACCATCTGGATGGGGGCATGTGATAGTCAGGGCCGCATGGTGAGTTATATTCAAAGTTTATACTGGGAATTTGGCAGCGGCGTGGTAAGCCCACAAACCGGTATAGTCTGGAATAACCGTGGCACTTCCTTCAGTCTTGATGAAGGTCACTTGCAACAGCTTAAACCCGGGATTAAGCCTTTCCATACGCTCAATCCGGCCTTTGCTGCACTCAACGATGGCCGGCGCATGAGCTATGGCACCATGGGCGGTGAGGGCCAGCCGCAAACACAGGCGGCGTTGTTCAGCCGCTATGTGTATCACCAGCAACCACTGAGCAAATCAATTGCGCTGGGGCGTTGGTTGCTGGGTCGAACCTGGGGTGATCAGTCGCACAACCTGAAAGTGGAGCGCGATGTCGCAGAGTACGTTGGCGACGATCTGCTCGCACGCGGTCATGATATGGTCACCGTTGATGCCTGTAATGAACTGATGGGCCATGCCGGTGCGGTAGTATTACACCCCAACCAGCAGACTGAAGCGGCCACCGATCCGCGTAGCGATGGCAAGGCTTTTGCCACGCCGTTTACCTCTTTTTTTGAAAAAAATAATCCCCCCGGCGGAGCAGCACAATAATGGATGCATTGATGGAATTATTGCCAACCTTACTGGCGCTCATGGCGACCGGCGTTTTTGCTGGTATTCTGGCCGGTTTACTCGGCGTAGGTGGCGGTATTGTGATTGTCCCTGTGCTGTATTTTTTGTTTCAGGCGTTAGGTGTTTCGGCAGATTCGGCCATGCTGATCGCCACCGCCACTTCACTGGCGACCATTATTCCCACGTCGGTCAGCTCAATTCGGGCACACCGCAAAAAAGGCAATGTCGATACTGAATTACTCAAGCGCTGGGGCCCGTTTATATTACTCGGCGTGCTGCTTGGCAGTTATGCCGTGACACAGGTTAATGGCGAAGTACTGACACTGTTGTTTGGCACCATAGCCAGCTTGTCTGCCATTAACATGTTTGTTGGCAGTAAAAGTGCCTGGTTCAGCGACCTGCCTGGCGCTATTGGCCAGCGCATAATCGCTGCCTGTATCGGCCTGTTCAGCGCGATGGTGGGTATAGGCGGCGGTACGTTAACTGTACCGACTCTAACCTTTTGCAATTATCCGGCGCACCGCGCCGTGGGCACTGCCGCGGCAGTTGGTCTGATTATTTCACTCCCTGCTGCGATCACAATGCTGCTGTTAGGCCAGGCACCTGCGGATGCCCCTACCGGCACTATTGGCCTGGTTAATCTCATTGGCTTTGCAGCCATCGTCCCCCTTACCGTGTTTTTTGCACCGGTTGGTGCTGGCCTTGCCAGTCGACTGGATGCCGCCAAGCTCAAGAAAGTATTTGCCGTTGTGTTACTGATCACCGGTGTGCGAATGCTAGCTCAGAGCCTGCTATAGGAGAATAAATGAAACCCTTATCTTTGCCGCCACGACTTCTGATGGGCCCCGGCCCAATCAACTGTTATCCAAGAGTGCTTTCGGCAATGTCGCAACAGTTGGTTGGTCAGTATGACCCGTCAATGACCAGTTGTATGAATGAAGTTATGGCGCTGTATCGCCAGGTATTTAAAACCGATAATCGTCATACCATTTTGGTTGATGGTACTTCACGTGCGGGCATCGAAGCCGTGCTCGTCTCTTGCCTCGAGCCTGGTGATAAAGTGTTAGTACCGGTATTTGGCCGCTTTGGACATTTGCTATGTGAAATAGCTGAACGTGCCGGGGCCGAAGTACACAGTATTGAAGTACCCTGGGGAGAAGTCTTCGAGCCAGAACAAATTGAACAAGCGATCCGTGAGATACGCCCTAAAGTCCTTGCGGTGGTGCAAGGTGACACCTCGACGACTATGCTGCAACCGCTGGAGCACTTAGGTGAAATTTGCCGTCGCTATGATGTGTTATTTTACTCTGATGCGACCGCCTCTATTGGTGGCAATCCTTTTGAAACCGACGCCTGGCAGCTCGATGCGGTATCGGTGGGTTTACAAAAATGTTTAGGCGGTCCGTCTGGCAGTGCCCCGATAACGCTTAGCGATCGCTATGTTGATGTCGTCCGTAAACGGCATCATGTTGAGGCCGGTATTCGCGAGAACAGCCATCAGTCTGGTGTCGGTTCACGCATTCGCTCAAACTATTTCGACATCCCCATGCTACTTGATTACTGGGGCGAAGAGCGACTCAACCACCATACCGAAGCCGCTTCAATGCTATTTTGTGCCCGCGAATGCGCCATCAACTTAATTGAAGAAGGTATAGAACCGAGTATTGCCCGTCATAAGCGTGCCGGAGATGCCATGCTGGCGGGCGTGCAGGCCATGAACCTTGTTCCGTTTGGAAATCTTAAGCATAAAATGCACAACGTGGTGGGCGTGGAAATTCCCGACGGTGTTGACGGTGAACAGATCCGCCAGCAATTGTTACTCGACTTTAACATCGAAATTGGCACCAGCTTTGGTCCGTTGAAAGGTCGCATCTGGCGCATAGGTACTATGGGGTACAACGCACGTCAGGATGCTGTATTACATACGTTACAGTCGCTTGAGACGGTATTACGCCGGGCCGGACACAAATTATCAGGCGGTGCCGGGGTTGATGCGGCTATCGATACTTACGCGGGTACAGCGGTATGATAGATTTTGCCAGCCTGGCTGATCAGGTTATGTCACGTTGCGACCAGTTAGGTGTTATTAGTCAAACGCCGGGAATCGTTGACCGGCGTTACTTAACCGCGCAACACCGCCAGGCTAATAACATCGTGGCTAAATGGATGCAGCAGGCCGATATGTCTGTATGGCAGGATGCCGCTGGCAACCAATGGGGGCGCTACTACAGCAGCAACCCACAGGCTAAGTCACTGGTACTCGGTAGTCATCTGGATACAGTCCCCAATGGCGGAAAATATGACGGTATGTTAGGCGTAATCGCGCCTCTCGCTGTGATTCATTATTGTGCCGAAAATGGTATTTGTTTTCCTTTTCATATTGATATTGTCGGCTTTGGTGACGAAGAAGGCACCCGCTTTGGCTCTACACTGTTAGGTAGCCGGGCACTGACTGGCCGCTGGAATGAGGACTGGCGTTTACTGCGTGATGAAAACAACGTGTCGCTGCCGGATGCCCTGAGCGAATTTGGTCTGTCCTTCGACCGCATTAACGACGCTAAGTTAAACCCTGAAGATGTAGCAGGTTACCTTGAAGTACATATCGAGCAAGGGCCGGTGCTCGAAGATGAAAACTTGCCCGTCGGCCTGGTAACTGCCATTGCCGGGGCCAAACGCCTCAATGTGCAGGTAAATGGCATGGCCGGTCACGCAGGGACGGTACCTATGGCAATGCGCCAGGATGCAGTAGCGGCCAGTAGCGAAATGGTGCTGGCAGTAGAATCTATCGCCAGTCAGTTTGGCATTGTCGCCACGGTAGGTCGCTTTGATGTGCGCCCCAATGCAGTGAATGTGATTGCCGGCAAGGTTGATTTTTCGCTGGATATCCGCAGCGAGCATGATCACAAACGGGATGCCGCCTTACAACTTATTGAAGAAGTGTTTCGCGACATCGCCGAGCGCCGACACGTCGATGTGAATTGGCAAATGACCCATCATGCCAACGCCGTACAGTGCGACCATTATTTATCACAAACGCTCGGTCAGGCTATTGAACTGAGCGGTTTCAGAAAAGTGAGCCTGCCCTCTGGCGCAGGGCATGACGCCATGGCCATGGATGCGCTTTGTCCGGTCAGCATGTTATTTGTGCGCTGCAAAGGTGGCATCAGCCATCATCCTGGAGAGTCAGTGACACCTGGGGATGTGAACGCCAGTTTGCAGGTGATTTACCAATTTTTACAAGCATTCTCGCCTGACAATTAGGCGATTTTCCAACCAGAAGGATTATTAACGTGAAAATACCTCGAATTTACAATGATGCAGATGGAAAAAGTCATTTTGGCGAAGCCGATATTCCTTTGAAAGATGGTGGCCCTATTGGCCTGTTATCAGAGAAAGTTCCCGCCGGTTCGATCATTTTTCGTGAAACGCCTGCTGATTACGACTTTAAGTGGCACCCTGCGCCTGCCCGCCAGTTGTTGTTCATTTTAAAAGGTCGTGCCGAGTTTACGGTGTCTAATGGTGAGCGCCATGTATTTGGGGCTGGCGATGTACTGCTGCTGGAAGATACCGAAGGCGAAGGTCACTGCAGCCGCGCAATGTATAACGAAGTGCGCCACTCTATCTTTGTTACCCTACCCGACGGGTTTCCTTACTAAACACCTAATCCTTTTATTCGTTGCCCGCCTCTGAGGCGGCAACGACTGCCTTGCCCCATTCTTTTGCTCACCTTTCACCAGCATGTATAAAACCCACCCCTGATTGCATCAGCCTGGTGCAAGCATCTCAAAATATGGCTTAGCGGCTCTCTACACTATAATTTATATCTATAAATTTCATACAGTTAAGCTCAGCAACACGATACTGACCAAATGGTCAGAATATTGCTTGTTAAGCATAATATTTTGCTAACATCAGGAACAATATGAAACGGTTATCAGGTTGGGTCGTGGCCGGCGTAATGAGTGTAATGGTACAAATCGCCAAGGCCGACGATATGGAGCAGTGGTTTCGCAACTTTAAACAATCCGCCTCTGAGACCCAAATGTACGCCTTTTTGTGGACATTACCCAAAGGCGGCGATTTACATAATCACCTATCCGGTGCCGGTTACAGTGAATGGTGGTATGACATTGCCACAGATCAAACACGTAACGGCGGCTATCAGTATTACACTAAAGTAAAAATCAATCAGTGTCTGGGCTACGGTGCCAACGAATACGGCGCAGGGCGCCAGTTATTACTATTTAAAACAATTCAGGCGTCAACCTATAACAAACTTAGTCAATGCCAGCAGGGCGAATACAAAAAAATGGAGGCGCTGTCACCTGAAGAAAAACAAGGCTTTTTAAACAGTATTCGTCTCGATAAAGACCATGAAGGGCGCAATGAATTTTTTGAAGCACACTGGAGCCGACTCAACGAGTTACCCGCCAATCCGCAGGTAACAGCGTATATTTTATTAAAAAACATGCAGGCTTTCGGTGAAGAGGGGCTGCAATACCTGGAAACCCAGGTGGGTGTGCGCGGTAAACTAAAAGCTGACGGCAGCCGCTACACGCCAGAAGAAGCGTTGGATATTCTTACCACGATGCTTGACTCTGACGAGGCCAGGGCCACTGGCGTGACAGTAAAATTCCAGTACACCATTTTACGTTTTGCGCCGTCAGCAGAAGATGATCTGCGCTGGGTTTATGGCTTTATCGACAAGCACCGGGATAGTTATGTCGGCATTAACTTTGCCGGACGCGAAGATAATGACAAAGGTTATCCGTTACGCTTTTTGCCGGTGTTACGCGAGTTACGTAATCAGTACCCCGCTATCCCCCTGTCAATTCATGCCGGAGAAGTGGATGAGCCCAACCGTCATGTGCGTGACACCTTGTTACTCGGTGCACAGCGAATCGGTCACGGTTTGAACACGATTACGGATCCGGATACCTTGTTACTCATGCGCCATGGACCCTATCTCATTGAAATTAATCTGATTAGCAATCAACTGCTGGAATACACCGAAGACTACCGTAACCATCCGTTCGGGGAATACCTCAGAACCGATATACCGGTGGCGCTGTCAACCGATGATCGGGGCATGTGGGACAGTACCATGACCGACGAGTATTACGTGGCAGTTAACGAGTTTAACCTGTCCTGGCAGGAATTAATCAGCCTTGGCGAAAACTCGCTTAAACACAGTTTTCTGTCTGCCAGCGACAAGCAAAAAGCCCTAGACACTTATCAGCAGCGTTTGACTGAATTTACCCGTTCCATTCTCAGGAAAGGTGTCACTGTGCCGGATCAAATGCCTGCCAAACGTCAGTTTATTTGTCACTATCAACCTGACTTGTGTCATTAAGGATAATGCATGTCACAACATCAAATACTCTATGCTCTGGACGATAAACCTGGCTTTATGGTTAGCCTCACCGCTGCCGTGCAGCATGTGCTGGCCAGTTTTATTGGTGTGGTCACCCCCACCCTGATTATTGCCTCGGCGCTTGGGCTGCAGGCCGAGGTGCCCTATCTGGTGAGCATGGCGTTACTGGTTACCGGTATTGGTACGTTTATACAAACCCGGGGCTTCGGCCCGGTTGGCAGTGGCCTTGTTGCCATTCAGGGCACCAGCTTTGCGTTTATCAGCGCACTGCTGCTGGTTGGAACGACCATTAAGTCGCGGGGCGGTTCAAACGATGACATTCTGGCAATGATGTTTGGTGTTTGTTTTTTGGGGGCTTTTGTCGAAATCATTCTGAGTCAGTTTATTCAGCAGATTAAACGCATCATTACCCCCATCACGACAGGGGTTGTTATTATCGCTATTGGTATATCTCTGATTAAAGTGGGCATGACCGATTTGGCCGGAGGGTTCAATAGCGAGAGTTTTGGCGATGTGGCTAATTTGAACCTGGGACTGGGTGTCCTGCTGATCATTATAATCTTTAATTCACATCGTAATCGTTGGTTGCGTCTTTCGGCTATTTTTATTGGCATGACCGTCGGTACGGTTATCGCTTATTTCGCTGGCATGACCGACTTTTCAACGCTATCTTCATTACCTTACTTCAGTTTTCCACATCCCTTTAAATACGGTTTTAATTTCGACTGGTCTCTGTTTTTACCTATCGCCCTTATTTACTTTTTTACCGCTATCGAAACCGCTGGCGACCTCACCGCCAACAGTTTGTTCTGTCAATTGCCTATTAAAGGCGACAAATACCTCAAACGCATTCGGGCTGGTATTCTTGGTGATGGGCTGAATTCGCTCATAGCTGCCGTACTATGTACATTTCCAAACACCACTTTTGGGCAAAATAACGGTGTAATTCAAATGACGGGTATAGCAAGTCGTAAAGTGGGCTTTTTTGTGGCCGCCGTGTTTGTTGTACTGGGGATATTTCCCTTTATTGGTGCAGTACTGCAAGCCATTCCCAAACCAGTCTTAGGCGGTGCCACACTGGTCATGTTCGCCATGGTGGCAGTAGGTGGTGTAAAAATTCTTACCAGTGAGCCACTCAATCAGCGTAATAGCCTGATCACCGCCTGTTCGCTGGGTATGGGTCTGGGCGTTATGCTGGTTGAAAATGTGCTTACTCAACTGCCAGGCTGGATTGGCAATATATTCATGTCACCTGTTACCACTGCAGGTATAACCGCTATTGTTTTAACGGTGTTGTTGCCAGACACCACGCCCCCCACCCGGCAAACAGCACAAACGCCTGACAAGATCTAGTGAATGCGCTTCGTGATTAACCAAAGCAGTGAAGTCTCATTACTCTCTTGGTGCAAGGCCAAAGTTAGAGTCACTGCGATGGTGCAAAGAAAGGTTCGCCTTTCCCCAATTAACATTTTAATAACCTTAAAGCAAATTCAGAAAATATTTTAATCGTTAATTTTCAAGCACTTATATTTAATATTATTCCTGACCATGTGGACAGGAATTTGGCACTAAACCTGCAAAGAAAGTGTCTGCATAGCAAGAATTCATATAACACTTACAAATCCAGAATATGAGGAACACCATGAAAACAACTAAATTTAGTGTGACGCCGCTGGCGTTGGCTGTCAC
This sequence comes from Alteromonadaceae bacterium, assembly GCA_013373625.1. Taxonomy (GTDB): domain Bacteria; phylum Pseudomonadota; class Gammaproteobacteria; order Enterobacterales; family Alteromonadaceae; genus Alteromonas. The sequence continues at coordinate 65,756 of JABXHM010000070.1, read as the reverse complement.
TACCGGATTAATGATGTTGGCCCCCGGCGCGTCACTGGCTCAGGAAGAACCTACCGATGCAGAAATTGAAAAAATTGAAGTCAAAGGTTCATTAGGTAGCTTACCTGGCCAGGATGTAGAAGCAGTATTTGGTTTTGGTAAATCTATTCTGGAAACTCCCCGCTCAGCATCAACCATTAGCTCTGAGCAAATGGAACGGTTTAACGTTTCTGATATCGATGAACTGGTTGCGTTTGCGCCAGGTACGTTTACTCAGTCATTCTTCGGCGTAGCTGGTTCACTTGATATTCGGGGTAATCCTGGTGAAGCCTATTTCCGTGGTATGAAGCGCCTGGATAACCCAGGCAACTACCCGACGCCTATCGGCGCATCAAGCCGTATCGATATTGTTCGTGGTCCGGCATCACCCATTTACGGCCCATCTAAAATCGGTGGATACCTTAACTTTAACCCTAAGTCTGCCCGTGCATCATCTGGTCAGTATCTTGATACACCAACCGGCGCTATGTCTTATACGCATGGCACCTGGGATAAAAGCATAATTACTGCTGAAGTTGGCGGTCCGGCCAAGGTTGGCGGTAAGGACATGGGTTATTACGTCTACGGTGAAATTGAAAACTCAGGCAGTTATTACGACAACACCGACACAGACCAGTCTATTATTCAGGCATCATTCAACATTGATCTAAGCGATAACCTGCGCGTTGAGTTTGGTGGTATGTATCACAACTATCAGGGTAATCAGGTTGCAGGTTGGAACCGTTTAACCCAGGATTTGGTTGATAATGGTAATTACGTAACTGGTACTGCAAAAAATATCGATGCTAATGGCGATGGCTCAATTTCTCATGAAGAGTACAATGTTGTTCAGGGTCAGTTAAACCCGTTTATATTTACCCCGGCAGTACCACTATCATCAGTTACCGAAGATTTCTTCGATCCGTTGATGGCGCTGGAAAACCCGGGTACGGCAAAACTCAAGGGGAACCAGACACTGGTTGCGCCTGATGATCAGCTAGGCAACAAAGCCACTACCCTGTACTTTGATGTTATTTATTATGCGGGTGACTGGGAAATCAAAAACCAGTTGTTCTATGATGCCTATGACAACATCAACGAAAACGCCTATGGTTTCTCTCAATTCCACGATAGCTGGGTTGTTGAAGACAAGGTTGTATTTGCAACCGAAGTCGAATTGGACTCATTGTTTGCACAATTCCAGGTATCTCCCTCAATCCGTTACACAGACTTCCTGCACGGCGACGACTTTACGCACGAATACTTTAACCGTCGTGATCTGACAATGCCTTCCAGTGCACTGGACCGTCGTTTACTGTCTACCCGCTCTGGCATGAACTACGATAATTACGACGTTGGTAACTATCTGGATCTTGGTTTTGCAGCCATGACTGACTTAACCTGGGATTGGGGCCTGAATATCGTACTGGGTGTCCGTTACGATACTATCGATATCGAAAGCACCTCTCGTGAAGATCTCAAACTACCGGCAGAACGAATTGTAGAGGGAAGTACAGCGCCAATTACCTTGGAAGAGACAGTTGACGGGGTGTCATGGAATACCAGTATTTCATACACCACACCCATTGGCCTGATCCCTTACATTACTATCGCTGAACAAGCCACGCTGGTTGCTGGTCAGGGGGCTGAAATCAATATCGGTCAGTTAGATAACCCTGACGGCAGTGGTGCGTTTGATACGTCAGAACTAATGGAATACGGGGTAAAAGGGTCGTTTCTCGATGAGTCTCTGTATTTTGCTCTGTCTATCTTCGAGCAGGAACGTACTGACTACAACACACAGAATACCGTGACCAATAACACCACCAACAACGAAGGCCTGGAATTTGAACTGCGTTGGGTAGTGAACGAAAATCTGGTACTGTCAGCCGGTTACTCTAATGTCGAAGTGGTTAACCTGACTGCCTTAGAAAATGGCAATCAGTTTGGCTTCCTTGGCGCCGATGATCTAACAGGGTTGGTCGACCCATCAGTTATTTTCGGCGGCAACGTCGTTGGCTTAAACCTGGTTGGCCCGGGCACTACTAATTCGAAAGGCCTGAAAGCTGGTATGCCGGAGAATATCTACACGCTGACGGGTACTTATGACTTCCAGAACGGCTATGCCGCCAGCATGAGTATCATTGATGTTGACTCGGTATCGTCAGGCTTCTCTGGTGCAGTTACCCTGCCAGCCTACACTTTGGTAAATGCGGGTCTATCTTATCAGGATGAAAACTTCGGGGTTAACCTGACAGTGAAAAACCTGACTGACGAGCGTTACTTCCGTGCTAACTTCCCGGATTTGTTTGGTAGCCAAATCGTGTTACCTGAACTACCACGTCACTTTAACGTGAAGTTCTCTTACAAGTTCTAAGCACTAACAAACTGAAAAACGGCATGCTCAGGCATGCCGTTTTTATATTGAGGACACTACAATGAAATTATTGATAATATTACTGGGCGTATTAGCCCTTAGCGCTTGCCAACCAGCCAAAGAAACACCCGCAAGTTCGCCCGATTCACCCGCCAACAGCACAGAAAAAGTATTGCCAATTAAAGCGGTGGTAGTTGCAATGTTTGAAATTGGCGAAGACACCGGTGATAAACCCGGGGAATTTCAGTTTTGGCGGGAGCGCTACGGCCTGACTGAAAAATTTGAATTCCCCCACGGTTTTCATGACATCTATTACAATCCTGAAAAAGGTGTTTTAGGCATGGTAACCGGCATGGGCATATCCCGTGCATCGTCTGCCTTCATGGCCCTGGGCTTGGACCCACGCTTTGACTTGACCAAGGCCTACTGGCTGGTCGCGGGTATTGCCGGTATTGACCCTCAGGATGGCTCTATTGGCTCGGCTATCTGGGCCGATTATCTGGTAGACGGCGATCTTGCCCACCAAATCGATGCACGAGAAGTCCCCAACGACTGGAAAACCGGTTACTTTCCGTTATTTGCTCACGCGCCCTACCCTGAATCTGATGAAGAGGTTGTCGCCACTAACGGTGAGGCATTCCAACTCAATACCCAACTGGTTGATTGGGCCTATGCCCTGACCAAAGATATGACACTGATGGACACCGACGCCATGCAGGCATTACGCAGTAAATATACTGAAATGCCAGCGGCTCAACAGCCCCCCACTGTATTACGCGGCGACCACCTGTCTGCCTCAACCTTTTGGCACGGGAAGTTATTGAATGACTGGGCTAACGACTGGACATCTTACTGGACCAACGGTAAAGGCAACTTCATGACCTCGGGCATGGAAGATACCGGTAGCTATCAGTCAATGGTATTTCTGGACAATGCCGGACTGGTCGATAAAGAGCGCTTTTTAGTGCTGCGCACCGCCAGCAACTTTACCATGCAACCTGCTAGTCTGACCGCAGCAGAAAACCTTAAAGCAGAAAGCTCTGGCGCTGGTTATGCTGGCATGCGTCCGGCATTGGAAGCTGCGTATAAAGTTGGTAGTAAAGTAGTAGATGAGATTGTCCTTAACTGGACAGAATACCAAGAGGCGCTGCCTCATCAGTAAACGACGTTTTTAATCACAATAAAGCCCCCGGCATGTTTCACATGTGGGGGCTTTACTCTTTGAGCAGTCCTGTTTAACGACGTTGTTTAGCTGGCTCAACGGGCATCGCTAACAATGCTATCTATACAGCGCAACCACTTGTTTTTCTCTTCAGCGGGCAAAAAAGACCCCATAAAGCTATTTTTCACCAACTGTACCAGGGAGCTTTCGTCCATGCCCAAGTGAGTCATTAAGGCACGATAATTATCATTCAAATAACCGCCGAAATAGCTGGGATCATCGGAATTCACTGTCACACAAAGGCCATCTTCCAGTAACTGTAAAATATTATGCTGTTGCATGTGATCAAACACGCACAACTTGATATTACTTTGCGGACACACCGTAAGCGCCATGCCATCGTCGCGCAGTCGCTTCATTAATGCTTTATCTTCACTGGCCCTGACACCATGATCAAGCCGGTCGATTTTAAGCATATCCAACGCCTGCCAAATATAGTCGGCCGGGCCTTCTTCTCCTGCATGAGCAACACACTTAAACCCCAGCGCCCGGGCAGCAGCAAACACTTTATTAAACTTTTCCGGTGGATTGCCCCGTTCGCTACTGTCCAGTCCTACTGCCTTAATTATGGGATAATAGTCACGCGCCTGATTGAGTGTTTCAATGGCTTCAGGCTCTGAGAGGTGGCGTAAAAACGACATAATTAAATAGACGCTTATGCCCAAATCCTGCTTTGCTTCATCTATGGCGCGCTGAAACCCCGGCATAAAAACGTTAAACCCGACACCACGGGATGTATGGGTTTGCGGATCAAACATGATTTCGGTATGAACAATGTTGTCCGCTTTACAATGTTGCAAATACTGGCGCATTAACTGGTAAAAGTCGTCTTCGTCGCGCAGCACATCAGCGCCCTGATAATACAAATCTAAAAAGCTTTGTAGCGAATCAAACTGATAAGCGGCTGTAATGGCCTCGACTGAATCATAAGGCAGGGTGACCTCGTGTTTCTCTGCTAACGCCCACATTAATGCCGGCTCCAGCGTTCCCTCAATATGTAAATGCAATTCTGCTTTTGGTAATTGCTCAATTAAATGGATAAGTTTCATCGCGTTATCACGCTCCCTCGCGCACTGTTGGCAGGCAAATTCACCATAACGGTGCAATTATCAGTGGCTCCATGCCAAAATAGCCTGCGTTGATTTAATTATTAGTAAGGTTAATCTGCTTAAAACCAACCCGTTTATTGTTATTCGTAAACATATTGCAGATACTTGCAGATACCAGACCAACTTATTGACTACATGGTCAGTTTTTTGCTTACTGTTTGCTTAACAATACAAAATAAGACACATTCATCAAGCAGCAGCTTTAATTCTAATAAAGAGAACAACTATGTCATCGACGCTGATAGAGCGATTATTTAAACTGCAGGCACACGGCACTACGATAAAAACCGAAGTCATTGCCGGCCTCACTACTTTCGCCGCCATGTCATACATTCTGGTGGTTAACCCTGGTATTCTAGGGCTAAGCGGCATGCCTCCTGAGGGCTTAATAACGGTGACTGCTTTAGCGGCCTGCCTGGGCACTGTGCTAATGGCACTGATGACCAACTATCCTATTGCGTTAGCACCTGGCATGGGGTTGAACGCTTTTTTCGCTTTTACTATTTGTATGACCCGCGAGATTCCATGGGAAGCTGCTTTAGGAATCGTATTCTGGAACGGCATTTTATTTTTGGGCCTGACACTTACCGGGGTAAGAACCCTGATTGCCGAGGCCATCCCTCCCTCACTTAAAATAGGTGTGCAGTGCGGTATTGGTTTGTTCATCGCGTTTATCGGTTTAAAGAATGCCGGTTTAGTTGTTGCCAGTGACGCCACCTTTGTGACCATTGGTGACTTGTCTGATCCCGCCGTTTTACTAGCGCTTGCTGGTATATTACTGACAGTTATTCTGGTTAAAAAACGCGTCACCGGCGGCATATTAATCTCAATTATATTACTTACCGTGGTGGGAACCATCGTGCCCAGCGGGGACGGTATGCTTACCGCCACACCAGAGGCCATCGTCGGTATGCCAGAACCTATTAGTGATACCTGGCTGGCTATGGATATCTGGTACCCAATTGAACATTTTGCCGAAACCTGGGACCTCATTTTTGCACTCATGTTCGTGAATATGTTCGATACTATTGGCACGCTAATTGGCGTTTCACGCCGCGCTAATTTACTCGACAAGGAAGACAAGCTTCCCAAAATAGGCGCTGCCATGACAGCCGATGCCTCAGCAAGTGTGGTTGGCGCAGCATTAGGTACCTCGCCGGTTACCAGTTATGTCGAGTCTGCTGCAGGCGCGTCAGCTGGCGGTCGCACTGGTTTAACCGCCATTGTGGTGGGTGTATGCTTTTTACTGGCGCTGTTTTTAACGCCGCTGATGAAAGTTATTCCTATTATGGCCACGACGCCGGCACTAGTGATGGTAGGAATACTGATGATGGACTCGATTCGTCATTTGGATTTTGATGATTTAGGCGCATCTGCGACTGCCGTAGTAGCCCTCATGGCCATGCCACTGACATTTAGCATCAGCGAAGGTATTGCACTAGGCTTTATTACCTACGTAGGGGTTAAACTAGGCACCGGTAAACACCGCGAAATCAGTGTTATTACTTACCTGTTGGCGGGAGTTTTTGTGCTGCGCTATATCTTCGGTTTATAAATGCGATAATACTAAAAAGGAGTCTTACAGACTCCTTTTTAGTTTTTAAGACGCTTTATTTAACAGGGAAATGTTGCTGCCAATGATGGGCAATTTGCTCACGGGTACACAGCCATACCTTTTTGTGCTGCTGGACATATTCTACAAAGCGCTTTAATGCCGCGAACCGGCCTGGCCGTCCGATAATACGGTTATGTAATCCAATGGATAACATTTTGGGTGACTGCTTGCCTTCGGCATACAGCACATCAAATGCATCCTTTAAATACGTATAAAACTGCTCGCCGCTGTTAAACCCTTGCGGTGTCGCAAAGCGCATGTCATTGGTATCCAGTGTATAGGGCACCATTAATAAAGGTTTACTGTAATGGTTATCGTAATAGGGTAAATCATCGGCGTAAGAGTCGGCGCAATAGACAATATCATCACGTTCGGCAATCAGCGCCAGTGTATTGGGGCTGGTCCGTCCGGTATACCAACCTGCGGGGGCCTTACCAGTTAATGCTTTATGTCGCTGAACAGACTCCTCTATTTGAGCGCGTTCGTCGTCAATGGCCATGTCCTGATAATGAATCCAGCGCAGTGCGTGGCTGGCGATTTCCCAATCGGCGTCAAGCATCGCTTTTACCACTTCAGGGTGGCGTTCCAACGCCATGGTCACACCAAATACGGTGACCGGAATTTCGGCTTCGGTGAACAACCGATAAAGACGCCAGAAACCCGCTCTGGAGCCATATTCATAAATTGATTCCATGCTTAAATGGCGATCCGGATAAGGTTGAGCGCCAATAATCTCTGACAGGAATATTTCAGAGTGGTCATCGCCGTGCAATGTACAGTTTTCTCCACCCTCTTCATAATTGATCACAAACTGCACTGCGATGCGGGCATTGTCAGGCCACCTTGGATGTGGCGGCGTTGCCCCATAGCCGATTAAATCGCGAGGATAGTGGTTACTCATTTTGGGTTACTCCTGATACTTACGGGGTATGTCCAGCTCACAACCAGACAACACCAGCTTGATTACCTGGCGGGTGGCTTCTTCAAAATCAGCCCGTTTCATACTCTTGCCTAATAAACTGGTTATTTGCGCTGAAAAGTCGGCATAATGCTGAGTACATGCCCATATGTGAAACAACAAGTAAGTGGGATCAATGGCGGCCATTTTGCCCTGCTCTATCCAACTTTGAATAATTGCAACACGTCCATTCATCCAGGCAACATGCTCAGTATTAAAATACTTATTCAGATAGGGAGCACCGTTGAGTACTTCCATTGCGAATATCTTTGATGCCTGAGGATGCGTTCGCGACATAGTCATTTTCTCGGCGACGTAATCGGCCAGTGACTCTGCCGGATCGTCGGCAGCTGTCACGCGATCAAATCGCGAATTCCATAACGACATAATGTCCTGCAACAACGCAACATAAAGGCCCTGTTTGGATTTAAAATAATACAGGATATTGGTTTTAGGTAATTGCGCTTCATCGGCAATTTGCTGCACTGAAGTGCCCTTAAATCCAAACGATGCAAAAGCCTTTTCTGCGGCCGCAAGAATAATTTGTTTATTCTTGGCGCCAATACTGCCGTCCATTTTTGATTTATTCGCCATTGATACTGATGTGTCCTTGTTATCCAGCTATTCACGCAAACCGTGCGTGACGTTTTCTTACTATGCTTGCAATGATACTTGCCACATTCTGCAGCAATTTCCTGACCAAGTAGTCATTTTTTTGCCAATTTCTGGTCTGTCCTGTCAGGCTGAGTGCATTTCTACCCATACTGAAATTTGGACAACTGAACTAAATGCCCCCATAGTGAAGAAAAACTTTGGCTTTTCCAACAAAAAACTGACCATATGGTCTACTTTTTGAATAGATATTCCGGTAAGGTATCCGCTTAATCGCCCGCCAGGCAGGCCCGGAGCACAGAATGATAAAATTTTTACTTAATAATGAACTGGTTACGCTAGACAAAAAGTTAGCGGAGGTCACCGTTCTGCAATATTTGCGCGATAACAAGGCGCTAAAAGGCAGCAAAGAAGGCTGTGCTTCGGGCGATTGTGGTGCATGCACGGTCGTTCTTGGTGAAATCGCGCCAGATCAACAAAGCATTCACTACCGCAGTATCAACAGCTGTATTACGCTACTGGCTTCCTTGCACGGTAAACAGCTCATTAGCATAGAGCATTTAAGTCAGGGCGGCGTGTTGCATCCGGTTCAACAGTCATTGGTGGAACACCATGGCAGCCAATGTGGCTTTTGTACGCCAGGCATTGTCATGTCTATGTTTGCCCTTTATCACGCCAAGACAACAGTAGACCGCACCACGATTAATACTGCCTTGTCAGGCAACCTGTGCCGATGTACCGGCTACCGGCCCATTATTGAGGCCACTCAGGAAAGCTGTGGAATACCTGATGGTGGACGTGAACCAGACCAGTTCACCAGCCGGGAGCCACACACACTGGCGACGCTCAAAGCATTACAGGACGACATTGCAGAACAAGCGTCTGTGAACAATGTGTTTTTACCCCAAAGCCGTACGGCTGTATCTGCGTTACTTGCGCAGTATCCTGATGCACGCTTTGTGGCCGGCAGCACCGATCTGGCGCTGGAGTACACTCAGCAACTTAAATCTCTGCCGACACTGATTAGCACCACACGGGTAAAAGAATGCCGGGCGCTGACAATTACCGACGAGCATATCACTGTCGGGGCGGCGCTACCGTTAAATGACATTACCCCGGTTTTAACAACTCATTTTCCCACGCTCCATGAACTCATTGACCGGTTTGCCTCGGTACCAGTGCGTAACCAGGCCACGCTTGGCGGTAACGTCGCCAATGCATCGCCCATTGGTGATATGCCACCGGTACTGTTGGCGCTTAATGCATCAATCGTTATTGATAATGGTAGTGATTACCGCACAGTGCCCGCCAGTGACTTTTTTACCGGTTATCGTCAAACCGTTTTAACCAGCAAAGAATGGATAAGCGCAATTGAATTTCCGCGTCTCAGCACGGCAATGCAGCTCAAGGCGTATAAAGTGTCCAAGCGTCACGAAGATGATATTTCTGCAGTCTGTGCTGTATTTAAACTTGAACTTGATGGCACAACGGTGAAATCGCTGCGTACTGGCTTTGGTGGTGTAGCTGCTACGCCGGTCAGTTGCGCCGAACTTGAAGCACAAATGACAGGAAAGGACTGGCAAAATGCCACATTGCGTACTGAGGGTATGCAGATCCTCAGCCAGGCCTTTACCCCCATTGATGACGTGCGCGCCAGCGCCGCCTACCGCAAACAGTTACTGGCTAATTTATGGCAGCGTTTCTGGTTCGAAACCCAATCAGAATTATTAGTCTCAACCCGGGTGGCCCAACATGCGTAAACTGATTGAACAACCCACAGCCGTCACTGAACACTCGCCACTACTGAAACCTACGCGTCATGAGAGTGCTATCCGACAGGTGTCCGGAACAGCCCGCTACGTTGACGATATCCCGACACCAGACTCACTGTGTTATGTGAGTGTCGGTACCACAAACGTGGCCAGCGGTACGTTACAGTTACTGGAATTAGACGCCGTATGGCAATCGCCCGGCGTCATTGATGTCATCACGATTGCTGATATTCCCGGCCATACTGATATTGGGCCGGTCTTTGGCGGCGATCCGATTTTGTTGGACAACGAGGTTAAATTTCACGGCCAGCCGGTATTTGCAGTCCTGGCAGAAACCGAAGAACACGCACGTATTGCTGCCACAAAAGCCAATATGGCGTTTAGTGATGGCAACGCAATATTAACCACCGATGCCGCACTCGCAGTAGACAGTAAAGTACGTCCGAGCCACGAGTTCGGCCGTGGTGATATTGACGCGGCGTTGCAAGCTGCACCGATGACCGCCAGTGGACACTTATCGGTAGGTGGACAGGAACACCTTTACCTGGAAGGTCAGGTCAGCCTGGCTATTCCGGAAGAAGAAGACCGGATGAATATCTACACCTCCAGTCAGCACCCCAGCGAAGTTCAAAAGCTGGTTGCAGAAGTACTGGGCGTGAAACTACACCGCGTTGCCGTTGATATGCGGCGCATGGGCGGTGGTTTTGGTGGTAAAGAGTCACAAGCGGCTCAATGGGCCTGCCTGGCAGCTGTCTTTGCATTGCGCACTCGGCGCGCGGTAAAAATGCGCCTGCCACGCATGCTCGATATGCAGGCTACCGGCAAGCGCCACCCGTTTGAAAATGACTACGAAATTGGCTTTGATGAAAGCGGCAAAATGCACGGCGCTAAAGTGACCGTCGCGGGTAACTGCGGACACTCTCCGGACTTGTCCGATGCGATTGTCGACCGCGCGATGTTCCATGCCGACAACGCCTATCAGCTTGGTGCCAGCAAAATCACCGGTCATCGCCTTAAAACGCATATCGTTTCGCATACCGCGTTTCGTGGTTTTGGCGGCCCGCAGGGTTTAATTATGGCCGAACTGATGATGGATGTGGTCGCCCGTAAAACCGGGCTCGACCCGCTCACAGTGCGCAAGCGCAACCTGTACAGCCCTCAAAATGGCATGGTGACTCCCTATGGTATGGAACTGGAACAGGATATTCTGCCCTCGCTGATTGAACAGTTGGAAAACGATACACAGTACTGGCAACGTCGCGAAGATACTAACAAGTTTAATCAGCACAGCCCGATTATTAAGAAAGGTCTGTCCCTGACGCCGGTAAAATTTGGTATTTCTTTTACCGCCAAACACTTAAATCAGGCTGGCGCGCTTATCCACATTTACACTGATGGCAGTGTTCAGGTTAATCACGGTGGTACCGAAATGGGCCAGGGTCTGCACACCAAGGTTGGTCAGATCGTTGCGCATGAGTTTGGTATTTCACTGGATAATATTGAAGTGACCGCTACCCGCACCGACAAAGTACCGAATACTTCACCCACCGCGGCATCCAGTGGTACAGATCTGAACGGTAAGGCCGCTCAAAACGCCTGTATAACGCTAAAACAACGCCTCGCGGAACTGTTTGCCGAAGAGTTTGGCGTTGCGGCTGACACGGTGAACTTTGCCGATGGTAAGGTCTCTTCAGGCGAACATGCTTTGCCCTTTACCCAACTGGTACAAAATGCCTACATGGCACGCATTTCGTTATCTTCCACCGGCTATTACCGTACACCCAAAATACATTACGATCGCGACACCGGCTCAGGGCGGCCGTTTTTCTACTTTGCCAACGGCGCTGCGGTGTCAGAAGTGAGTGTGGATACCCTCACCGGTGAATACACCGTTGATAAGGTAGACATTCTCCACGATGTGGGCACCAGTTTGAATCCGGCGATTGACCGGGGTCAAATTGAAGGTGGCTTTATTCAGGGAATGGGTTGGCTGACCACCGAAGATTTGCGCTGGGATGATGACGGCAAGCTCATCAGTAACAATTTAGCCACCTATAAAATTCCGGCCATTGGCGACACACCTGCGCATTTTAATGTGCAATTGTTCGACCGTCCCAATGCCGAAGACAGTATTTATCACTCTAAGGCCGTCGGTGAACCGCCGCTGATGCTGGCTATGTCGGTGTGGTGTGCCATTAAGGATGCGGTTTCAAGTCTGGCTGACTATCGTGTAGACCCGCCGATACCCGCCCCCGCCACACCGGAACATGTACTCGCGGCGATTACTGCCCTGCAGGAAGGCAACCATGATGCAAACTGAAAACTGGCAAATCCGACGCTGGTACGAAGCCATTCACCACTGTGAACGCCAGGCTGAGGGTTATGCATTGATTACGGTGGTCACTACAGCAGGCTCAACACCACGCGAACAAGGCACAAAAATGGTGGTCACCGCTGGTCGTCAGTACGATACTATCGGTGGTGGTCATCTAGAGTTTAAAGCCATTGAACTGGCTCGTGAGGCGCTGGCACAAAGCATTCAGGGCAACCACAACCAACAAGCGCTGCATCATTTTCCACTCGCCAGCACACTGGGGCAGTGCTGTGGTGGCGCCATTAAAATACTCATTGAAACTCACGTCAGTCACCGTCAGGTCCTGGCCTTATTTGGCGCCGGTCATGTTGCCCAGGCACTGGTGCCTATCTTAGCGCAGCTGCCGCTCACCATTCGCTGGATTGATAATCGGGAGTCGTTGACCCCGGCTCAGCCTCTGGCGTCGAACGTAGAATTTATCGCCGATGATACGCCAGCCGGCGAAATACCATTGCTGCCCAGTGGTAGTTGGGTAGTCATCATGACTCATGACCACCAACTCGATTTTGAACTGGCCGAGAAAGCGCTGAAACAAGAACATCTGCCTTATGTTGGCATGATCGGTTCGCACACCAAAGCCAAACGTTTTGTCCATCGTCTGGCCGCAAAAGGTATCAACAATCGACGCCTGGAAGATTTCTACAGTCCCATCGGGCTGACGGATATTCCGGGCAAGCAGCCCATAGAGGTAGCGGTTTCGGTGAGTGCACAAATTATCCAGCGCTTACATGGCGTTAATCATACCTCGCAACAGACCGAGCCTGTTGCTTCTTCACAGGCCAATATCACATGACATTAGACCAATTAAACAGGTTAGACGATAGCGCTGCCAGCGCATGGTTTGAACAAACCTGTGCCGCTTCGCGCTGGGTTAGCTTAATGGTTGCTGCGCGCCCTTACCACGAACCACAAGCGTTATATAAAGCAGCCAGGGAAAGCTGGCAAACCATGAACGAAGATGACGCCCGTGAAGCCTTTGAAGCCCACCCGATGATTGGTGACGTTAATAGTTTACGGGCCAGGTTTGCCAGCACCAAAGCAACGGCTTCAGTTGAACAAAAAGGCACAGCTGCAGCCAGTGAAGCCACATTAAGCCAACTACACCAGCTTAATCACGAATACTTAGCCAAACACGGCTTTATTTTTATCATTTGTGCCACGGGTCTTAGCGCCGAGGCCATGCTCGATGAACTTCGCCAGCGTCTGCCGAACGATACTGCAACCGAACTTAAAAACGCAGCCGAGCAACAAATTCAAATTACCTTATTGCGTCTTGGCAAAGCACTGAACGCCGATGCGCAGTCAGCAGGAGAACCTACATCATGATCAGTTTATCAAGTCACGTGCTCGATACCACTTCAGGTAAACCCGTGGCCGGCCTACCTATTACTCTTACCGCCCCTGACGGTACCTCAGTCAGCGCCAGCACAAATGAAGATGGCCGCTGTAAAGACTGGGCTGACATGTCATTTGATGCAGGTATTTATCATTTACGTTTTGAATGTGATAGCTATTTACGCAGCACACATGGTGAGTCTTTCTACCCGTTTGTAGACATTCATTTTGAAATGACAGAAGCCGGTGGCCATTACCATGTGCCGCTACTGATTTCGCCATTTGGTTTTAGTAGTTATCGGGGTAGCTAGTGGTTAAGCAGCAATTAATTCGTGGGGCGATTCATCATTTTCCCAAAGCAACCCGGCATTTTGCACGCGATCTGCAAAGCTTTAACGATGGCGCCCTGGTGATAGAAAACGGCAAAATTGTTGCCGTTGGTCATTTCAGCGAACTGAACGCACAATATCCGGCTGCCACAATAAAAGACTATCGTGGCTATCTTGTTTTGCCGGGGCTCATTGATACCCATTTACATTTTCCGCAGACCGAAATTATTGCTAAATACGGCGAGCAACTGCTTACGTGGCTGGACAACTTCACTTTTCCGGCCGAGGGGCAATTTTCTGATCCGGCGCTGTGTGCCCGCATGGCTGATATCTTTTTGAATGAGTGCCTTAAGAACGGCACCACGACAGGGTTGGTATTTTCCAGCGTACATAAAGCCAGTGCCGAGGCACTGTTTGAGGCCGCAGCAGCGCGGAACATGCTCACCGTTGCAGGTAAGGTATGCATGGACAGGCACTGCCCTGACTGGCTGCAGGACACGCCATCATCGGCTCAACGCGATAGCGCTGACCTTATCGATCGCTACCATGGCAAAGGGCGAAACTACTATGCGCTCACTCCACGTTTTGCCCCCACCAGCAGCAGTGCACAAATGGCAGCGTTGGGCGAACTGGCCCAGCAATATGACGACGTGTTTATTCAAACTCACCTGTCAGAAAACCACGATGAAATTGCCTGGGTAAAAACGCTTTATCCGGAATGTGAAGACTACCTTGCCGTGTATGAGAAGTATCACATGGTACGTCCACGTGCCGTGTATGGCCATTGTATTCATTTGTCAGACGATGAATGGCAACGCATGGCCGACCGCGGCGCAGTCGCTGCCTTTTGCCCCACCTCAAACTTATTTTTAGGTAGCGGCTTGTTTGAAATGGCCAAGGCAGATCAGTTTAACGTACCAGTTACACTGGCTACCGATGTCGGCGGCGGTACCAGTTTCAATTTGCTTAAAACACTTGGCGAAGCTTATAAAATTTGTCAGTTAAGGCAATATAAACTGTCGGCATTACAAGGCTTTTATATGCTCACCCAAGGCGCCGCCCATAGCCTTGGTTTAAGCGATAAAATTGGTAATTTCAATGTTGGCAGCGACGCCGACTTTGTGGTGTTAAACCCTCGCTTTGACCCATTAACCAAACTGCGCGTAAAAGACGACAGCAGTTGTGAAGACGCATTATTCGCCCTCACTATGCTGGGTGACGACCGCGCCACTGTGGCTACCTGGGTAGCCGGACACCCTCAGTATCAACAACAGGAGCACGCCGATGCCGTGGCTTGATTGGCTTTCATTATTTGTACGATGGTTTCATGTTATTGCCGGTATCGCCTGGATTGGGGCATCGTTTTATTTTGTATGGCTGGATAACAGCCTGGAGTCGCCCCCGGAGTGGAAAAAGCAAAAAGGCATTAAAGGTGATCTATGGGCAGTGCATGGCGGCGGGTTTTATGAAGTCGCGAAATACGCCTACGGTCCTGAAGCCATGCCTAAAAACTTGCACTGGTTTAAATGGGAAGCTTACTCCACCTGGCTGAGCGGTTTTGCGCTGTTGATCATTGTGTATTATTTTGCTGCGTCTGCTTATCTCATTGACCCCTCGGTTATGGCAATGAGCGAAGCTGAAGCCATTACCCGCGGATTATCATTACTGGCGGGGGGCGTGTTGCTGTATGAACTGGCCTGTCGGACACCCTTAGCAAATTACCCAAAATTGTTTGCAGTAGCGTTTATTGCGTTGCTGGTCGTTGCCAGCTATCTGGCAACACAGTGGTTCAGTGGTCGCGGGGCATATATCCATATTGGCGCCCTCATCGGCTCGATAATGGTAGCCAATGTGTGGCTTAATATCATGCCAGCACAACGTAAAATGGTCGACGCGGTAGCGGCTAAGAAACCAGTAAATCCTGCCTGGGGCGCGGGTGCAAAGTTACGCTCAGTGCACAATAATTATCTGACCCTGCCAATTTTGTTTATTATGATCAGCAATCATTATCCGATGACCTATCAACACCCGCAAAACTGGTTAGTGTTAGTTGCTATCATGGCGCTGTCAGCGTGGATAAGACATTTCTTCAACTTGCGTCATGTAGGTAAATTCAGTCCGGGCGTGCTTATTAGCGGTGCGGTCGGTTTATTACTGGTGGCTTTATGGGTGTCCTGGCCACAGCTGCGTACTGCTGAAACAAGTACAATCAGCTCAAAACCAGCAGCCAGCACCATAAACACCGCGCAGACAGACGATTCAATGTCTGAGCTCGACAAACAGGTGTTAACCATCGTGACCACACATTGCCAGGGTTGTCATGCCAGTAACCCTACTGACCAAATATTTAAAGTCGCGCCATTGGGTGTTAAGTTTGATAACTGGCAGCAAATTCAACGTCAGGCACCACAGTTAGTGCATCGCACCACCGTCACTCGTGACATGCCGTTTCTAAACAAAACAAACATGACCGATGCTGAGCGGGACACGATTGCGCAATGGGGCCGGCAACAGTAACCAGTATTAGTTCGACTTTTTACTGTTCTTGGCAGTGTACATTTGACGGTCAGCGTGCTCAATCCACTCTTGCACGCTGCCCAGCCCGGGTTGCCATTGGGCCAGCCCTACAGAACAATATATGGGTACCTGTTTGCCTTCCTCGTTGCTCACCGTTAGTGGTTTCCTGAAAATACGTTCAATCACAAGTTCGGCATCTTCCACTGTTGTGTCTCGCAATAACAGTAAAAACTCGTCGCCGCCATAACGCCCGACCAGGTCGTTATCACGCATTTCAGACTTTATCCGATTGGTGAAAGCCAGCAATGCTTTGTCACCAACATGATGGCCGTAATGATCATTAATATATTTAAATTTATCTAAATCCAGAAACGCCAGGGTCGAGGTAGTACGATCGCTGATCCGATCCAACCGTTTGCATTCCACCCCAATAGACCGTATGCACTCGCGGCGGTTATCAATTCCGGTAAGGCCATCAATGCGCGACAGCAACTCAAGCTTATGATTGGCCGACTTCAGTGCTTCATTTAATTGTTTATCATGGGTAATGTCGTCAGCCGTGGTCACCAGACTAATCACTTCGCCATAATGATCGTGGATCACCTCACCCCGTTCCCGAATATAGCGCAGTTCCCCATCATCGCGCATGACCCGATATTCAAATTGCCATGGCTGGGTGATGCGCTGACGATAAAAGTTGAGTATCCGCTGACGGTCAGCAACGTGAACATGATCGATAAAACTTCGAGGGTTTTCATACAGTTCTTTGCCACTGCGCCCCCATATACGTTGGTAGCCTTCATTGACAAAGACCAGTGATGACAGATCAGGTGAGACAACCCACACTGCCATTCGGTCCGACAACGAACTTATAATAGAACGTAACGTTTCCTGCGATTCAAAATAATTTTGCTCTATGCGTTTTTTCTCATCGATATCTTCAATGACCGAGACAAAAAATGCAGGTGAGCCATCCGCATTGCGAACCAGCGTAACGGTGAGGTTGCCCCAGACCAGGTGGCCCTTTTTATGGATATACAACTTTTCCATTTGATAGGAATCATAAATACCTTCAAGCACATTGGCCACGTGAAGCAGATCTTTATCAAGGTGGTCCGGATGGGTAATTTGTTGAAAGTTAAGCGCTACAAGTTCAGCCCTGGAATAGCCTAAAAAATCACTTAATGCCTGATTGACGCGAATGAAGCTTCCATCCGGATGAACATGTGCCAATCCCACACCGCACTGTTCAAACGTTGACGCAAAAGTTGTTTCAGTAGTCATCCCGTCCACCTGTTGTCCAAAAAATATGGTGACTTACATCCTGTATTACTGAATTACTAAGCACCCCTTTGTATTTGCATGGGTACTCAATACAAGTTTAGACCGTAATAAATTCGAGTCTAGAAAAATTCAACTATATTTTGCATATATCGCGCTTAATAAGAGCTTGCCCGGATTCTCGCTTACCACGTTCATCCCCTGAGACCGCGTTATTGAAAAGGAGTGAACGGGAAGCCTAAACTGGCCTGCGCCTGATGTATGTCGCAATCAGAGAGCACTCTCAGGTTAATAAGGCCAGATCGGCAGGGCTGTTAATGTTCGACAGCTCTTGTTTAGCGCCGGTAAATGTCACTGCAAAAGCATTTATTATCGACAGCAGTCGGCGTACTGAGGGCGATGCATAGTGCTGAGTTAGCTTTCCCAGACTATCACAGATTACCGGAGTAACAGGCACGACAAGCGGCAGGAAGTGTTCGTTAAAATACACGGCGCGCCGGGTAATCTTGGCTAACTGAATGAGTTGTTGTAGTCTCTCTGGCGTCAGTAACGGCATATCCACAGGCACAAACACCACATATGCTGTTGCGGATGAGGCAGGTATAGCGATGTTTGCTATGACTTCACAAATAGCCCGGCCCGGTCCGTTGCCGCGGTATTGTTCAGTCCAGTCAGCAAAATCACCACCAACCACTATGTGACCATTGAGGGGTACAGCATCCAGTAAGGAACGGGTAATATCCAGCATCGTGCGTTGTCCAATTTGCACGGTTGCTTTGTCTTTACCCATTCGTGATGAACGTCCTCCTGCCAGAATAACACCCAGGCAATGGTGAGGAGGCTGTTCGATAAGGTCCTGAATACCGGATACTGCACACATGATCAGCTTGCTTCCTTAAAATTTGGTTGAAACCCAAACCCATAATTTGTCGGTGTCGACTTTTATATCACCGGCTGAATAATTGGCATACTTGGCACCAAAGGTAAATTTTTCAGCAATTTTGGTGGTGTACTGGATATTGATCTCACTACCGAGATCGTCAACCGTGGTACTCGCTTCATCGGCACTGAAGTCGTGGTACACAAACAACCAGTTGCCACCGGCCAACTTCGTTGCCGCACTTACATAGACATCCTGTAACCCCTGCGCTGGCGTGCCTAACCATTGATCTGACCAGCCATTAAATTTATGCAGGGTCGCCAGTGGCGTGGCAAAGCCGTACATCCCATCATCAGAGCCCAGTAGCTCATAACCCAGCTTTGCGGTGACACCCGAAATCACTGCGCCTGCTTCCAGCATCGCGTAAGTGGCAGAATAATCAGTCGCTGCCGCTTCGCTTGACTGAGTGGCAAATTCTGCACTGTAAAGCCACTTAACGGCATCCGTTGTATAGGCGCCGGCATAACTTACACCGTAGGTATCCAGGCTGTTATCGATGTTATTATCGACTTCAAGCTGGTACGCATAAGCGGTTAACTTGCCAAAATCGTTTTTGTAACTGATGTTGAGTAAATGATCTTTTGAGTCGATATCCGCCGCTTCAGCAAAAATACGGTTACGTTTGGTCAAATAAGCATAAAACGCGTTCAGCTTATCACTCGCCTTGTAGTTTACCGACACCGCATCATAGGTTTGCCAATCCTGACGCCAGCCAACGTGGCCAACAAACCGATGGCCGTCCAGCGTAATGATCTGCCGTCCGGCTTTAACGGTCAGGCCGTTATTTTTAAACTGCACATAGCCCTGATTCAATTCTGTGGTTTCCGGATCAGCAATGACGGAATACTGTCCGGGGTTATAGCCAGTCGGCCCAACCGTGTAATCGCCCTGCCCCATTACGATAGTGACATCTTCCAAATCGGCTTTAAATGAAAAGCCCTTGTACTCACCGGATTCGAAGCTCAGTAAGGTACGCAGCGTTAGCGCACTGGCATCCTTTACCGCATTATCCTGATTCGCACCTTCGTAGCGCAGGTTAAAACTGGCTGATGCCTTGGAGTCAGACAGCGCATCATGCCACTGGGTCGCGGCCTGAGCAGCAGGTAATAAGGCAGCAGAAACAACCGTAGCCAGCAAGCCTCGTTTGAAAAAAGAACATTGTGTTTTCATGATAAATTCCTAAATTGAGCGTGAGATATCCTGGCCCAACCTCATAAGGTCGAGCTAACTATTTGTTTAGTAATATTTAACTAAGCAACGTCAGATTTTTTAGACGTTTTACTTTGTTGCGCTTTTTTGTAGCTTGATACCGGTTCCACTTTTTTCTGCTTTTCGTACAAAAAGGTCAGTACTTCGTGTCGGTAATGGTTATATTCCGGGTTATCTGCCAGTACCAAACGGTCACGAGGCCGCGCGAGTTTCACATCCAGTATCTCACCAATGGTGGCAGCCGGACCATTTGTCATCATAACGATACGATCGGATAACAATACGGCTTCATCAACATCATGGGTAATCATGATCACCGTATTGCCCAATTCGGCATGAATGTCCATAAGTGAGTCTTGCAAATGGGCGCGTGTTAAGGCGTCGAGGGCACCAAAAGGTTCATCCATGAGTAACACCTTTGGCTCCATCGCCAACGCGCGTGCAATGCCCACGCGTTGCTTCATACCGCCGGATATTTCCGATGGCAGTTTGTCCAGTGCATGCGTCATGTGAACCAGCTCCAGATTGTGCAAAATCCAATCACGCATTTCTTTTTTGGATTTACTTTTCTGGGTTTGTTTAACCGCCAGCTCTACGTTTTTGTAGACCGTCAGCCAGGGTAACAGTGAATGATTCTGAAATACCACCGCCCTTTCCGGTCCTGGCTCGGTGACTTCACTGTCATCCAGTATAACGCCACCTGTTGTAGCCTGATAAAGACCTGCCACGATATTAAGTACGGTAGATTTACCGCATCCGGAGTGCCCTATCAGGGAGATAAACTCACCTTTTTTTATCTTCAGGTTCACATCTGTCAGTGCCGTAAAAGGCCCTTTCGGTGTTGGAAAATCAATGCCCACCTGAGATATTTCTAAATGTTTGCTTTGCATAATAGATTCCTCGTTTCAGCAACACTGCTAGCGCAGCACCGAATTTTTATCCCAACTTGCGAAACGCTGAAGCGCAAGCATCAGACGATCAAGCATAAAACCAATAATACCAATGGTGATCACTGCGACCATGATTCTGGCCAGCGATTCTGAACTACCGTTTTGAAACTCATCCCACACAAATTTGCCCAAGCCCGGATTTTGCGCCAGCATTTCAGCCGCGATAAGTACCATCCAGCCAATACCCAGCGACAAACGCAAGCCGGTAAAAATCATGGGGATTGACGCTGGCAATACAATTTTTTGCACATGGCTCAAGGGCTTTAACCGCAATACTTTACTTACATTTACCAGGTCAGAATCAATGTTGGATACACCCACCGCCGTATTAATCAGGGTTGGCCACAGGCAGCACAATGACACTGTTACGGCAGAGGTAATGAATGACTTAGAAAACATTGGGTCGTCACTGACATAAAGGGCACTGACGACCATTGTTACCAATGGAAGCCAGGCCAACGGAGAAACGGGTTTAAATATCTGGATCAGAGGATTCATCGCCGCGTACGCTGATTTGCTTAAGCCGCATAAAATCCCCACAGGCACCGCAATTACACTGGCGATTAAAAAGCCCACCATTACCGTATAAAGACTGGTCCAGATTTGATCGAAAAACGTTGGCGCGCCCGTAAATTCGCGGATTTTTGGAACATACCCCGGATCCTGCGCAACACGTTTAGCATTGCGCTCTTCCTGACGTTCATAAAATGCGCCAGCCTTTTCACGCTGCTGATTATGTTCATCCAGCAGCGTAATACTCTGCTCCCACACCTGCACCGGCCCGGGAAACTGTCCCAGCGAGGTATCAATCGATTTTGCGACGCCATTCCAGACCGCTAAAAATAACAGGATCCCAACCAGTGGCATGAGTAGTTTTGGTAAGCTTGAAGCAACGTTTGTAAGCATGTTTTTTCCGCGTAGCTGGCCAATCTGGCTGACCACTTGTACCGATTTACTCATCGTCTTTACTCATCGTTTGATGCGCACGGTTAAAGAACCGTGTCGCCTTTTAGGCCAATTGAAAATTGCTCGAGATAGGCATTTGGCTTAGTACCATCAAATGTCACATCATCAATAAACTCTGTTTGCGGGGGTTTAAAGCCCGTCTCTGAATCAAAATCAGGGAAATCTTTCGGATCCGCTAAACCTTCAGCAATCAACGCTTTCGCTGCTTGGGTATAAATATCAGGACGATATACATTCTTTGCGGTTTGCATAAACCAGTCGTCAGACTTGGGCTCAGCAATTTGCCCCCAGCGACGCATTTGTGTGAGATACCAGATAGCATCGCTGTAATAGGGGTATGTCGCGTTGTGACGGAAGAAAACGTTAAAATCAGGAACGTCTCGCTTGTCACCTTTTTCGTATTCAAAGGTGCCTGTCATACTATTAGCGATGACGTCTTCATCAGCACCAACGTAACTGCTTTTCGCAAGGATTTTCACCGCTTCCGGACGGTTCGCATTGTTATTGGCATCAAGCCACATGGCGGCGCGGATCATCGCTTTCACCACGCGAATATGGGTATTGGGATTTTCTTCTGCCCAGCGCTTGCTTACACCAAATACTTTTTCCGGATTGTTTTTCCAAATTTCGTAATCGGTAATAACCGGTACACC
This sequence comes from Alteromonadaceae bacterium, assembly GCA_013373625.1. GTDB lineage: Bacteria > Pseudomonadota > Gammaproteobacteria > Enterobacterales > Alteromonadaceae > Alteromonas. The sequence continues at coordinate 43,519 of JABXHM010000070.1, read as the reverse complement.
TATACCTTTAAATACCGCTTGCTGGTTCCAGGGTTCACCGACGCAATAACCGTAGATAGTGCCCGCTTCCATGGTCGCTGGCATTTGCGGTGGCGGTGTAACCGATAGCAGGGCCTGGGCATCAATCTGGCCAGAGGTATCGCCTTTGTGCGGCGCGTAGTAACCAGGATGAATTCCGCCGGCAGCTAACCAATAGCGTAATTCATAGTTATGCGTCGAAACGGGGAAAACCATCCCCATCTTAAATGGCTTACCGGCATTTTTGTAACTGTCCACGACAGGCTTTAAGTAATCAGCTTTAATGGGATGCACGGGTTGGCCATTTTCATGAGGAATATGCTTTTTCATTTCAGCCCAGACATCATTCGATACGGTAATGCCGTTGCCGTTTAAATCCATACTGAACGCGGTAATAATGTGAGACTGTGTCCCGAAACCTATGGTGGCGCCAAGCGGCTGACCAGCGAGCATATGCGCGCCATCCAGCTGTCCGTCAATCACCCGGTCTAACAAAACTTTCCAGTTAGCCTGGGCCTCTAACGTCACGTAGAGACCTTCATCTTCGAAGTAACCTTTCTCGTAAGCGACAGCCAGTGGTGCCATGTCAGTTAATTTAATAAAGCCGAATTTAAGCTCTTCTTTTTCTGGCCAGCCAAGGTCCTGAGCATTCGCTGTCACTGATGCTGTCAACAACGCTGCGACAAAGGTGAGAGAGCCGGCCGCTTGTTTGAGCTTTCTGTTTAAATTAGTTGATAACATTTACTTTCCTTTAGCCAAAAAAAAACCCACCAGTTGATGATGACGATGTCATCAGTAACTAGTGGGCTTCGTTGCCGTATGTTCTGCCGAAACAATGAAAAGGGCAAAACTACAAATTTTTGAAGATCCGTTAGTATTGCTAAACGAACCCTACACATACTGTGTATACAGTTTTATATATACATTTTTAATGCCAGAAATAAAAACTAATGTTTTTCATACACTTAATTCTAACCAGCAAAAGATCACATTAAATCGTGACTCACTATAGTGCATTTACTGCACAATCAGAGCGCTTTGGTTTAAACGGTAGTGCCTGTTTATCGCGCATTTGCCACCATACCCCGGCCTGCTTCAACGCGGTTGCCTGGCTGAATCCTTCCAACAACATCAGATAGCCTGCCAACGTGGCAATAACCGCCTGTTCGGCATAGCCATGGTGTTGCTCACCCTGCCATACTGCCAGCATCGTTGCCGTGCTGAAGTCTCTTTCCTTCATGGCCCAGCCTTCAGCCTCGGGCATAATGATATGCTCTGTTGTCCCTCCACGGGTGACATACAAATCGGTATCACGATCGCGATTAACTTCCGGATCGCCGCCATCTCCCCGAAATACCAATGACTGCTGAGCAAAGGTTTGATTCACCCTGGCATGACGTTCATCAAGGTGCGTATGATATACCCCTTGCACCGCATAGGGTGCCGCGCTCGGGTTGAGCAGTCGGGCTAAGGTGTTAGCACATGAACGCAGGCCAAATAATTCACGCAGTTTGATAATGCGGTCCAGCGGCGCCAGCGCAACCCCCAAATCCAGATAACACGTACCGTAAGCGTCCATATGTCTGGTCGCATCCGTTGTAGATGAGGCTAAGGGTAAACCTAAATCGGCCAATGCATGGCTGGCATAAAAGCGTTGCGAGCCAGGTTCAGAAGCGCCATGCAAAAAAATCCGATAGCCCTGACTGACCAACAAGGAAACGCTGAATAAGTACCACGGAAGCTGGCGACGTTTGCCAGCGTAACAACCAATATCAAGGGTAGCATTGAGTTTATTTAGCGCTTCGGGTAAACGCTCTCGACACGCTTTAATAAAGCCACATAGCTCATCTACAGACTCTTCCTGCATGCGCAGGAGCATTAAAAACGCGCCGGCTTGTTCAGGGGCAATATGTTGGTCGAGCACCTGAGACATGGCATCGTAGGCCTCATCAAAGGTTAAATGGCGGGCACCACGCTGACCTTTGCCGAGGGCTTTTATGTAATCACTAAAGGGCGTTTTTTGCATAGGATTGATGTAACAAATCCACCGATATAGGCTGACGAGCCGTCACTACCTGGCCAATAATCACCAAAGCAGGGCCAGTAATCGCGGCGTCAGCCACGTGTTGATAAATATTGCTGACTGTACCAGCAACGACTTTTTGCTGATTACAACACGCGTTCTCAATCACTGCAACGGGAAGCTGCGTATCCACACCTTCTGCCAACAAGCGCTCAGACAACTGCTGCAAGCGCTTCAAGCCCATATACACCACCGTGGTTTCGCGTTGCACACTGCTGGCAATCGAAGCCCAGTCGGCTTCTTTTTGCGGGTTTTTAAATTGCGCAGTCATAAATTTTACTGACTGGGCAAAACGTCGGTCGGTAAGCGGGATACCTGTATAGGCAGACGCCCCCGACGCTGCAGTAATCCCCGGGACGATCGCGAAGGGAATACCCGCCGCATGCAATGCGGCGGTTTCTTCGCTGGTGCGGGCAAAAATCGCCGGATCACCCCCTTTTAGGCGCACCACCCGCTTACCACTCAGCCCCAACTCCACCAGGCGCTGACAAATCATCTCCTGTGGCATGCTGTGCTTACCGCAACGCTTACCAACAAACTCTTTACTGACATGGCGAGGAATGCAATCGAGGACAGACTGATCCACCAACCAGTCAAACAACACTATGTCAGCGCTTTGTAGCAAACGATAAGCTTTCACAGTGAGTAATTCTGCATCCCCCGGACCCGCACCAACAATGAATACTTCGCCAACAGGAAGACCTGCCCGACCATTAGTCAAAGGCTCTGCAACACTGCTGCCAGACTTATCACCACGTAAAAAAGCACTTTGAATGCGAAACAGACCTTGCAGTAACGCATCGGATAAAACGTTTAGTCGCATGTTCATGGTTAAATTTCCTCTGTCACCGGTGAATTACCGGTTGTTTTATCAGCAATATTATTCGCCAACGACGTCACTGGTGTATCCGCCTTTGCACAGGCAGACATTAAACTCGCTAACTCTGTTTTGCAGGAACCGCAGTTGGTGCCACATTGCAGCTTTTCTCCCAACCCGGTAACGCTGTGAACACCCTCTTTTATCGCTTGCTTAATGGTATTTTCACGCACACCAAAACAGCTACAAACAACGTTGCCTAACAAAAAGGCTTCATCGGGTTGCTGACTAAGCAAGCCATTCATTTGCGCTTCAGTCAGCCCGGTGCTGCTGTTATACAGGCTATCAAGCCATTCAACTGGCACGGTCACCGGTACAGTGGTCAGCATGATAGTCAATACCAACTGCTCGCTACGGGTTACCACCAGTGTGCACTGTTGGTCACTTTGGAATGAACTCCACTGCGTATCTACCGGCAGCTTAGGTAATAACATATTGAGCAGTTGCACGGGACTTGCCGTGTCAGCCACCTGGGCGCACATTGCCTGTTCGGTAGGTGTATCAAGCCAGTAGTGGCATACCGTTTTCAAACCATCAACGGCTTCGGCATGACCAAAAATCAAGCCGTAGGCAGCGCCGTTATAGGGCGCTGCTCGCACCGCACCGTGTTTCAATTCAGGTTGACCAGACAAGGCATCATTCGCCCCATTGAGCAATGCCCCCACTTTACAATGCGAGCCCCAGGAAGCAGACCAGTGAAACGGCGCAAATAATTCACCACGACGCTGATTATTGTCCAACCGCGCAGGCAGGATGACATCAATATCACCACTACAGGCGGCGGTCAATTTAACCAAGGCACCTTCGCCAATTTCCAGTGCCAGGGCGTCTTCGGGATGCACGCTCAACCAGGGGCGGTCAATATGCTTAAGTAATCGCGGTGCGTTGCCGGTGCGGGTCATCGTGTGCCACTGATCGCGCACCCTGCCGGTGTTGAGCACATAAGGATAGTCTGCGCTGGTTTGCTGCTCGGGTTGCCGCGGCGTTATAGCGATAAAGCGAGCTTTACCATCGTCAGTATAAAATGTTCCGTCGGCAAACAGTCGCTCGCGCCCTGGCCGGTGTGCTGATGCCAGCGGCCATTGCTGTGGTCTGAGATTGTCATACTGTGCTTGCGATAACGCGGCTAAGGCGCCTAAATCCAGCGCCCGACTACCGTTGTTATCGGCGGCGGTTAACGCACAGTGCTCACTAAATATCTGCCAGGGGTGTTGATAATCAAAGGCTTCCTCAAACCCCATTGCGCGTGCCACCATACTGATAATTTGCCAGTCATGTTTGGCTTCACCTGCAGGGTTGAGTAAGCCGCGCTGACGAGAAATTCGCCGTTCAGAGTTGGTAACCGTACCATTTTTTTCCGACCAGCCTGTGGCTGGCAACACAATATCAGCATAGTTAAGCGTATCGTTGCTGGCCGCTGTTTCAGACACAATGACCAGCTCGCAGCGGGTCAGGGCTTTTTCGATCAGCGCCCGGTCAGGCATGCTGGCTACCGGGTTAGTCGCCATAATCCACAGGCATTTGAGTTGACCATCGGCCGCAGCCTGAAACATATCAACAGCCCGTAATCCGGGTGTTGTCACCAGGTTGGGTGCCCGCCAGAATTTTTTAACGGTATCATGATGATCCGGGTTGTCGATGTCCATATGCGCCGCGAGCATATTGGATAAGCCACCGACTTCTCTGCCGCCCATCGCATTAGGCTGACCGGTAATTGAAAATGGCCCGCACCCCTCCCGGCCTATTTTACCACTCGCCAGATGGCAGTTAATAATAGCATTGCCTTTATCTACGCCTGATGTGGACTGATTGATACCCATCGAAAAAAAGCTGATCACGCGGGGCAACCGGGCAAACCAGTCATAGAAGGTTTGTAACTGCGTCCGGGGGACATCGCAGGCCTCGGCCACTGCCGGCAGCGTCCAGTCTCTGGCCTTGTTCAGCGCCGCTTCGAAGCCCTGGGTATTCGCCTTGATAAAGGCTTCGTCTATCCCACCGTTGCCTGCAAGATAGTGCAGTAACCCGCAATACAGGGCACTGTCAGAGCCGGGCCGTAAAGCAATATGTAAATCGGCGATACTACAGCTGTCGGTGGAACGTGGATCAACGACGGCGACTTTCAGGGCTGGATTACGCAGTTTCGCCCGTTCAATGCGCTGATAGAGTACCGGATGGGTCCAGGCAGCGTTACTGCCAACCAATATCAATAAGTCGGTATGCTCTAAATCTTCGTAGTCACAAGCAACAATATCCTCGCCAAACGCACGCTTATGCGCCACCACGGCCGATGACATACACAAGCGCGAATTGGTATCGATATTGGCCGTACCAATAAAGCCTTTCATGAGCTTATTGGCAACATAATAGTCTTCGGTGAGTAACTGGCCTGAACCATATAAACCAATGGCATCCGGCCCATATTGCTCAACGATACTGCTTAATCTTGCCGCAATAATATTCGTGGCCGACTCCCAACTCGCAGTCTGACCAAATACCACCGGTGTGGTCAGCCGTTTGTTGCGGTCCAGCGTTTCCAGTAAGTGCGTCCCTTTAATACACAAACGGCCATAATTCGCCGGGTGTTCAGGACTGCCTTTCAGCTGACTCAGACGACCTTGCGAGCCGCCGCTTTGCAGCACGTCCACTCCACAACCGACCCCACAATATGGGCACGTGGTCTGAAGCAAACGCTGGCGGGTTTGCGCGGTATCGGGCGAAGTGGCTGGCGGATGTAAAGTCATAGTCAGTATTGTCACTTACAGTTCAATGAGTACTCGGTCCTGCTCAATGCGCACCGCAAAGGGCTGCACACTAACGTCTTCCCGTTCCAGGCATTTACCCGTCGCCAGTTCGTAATGCTCTTTATACAGCGGTGATGCTACCACCACCTTGTCCTGCAACGTGCCGACGATACCGCGATACAACACATTCGCGTGCCCTACCGGATCCCAGTTGCTAATGGCAAAGTATTGCTTATCGCCACCTTGTACAATGTTGAAAATAGCGATTTGCTGCCCTTCAACCAACGCACATACGCCGCTGTTTGTGACCAAATCGTCGATATGACACACATCGTGCCATTGGGCAGAAGGCATTGCCTGAGCCTGCATATGAGTCGACATAAGAGTTCTCCTAAACTATTTCTACTGGAATTGCTTTATCTGCGGCGTATTTTTCAGCATTCTTTTCGGCATAGGTCGCCGGACGAATTTGCTCGCGTTCTGCCACAAACTGAATGTTCGAATCAGTTTCGTCACTATTCACAAACTGACGGAAGCGTTTGAGCGCTTCAGGCGACTCAATGGTGGTTTTCCATTCACACTGGTAACTGTCTGCGATATGCTGCATTTGCGCTTCAAGCTCATCACAAATACCCAGCGAGTCGTCAATGACCACGGATTTCAGGTAGTCCAGCCCGCCTTCGAGGTTCTCCATCCACACAGACGTACGCTGCAACCGATCGGCCGTTTTTGCATAAAACATCAATACCCGATCGATGTACTTCACAAGTGTTACGTCATCGAGATCAGTGGCAAATAAATCTGCATGGCGTGGCTTCATGCCACCGTTTCCACACACATACAAGTTCCAGCCGTTTTCAGTCGCAATAATGCCAATATCCTTGCCCTGAGCCTCGGCACATTCACGGGTACAACCAGATACGGCAAACTTGATTTTATGAGGCGCCCGTAATCCCTTATACCGATTTTCCAAATCAATCGCCTGGCCTACAGAGTCCTGCACGCCGTAGCGGCACCAGGTACTGCCCACACAGGACTTCACGGTACGCAGTGACTTGGCATAGGCATGACCGGTTTCAAAGCCACCGGCAACCAGTTTTTGCCAAATAGCGGGAAGTTGATCAACACGCGCACCGAAAAGGTCAATTCGTTGTCCGCCGGTAATTTTGGTATACAACTTATATTCGTTAGCGATTTCACCTAACAAAATCAGTTTATCGGGCGTGATCTCGCCACCGGCCACCCGAGGCACAATGGAATAAGTACCATCTTTTTGCATATTGCCTAAATAGGTATCGTTGGTATCCTGCAAAGGCTGATGTGGCTTGTTCAGAATGTAGTCATTCCATACTGAGGCAAAAATCGATGCTGCAGCCGGCTTACAAATATCACAGCCCAGGCCTTTACCATGCTTGGTTAGCAACTCGTCAAAGGTTGCTATTTTTTCTACCTGAATAAGATGATAGAGCTCCTGACGGGTATAGTTAAAGTGCTCACAAATGGCTTTGGATACTTCAACACCGCGTTTTTCCAATTCACTGTCGACCACGTTTTTCAGCAGCGCAGTACAACCACCGCACCCCGTACTGGCTTTGGTAGACGATTTCACATCGCCCAGCGAGCAACAGCCAGCATCAATCGCCCCGACGATGTCGCCTTTCGACACGTTGTGACACGAGCAAATGGTAGCGCTATCGCCCAGCGCATCAGCGCCCAGTAATGGTTTATCACCGGATGACGGCAAAATCAGGGCTTCCGGGGTTGCAGGTAATTCAATGCTGTTCAGGGCATATTGCAATAAGGTATCGTAATCGCTGGTATCGCCAATGAGTACAGCGCCTAGTACCAGCGATTTATTGGCATCCACAACGAGCTTTTTATATACGCCTTCTGGTTGGTTATGGTAGGTATACACCAGTGCGCCAGGCGTGCGCCCGTGAGCATCACCAATTGAGCCCACTTCAACGCCCATGAGCTTCAGTTTGGTACTCATGTCGGCACCCGCAAACTCGCCTTCTTCCCCAGTGACATCAGCCACCGCTGCGCGTGCCATGGCATACCCGGGCGCCACTAAACCATAGATGCGTTTATCCCACAGTGCGCATTCGCCAATCGCGTAGATATCCGGATCAGAAGTTTTACACTGATTATCAATCACGATACCGCCACGCTCACCGACAACCAGACCAAACTCCCGGCCCAGTTGATCACTCGGTCTGATGCCGGCAGAAAACAACACTAAGTCGGTTTCAAGCACCGAGCCATCGCCAAACTTCATACGATAGCGGCAGCTCTCGCCCGCCTCAATGACCTCAGTGGCTTTCTGGGTATGTACCTGCACACCCAGTGCTTCTATTTTGTCTTTCAGCAGTGCGCCGCCCATAGGGTCGAGTTGCACCGCCATTAATTGTGGCGCAAATTCGACAACATGCGTTTCCAGACCGGCTTGTTTCAGCGCGTTAGCAGCTTCCAGCCCCAACAAACCGCCTCCCACCACTACGCCAACTTTACTTTGCGCGGCGCTGGCACTGATTGCCTCGAGATCCTCAATGGTGCGATACACCAGACAGTGTTCCTGATCATTGCCCGGAATAGGCGGCACAAACGGATAGGAGCCAGTAGCGAGCACCAGCTTGTCGTAGGGGTAAGTCGTCCCCTCTTTGGTAGTAACGACCTTGTTAGTACGATCGATATTCGTTACCCAGGCATTGGTGACGGCTTTTACGCCCCATTCCTGGTACGTTTGTTCGTTAGTAAGCGCTAAGTCTTCAGCAGTTTTACCTGCAAAATACGACGATAAATACACCCGATCATACGCCAGGCGGCTCTCACCACTTAATACTGTGATATCGCAATCAGCTTTCGTATTGATCAGTTGCTCAACAAAGTGATGACCAACCATACCGTTACCGATAATAACGATGCGTTGTTGCTGTGAGGAAAGATTCATTTCGTTCACCTGTATTTGAGGCAAAAAAAAACCCACAACCATTCATGGTTGTGGGCTTCGTTGCCTGTTTAAGCACATTGCTAATTAAATTGTTACCTGACCGATACACCTGGTGTATAAATCAAGACGATGTGTACATCAATACAATTATAATGCCAAAGATTTCGGTCTATAAAATACAATGACTTAGCCTTAACATTTACGCTTGATTTTAAATTGGTCGCACCAAAAATAAGCAAGAAGCATGTTTGTGGTGCATGGATTTATCCATAATGCAGGATTACCAGAGAAAGCAATAACACCAGTAATATAGCCGACACACTTTGCCATACACGCACCGGATTACGTTCAATCAACGGCACACCTCCCCGATACGCCGGATTAGGATGGTGTAAATCATAAAGAAACTCTGACAAACTCGGATAGCGTTTTGATGCCTGCGGATGACAAGCCCGTTTAAGCGTTGCATCAAACCATACCGGTACATTGACATTTCGCTGCAACAAGGTGATATAGCGCAACTTAAGTAACCCCGCGTAATTGGTTTGTTTTGCCACATCACTATTATAGGGGTACTCGCCGCTAACCAGAAAATACACCAGAACAGCCAGTGAAAATTGCTCTGCGCTTTCGTCTGGCCACACACCCACGAAGTACTCTGGCGCGCTAAACAACAAATCACCCGGAATAAATAACTGCTCATCGCGTTGCAAAAAATTATGACCAGACACACAGGCCGCACCAAGATCAACCAGTGTAATGCGGCCAGCATCATCCAGTAAAATGTTGTCAGGCCGGATATCCTGATGCAACACTCCCTTTCTGTGTAACGCTGTGAGGCCGTTAACAATTTGCGTGGTCCAGTCACGAATTTGCGCAACAGTCACCACGCCAAGATCATCCCGACACTGGCGTAAACTCGTACCGGGTACGTAAGCCATTGCAATATAAAACGTGCGGCGTAAATAAGGTTGGGGGTAGTGACTAAGCACATTCTCATGCTCTATACGGGCGCCAATCCATTCTTCTTTAACCATTTCATCTAAAAAGCCAACATTATCAAGCATTGAAGAGGCTGGCATTTTTAACACGGCCTGCTTGTTATGCTGTTGGTGCACTGCCAGAAAAACATGACTTCGTTCACTGCTGTGAAGCTGTCGCTGTATCAACCAGTCATCGATTACATCGCCAGGTTTGGGGATTTCAACAAGCGGTAAAAAACCGTTCTCAGAATAGGTGACTGCCGGTGTATCTGTGGTCGCCAGCACATTCAGCAACACTACGGTGAGATTATCATTACAACCAGCCTGCAGCGCTGCTTCAGCAATTTGCCCGGCGCATTGGTCTAAATCATCCTGATGGGTGTTAAGTATTTCCTGCCAGCTGTCCGGCGCAACGGTTTCGGCAATACCATCGGTCATTAACACAAAGGTATCGCCAGGATTCACCTCACACGTACTGACATCGACAGACAGGTTCGGTCGAACTCCCAAAGCGTTACTCAGATAAGACTGCCCATCCTCGCCTGCCTGGCGGTGCTCGCTGGTACACAAGGTCACCTCACCATCGCGAACGCGGTAAATACTGCTGTCACCACAGTGCAAAAGCACGGCATGCTGTTGGTGCAGAATCACCGCGCTGAAGGTGCATACATACCCTTTATCCGGATTTTCATGATAGGGACTGTGTTGGGTTTTTACATACAATTCGGTATTTAAGGTGCGCAGCACCAACTCGGCGGCTCTTGCCGGTGACCATACATTACTGGTTAACAGGTAGTCGCGAACAAACTTACTAACAGCCAGTTCGCTGGCGTACTGACTTACCTGACTGCTGCTTATGCCATCGGCTACGGCGGCAACCATACCTCGTGTGGCTAAACGTGAAAAATCAGGCACTGCCACATCGTGGCAGTCCTGATTAATGGTTTTTGTTCCCTTACCGGAGAAAGCCCCCCGGCGAACCGTTAGCATAAATTAAACTTTATCATTCACTTTTGCCGCGGGTACCGCTTTATTACTGCCACCCGTTGCGATAACACGCTTCGGAGCCGTGCGCGCATGGGTTGAATAAATGGTTAAACCGGTAAACGCTAAACCACCTACTAAGTTACCTAATGCAGTTGGAATTTCATTCCAGATGAAATAATCCATAACTGAAAACTCACCGCCCATAATTAAACCAAATGGGAACAGGAACATATTAACCACTGAGTGCTCAAAACCCATAAAGAAGAACAGCATGATTGGCATCCACATTGCCAGTACCTTGCCGCTCACGTGAGTAGAAATCATTGCACCGACAACGCCCAGTGACACCATCCAGTTACACAGCATACCGCGCACAAATATGGTGAACCAGCCACCTACGCCATGTTCTGCATAACCTAAGGTACGCGCTTCACCAATACCCGCAACTTTCGTGGCAATTGCGCCGCCGTCAATGTTGTAACCCATGGTAAAAATAAACGACATCATAAATGCAACCGTGAGTGCACCGGCAAAATTGCCCAGGAACACCAATCCCCAGTTACGCAGTATCTGTGGCCAGGTAACACCAGGTCGCTTGGCTAACCACGCCAATGGTGTAAGCACGAAAACACCGGTGAGAAGGTCAAACCCCATCAGGTACAACATACAAAAACCAACAGGAAATAGTATTGCACCAATCAAAAACACCCCAGTTTGTACCGCAATCGTTATTGCGAACACAGCAGCCAGTGCCAGAATTGCACCTGCCATAAAAGCACGAATTAATGTATCCCGGGTCGACATGTAAATCTTGGACTCGCCAGCATCAACCATTTTGGTTGCAAATTCAGAAGGAAGTAAATACGCCATATTTAGTCACCTAATTGTTTAATCAAAAAAACCCACAAACACTTTGCAAACTTTATTTCAGGCACAAAAAAACGCCCGCCCCCATTTCCAATGGAAATGAGTTGCGGACGTCTTTATCCGAATATCGTTTGTAAAAACCAGTCAAGGTTTGCTGCTAATACAGATACAAAACTAATGCCATAATTTAAAAAAACAACTTTTACATTAATTTTCTTATAGTTAGATGAAAGTTACAGCTTTTATAGTGCAGCGACAGCCCTCAAAAAACCGCATGCTATGCGCTAAAGTGGAGCAAATTCCCCAATTAGGGGCACTCATCTGAGGACAGAACTGGTTTTTACACGCAATAATCAAGCAATAAAACCCGTTTAACAGCAACAGTTGTACAATAAACCAGCCATCGAGGCTGTTTAGTCACTTTTTAGACGTTATTTGTCTTCTCGGGAATGGCTCTTGCTTGCATGCATATTAACGCCTAATACGAGCGAAGACATGGCCAAGCATAGCGACATCACCAAACGATTTTTACTGTCGGCAAAGCATCAGGAAATCCAGGCACTGCATCACTTGTCGTCAAACTGCCGAACAGTAAAAGCACTCAAGGATCTCATTCATCAGCTCCAGCGTGAACGGGGAGTGAGTAACGTATACCTTGGCTCCAGGGGCGAGCGCTTTGCAGATACACGTTTAAAACAATTAAAAGCCAGCGAAAAAAGTGAACAGAACTTGCGTAGTTTACTAAAGTCTCTTTATCTTGGTAAACATGACAATGGTCAGTCAATGCGCTTGCTTAGCAGCATTACTTTTGCCCTTCAGGGTATGGATCATTTACCAAACCTGCGTACTAAAATAAATGCTCAACAGCTTACGCCACTTGAGTCGACCAATGCCTATTGCAGGTTGGTTGCAGGTTTACTTGACGTGGTCTTTGAGGCTGCGGATGTGGCCAGCGACCCGACAATGACACGATTACTGGTAGCGCTGTTTAATTTTATGCAGGGTAAAGAGTATGCCGGACAAGAGCGTGCATGGGGCGCAATCGGTTTTTCAGAAAGTCAGTTTGATCATTCACTGTGTGAGCGTATCTCTGCACTTACCGAAGCACAAAATCAGTGCTTTGAAACCTTCAGTAACTTTGCAGATGCTGAGGAATTGCACATGTGGCAGCAGTTGCAAAAGAGCGAACATACCGTTCAGATTGAACGCTTACGTTCAATGATTTGCAGCCTCGCCGACGGCGATGAATGCGCGGCTGAACTCAGTGAAGTCTGGTACGACATTGCTACCCTGCGTATAGATGCCATGCAGGACATAGAAGAACATCTTACCCAGCGCTTAACCGAGCAGGCCGCGTTACGCATAAAGCAGGCTGAAGAAGAACAACGCAACCATGAGTTGTTAGTTGCATCGTTAAATAACAGTCCACCGCATGCCGATGCGCCAATAACCATGCTTTATGATTCTACGTTACAGGGTCTTCGTGGTGCTGACGTTCATGAGGAAGAATTAGTCGAAAGCTCAACGATATCAGCGCATAAATCGTTTTATGACTTAATTCGTGGCCAGGCAAAAAACATTCAGGAAATGGCCAGTGAACTCGCCGCCGCCAAACAAGCCTTAAATGAACAAAAAGTTATCGATCGCGCCAAGTTGTTGCTCATGCAACAAGCTAAAATTAGTGAACAACAGGCTTATAAAAAGCTCCAGTCTGCCGCCATGGAACAAAACATACGCATTGCAGAATTAGCGCAACGCGTTGTCAGTAAAGTTGGCTAATACCTGTGATTAGACAGACTGGCCGCTGTAACCTTTTGCGCTAGCCGACCACAAAGATAAGCCCTCAACGCGGCGCACAGAAATTGTCAAAAGCGTGCAGTGCGACAATCTCACTTCCATGTTTTACATTGCAAAGGTTATTCCCGGCTCAACAGTTTACGTTTTATTCTTGCGAATACGTTTCTGAAACTGCGACGCTGGCTTAAGCGCGTAAGAACCGCATTATGCGCTGCCACTTCTCTGTGCAATCGCTCAAAACGTAAGTTGAGCTCCGCTAGCTCAGTATGTTGCCCCCTTGCTATAGCAACGGCGTTTGCCCGGTATTGTTTTCGCCATTGTTCATCCATGTTTATAACCTTATCTACCAGCATGGAAAACACAACTTTATAAGCCTGTTTAACGTCTTCTCTGGTGTAGGGTCTAAAATTGGGAGGGTCCTCATTAAAGTGATCGGCTTCAACCAACAACGAATTAAGCTTTTCTCTGTCTTCCCGGGTACGTTCGAAAATAGCGTCCACATCTTCCGGCGTGGGGAGCTTGTCGAAAAACCAATCCTCGTCCCTAATCGTCATGTCACTATCAACAGTGAAGTTAGTATCAGACGGTGGCACATTCATCGCAGTGTTGACGATAGCTTTAAACAGTAAAGACCCGAGAGAATCACCGGTATTCTGTCTCGCCGAAGCGCGTTCTGCGGGTAGCGAAACACCTGTATATGACAGAAAATGGTCAACCACATTACCGCACTTGTCATAATTAATAAGGCTATACTTCCAACTACGGCGTTGCCACTTTATCAGGCGATCATAAAACGTTAGTGGAAACCTGTTGGTAAACTCACTGAAAGACAGTAACTCGCCGCTATAGATTTTATGCTTTAATCCCCATTGCTTATAGGCTGATACCGCATAGGCATCGTGTCGCCTGACGTAAGCGATTACCGTGACCTTATCATGCCATATCGAGTCGATAAACTCGGCGACACGGGGCATATTGCAAAGCGCTTCGTTGCTCCATAAAATCTTTGTACACCCTCTTTCTATTGCTTCTTTTTGGGCTGCAGCAAGAATATCTTTTAGCTCTTTCTTTCTTTGCTGAACCGGCAACTTATTAAAACTTTCGGTACCGGAATGGCGTTGCCACGCGTATCGTTTTTCGCTCAGCAGGTCAAACATGTAACCTACAAAAAAGACGCCCTGGGCGCTAACGTCATCAAAATTGTCCTTCAATACCGATTGGATTGAAGTACTGCCTGTCTTGCCAGTTCCTATATGAAGGATGAGCTCCATACTACATTTCCCTGTTTCTCTATTTAGTGCTTGCCATTGGAACGAAGGCGTTCTTCACAGTGATAAATCGGCCATTTTTGAGCATCTATTTACGGCTTCTGTGTGCAGTGCGTTATGTATATTTACGCTAAATTGGGGATGCCTGACTACCAATAACAGTGGAGATTCGAAGCGTAGACCCAAACCGCCGACTTCTTTAACACTGTTCCCGCTGGCTTGTTTGGTGGAAATTTACCATAAGCGACTGCTTATTCATAATTAAGGTTGGTAACAGGTGAGGCAACATCATTTGCAATGCTTAGCTCAAGCCCTGTAACACAGGTATTTTCGCGGGGGTTGCTTCACAAAGCTGTCACTGGTGATACGCGGTAAGCATAGATTAAATTTCTATAATGGTGTTACCTCATACAAACAGGGTTCAGCCACATTCGAAAGAAAGATAAAAAAGGCGCCCATTGTGGCACCTTAAAATAATTCATAGAGTCAAAAACAGCCTTTACCCGCGGCGACGATAATTGAACCATCCTATTAGTGTCAGGCTCAAAATAAACAAAGTAGAGCTTACTGCAGGTGAAACCGCCGGCACTCCGGAACGCGTGTCGGAAATCACTAAAGACAGATAACTGCTTTGTAGATTTAATCCATCGAAAAAAACGATAGACCAATCAAAACCCGCCGCTAAACCAGTTACCATGAAGTGATTCAGATCAATCTGGGTAATGGAACCATCATCGACTAACGTGGCACCAGAATTATTATTCATTACTGCGTTAGTGTTGTTATTAAAACTGAAGCTGGAGTTAAACACCCGCTCATTATTAACCGTCCCACCTTCATTGTTGTTCAGTAAACTATTATTAGACAACGTACCATCATTATTTACTATACCGCCAACGTTGATATCCACTTGCCCGGCATTAAACAGTTCGTCCCGGCAATCAAAAAAACTGTTCTCTGAACTGTTATTATTCAACACGCTATTAATAGAATTATTTAGTGTGCCATCCACATTAATTTTACCCAAATTATCGAAAGTCGTCGTATTTTCACTTGTACCAGTAACAGCAATAGCGCCGCTCTCTGGATTAGGATTAGGTTAAACCTGCTCCGCTTTGATCGCAAAAGAAACACTGAATACGATAAAGGTTAAAACAATCTTAGCCAAAAAACTGTCTATTAAGTCATGTTGAAAACGTTGTTGCCGCTTTAAATTATACAAAGTGGATGGCCTTTTTATTTATTTAAAGTGTGAAAAAAACTAATTAAACAAACGTGATTGAAGTGCGTTTTTAATACATCACTATTCACACTGACTTTATTTTTACATCCATTTACCACTTTCAAGTTAATTATTAATCATCAAAACACCTTTAATATTAATACCGCGATGCAAACCGATACTGCATCGCTATTGACATGCAACCATTTAGTTGCATATGGTATGAGTATGGATATTTTTAAAGCACTTTCTGACCCTACACGCCGGCATATTATTGAGCAGCTATACCACCACGGCCCTCAATCTATAAAACAGCTGGGATTGGATTTACCCATGAGCAGACAGGCACTCACTAAACACCTGAACCGGTTAATCAGTGCCAAAATAGTGCGGGCGGATTTTGAGGGCAAAGAGAAAGTTCATCGACTTAATGCTAAACCTGTTGATGAATTACTGCGGTGGTTGGCACCTTTCGCACAGCGTTGGGATCAGAAACTGAATAACCTGCAAACTCATTTAGGAACGCCTGATGAACAAGAAAATTGACGCAATTACCCGCATACTGGAATTTTCTCATCCTGTCGAAAGGGTGTGGCAAGCCATCACTGACCCGACCGAGGTGGCAAACTGGTTTGGTTCAGATGCTAGCTATGAACTCCAGGAAGGCGCGATAGGATACTTTGAATGGGAGAATGAATGCGTAGGTAAAATCAGCATGAAAATCGAAAATATTCAGCCTTATTCCTATTTTGCCTGGCGCTGGATGCAAGAACCCGGACAACCATACGATGATGACACATCTACGCTGGTCGAATGGCATCTTGAACCTACGCAAACAGGCACTCGCCTGACTATGACAGAGTCAGGGTTTGCTGCGCTCAAACAGCAACAGCTAAACGTAAAGGGCTGGCAGTTAGAACTGCATGATTTATATCAATACGTGACCCAGATTGAGAATTGAAAAATGAGCCGCTCTGGCAATCGTAAGTGGCTTACAACCATGGCTGAAGGCCGGGTTGGCGTTGAACATAAGCACACCAACAGCTCGTTTGATTAAGCAAAAATAACAGCATATTCGACTAAAAGACAAAATTAAAATCAGCTAATTATGCATCATTGCTCAATATTTATGCTATGGTTAGGCTGGTTTACTATTAATATTAAAACATGACTTTCTGTTTGAAATTTTTTGCACTTTGTAGCTTTTTTGTGTCGCTTTTATCTTTCGCTGAAGGCCAGCCAAAAGCAACTGCCGTTATTCGCATTCCAATGCCAATTACAGGCACTTTTACGCAGTACGATTATTTTCACTGGCTGTTAAAGTCAGCACTGGATTTGACCGCAGAAGAATACGGTCCGATGAAAGTTATCGGCGGCGATACGCCAACCAATCAGGCCAGACAAATGCGTTTACTCGACGCTAATGAGGTCGATGTCATGTGGTCTGTTTCAACTCCGGAACGAGAAAATCACTATATAAGCGTTGATTTTCCACTTTATGGCGATCTATTCAGCTACCGAGTATTGGTGGTCCGTAAAAATGACAACCGCTTTAAACAACCCCTTGATCTGCAAGACATAAAAGATATGGTTGCTGTACAGGGTAATGACTGGCCGGATCTGACTATACTACGCGATAATGGCTTTAAGGTGGAGCCCAGTGACTACCCCTATGCTTTCAAACTGTTAATTTCAGGGTATGTTGATTATTTCCCCCGGGCCGCGGTTGAAGTATGTGAAGAACTCAAATTACGCCCCGAATTAACCATATTTCCCGGACACTTGCTAACCTACCCCAACACCATGAAGTTTTTGCTCAATCAGGGCAATAGTGAGTTAGCAAAGCGCATTGAAACTGGCCTTTTAAAGTTGTTTCACTCTGGTGAATGGACCAAAAAACTAGCAACGCTTCCCGCCTTCACTAACGCCATACCAATTATTCGGCATAACAATGCCAATGTGCATCAGTTAGTCACAGCAAATGCACATTATTATGACCACCCATTTGCCAAAGAGGTCAAGGCAATGGCTGAACGCTTCCCCATTACCGGCAACGCGCTGTGCCGCTAAACCCATTATCGATAAATTGTGTGCGGCAAGAGAATCCCTTCCCGACGCTGTTACAAAGGTCCTGATGACTCAAAAGAGATATTGTCTCAGTAGCCGGTGAGTTCCATAAAGCCCTTACCGTTGTGTGTTCCACTAAAACGTATTGCGCCTTCGTAGTAAGGAAACCGGCTATGGTTAAACTGTTTGGTTTTAAACGGGTTGGTAGTGATATCGATCCCTGCCTCAGGTAGTTGTATCTGCCATGCCAGGGGTAACGTCCGTCCTGCGACACGCTCCGTTTGCAAAGGTGTAAGCACAATTTCATTACGCTCAAGAGGCGTCGCTCTGCCATCGGCGCTGATTAACGTACCGGTAGTATGTGGCGGGCGGTTGTTCACATGCATGGTAAACACCATAAGCTTGCGACCATCATCAAAGTGCAGTGAAAACCAATCCCAGCCTAGTGCGTTTTCATCTGTCAGCTGTGATGTCCATTCATGATCAAACCAGCCAATACCGTTCACCGCAACACGCTCGCCGTCGATGTTAATTGTGCCGGTCGTATCAATAAATGGCTGACTGTAATAGTAAGAGCGATAAACGCCGTCAGCCGTTTTAAAACTTACCCCTTGCTCGCCATGTTTTACCAACGGTTTTGTTGCGGTTAGCTCTAAGCTCACACTCACTCCCTCTACGGTACTGTGTAAACGAGCCGGGAACAACTTATCCGGTGCGGTGCTTTGCCACAACCAATTGTCGATAAAAAACGTGAAAGGCTGATCGCTATACCCGGCCACCCCGGTCCCTTGTTGCGCGAGTTTCTCACTGAACCAATGCGCCGACTCTGTATGCAAAGAAGAGTGACCCAACCAAATGTGCCCCTCCCCCCAATTGGACGCTTGCTCAGGCCGGGCAAGTCTGAATAACGTAAACTGATAGTTAAAGGGCGCGCCATTCTTGTCTTCCAGTAAAAAGGTTAAATACCACCATTCCAACTGAAAGTCTGGGTGCGGCGCATGGTCATCAGGTAATCGGACCGGATGTTCTGGCGTTACAGTAACATTGTTTTTTGCCTGCATACCGGCAAATAAAGACTGCCGCGGAACCACTTGTCCATGGTCAGTAACCTGTTGTTCTGATTGAGTAGATAAAGGCAAAGCTAAACCGAATGCAGGCAACAGCATGACTAGCAGCGCCCCAGACAGCAACACAACTGACAACCACTTATTTGTTCGCATTACACTGTTTCCTGTTGTGATGTGAACTTTGCTTTTAGCCTGCCCAGCGGTAGCAGTAACAATACACATAATATTCCTAGTCCAACCAGCAGGCTTTGTATTACCATGGCTGGATCCAGAGTTAACGGGTAAGTCCAGTGAAAGGCGTATCGGTTTACTTTTGCCACCAGCAACCAGGCCAGAAGCAACGCAAAGGGTACCGCCACAATGGCGCAACTTACCGCCACAAAACAATACTGGCCAAACAGAGAGAGTTTAATAATATGCGGGCTTATGCCTACAGTACGTAACAAATGCAGTTGCGGTGTAATGTCGAGCACCAACAAACTGATCGACACAAAAAAGGATAATGCGGCCACCAGCATGGTAACCATATTGAGCAAATCCGTGGTAGCAAAGGTGCGGACAAATACTGACATCGACTGTTTAATGAGTGTTTCACGGGCAAGTAAACGAGCATCCGGAGCCACCGCATCCAGCCATACCTGTAAGGCATCAGTTTGTGACTCAATCATCATTGCCGCATAGGCCGTAATGTTGTCACGCTCTTCAGCTAATGCTGCATCTGGCAACAGGATCTGTGCATGGGGGTTACCATAATCGGGGTAAATTCCCACGACCGTCATGCTATCTGGTGTTTCATTTAGCGACAATTCAATGCTATCGCCTACCTCAATGGCTTGTCGGTATGCCAGTTGTTGATTAATAAATACCCCTTCTCGACCATAAAATAGCGGCCAGGCATCACTGTGTTGCTGGTCTAACATTAGGTAGCGCTTAAATTCCGGCAACTGTGGAAAACTGCGTAATTCAGTGTGTTGGCCGGCTAAACGGACATTTTTGCCATAGCGAGCCAGTAACTGTGCTGGCGCGTCAGCGCGTGTCGATAAATCACCATCATGATTTGTATAGACATAATATGGTGCAAACAAGCGCTGCTCGAGCCAGCTTTCGGTAGCAATGCGAAAACTATCGACCATCACATTCATACCAATGTTTGCAGCCAGCGCAATAAAGAATGCACTGGCCGCCAGCTTGGTTCGCCGCGACAAACCAATGGCATTGTGCACGCTCCAATGCAAAACGGGCCTTTTAGCCGATACCCAATGGGCTAGCCCCCTGAGTATTACTGGCATCGCCATCATTACGCTGACACATCCAACCAGTAATACCAGGCCAATAAACAGCAGAGCAGCCAACTGACTGGTCAGGTAACTTGCACCAACGACCATGGCGACAACTGCGATTGCCAGAACGCACCAATACCGTGGTTGGTTGTCAACGTGCCGGGTTGTTGCCAACACTTTGCGCCATGACATCCCCCCCTTTAAACGCCGCAAGGCAACTACTGCAATTGCACCAACGGCAGCAAGCGACAGCAAACTACTGCGTAATATCATTGCCCCAATGGAAAGCGGCGGGCTGTTAAAGGAGCTGTCAAATAGCAGCTGATACAAATTGTTTAAAGAAGGCGTGAATGTAGTGATCACCGCAGTGCCCACCACTACCCCGAGTATGGCCCCCACCATTGCCAGTAACATCATCTCAAGCATTAATACCCACAACAATGTCGACTGATGTATACCCAGTTGCCGCAATTTAATGAGTAAGGGCATACGCGCAGCCAGCATTAAGTTAAGTGCATTGAATATAATAAAGCCACTCACCACTAACATTAGCGTACCCATAGCCCAAAGGTTAAGGTGGAAGCTGTCGCTCAGGTTAGAGCCAGTAGGTTGCGCTCTGACAGGCACTACATGCAAGTGTTCGGGTAAGGCATTTTGGAGCTGTTGTCGGTGGATTGCAGACAGTCGACCTACAATAGCAAGGCCCCGCAAAGGGTGAGATTGCAATGTGATCTCGCCCTGATAAAAAGCGTTGAGGTCCTGTACGCCAGGTAAGTTAGCCAACCGGGTGGTGCCGTTATAACTGGTATCTGCGGGATCTGCCTGAGTCAGCGCACCATTTGTAGGCAGACTTAAGGCTGCCAGTGTATCCACAGCTAATTGTCCTGATGACGGTTGCCACGTAAAGGCAATAAGAAAGTCAAAACCCTGTTGGCGCAGTGTTGCGTAGTCTGCCTGGGTCACTGGCTCATTGATGCGGCGCGCGGCAACCTGCTCTGACACTGTCCATGGTCCAAGTCTGAAACTGTTAAGTTGCTGACTGGCGCCCTGATTTATTAATGTCACTGCGGTTAAGCCTGCACTGGCAATAAAAATAGCCACCACAATGAGCAGCGGCTCCCACAGACGCTGACGGTAAGAGGCAACCTGAGCACGTAAGGCAAGGGTCAACGCATGCCAACCACCCCAGAAGCTATTGGGGTGCACGGGAGCTGTCCGCACAAAGCTTTCCGAGATGCAGGCTATACTGAAAACTGGCGCGACGCGCCACATCACGACTATGCGTGACGACCACCAGGGTTATTTCCTGTTTGCGGCAGTAGCTAAATAATAAATCACTGACCACATTGCTGGTTTTCTCATCCAGATTCCCGGTGGGCTCATCAGCCAGTACTACTGCCGGACGATGATTGAGTGCGCGGGCAATAGCCACGCGTTGTTGCTCTCCCCCGGATAACTGACTCACCGGCGCCCTGCTCAATGCTGACAGTCCCAGCTCCTCAAGTAATTGTTGTTGATGCTGATGGTTGTAATTACCTTTTAAACGCGCGGTGAAGGCCACGTTATCCCACACGTTAAAACATTCAAGCAGGTTGTAGTTCTGAAAAATAACACCCAGGTGATGTTTACGAAAGTCATCGGCTTCACGCGCACTGAGACCATCGAGTTGTTGGTTGGCAATGATAATGCTGCCGCTGTCACACCTTTCGAATCCGGCCAGCAACGCTAATAACGTCGACTTACCGCACCCTGATGCCCCCTGAATGCTGAGCGACGTGCCGGCACCGGCGTTAAGGTGTAAGCCGTTGATAATTGCGTTATCAGCGCCGGGATAGCATTTGGTTAACTGTTGAACCAATAACATAAACTCTCTGCCAGTATAAGTAAGACATGGCTATTCGCAGGTGAATAGCCGTTAAGACCACTACGACGGTATAGGAATAACAGTGTAAAACCAAGCAAGGAGCAGCTCTAAATGCAGTCAGCAGCAAGGCGACGGTTGCTGTTGAGATAATATCAAGGCCCCCCACCCTAGCGCCCCAAATGTTATTGGCATACGAATTGCTAATCCAGACGATCGAACTATGAAACACGTTGTTAACCTTGCAAATGTGCAAAGAGAGTGCAAATGGTCCTTTATTCCTCCCTAAATTGGGTCTTCCCAATCGTTAGCCTTAAGTTTTTCTCTTTATCCTGGCGCACTCTGCTGGGGTTGATGCTTGTTGGGCAAAGCGCCTGCGCTTTTGCCCAGTCGCAAAGCCAGCAACACTTTACTCAGGCCCGGGCAAACGAGGTTCTCTACGACAAATGTGAAGGCTGTCATAACGACTATATTTTTGATGGCAACTGGTCAATTGAAGACATCGACGTCAGCGATATTGCACGCGGCAAGCATCAGCAACGCTGGGAGTCCATTCTCAAAGCAGTTGCTATGGGTGATATGCCACCAGCAGACAAAAAACAACTGACTCAGCAGGAAAAAGCCTCACTATTGTATTGGCTTGAACATTCATTAGATCAGTACAGCGAACTCAACCCCAATCCGGGCCGCGCCACTATCAGGCGTTTAAACCGTAGCGAATATGCCAACTCAGTCAGCGACTTACTCGCACTGGATATCGATATTAGCGCATCGTTACCCGGTGATGATTCGGGCTATGGATTCGATAATAACGCCGATGTATTAGGCGTTTCCACTACGTTACTGGAGCGCTATCTATTTGTCGCGGGTAAGGTCAGCCGCCTGGCAACAGGACTGGCTGGTGAATCTGCCAGCAAAGAAAGTTATGTTGTTCCCAAAGATGGCGCAGTAAAAAACAGTGGTGTGCCCTCGTTTGATTTACGCATGAGTGATGACCTGCCGCTCGACTCAAGAGGTGGAGGCAGCTTTAGTTTTTATGCGCCGGTAACCGGCGAGTATGAAGTGGCCGGTTTTATTAATGCCAACACCAATAACGAAGTCGACCGTTTAGACAAGCTTCGTCACAGCCACACCGTAACACTGACGGCCGGCAGTCATAAAATAGGCATGGCGTTTCGAAAAGATTTAGCCCTGCAGGAACACGTTCCAAAAATCCGTCAGGGTACCAGCTATGTTGTTCTTCCGGACAGAGCGCCTGGCGAACTTGAACTAGACTTTATTGTTGATGGCGCACGTGTTCACACAACAACCGTGCCGTCCTATTATATGTCCTCGCGGTTTTCTCAAGCCGCTTTTTTACGCGACGTCCTTGAAATAGAAGTCGTTGGCCCACTTCAGCCACACCAAGACCAACAAAGCGATTCTGAAAGTGGTCGGGTCAACCAAACCGCCAGTATGCGTAAGATTTTTACCTGTTCAGTGTCACCGGAGGATGAAGACACCCAGGCGGAACTTGACTGCGCAACACAAATTATCGCTGAGCTGTCTGCAGAGGCCTACCGCAGACCCACTAACGAGACAGATATTCAACCCTTGCTCAATGTGTTTAAGCAGGTCAGCATGGATCTCGATTTTACCGCGAGTATGGCTAAAACGATCCAGGCTCTGCTGGTGTCACCCGGTTTTTTATATCTGCAGGAACCTGCGCCTGAAGGGGTAACACCGGGCAGTGTATACAAAATTAATGATGTCGAATTTGCTGCCCGTCTCGCGCTGTTTTTGTGGAGCAGCCTGCCCGATCAAACACTGACTGATTTGGCCCGCAACGGCTCGCTCAGACAGCCAGATGTATTACGCCAGCAAATAAAACGTATGCTGGCGTCTGACAAAGCCAGGGCCCTGACCGATAACTTTGCCGGCCAGTGGCTGTATTTGCGCAACCTGCCTTATCACTTTCCCGATGTCTTTGAATTCCCGGAATTTAACGTGCCGCTTAAGCAGTCAATACGGCGCGAAACAGAATTGTTTTTTACCCGCATATTAAAAGACAACCAGCCTATTTTTGACTTTCTTAATGCTGACTATAGCTACCTGAATGAGCGGTTAGCCACTCATTATGGTATTGAAGGGGTTAAAGGCCACGCGTTTAGGAAAGTGGAACTGGATCCACAAACCCAGCGTGGCGGATTGTTGGGTCAGGCCAGTATTTTAACCTTAACATCAAACCCCAATCACACCTCACCGGTCAAACGGGGTAAGTGGATTTTAGATAATTTGTTAGCAGCCAGCCCGCCTCCGCCACCACCGGATGTACCTGCGTTAGTGGCGGAGCATGACGGTATTGCCTTAACCGCCAGAGAACAACTCAAACGACACCGGGCCGACCCGGTATGTGCCGCATGCCATGTGCGCATGGATCCGCTCGGACTGGCACTGGAAAAATACAACGCGGTGGGTGCCTACCGAACCACCTACGCCAAACAACCCATCGACGTTACAGCGCAAATGCCGGACGGTACAAAGTTTGAAGGGTTAAATGGCTTACACGCTATATTATGGGACCGGCGGGAACGCTTTGCCGAAGCCTTTACTGAACGCCTGCTAACCTACGCCCTTGGCAGAGGATTAGAGGCCTACGATCAGCCAACTATTCGACACATAGCCAGACAAGCCAGTACCGAAAATTACCGTATCCACAGCATCATCGAAGCGGTAGTCACCAGTATTCCTTTTAATTTTAAAAAAGCACCCGAGGCGCCAGATGACACACAACAGATCGCTCAAAAACGCTAACGCTGGCGTGTCTCGCCGCGCTTTTCTAAGAGGCTTAGGTGTTGCTGTAGCATTGCCCATGATGGAGTCTTTAGTGCCCGCGGCAGCAGCAAAAACGTTAGAGAATCGCCCCAAACGTATGACGGTATTCTATTCACCTAACGGGGTCAGAATGCAACGCTATACACCCGCCGTGGTCGGGAACAACTATGACATGACAGAAATTTTAGAACCGCTGGAAAAAGTGCGGGACAAATTCTCAGTGATCTCAGGGCTGGCACATTATCAGGCCAGTGCCTTTGGGGCTCCACCGGCGGGCCATGGCCGCAGTTGCCCGGCATTTTTAACCGGTGCCCATGCCAAAGCCACCGAAGGCGCAGACATTTATTGCGGTATATCCGCTGATCAGGTGGCCGCTAACTATTTTGCTAAAGATACCCAGCTTGCCTCGCTGGAATTAGGCATTGAGCCGCCCAGTTTACTGGGTAGTTGCGATATTAACTACAGTTGCACCTACACCAATACTATTTCCTGGAAAAGTCCGACCCAGGCATTACCGGCCATGGTGACCCCCAGTGATGTGTTTGAACACCTGTTTGGCGATGGCAACAAAATAGACGAGAAAACCCGGCAAATGCGACTGGCGCATAAAAGCAGTATTCTCGATTTTATCAACAGCGAAGCTAAACGTGTTAACCGCCAGCTAGGCAGCAATGACCGTCATAAAATGGAACAGTTCCTTGAATCCATCCGCGATGTAGAGCGCCGTATCAGCAAGGCGCAGGAAACTTCAATAGAAATGAATTTAGACGACTTATCGGTGCCCGCTAACATTCCTGCCGACTACGAAGAACACGTTAAAATTATGCTCGACCTGCAAATGTTGGCGCTACAAACTGATATGACCCGCGTAAGCACCTTTATGCTTGGACGAGAACTCAGCAACCACGCTTATACCAACCTGGGCATTCCTGACGGTCATCATGCCCTGAGCCACCATGCCAATGTCCCCGACAAGATTGACAAACTAGTACGCATCAATGCCTATCATATGAAATTGTTTGCCGACTATCTGGAAAAAATGGCCAGCATTCCCGATGGCGACTCCAACCTGCTCGACAATACCTTCGTGGTTCGCGGTGCCTGTATTGGTGAATCCAACGATCACGATCATATGGACTTACCCATCATCCTTGCCGGCGGGGGGCTCAAAGGCAACCGCCATATTGCGGCTAAAAAACATACTCCAATGTGTAATCTGCTGCTTTCTGTGTTACAGCAAATGGGCGTGCCGGTGACAAGTTTTGGTGACAGCACAGAACCCCTCGCTGATTTAATAGCATAAGGTATTAGTAGTGATGTTACGTAATTTCTTAAACAAAGCGCGAAATAAAAGCAGGCTTGTCAGCACGGTTTTGCTGAACCTGTTAATAATCAATGTGGTTGGGTGTACCAGTGAGTCTCAACCCGTTGCAGAGGTTCCCCAATTGACCAGCCAGCAACACGATCAGTTGCTGTTAAAAACGAAACACGCCATGTTGGCTTTAGACTTGTCTCAGGTTGACAAGCTGAGCAGCACGATTGATGTTAATCGCGCTCTGCCAGACAACTCCAGTCTGCTCGCCTGGGCCGTTGAAACGCAAACGCCTGAACTTGTCAGCCTGTTACTGGATAAAGGCGCAACGGCAGACATCGCCAACGGCAACCGCTTTAGCCCAATGATCCTGGCATGTCGGTACGGTAACCCGGACATCATCAATGCATTGCTGGATCATGGTGGTAATCCCAATAGTGCCATAGACGATGGCACCACCGCATTCCAGTTGTGTGCTGGCTCTGCATCTACCGATATTCTCGCCCGAATGATTAATGAAGGCGCCAGAATTTCAGCCGCAAACAGCGCTGGCCAAACGGCATTAATGTGGGCGGCCAATTTTGGCAACACGGCTAATCTTAACTTCCTCATTGAGGCGGGGGCTGACATTAACGCGCAAACCCAGCAAGGTTACAGCCCATTGTTTTTTGCGATTAAAAGTCAAAACCTGGATACGGTAAAAACTGCCATTTCCAGCGGTGCAAATGTATTCGCGACGGCAAACGATGGTACAACAGCGGCGCAACTGGGCGTCTATACGCACAACTATGCGTTTTTAACCTGGTATGTCAGTGAATTAGATTTATTGATGTCACCTGGGGCAATCAATACCACCCTGACAGCGTTTGATCGCGAGGGGTATCAGTTGCTGCATGCCGCTGTTATTGCAAACCAACCAGAATTAGTGTCAGCGCTATTGGCTCGGGGCGCAAACCCCAATCAAATCAGTCAGCCCTCAAGCCTGAAATGGCGCTATGAGGCTAACTTTAAAACCGAAGCCTACCTGCCGCCACAGCAAACACCTGTCGAGATAGCCGAGCAACAACAACTTGATGCGATAAGCGCTGTTTTTGAAGGTTGGCAAAATAGTCAACAAGCTCAGCTATGACGACATTAATAGCAGTACAAGTAATGCACCATAAAGCTCCTTCCGCCTTGTTTACTTTCAGGGTATGTACAGACAAAAAATACATTTTGCTGGCAAACAACCTGACTTGCGTTACAACACCGCAGCACTGCAACGTCGTCTTACGGCATCATCTATCGTTAGCGAATTATCTCTTACATTCAGCGGCCGACTTCACCACAGGTACATAGCAACAACGCCATACTTATAAGCTCAGCGCAAAATCCGATGAGAAGCAAGGTGAAAAGCTTTATAAAGACAGCATAATGCTGCTTTGCTGCGGAGTAAACTGGCTCCTTTTACTACTCATGGAGAGTGGCACGCGACCTGTAGCCAGCTTTAAGGCACGTTAAAGTAACCAAACAATCAAATAAATCAATTTACAAGCAATGATAAAAATATAGGCTGATGTGAATAGATGTGCTCAAGCATAAACATGCAGATGTTTGGCTATATCCGCGTTATGGCCGCAAAGTATGCGACACCTGGACTTAACCGCTCACGCAATGGCTGAAGCACGCGCAATAAGTAACAATTTTAAGAAGGTAGATCTTGTGATAGAAACGTGGAGATGGTTTGGGCCCGATGACACCATAACCCTTAAGAAAATCAAGCAAGCTGGTGCGACAGGTATTGTGACGTCATTACATGAAGTGGCAACCGGTGATGTCTGGCAAAAAGAAGATATCATGGCGCGTAAGCAGTTGATTGAATCAGAGGGGTTAAGCTGGGAAGTTATCGAAAGTATACCGGTACACAATGACATAAAAACCCGTACGGGCAACTATCAGCAACTTATCGAAAACTACAAAACTTCGGTAAAGAACGCCGCAGAATGTGGTGTATATACCATTTGTTACAACTTTATGCCGGTGGTTGATTGGACGCGCACCAATCTGATGTATCAGCTACCCAATCAAAGCCATGCATTGCGCTTTGAAATGACTGATTTTGCGGCATACGATATCTTTATGCTGCAACGTGACGGTGCACGTGAGTCTTACTCACCTGAAGTCGTAAAAAAGGCAGAAAACAAATTTGCCGGGTTGTCTGACACTGCCCGCTTAGAACTTGAAAAGAATATTATTGCCGGATTACCCGGCGGCGAAGGCTCATACACGCGTGAGACGATACGCGAAGCAATTGAGCAATTCATAGCGTTGGGTACAGAAGGGTTCAGAGAAAACTTACGCAAATTTTTACAGGAAGTGATTCCGGTAGCGGAGTCTGTGGGAGCCAGAATGTGTATTCACCCTGACGACCCACCGTTTTCATTGTTTGGCTTACCACGGGTTGTATCCACGGCAGAAGACGCACGTAAAGTGCTGGATGCCTGCCCCAGTGTCGCTAACGGCCTGACAATGTGTGCCGGCAGCTTTGGTGCCCGCGGCGATAACGATTTGGTCGCCATGGTAAATGAATTTGCCGAGCGCGTTTACTTTGTGCACTTACGTAACGTGACCAGAGAAGCCGATGGCTCATTTTATGAAGCTGACCACCTTGGCGGTGATAATGACATGGTAGGCATTGTGCAGGCCCTGTTAAGCGAAGAAGCTCGTCGTAAGTCCAAGGGTGAAACGTCTATTCTGGGAAATATTCCGATGCGCCCGGATCACGGTCACTTACTCGAAGACGAACTCAAACAACCCGGCGTAAAGCCCGGCTATGGTTATATGGGCAGAATGAAAGGGTTAGCAGAATTACGCGGCGTTATTCATGCGGTAAGCTCATTTATGGCGAGAGGTTAACGGTATTGCTAACGGCAATCATACTTAGTCTCTTAGTGACAATTACAAATAAACACTAAGAACATGCGCGGATTTGCCATTTGGGTTAATCCGCGTCACCTGCACCAGATCACTCAGTATTACTTTTAAACAGGGCTACGCCCATAAAAATAAACCAAAGGATCTGACATAAACCGAAAGCGTCTTTAAAGCCAGGTACAGTCTGAATAAGCGTACATATGCCGAGCACGCCAACCAGGCATCCAAAGTAATTCAGTCCTTTTGCCAGTTGCTTTGTTTTTAATCCACAGACGCTTAAGCCAAGCACCCAGATACCACCAACAAGTTCTATCACTCCTCCGAGGCCATTGACGACAGTGGTATACACATAGAAAAGCGTTTCGGCATGCGTACTTCCTTGAGAAAACAACGTCACCATAGTGTTAAGGCCAACCAGCGCCAGCATGCCTGAGCACATCATTAACACTACCCAAATGAATCCAAAGGCACTGGCAAAATCAAGTAAATGTGAAGACGCGACGTTCAAACGCGCCTGTGTGGCCTGCACTGCAACCAGCAATAAACAACCAAAAATAAGATAACCAAGCACATACGCAACACTCAACATACTTTGTTGCGAGGCAATGCAGGCGATTTTCTGGCTCAAGTCAGCAGCCTGTGGAACCGATAAGAGAATACCAAATATGACGAACATACCGATGTAACAAAGTGGCATGCCAAAGTATGCGAATGCGCCACATCGAAGTAATGATCGATCTGAATCTTTTTTATTATCAGAGTCTTGCTGAACGTTAACTTGCAGCACCATAACTTTATTTCCTTAATAAGAATGTTATTTAACAGGCTGCAATGATAGTAAGAAAAATGTGTCTATTCGTCTTTCCCACGTATCTCAGACACATTTTTCATTATTCGCGGGGATTTTCTCTCAGATTTTGATGTAGTTACTTAGCTGAGATTTTCAAAGTGAATCAATGACCGCTTCGCTTCGGCCTCGCAAAGGTCTACACCCCGTTAACCAATCCAGTGCTGACATCTTTTTATCTCTATGGCTGCTTAAATTGAGATTCAACGCCAGGGTAATCAACAGGCCAGTGGCAAAGGCAGACAACTGCCAACCGGTCAGAAAAATGCCATAAATCGTCACATAAAAAATCAGGCTGGTTAATAAAGTTCGCACAGTCAGGTTTAACTTTTGACCGCTGCCCTGCTTTAAGTTTTCGTATTTAATGGAAAAGGCAAAGCCTGCGCCGGTTGTTGAGTGTAAGAACGCAATACCAACCATATCCAGCATTACTTGAACCACAAAAATATAGGACAGAATCGCTATCACACTCTCATAATTTTGAATATTGAGGACCACAAAGTGGAAAAACAGATAGCTGATATAAAAAGTCAGCATAAAGGCAGCCGCGCGGCGCCCAAGGTACGAAAAGCCGCTGCCTGAAAGCAATAGTTTTAGTTTTTTCATGTCAATATTCTCTGTATTGCGGGAGTCTGCCTTCACCAGTCAGCCAATGGCATGACATTAGCGACAAATGTGGTTTTCACAATGCGCCATGTTTCGTTGCGTTTATACTTCACCAAACAATCATTGCCGGTTAAAACGCGCACTTTGCAAGAAGTAGTCTTAATGGTGTTGGCATAATATCCTTTTTAGCAAAAAACTCTGATCATACTGTTTGCACAACAGCATGACCGACAACAAGCGGTAGCGCGGGCATCAGGCAGGTCATGCTCATACCAACGAATGTGACTATCCTGAGGAGTATAATGTCTCAATTCGTCCGGTCTACGTAACCCGGACAGTTTTTTGCTGTTAACAGACGTATTTTGATTGTCTAATGCATTACAATAAATCGAAGTCAGGTTGGATGTTCGAATACTTTGACGCGGGCTCAACAGTGCGTCATTTAGCGGCGCTGAACAATAATAATGAGTATGAATTGAATGTCTGAAGTTTTCTTAGCAACACTGGCAACGGCGGTCGCAGGGTTTACTTTGATGGTACTGCCAATGCAAACGTCTTCCCCGTCCAAAATGCCATTAATGCTTGTGTTAGTCTGTTTAGGGTTACTTTCGACCGGGCCTGTTATTTTTGCTTTTTTACCCTGGCTCACTCAGTTATATATCAGTGTGTTGCCTTTGTTGTTCTTCTTACTGCTGCCCGGTTTGTGGTTCTATCACGAAGCGTTGATTGCAGAACATCAGTGGCATTGGACACCGGCTATGTACAAGCACCTTTTGCCGCTCCCCTTTATGGCTGCCCTGGGAGGCGCAATATTCCATTTACCAGAGCCACTTTTTACCGCCATGTTTTTCTCCGGGCAAAGTACTGATGAGCTTTATATTCATCTGCTTTCCTCTGCATTCTTTGCTGCCGTGCTGCTTTGGTGCGTGCTGAGTGGTTGCTACATTGTTATGTTGTTGAGGCGAACAGTTAAATACAGAAATCAGTTAAAAGACGTATTTTCAAATGAACAAGGCAAGCGTCTGAGCTGGTTAAACGGTGTTTCGCTGCTTATCGGGTTTTCCTGGGTATATGCCCTGCTTGTATTAATATTTGAAGATACCTATACATTGTTCGGTGTGTCTGAGAACGGCGTGCTGGTGCTGCTTGTTACTATTGTCTGGGTCATGTGTGCCAATGGATTACGACAGCGCCCCGGCTTTGAAGACAATCCTCCGCCCACACAAAATACAGCCCACGAGCTACAACAATCAACAAAAAGCTATGAACGTTCTGCTCTCACTCACAACGATTTAGCAGCGATAGCAGAGCGGCTGACCAGCGCAATAGATGAGAAAAAAGCCTACCTTGATCCTGATTTAACCCTGGCAAAACTCTCAGCAATAGTCAGCGAGCCCTCGCAATATATATCACAAACTTTATCTCAGCATTTGCGCACCACGTTTTTTGACCTCATTAACACAGCAAGAATTGACAGTGCTAAGCTCATGCTTGCAGAGACTAATCAATCGGTGCTTGATGTGGCACTGGCAACCGGATTTAATTCGAGGTCTTCTTTTTACAATGCGTTCAGGAAGTACACAGGTTTAACCCCTGGTCAGTATAGAAAAGCGCAGAAGACATAATTAAGTACTTAATTTCAACCGTTTGATTTATGTAACTGGAGCAAACGTTCTTCAGTATTCATTGGCATAGCATGATAAATGGCTGACTTAACAGGCAAGTTTCGTAGCACAACGAAAACAACCAACCAGAACGTATCGTTTTTAGCGCTTGTTAAATTCCATTCAGATAGAAAAACACGGTCCAATTACCAAATAGATGTGCTAACAAAGGCATGAGAATACCTTTATATTTTATTCGCAAAACAACAAAAACAACGCCGGAAATCAAGTTAAAAGTTAAGTATTCAACTGAATTACTAAAGTGAATTAAGGTAAAAAAACAGACTGAAACAACGCTAGCAACATATATATTGTATTTCAGTTTGAGGTCTTCAAACAAAACACCTCTAAAAAACAGCTCCTCACCAATCGAAACCAGCGCAAGTCCAATAACGTAATAAGTATAGATATTGCCAGTCATGTTTTGTGGCTTTGATTCAATAATCACAGCTACTTGCAAGAATTTAAAAATACAAAAAGACACTAAAACCAGCCATATAGAGCGAAGCGAATAGCGACCTAACCTTAAACCCTGAGACTTTATAATACATGGGATAACAACTGCCAGTATCAAGCATACACCGTGAGCATTTAGAGCGGTTATGTCATCGGTTACTAATTCGTCGGCAAGCAATCTACTGCATATGTATATTATGATCCCTAAACCCAGTCGAAACATTCCATACTTCCTTGGCATATAACGCTTAAAGCAGCTGCACGGTGCGTAATCTGGCTTAACTTGCAAATGTTGTTAACAAAATGGTCATGCAATAGACTACTAACATCCGGCTATTATAACGCCCGATGAAATACCGGGTGCGGCGCTATAATCGCGAAGCGGCCAACTGCAGGCGTCCCGGGGAGCGAGTCAGTGCGTTTATA
The DNA here is from genome assembly GCA_013373625.1 of Alteromonadaceae bacterium. GTDB lineage: Bacteria > Pseudomonadota > Gammaproteobacteria > Enterobacterales > Alteromonadaceae > Alteromonas. The sequence continues at coordinate 10,413 of JABXHM010000070.1, read as the reverse complement.
TGCGCTTTACTTAAAATTTAAAATTCTCACAAACCCTAAACGCTCCAACGCTTTTGTTACTGAAAGAGCAAAGAAGCCCTCCCCATTGATATCCAATGAGACCTGATTCTGATTGAATTTTAAACCAGTAATAATCGTCCTTTATTGCTTCTGTTCGCTCAAGGAGTGTGACTTTTTCGCCGTATTTCAAAGACATTATTTTGGATGAATTCATACTTGCTTGTGCTCGAACGATTCCACCATAAGATAGACCTCGCATATTTAATTTTGCGGGCTTCAATGCAGTTTCCTCAATTAGTGAGGGGGAACTTGTTTTGCTGCAGTTAGCCAGCTCTGTACGGAGGTTCTCAACCTCACTTTTCAACTTCTCAAGCTCCACGCTATTTGATGCGCAACCGCTGACAGCGATAGTCAAAATCATTACTAAAAAATTAACTTTCATGAAAACCTCAAAATGAACACAACGTCACATAATACCCAACTTTGGGGCATAAATTCGTAAGCTAAAAAGCTGAGCGGAGCGAAGGGAGTCTGCGTTTTAGTGACCCACTGAACCACAGCATTTATTTGATAGCTGCAAAGGTGCATTTAAAACACTAGTACTAGTGTTAAGGCTACAATAATTAACCAGCCAAAAATAGCAAAATATTTGAGTGTTCCTGTTTTTAACATTGGTAAGTATAGTTGGCTAAACTCTGCAGCCACGCGAGGAAATATAGCAATACCAAAACCAAGACCTGGCGCACAAAAGAAGTATACAAAACGGTGATCACGAATGGCGGTAATTGGTTCGTAAAATGTGTAGATACCCGACTTGCCCAAGACTATAACCATTGCGATGTAAAGCATGAAGATCATTAAGGCGAGCTTCTCACTTTTACCCCATATATTTGAGTCTTCAAATGTGCCGTACGCATCATAGTGTCGCAAAGCAAGAAAAATGGGGACAGAGACTAAAACAGCTATTGATATTAACGTTTCCATACTTGCATCTAATATCTTTTTACAGAGTAGTCACAGTAACACAAGACACGATCAGCCATCAGGCTATCGACGAATCTGAAGGGCAAATTCCCCCCTGAACTGGCGCTGAGCGCACAATTTTGTCATCCCCGCGAAGAGCCCTTACTGCCGTTACAAGTCTGTTATAGTTTAGCGAGTCCGCCGAGTAACACTGTTTATCGTGCAAACATTATGGAAAAACATGCATCGATGTTTCTCTGGGCACAATACATATCCCCCACCGTAAACGGTATGGATGAAATTGAGATGCTTTTAATTTTTAACAATAAAGATAGGAGACGATAAATGGTGCGTCTACCCTGATTCGAACAGGGGACCTCTACCATGTCAAGGTAGCGCTCTAACCAACTGAGCTATAGTCCTAAAAAGTGTCGGCTATTATACGCAGAGGTTAGCTTTTGACAAGCCCTCGACGTTATTTTTTAAAGCCTTTGTTTTAAAAACATTATTCCGTAACGGGAACCAGTAATTCATGGCCGATGACTTCATCAATTAAAGCGTAAGGCACTTTGTACTTTTTCTCTTTGAAACGCACCAGAGCATAGTCATAGCACATCTCGATTACGGTGCAGTTTACGATGACACCGTTATCGATGACACGCACAATATTATAGTTTCTTAACGTTAGCGCCATGACACCTTCCCCACTTTTAAGATTCGCCTACCTCTTTGAGTTTTTTCTGTAATTGGCGAATCTGGTCTCGATAACCTGCCGCCAATTCGAATTTTAGCTCTTCTGAGGCTTGCATCATTTCTTTCTGCAATTGGATCATGGCTTTACGAACTTGAGCCACGTCTTCCATGCTTTCCACTTGGTAGTCTTTGGCGGTTTCAGCCACTTTCTTCGTTTTATTACCGCGTTTGCCAGCCCCTGGGTTGTACGCCCCTTCCATGATGTCTTCCACGGATTTGGTGATACCTGTTGGGGTAATGCCATGTTCTTCATTATACGCTTGTTGCTTTTCACGACGACGTTCCGTTTCACCAATCGCCCTCTCCATAGAGCCAGTGATACGATCGGCATACAAAATGGCTTTACCGTTTACGTTACGGGCGGCACGGCCAATGGTCTGAATCAACGATTTTTCTGAGCGTAGGAAGCCTTCTTTGTCTGCATCAAGAATGGCAACAAGGCTCACTTCAGGAATATCCAAACCTTCTCGCAGTAAGTTAATACCGACGAGAACATCAAACTCACCAAGTCGCAGATCTCGAATGATCTCAACACGCTCAACGGTATCAATGTCGGAATGGAGATAGCGAACTCGAATACCATGATCACTCAAGTAGTCGCTTAAATCTTCTGCCATGCGTTTTGTCAGAGTGGTCACCAATACACGCTCACCAAGTGGTAGTCGTAAGTTTATCTCTGACAATAAATCGTCCACCTGAGTTGCCACAGGTCGAACTTCTAGAATCGGATCGATCAAGCCTGTCGGACGAACAATCTGCTCGACCACCCAATCTTGATGCTCTTCTTCGTATTTACCCGGTGTCGCTGAAACAAAGATGGTCTGCGGTTTGATTTGCTCCCATTCTTCAAAGCGCATTGGGCGGTTATCTAATGCGGATGGCAAGCGGAAACCATATTCCACAAGGTTTTCTTTTCGTGACCTATCGCCTTTGTACATGGCTCCAATTTGCGACACGGTAACGTGGGATTCATCAATAACCAGCAGTGCGTTATCAGGTAGATAATCAAATAAAGTCGGTGGAGGCGAACCTTCTTCTCTTCCTGATAAGTAACGCGAGTAGTTTTCGATACCATTGCAGTAGCCTAGCTCCTGCATCATTTCTAAATCGTATCGAGTACGTTGATCAAGACGCTGCATTTCGACCAGCTTATTCAAGGATTTAAGCTGCTCAAGGCGTTGATCCAGCTCCACCTTAATGCGCTCAATTGCGTCTTGCACGGTTTCTTTTGGCGTCACATAGTGGGTTTTCGGATAAATGGTAACGCGAGGCACTTTGCGAATGGTTTTGTTGGTCAAGGGATCAATCATCGACAAGGCTTCGACTTCGTCATCGAATAACTCAATACGAATCGCAGTATCTTCAGAGTCCGCAGGAAACACCTCAATCACATCCCCTCGAACACAGAAATTACCGCGCTCAAGCACCAAGTCATTTCGGCTGTATTGCAGCTCTGCTAAACGACGCAGCACAGCGCGCTGATCAATACGATCACCGCGATCAAGGTGCAGCATCATTTTTAAATAGGATTGTGGATCGCCCAAGCCATAAATGGCGGAAACCGTCGCGACAATAATAACGTCTTCGCGTTCTAACAAGGCTTTTGTTGCCGATAGACGCATTTGCTCTATATGTTCGTTTACTGACGCGTCTTTCTCAATAAAGGTATCCGACGCAGCCACATAGGCTTCTGGCTGATAATAATCGTAATAAGAGACAAAATATTCGACGGCATTGTGAGGAAAGAACTCTTTAAATTCGCCGTAAAGCTGGGCTGCCAAGGTCTTATTATGCGCCATAACAATAGTTGGGCGCTTCACTTGGGAAACCACATTCGCAATAGTATACGTTTTGCCTGAGCCCGTTACCCCGAGTAGCGTTTGATGAGCTAAGCCTGATTCGACACCGCGAACAAGTTTTTCGATGGCTTTAGGCTGATCGCCTGCGGGTGAATAAGATGAAACAACCTGAAACTCTTGCGACACGGATATTTTCCCTTAGCTTTTCAATTGACCTATTAGATTAACAAATTTTGCCATAGACGTCTGGTATTTCGATCATTCCTCACCCCCCTATTTGGCTCAATACATCATACAAAAGACTGATTTTCATCTTTACCAAAACCACCACCACATATAACATTAAGAGATATTCTTATAACAAAAATCAAAACAGACACAAATGCAATCAAACTAGGTTTGCTCAATGATGAACCTAGATAAAAACCTCCTAATCAAGATTTTTAAGCGAGTAACATGACTAAATTGGAGAAGTTCTTTCCTGCAGCCGCTTGGCTAAAAGGCTATTCGCGGGAAGATATGCAAACCGATGCAGTAGCCAGTTTAATTGCCACTATTTTATTGATCCCTCAAAGTATGGGTTACGCATTACTCGCAGGACTGCCTGCTGTTACTGGCCTTTACGCGGGCATCATTCCTGCTATTTTATACTCATTCTTTGGCACTAGCCGAACCTTGGCTGTTGGCCCTGTTGCCGTCACCTCTATGATGACGGCCACCATAGCCATGCCATTTGCTTTACCTGGTAGTGAAAATTATGCCGCTATCGCCATGATGCTGGCATTTTTATCTGGGGTGTTTCTAATATTAATGAGCCTGTTTAAAATGGGTTTTTTATCTAACTTACTCAGTCATCCCGTCATTTCTGGCTTCATTAGCGCTTCCGCCATCTTAATAGCAGTGGGCCAGTTCAAACACTTAATTGGCGTTCAGGCCCATGGCAACAACCTCATAGAGCTCGCACAAAGCATGATGCTGCACATCAATGACATTAACTTCCCGACGGTCATTTTAAGCGCGATATCCATCACATTTTTAATACTATTCAAACGTTATTTAACGCCCATTCTGAGCAAGCTAGGATTAAAGAAAAATACCGCTAACATGCTAGGGAAATCAGGCCCCGTTATTGTTGTCATTGCCTCCACAAGCTGTGTTGGACTATTTTCTCTAGACTCTTTCGGCATAAAAATCGTTGGTGATATAAGTACCAACTTGCCCACTATTCCCTTCGAAAAATTTACTATAAACATGATGCTCGACCTTATACCAGGAGCAGTCCTCATCAGTATTGTCGGTTTTGTTGGATCCGTTTCTGTCGCACAATCGTTTGCCGCAAAACGTAAGCAAAATATTAACCCTAACCAAGAACTCATAGGCTTAGGCTTAGCTAATTTAAGTGCGGCATTCAGTGCATCTTTCCCAGTTACTGGTGGCTTTTCACGATCAGTGGTAAATGTCAGCTCAGGGGCAAAAAGCCCAATGACTGGCATACTCACTGGATTGTTGATGCTGGTGACATTACTCTTTTTCACACCACTTTTTTATTATCTACCAACCGCTGTTTTAGCCAGTAGCATCATCATATCGATTTTACAGCTTATTGATTATAAAGACTTCTTGAGGTTATACCGCTTTTCAAAACAAGAGGCATTCGGTCTATCTGCCACCTTTTTTGTCGTGCTGTTTGTTGGCATGGAAACGGGGATAATTGTTGGGGTTTCTTTATCTTTGCTGTTTTTTCTCTGGCATACCAGCCATCCTCATATTGCTGTGGTGGGTCGCCTACCGGGGACAGAACACTTTCGTAATGTAAAACGTTTTGCAGTCGAGACCGACCCTGAAATCATCACCATACGAATTGATGAAAACCTGTTCTTTGCCAATGCTAGGGTGCTAGAAGATTATGTACTCGCCTTAGTGTCAGAACACACAGACATCAAACACCTGATTCTTATGTGTAATGCTGTCAATATGATTGATGCCAGCGCATTAGACAGCTTAGAAACCATAGATGATCGATTAAAGTCAGCCAACGTTATGTTGCACTTTTCTGAAATAAAAGGCCCTGTAATGGATAAACTGACAGACTCTAGCTTAATAGAAAACTTGAGTGGAAAAGTGTTCCTCACGCAACATCAAGCCATTAACGCCCTAACCACAAAAAAAGCGGATATCTAGTCCGCTTTTTATAGTGAATTCACCCAAGTTAAACGGGGGAAGACTAGTTTTCTAAATCGTCGTTCACGACTTGTAGCAAATCCTTGTTACGCTCTAAAAGCACATTCCCAATTCCCTTCACTTGAGACAATTGATCAATAGAGCTGAAGTTACCATTGGCCTCTCGATAAGCGATAATGGCTTCTGCTTTTTTCGCCCCAACACCGGACATCACCGCCGCCAATTGAGCGGCTGTAGCGGTATTAATATCCAAAGGTATGGCAGCAAAAAGTGAGAATGGCATAAAAGCCAGAGAGGCGATAAGAAGTGAGCGAGAAACGCAAACACGTAAAATACGCTTGATATTCATCATAGAAAAATCCTTTTCATATTCTTTTAAAAAGATGGCATCTTGCCAATAAAAAACCACTTATCGCAGCAAATCATTTGATACAAATAAGTGGTTTTAGATTAAAAGCTTTTTAATCAGACTTCAAGGAACTGATCGAGCAATTTAGACAATCAAGCCTAAATCAGCATTAGCCTTGGTTAGTGCAGCAATAGGATCAGCAGCCTGGGTAATAGGTCGTCCCATGACTAAGTAATGACTGCCTGCTGCCATAGCTTGGGCCGGAGTCATGATACGCTTCTGATCACCCTGGTCAGAACCTACAGGACGAATACCAGGCGTAACCAAAACAAAGTCTTCTCCTAAATCTGCGGATAACATGCTGGACTCTTGAGCGGAGCAAACGACACCATCCATTCCAGACGATTTGGCCAAGGCTGCAAGACGCTTAACATGCTGTTCTGGCGTTGCATCGATACCAATCTCCACAAGATCACTTTGATCCATGCTGGTCAGCACCGTTACAGCAATCAATAACGTATTATTGTCTGGCAATTGCTGTAACGCATTGGCAGACGCTTCCATCATACGACGACCACCAGAAGCGTGGACATTTACCATCCATACACCCGCTTTAGCGGCCACACTCACCGCATTAGCCACAGTATTCGGAATATCATGAAATTTAAGATCTAGAAATACTTCAAAGCCTAACTTATGCAATTCATCTAATATGATAGGACCCGATGTAGTAAATAGCTCTTTACCGACTTTCACTCGACACTGCTTAGGGTCAAGTCGTTTCGCCATCTCAATAGATTGCGCCATGGTTGGGTAATCTAGGGCAACCACTATAGGGGATTGGCAGCTCATTCAGTGTCCTCTTTCTCTCAGTTTCTATCGTTTCGTTTTATAAATCTAACAATGCGCGGTGATGTTACTCACCTTCCAATCCATGAATCGGCTTAACCACACCCCAATTTTTACAACTTGGGCACTGCCAATGTAATTGATGACCCGGAAAACCACATTGGCGGCATTGATATTTATGTTTTGCTTGCACTAACTGATCAATCAGCTCAAAAAGCACCACCAAGTGTTGCTGGTTGTATCCTTGAGAATCTGCCAGTTGTAAGCTAATGAGTTCTTTAAAGCCTTTGATTGTTGGATGTTGACGCAACTGTTCAACCAAGAACATTTCAGCATAATCTTTATCCGTTTCCATATAATGCTGAACCAGCGCCATAATCAGTGCTGTGGTTGGCTTTTTCTGATTTTGTTCTTGCAAAAACTTAATATAACCACCACTTCCCCAAACCTTCTGATAGCACTCTTTGAGTTTGGGAATGATAATGGAAATAAATTCAGGGTCTTGCTCAGCCGCATGTTTTAACTCTTTAATTGCGTCACGGTAGCGCCCTTGACTATTTAAAACATCCGCGGCACCAATACTTGCTCGAACACAGCTAGGATCGACTTCTAATGCTTGTTTATAATATTGAAAGGCCTGCTTCCACTGTTCTTTCTTATGAAGGTCTTGTGCCATTTCACAATGAAAATGCGCTAAGCGTTTAATTTCTTTTTTCGTTGGCGTTTCTTTAATTAATTCCGCACCAATTTGAATGGCCTTATCCCAACTCTGTTCAAACTCATACAAATCCACCAACAAAGCCAAAATCTTCGGCTGAAACTCGCTTTTTTTCGACGTTGACGCCATGTTGAGCAGAAGGCGGCTTGCTCGATCTAACAATCCCGCCGACATAAAATCACTGGCCAACTCCAATTGCACCATACGCATTTCACGTTGTGAGATCTCTGGTCTAGCAAGGAGAGTTTGGTGAATATTGATAGCTTTTTGAATTTCACCTTTCTTACGAAATAAATTCCCTAAGGTTAAGTGAATATCAAATGTATCGGAATTGACTTCTAAAGAGTCGACAAAGGCATCGATAGCCTCAGAATGTTGATCATTAAGTAGATGATTAAGACCACGGAAATAATCCGTTGGGATGCTTTTTTTGCTCTGCTTACTTTTTTTGGTCGTATTTTTACGCCCCATTGTCCAGCCGATAAAGAGCGCGACAAATAGAACCAAAAACAACCCTATTTCGGTCAACTCAATTACTCCTTCCCAACAGAAAGCTCTTTAGTGATAGAAGCTTTACGTAAGGCATCTACTTCTTCGCGTGCTTTTTCATATTTACGAGTTAGCACTCTGATTTCACGCTCACTACGCAAATACGCCACAGAACTAACTAAAAGAACAGCCAGTGCGCCACAGGTAAAAGATAAAATGATGTATAAAGCGACACTTAATTCAGGGCCGGACCAGAAAACAAGATCAAGAGAAATAAGCTGCGGATTTCGGATGGCAAAAAACACACCCACGGCGAGAAAGAAAACAACGAGGACGGTGTAAATAACTCTTTTCAGCCATTTAAGCATAAGACAACCTACCAAAAATAGAATGGCTATATTATGCCGTGTAAGCTCTTAGATTTCGAGGCATAAGATGTAAATTAGTTAAGTTCGTTGATCTCATTGCCATCAGGTAAATTGACCAATTCTCTCAATTCCTTGCCTGGTTTAAAGTGAGGCACGTATTTCGCACTCAACTCAACCGATTCCCCTGTTTTAGGGTTTCGACCTATCCTAGGTGCTCGATAATGCAGAGAAAAACTACCAAAGCCTCGAATCTCTATACGCTCACCATTAGCTAATGAATCAGACATATGTTCAAGCATTGCTTTGATGGCTTGCTCAACATCTTTCACTGGCAAATGGGATTGCTGATCGATTAGCAGCTCTATCAGCTCAGATTTTGTCATTACTGTCCTCTCGACTATATTTTGACCATACTGTAAGACTAGCTAAATTCAGAAAGAAAGCAATAAGTTAACGCATTTTAGAGCGGTTTTTGCGTATTTAATTTTATTCAAATAGAGAATATTACGAATGTCTACCTTACACAACTAGCATAGAAGCAGTCTAGCTTTTATAATATCGCCAATATTCAACACATTGGAAGAAACTATAATGAGCTATAGCAAGATCCCAGCGGGCAAAGATGCTCCAAACGATATCAACGTAATCATCGAAATTCCAGCACAAGCGACTCCAGTAAAATACGAAGTCGATAAAGATATGGACGCACTTGTTGTTGATCGTTTCATGACAGCACCTATGTTTTATCCTGCGAACTACGGCTATGTAAACAATACATTGGCTGACGACGGCGACCCAGTTGACGTATTGGTTATCACGCCATACCCAGTTGTCCCAGGCTCTGTTATTCGCTGCCGTCCTGTTGGCGTACTAAACATGTCTGATGAAGCGGGGATGGACGCTAAATTAGTTGCTGTTCCTCACGAGAAACTAAGCAAAGAATACGGTCATATCCAAGATGTGAACGACATCCCACAATTACTTCGTGATCAAATTGAACACTTCTTCGAAAACTACAAAACCCTTGAAAAAGGTAAATGGGTAAAAGTTGAAGGCTGGGCAAACGCTGAAGAAGCGAAAAAAGCCATCGTTGAAGGCGTAGAAGCATACAACGCTCAATAATTCACTAATCCGAATTATAGATATAAAAAAACCGATCCTAGGATCGGTTTTTTTGCTTTGCACTAGGTATTAAAGATCGGCGTTAGCAATGCCATCCAGATAACGCTCTGCATCCAATGCCGCCATACAACCTGTGCCCGCTGATGTAATAGCTTGACGATAGATATGATCAGATACATCACCGGCGGCGAAAACACCTTCAACACTGGTTTGAGTCGCATTACCCTGCGTTCCAGATTGCACTTTCAGGTAACCATCTTTCATTTCAAGCTGACCTTGGAAAATATCGGTATTTGGCTTATGACCGATTGCGACAAACAAGCCAGCAACAGCAATTTCTTGCTTATCACCCGTTTGAGTATTTTTAATACGAACACCCGTTACACCCGCATCATCACCTAACACTTCATCTAACTCAGAATTCCATTCGATTTTTACATTGCCGTTTTTGGCTTTTTCCATCAATTTGTCTGCTAGAATTTTTTCTGAACGGAATTTGTCACGACGGTGAATAACTGTCACGCTTTTCGCAATATTCGCCAGATAAAGCGCTTCTTCTACAGCTGTATTACCGCCACCGATGACAGCCACATCTTGGTTACGGTAGAAGAAACCGTCACAAGTCGCACAGGCCGATACACCTTGTCCCATGAATTTAGTTTCACTTTCCAATCCTAAATACTGAGCACTTGCGCCAGTAGAGATAATCAACGCATCACAAGTATATACACCACTGTCGCCTTCTAAACGGAATGGGCGGTTTTTCAAATCCACTTTGTTAACATGATCAAAAATGATCTCTGTTTCAAAACGCTCAGCGTG
>JABXHM010000119.1 GCA_013373625.1 Alteromonadaceae bacterium | reverse complement strand
TAACGCTTACAACAGCGGCGAAAAAAGGCGTAGCCTTTTTGAGTCCTGTTGATTGTACTTGTTATGCATTTTTTAAACTTTCTTCATATTCTTCGAAGCCATCTTCAATTGCAGGAAAGATGTCGACTATTTCGAAATATGGCACGGTATATATTTTTGTATCTCTCAAAGCGTCGATCAGAAAATAGTACTCTTGAATATTTTCCGTTTCATAAACCGCAATATCGCTACACTTGGTACTGAAGGCTTCAATATCATAAAGCCTAATGTTCACACTTTGGTATTTACTAAATATTTCTTTCTTTATCGTATCAAAATATTCAGTACGCTCTGCCCGGCTTAGACTTAACCATTCTTTAGTTGCGTTCATGTGTACAAAGAATGTGTATTTTCTAGACATACTTTACCCTATTTTTAGATTTTGCTTGAATGCATAACATTTAAATGATGCGGACCCTAAGAACCGCATATTAATTTATAAGTTTTCATACTCTTTGCTGGCACTACACTCACCTGTCATTCCATATCCTTCACATAGAAGTAGGCGAAGATCATTAATTCGATCACGTACTTGCTCTGACATACAAGCGTTATATTGCATAGGCCCAACTGAACCACGCCCATAAAGATCCTTTATCCAGGTACAGTGCGCCTTAGCCACACTGAGCCAAGTATTTTGTAACCAATCAAGTTTGTTTGCCTGATCTTCTGACACTCTCACTTTGATCTTTGTAACAAGAGTATCCAATTTATTCTGTATAGTTTCATATTTGTCATTAGCGCAACTAGTCATCTCTAATTGGGATTGCGGATCATCCATACAGTCAGCAACTGCTGAGACTGAGACAATTATTGCAAAAAATATACTTAGATATTTGATCAATTTCCCGATCTCACATACTTATAACGCCTAAATATGGGGCACAAACAGGCAGGCTACAATGGCGAAGCCGCCTGCCTGTTTGTGTCCCAGCCCGCCTGTGGGCGACATAATTTTTTTGTTAGCTGCCATTGTAGTTTAAATAACCGACACGATATGAAGTTACCATCGCAGTTTCTATTGCATGTGGCAAAAAGATTCTAAGGGTGGCTCCATTCTTTATTAAAACTGATGCGTGCTGATTTTCTGGAATTCTATCTAGTTCGAGCGTATCTGGCATGGGTTTATTCGATTGAATTAAAACCAAGCCATAATCATTTAATGATGGGCTGATTTTAATAAAATCTGATGTGCTCATTTGTAGGTCGTAGACAAGGTTCCTGACTTTTCCAGAGAAAGGTGTTTCTCTATTAACTGGAACAGACGCGTCCCACCATTGAGTTGCTGGATTTGGCATATGGCCTAAAAGCCAAACATAAGGAACGCTTTTATCCAAAAATTGAATCAAATCTGTAACAACGGCGCCGTGGACGTAGATTGATTCGTGATGTTGATTAGGCATCTGATGCTCCATGGCAGCTAACGCCCACATAAGGGGCAGTAATACGTGGGCTAAAATAGGAGCGAAGCGACAGGGCCCACGTGTTACTGTCCCAGCGAAGCGACTTAATATGTTTGTTATGCGAACTTTTGATTAGTCCTTGCTCCACTGCTTTGCCGCCCCTAATGTTGCACCTAAAGGAAAGACTGATGCAACAATAAGAAAGTAGCTTGAACCATCTATGTCACCGAACCCAAAGATTCCTGAACACAAAAAATATAATGCTCCAATAATCCCAAAAGACCAAAAAAACAAAATAGCAAACTTGATGAAGTTAGGATTGGCCTTAGCAAACGGGTTTATTTTCTGAAATCCAATTAGTGTAATTAGCATCACCATCCCTGCGATGAACATAAATAGCGTCATTAGCGGTGCTGCAATAATTAAAGCAGTATCCTCTTGAGTAATAAAACCCAAAGGGATCGATAACCCGCACCACAAGAGAGCTATCTTCATTAGCCATTTTTCAGATAGCTCAATGTAACTATTCAAATTCAACCTGTTTAGCACAACTTATCCTGAGTTCGCATAACACCCCAAGCAGGGGCAATAACACGTAGGCTAGAATAGGGAACGAAGTGACGGGAGCCTACGTGTTATTGTCCCGCTGACTTGGTTTGTTAGGTGCCGAATGAACAGATGCCTGCATTGGCAAATAAAACATAACACACTATTAGAGTTACGATTGAGCCAAAAAAAGGGTAACGCCATTTTGCCGCACTTGGAACCAAATACTTAGAAGTGAAAAGCGGATGCAGCGGCCCAAGCAACTCAGTGAACCAAGCACCTTTTGAATCTTCTATTTTCTCACCGGAAAATAGAACTACTCCTGAAATGATGATAATCAGAATAGAAAGAACGGAGATTAAAAAAATGCTGATTTCTAAAATTCCGTGACAATTTGAAAAGCTTGTCATTTTCTCAAGGCACCTAACGCCCTAATTTGGCGGCACAAACAGGTGGGCTAAACTGCGAAGCAGAGCCCGCGTGTTTGTGTCCCCAACATTTCTTTGTTATGTGCAAATCTTACTACGAGCTTGTTTTACCTATTGGTAAATGTAAGCCGCCAATGATTTGATCTAGTTGTTCAGAGCTTACGCTATCGTTGAAATACAATCTATACAACCCACCAGTATTACCAGAGCCGTCAATAATACCTTTTGGAATGAGAGAAAACTGCTCAATAAGTAGATCTTCCAATTCATCTAAATCATTGTAATTTTCTGTCTCAACAAAAGTGCCGAAAGTATCCTTGCCTATTTGAACCTTAAAATCGATCATATGAAAATCAAATTATAAACCTGCACATAACTTTCCAATAACGGGCGCAAGCACGTAGGGCAAAATAGCGAAGCGGCCCTGCGTGTTTGTGTCCCAGCGAGCGAAGCGAGTGAGTTTATTGGTTTGTTATATGCCATTTATCCTCGTTGTTTGCTTTGCTATTTTGAAACAGCTTATAGCAAATACAATAAGTAAAGAAGCATATGGTTGATGCTTATAAATGCCGATTACGCCACCAACAAATAGAACGAGGCCGAACAATCTTAAACCATTCGGAGACAGCCTAGTTTGCCGTACCCGACCTAATAACAACGCAACTCCCATGAAGATGCATGGAATGCCGGAAAGCAGGCCAATCAGACCCGCTACAGGGTTATTCGTGATGATCCATAAAATTGAACACAGACAACCGAGTACACTTAAAACAACAGATACTGTCACCCTTATTAAAGGGTGAACTTCCTTTGTAAGTCCTTTTTCAAAGTGCTGATTAATCATGGCATATAACGCCCCAATATGCCGACGAAATGAGCGCAGCGAGTTGAGGTCGGTATAATTGGTTTGTTATATTTCAATTGTTTATTTAACCCTTGAACGCCGGTAAGACAATAACAAATACGCAGCCAAAAGAATTGCGCAAAGTCCTCCAATAGTTCTTTGGAAGCTAATAGATGCTTCGATGATTTCATTTCTACTTTCGATAACATCATTTTGAGCCTTGAGCAGATTCGCGATCTCTGGATTTACTGATGAGTCTGAGAGGAATTTTTCGTACAAGGCTTCGTTGTTCGTTTCGAATTCTATAATTGGTTCAATGTAGAATGTACTACTTACCTGTATAACTAAGAGTACTAAAATCCAAACTAACGGGTTGTTTATTAAATCCTTTATATTAACCATGATACTCCTGAAATATAACGCCCCACTAATGGGCAGTAATACGTAGGCTAAAATTAGGAGCGAAGCGACAGAGCCTACGTGTTACTGTCCCAGCGAGCAAAGCGAGAGCCTTAAGTGGTTTATTATGCATTATTTGGACGACCTCAACTTTGTTATTTTAGAATGCTTAGAGATAATCGAAATAAGCCCACCGAAAAGATAAAACTCATATTTCATATATTTTTTGGCTGCTATTTTTGTCTGGTGCTGGCGAGCAGATGAAATAGCTCCAGTCTTAACATTGTCAGCTAAGATTTCATAATCAATAGACTTGGTAATATCCAAAGTATCTGGAAAGGTTATCTTAATATCATGGCGATCAGAGTAATCAAAATCAGTAGCCACGTTAGCAATAATTACAATTTTCGCCTTTTGTTTTTTATCTAAAGGAAATTTGTAATCTATTGATTTGATGTTTCCGTCGTGCCAACAGACATCTAAAAAATCCATTTTAGCTAACTCCTTGGATATGCATAACACCCCAAGAAGGGGCAATAACACGTGGGCTATAATACGGAACGAAGTGACGGGAGCCTACGTGTTATTGTCCCGCTTACTTGGTTTGTTATATTCAAAACTCATTGGGTTGTATAAATACAACACCCTCTTTAGTTATTTTCGTCTTTCCGTTCATGTCCTCATCATGCCATGAACCTTTCCCCATTTTTAGAGAAGTAATTGTTTCTGGATGAATCGTCATTGTACTCATAGCATATCCAGCTTGCTCTCTCATCGTTGCGTCAACGGCATCTATTGGCAAAACGGTCGGATATTCAAGCTGTTCAATTTCCACATTTTTCTCAGTCGTTTTAACCTGCCAAAACTCTGACTCAGTAATCCAAAGTTGGTAAGTACTAGGGTATTTATTTCCTGCGGGAGTATTTATTGATGCAATAGATAGAATTCCGCCACCTGCTGGCACTTCCATCTTTGCACGAGAATTCTTATATAATTTGAAATCTGGATCAGTTGTCATTTGGTGCGTAGAAGATGACTCTTGGTCAATGACCTCGGCTGATTTTGAGTCTCTGAATTCAGGAGTTTTGTTAGAGCTATTTATAACAGCGGGAAGGATCACTTGTAGTCCTAAATAGGTAATTAAAACAAAGGCTATGGCAAAGCCGCTACCAAATACTAACCCACTCAAAAATTTATTGAACACGCCGAACTTTCCTTTGAATATAACGCCCACATAAGGGGCAGTAACACGTGGGCTAAAATCCGAGCGAAGCGACAGAGCCCACGTGTTACTGTCCCAGCGAAGCGACTTAATGTGATTGTTAGGTGTGTTAAGCTGAAACTGCACACCCATTATAAAAACTATAGAAAAATACAGCACAAAGAAACATTTGAAGAATAATACTCTGCAACTCATATTTATTAAATTTCTTCTCTTTAATTGACCACATCACAAACAAAGAGTGAACAAACGATGATAAAAGTGTAACCATTACCCAAAATAAACTAATTAAATAAAATGCAGCAAAATTTAGTGAACCAAAACTGCATAGAGCTGCATATGGCAGAACAATTAGCGCACCTAAAACAACGTTGAAATAGAAAAAGTAATTTTTATAATCCTTTAACAAGACCGGCACCACTCTTCACACCTAACGCCCTAATTTGGCGGCACAAACGCGTGGGCTATATTGCGAAGCAGAGCCCGCGTGTTTGTGTCCCCAACATTTGTTTGTTAGGTGCCACATCTATCCCGATCCAACTGTAAATTAAACAGATAAGGTTTACCTACAAACGCCTCGCCGTCAATGACATTAACGGATACTGTTTTCCAATAACCACTGCTGAGATTTTGTAAGACGACAGGATGGCTACAGATACGCGATTCTACTATAGATTTGTATTTACGAATTATTTCATCTTTATTAGGTCGCGAATCCTTGTAGTTAGTTGGCGAAAAACCATCATGGTATTCAAGGCTTACCAACGCGTTCCCCTGTTTGCTCTCGGTGAAATAACCTACGCGAAGATGCTGTTCGTTTACGTCTAAAAACTGTTGAAATTCTTTGTACTCTTTTTCATAAATCCATTCATGGTAGTTACCAAAAATGAGAACCAATATAAATGATGAAAAAAAGACACCGAAAAGTACAAAACCACCACGCACAGACCACCAAGCTAAAAAACGAATTGTCCAATGGGGTTCATGCATGCAGTGGCACCTAACGCTTCACATATGGGGCGCAGGCTTGCTGGCTATACTTGCGCGAAGCGCCAGCCAGCGAGTTTGCGTCCCAATGAGCGTAGCGAATGAACATAATGTTTGTTAGGGCTAATTGCTAACATTTTTTCGCTTTAACCATATTGTGAGTAATATAAACAAAAATAGCACAATTACGAAAACACCAATTTGATCAATATAGCCTCTAAAAGGATTACCAAAACCAATAAAGATTTCTTGCTGATATGTACAAGCACCTACTCCGGACCAATTTTGCATGAATGTGCCACCGCAAAGAGTAAATGTGCTCACTGTCATAATTCCGAACACGGCCAAAATGAGTAAAACAAGCAATCTAGATTTTGAATTCTTCATTTTCATCTAATTAGTAGCCCTAACTTCCCACTAAGGGGCGATAACACATGGGCTAAAATTAGGAACGAAGTGACGCAGCCCATGTGTTGGCGTCCCAGCGAGCGAAGCGAGTGCCTTTAGTGGTTTGTTATGCCTACCAATCGTAGCGTGATACTTCAACCGTTAAAAACGGTTGTGGTACATCATTACCATATTGGTAGCTTACAGACACCTCTATATCCTGACTTAGGCCACTAATTTCAGTTGCCGAATATGTTGCACTTATTTTTGAATATGAAAAAGCGGTTTGAATTAGCTTGCTGTTAGATAGACACTGTTCCAGGTTGGTAACATTTAGCCGCATGAACTCTTTTGAGCTATTTACCGTTAGCCAAGAACAAAAGCTTCTTTCAGATTCCTTTTGATTATGAGTACATTTAATACTCATATTACTCCAGTCACTTTCTAATTTAAAACCAACAGAACTATCCACTGTCGCTGTTTCAGCGAATATTTTGAAGCGTGCACACAGAGTCTCATCGGCAAAACTATTGCCGGTATAACATAAAAGAACAAATAAAAGTGACTTTGTATTCATAAGGCATAACACCCCGCTTAGGGGCAAAAATATGTGGGCTATAATTACGAGCGAAGCGAGGACAGCCCACGTGTTTTTGTCCCAGCACGCCCCGCGTGCGTCTACAGCGGTTTGTTATGTGCGTTACTCATTTTCAGCCGCCCATGCCTCTGATTTTGCAACCGCCTCTTTATAGGCTTCCAAGCTGTCAAAAACAACATAGTTCCTTACTTGTTCCCACAACACTGCACCTATTTTATTGGCATCCCAGCCTGAGTCTGTTGCCTCTTCCGGAATTGTTCCGATTAAGAAAAGCCGACCAGCTTGCAATTCAAATGTAGGAGAGAACAGATCATGACTTACTTCAGAATCGATAAGTCTTAGTGAGAGACATTTCCCCTCAAAGTTTGGATAATCCATTTCCATAATTACCTCTTATTCTTGGTTTTACTGAGCACATAACACCCGCATAACGGGCAAAAATACGGCGCTATAATTGCGAAGCAGCGCCGTGTTTTTGTCCCAGTGACCGAAGGGAACAAGTTAATGCGTTTGTTATAAGCCAATTGTTTCAAAGCCAAAGGTAGCCGCCTCAACTTGTAATGTGTCACCACTTTGCATTTCAATTTGGAAAGCGTTGTTTTCATATT
The DNA here is from genome assembly GCA_013373625.1 of Alteromonadaceae bacterium. Classification (GTDB taxonomy): domain Bacteria; phylum Pseudomonadota; class Gammaproteobacteria; order Enterobacterales; family Alteromonadaceae; genus Alteromonas. Next base: position 9,939 of record JABXHM010000119.1, on the reverse strand, counting down.
TTGCGGCATTAATTGAACTCGATTTACCCCAAGGAGCAACCATTGGGATATTAACCGATGAAACATTGGAAAACCGCAACGAACATGGCTGAGAAGCTTGGTTTGAAAGTAAAAAACATTCCAATACAACCTCTGCCGATCTATTCGACCAATTTATAGAAATATTTTTTACTAGACCATCGTGCAGTGGTAGGTCTTTAAAGTCCATTAAAACCTCTTGGCTTATAACGCCCTAATTTGGTGGCACAAACGCGTGGGCTATACTGCGAAGCAGAGCCCGCGTGTTTGTGTCCCCAACATTTGATTGTTATGTGTTTTTATTTACTAGTTCAGCAGTATACTTTGCAATTATTTTCCCGCAAAGACGAACAACACCTGAAAGCAAAAGTACAGAAAACGTTAAAATACCTATTATTTTTATCTCTCCAGTATCCTGATAATAAAGAACAGAAAGACCAGAGAAAACAATAAAGAGAGTTAACTCAAGTTTAACCTTTTTTATTAATTCCATTTAAAACTCCAGTAAGAGATTATTGTAGGCACATAACGCCCCGCTTAGGGGCAATAACACGTGGGCTAAAATTTGGAGCGAAGCGACTGAGCCCACGTGTTATTGTCCCAGGGAGCTTGCGACCGACTACAGCGGTTTGTTAGTACCCGTGAACTAAAACAACCTTGTACCTGCTTTAGTTAACGGCTTTTATTACGACTTTTGATTATTTCTTTGTAACTGATGTATGTAAAGAATGGAGCGATAATATAAATAACCAAAATGACATCGAGTGCCACCAAGGCATAAACCATTTCTGCTTGCCCGATTGAGCCACAGAATTCCCAGTGAAAAACTTGAATGCATTCATATACTGATGTAGACCACACATACCCAGTACCGCCAATAACAATGCACAGCAGTACGATACTTCGTACCATTTTAAGGTATAACGTTTTAGATGGTTTTACCTTCAATATTTCCATTCCTTTGGGTACTAACGCCCTAATTTGGCGGCACAAACACGTGGGCTAAACTGCGAAGCAGAGCCCGCGTGTTTGTGTCCCCAACATTTGATTGTTAGGTGCGTGCTTACCAAAACCATAGATTTTGCCCATTTGTTGCCCCAACAGAAAAATCACATTTACCAGCAAGAGCGTCATTTACACCATCTATTAACTCTACTATTTTTCCAGAGCCAATATCTAATTTTAGTTTCCCGCAATCGTCAGATAACGACCATTGGGAATCATCGCTTGATTTAACGATTACCAATTTATTTTGCATTCTCTTTTTTAGTGTTGAAGACGCGATATATGGATCCGGTTTATCTAATACCAATGTTCGTTTTTTCATGGGCTCTGAATCTAAGAAGACCGATAGAAGCTCATTAAGACATTCATATCCTTCTGAATCACAGCTCATGTGCCAGCCTGGAAAGTTCTTCGCCTTTGGCTCATATCGCCAAATAGCGATGTTTCCAGATTTTGACCAATCATGAATATCCACAAAAGTACCTAACGACTAGCTAACGGGCAAAAACATGGGGCTATAATCGCGAAGCGGCCCCGTGTTTTTGTCCCATTTAAGCGCATTGTTATACATTTTCACCTGACTCTAATAAATCCTTTAGCTTAAACGCCTTCCAATTTGCGCAAAATGCCAATATCGTCCCCTCTTTGTCGCCAAAGTTATATGAACCGATAATTGTTGTTGAGTTCACAGCGTTTGGCTGCAATTCAAATTGCGCTGAAGCAAATTGATTGTCAATCGACATTACCAAATCTGTACCTACAACTTCTTCGACCACAAGCGTGATCCCATCAATAAACATAGGCTGCGAAGCTTTGTCTGAAACAGGGAAAAATACGCGATATGAAGTCTCCCCATTTTTGATGGCGTATGGTTCAAAACCCTTCTCATTCGAAGTGGAACATGCAAATGAAATGATAGGAAACAGCGTCGCTGTTATTAATAAAAACCGCATTTTTCAACCTGATGTATAACGCCCTAATTTGGTGGCACAAACGCGTGGGCTATACTGCGAAGCAGAGCCCGCGTGTTTGTGTCCCCAACATTTGATTGTTATGTTCTGAATCACTAAGTTTATTTAGTGCCATTTTTACCGAACTTGCAACCACAATAGTGGCATGTATTACTAGGTAGCTTAAATTGCTTTAACGAAAGCACCACCTCATTTCTTTTACACTTGGGACAAAAGTAGTTCAGCGTATTTATTAACAGAGCTATAGCTGAAACGAAACTACCGATATAAAACGGGTTGGCATAAAATGTAATGCTTGGCGTTGAAAACTGAAATCCAACTATGCAGATAACCAATGCAATAAACCAAAGTTTAAATTTTCTGCTTTTATTCAATTCATAAAATCCATTTAGAGAACATAACGCCCCAAGCAGGGGCATTAACACGTAGGCTATAATACGGAACGAAGTGACGGAAGCCTACGTGTTAGTGTCCCGCTGCCTTGGTTTGTTATGTGCGTATTTTAAAAGACCTATTTTAAGCAAACCTTTCTTTAAACTTTTGGCCTATCAATTTACGCCACCGTTTTTCATATTCAGGATTCATTCCTTCTGCCTCAAGAACCTTGCATGCAAATTCATCTGCATTCCAATCTACTTTTTCAACAATAGCTTCTTGTGCCTGGGGTGGTAAACAGAACCCCCAATCTACACATAAGTCATAAAGTAATCGATCCATTTTGTTATTCATACGGATAGAATAGCACTCCGAGAGGTTCAAAAATTCAGTTTAAGTTTTTGCCTACTTAAAGCACATAACGCCCTAATTTGGCGGCACAAACGCGTGGGCTATACTGCGAAGCAGCCCGCGTGTTTGTGTCCCCAACATTTGTTTGTTAGAGGACTTAGTCACCACCGCCTCCATCGCCACCTGACGAATCGCCAGACCAACTATCTTCGCTCCTTCCACCGGTGCGGTTCCCACTCGTATTAAAAATGTCTCCCATTATTGGCAAACTAGTATTTTTGCGGCTTGGCCCAAAATTAAACTCTGACGTTTCTTTGCTAGCAATATACCTTTGAGTAGCAAAAACCATTAGTCCAACAACGATAATAATGAAAGAAACAACTCTAACCCATGTTTCAGAGTAGTAACCATAAATCTGCGAGGAGCTTCCGAGAACAATTAGAATAATCCCTACCCAGTTTCGTATTTCCATAAAAGTCCTCTAACGCCCCAAGCAGGGGCAATAACACGTAGGCTATAATACGGAACGAAGTGACGGGAGCCTACGTGTTAGTGTCCCGCTGCCTTGGTTTGTTAGGTGTTACGATACCAATCACTTCCTTGAAACTGTTTTGGTATATCTTGCTCACTTGGGTCATCAAAGCCAAGAGCTTCCAAAGTGTCAAACCAAAGATCCCTTTTGGACTTTGGCAGTTCTGAACCACACCAAGGACAATATGAGATACCTGATGTAGCGGTACCGCCATCATGGATGATTATGCCGTACTCGTCGAATTTTGGATTATATGAAATCAGTGTATCTGGACTCTCATATTCATCTTTATGCTGGTTACAATCAAACTCGATTGCTATTTCCATTTCATTACAGCAATGTTTAATCACACGTGACACCTAACGCCCCGCTTAGGGACAATAACACGTGGGCTAAAATTTGGAGCGAAGCGACTGAGCCCACGTGTTATTGTCCCAGGGAGCTTGCGACCGACTACAGCGGTTTGTTATGCGCGCACCGCAACAGCCTTATTACATTTTGGGCAAAGCACCTTACTTGCCCTGCCAGCCAAGCAAGAATCTATAGCATTATGAACATCCACATTGGGAGCGAGTGTACAAGAACAATGCAGACAATATACTCCGTTTTGTTTGTGAAAAGTTCGACTTGTTATAACAATATAAGTACTGAGAATGCAAAAGCAAAACACGCTTAATAAAACTGAGCCCTTACCGAATATTATTACAGTAACAAGACCAGCTAGAGATAGAGCGATAGTTAAAGTGAGAATTTTCTTATCACGTTTGAAAACCAGTGCTGAATAATGTCTGATTTCTTTATCAATTTCTTCGACAGATCTCATTTTCTACCAATAAGTGCATAACGCCTCAATAACCGGCGCAGCTTTGCTGCGTCCGGCGCCTGAAAGGTGCGTAGTTAATTGACTTGTTATGTGTTGATTTCATACTCATTTACATCAAAAGATTCTACTAACGAAAACGAATCATTATCTGGACCTGAATTTCTGAAATTATCTAATGGATCACGCGCAATCCATTTCTCAAAAATATTTACCCTGTTCTCGTCAATAGGATCTGGCGACACAGAAAAGTCTTCGCACGCATCTAGCTCTCTAGCTCTCTAGCTCTCTAGCTCTCTAGCTCTCTAGCTCTCTAGCTTGCAATATAGCCTCTAAAGACTTCTTGACAAATTCATCACGCGAACCAGGCTTCAATTTTAGTTTTCCTGCAACTATTATTGCCATTTAATCTCTCTCCTAGACACCTAACACCTGAGTTAAGCCTCAGAGCCGTTGCAATGGCACAACGTATTGCTGTGCCTGACCATTCTGATCGGTCCAACGCTGCGTGACCTGTACTGAATTGATGGAGACCCGCTCCCAACAGAAGGAGCTTGGCGCCGAAATTGGAACGAAGCAGGCCTTTCCGTCCGTTAGCTCGGAAGCCTGCCAAGTGAACTCATTCCAAGTTGACGTGACACGTCCCTCGTGAAGAGCGACAACGCTGCCGTCTTGGACCGTTGAGAAGGTGTTGTCTGCGTATCGACTGGAACGCATCTCCGTGCTGGATGGAAAGCTGTACTCCTCGTAGAAGGGCTTGCCGTCAGGGCCAGTGCCTTCCCACCGTCCTTCCAGGAACTTCAGATGGGAAAAGTCTGAGGCTGTGAACATGGAACTGCTCTCCGTGGTGGAAACGCACCCCGTAAGAATTGTTATGAGGAGCGCTATGATGAGTAGACGCAAGAGATATCTCCCGTTGAGGCGTAACGCCTGGGCTCAGGGGCGCGGAGCGTCCCCTACAGCCTATTGTTAGTTGCTTTTGCTCTCAACGTGCTTTTTGAAATTGTCTAAGATGCTGAACCAGCCTTGCCTTTGCTGCTCTGCTGAGTTTTCATCTTCAGCTTCAAAAGTTTCGACAACCCTCACGCCGTTCTCTGTTTCTATAAATTGCACCTTAACTTCTCGGTCATCCCCAAGTGTATAGTGAATCGACTTATACGGAGTTATTTCAGTAAACTCCCCCTCAAAATCGAACCCCGCTGAACCATCTTTGGCTTCCATTCGGTAATTGAAAATTCCACCCACCTCAAGGTCCAGCTCTGCTTTAGGGCAACACCATTCATCGATTGCGAAATTCCAACGAGTAATATCGTCAGGTGTCACCCAAGCATCCCAAACCATTCTCAGCGGCGCTTTTACTTCTTTTTCGACTGAAATTTCCATACTCACTCCTTTTGAAATTTGAGCCATGATTGTAGTCTCACAAACTTGTCGAATAGGATAGATGAAATTCGACACCATCGTGAAACGCCTAGTCTTTTATCATGGCAACTAACGCTTTGCTAAGCGGTAATAAAATAGCTGGCTAAAATTAGCGAGGAACGAGTAAAAGCCAGCTGTTTTACGTCCGTTTAAGCAACTTGTTATCTTACGATTTTTTGATTATTGCGTGGTATTTGTTAATCGTTTCTTCTACTTTTTTAACGACATCACTGCTATCAGTTGGACAATAACTAAACTCTACCATTTTGTATTGTTCCGTTTCGGGGGTCCACATAGCAAGACCTTTTTCACTCAATGGTTCTGGACATAGCTCAATAACTTGTGACTCATATTTTAATATGAGTTCTATTTTTTGAACTGCCTCATCATACCTAGCATCTACGTCTTCACCATTAATTGCATTCCCCATTAGTAATAAAAGGGCTCCTGTAGCTAATGCATTGCCTGAAATTTTCGCTGCTACTTTCAAAACGCCTTTAATTGATAAAGAGCCTTGTTCAATACTGATTACAGTAAACTCAAAAGTATCACCAAACTCATGATGCAGTATTTCAGCTACCCTTACCAAGTGTGGTTGTATATAAAGTCGGTGTATTTCATTTAAGCTATCTGTTGAATAGTCAAAAGTTCCACCTATTTCATACAATAAACTAAATTCACCAATTTCAATAAATTCTGTTCTTTCCATCGGTTCTGGCATTGGCGCCATTGCTACTGCTCCGCTCATAGCTCAAATCCTTCTTTAGTAAGATAACGCTTTTCTAATGGGAAAATACTGCGTATTGGCCGGAACGGCTAGCAGTAAATTTCCCAGTGAGTTTACGAACGAAATTAAGCAACTTGTTATGCGGAAGTTATTGAGTAGGTTATGAGCGACAATATCCCCAATACTATACATAACCCCATATTTATATTGGAATGTTCCGCCAGTTTTGAAAGCTTAGGGTCATTCAAATCTTTCCACTCGTTATTAAGCATAAAATCCATATAAGTATTATTACCCCAAAAGCGAGCGCGTCCAAACAAACGTGGTTTTCCCAAGTTTTCGTATGTTTTGGGGTGATACTTCTTAATTCGGTTGATTATTAAACATCGTCTTAAATCAGCACACACGATACAAAGAATGAAAATGACTAAGACAATAATAAAAGGGAGACTCATGTTTATCTTTCCGCATAACGCCCTAATTTGGTGGCACAAACGCGCGGGCTATACTGCGAAGCAGAGCCCGCGTGTTTGTGTCCCCAACATTTGTTTGTTATGCGTGCGAGACTCCTGCCCTACGCGGCTTTGCCGCCACCGCCCGCTACAACAAACTGTTGATTTAAATAATAACAATTACCTTAAAACAACCTTGGGCGAAAAGCCAGATGATAAAGCGGTTGCTTTAGAAGTGAGCTAGCTAGCAAAACTGACATTGCCGATTGATGGCGTTACGGAGTTAATTATATTTGGGTAGACTACGTGGTTTTGAAAACCCCAAACGGCTGGTGCCAATACAACCTATTGAAACTACCTAGCCCTAACCTGCTACCGCCGCACCCAATATTTAAGAAATAAACAACGGCGCATAACACTTAGCTAAGGGGCACAAATATGGCGCTATAATGCCGGAGGCGCGCCATGTTTGTGTCCCTCTTGAGAGCCTTGTTAGATGCCCTACGCATTAGCTAAAAACAACTCTGCTTGTTTGGGCGATTTAATGCGAACAAGCCTAACACTGTTTGCCAGTTCGCTTGCAAAGAGCTTTTCGTATTTTTGTTTAGTTTTCCAATAGTTTTGAAGCATCCAAAGAATGACTGATTCGGATGAGAGAAAATTACGCCTGAATGACTCTCTATTTCCCGAGCCTTCCCAGATTTCTTGTTTTGACCATGAACGTTTAAATGAGCGAATAAGGATTTGTTTAAACGTATGAAAAAAGCTGTAATCCAACCAGACGATAGTGTCCACGTACTGCCACTTGAGTGTGTTTGTTTTTGATTGATTCCCATCCAATACCCACTTCTCTTGTTCCATGAGACTTTGAAGCTTAAGAAGAAAGTCGTCTGTTTCCAAATGCTCCCAATTTGGCAGCCAGAAAACAGCATCCATTTCTATGCATGGGCAATCTAATTTTTGAGCAAGGCGACGGCTAAAATGAGACTTACCGCTTCCACTTGTTCCGATTACATTGACTCTTTTCATATTGGAAAATCTAACTGGCATCTAACACTTAGCTAAGGGGCACATGCATGCAGCTATAATGGCGGAGCCGCTGCATGTATGTGTCCCTCTTGAGCGCTTTGTTATACGCATTTTTTGATTAGACATTCTTATTCTGCGTGCCTTCACCCGATGTAATGAATAGTAACCTTGACGGTGTGTTTGTTTTTGCTGTGTGCCACGTGTTTTTGGGAATAATAGCAAATGCTCCTTGCTCGCTAAGATGAATTGATTTATTTCCTTGTTGTGTTTCTAAGATTAACTGAACACTTCCAGACAGCAAAACAATGACTTCTTCACCGTTTGGGTGCATTTCCCAGGTTGACCAATCTTCTTTGAACTCGAAGCAGGAGACCATTTCACAGCCTTTAAAGCCACCGTAATCGGTTTCAAGTCTGTCGTACAGGCCCGCATCTGCTTTTTCCACATTAGTGGTTTTATCTGATTTGATAATGACGAATTCGTTTAAAAGTGATTGTTTCATATGGAATGCCAATCGCTAATTCCCAGGTGCGTATAACACCCCGCTTAGGGGCAAAAATACGTGGGCTATAATACCGAGCAGAGCAAGGACAGCCCACGTATTTTTGTCCCAGCAAGCTCCGCTTGCGTCTACAGCGGTTTGTTATGTAGCGTTTTAAAAAAGAGCATGCCAGATAAATCCGTAAAGCACAAAGATTCCAATTGCTTGTAAATACTGTATTTTGTTTAAGCTTCCACTTCTAGAAGTGATGTAGCCAAAGTGCGTTACTACCATAGCCATCGCTAAAGGGAGAAGATAAAAAAACATCCCAGGTTGATATATTTTGGGCGATGGTTCAGATGCATGGATAAAGATAGAGAGCAAATACGTAAGGAAAAATAACTGAAATGCTAGGTATCTAGGAAAAGTACCAAGGGCCATTGCTAGTTTATTCTGCATTGTGAATGTCCATATCCTTTAAGCTACATAACGCTAAGCTAAACGGCAGTTAACGCCAAAGGCCGTTTGTGTATAGTTGCGTCAGCATACACAAAAAGCGCCGACGCGTTAACTGTCCGATTTGAGCGCCTTGTTAGGCTAATACACACCAAACCTGCCAACTCTATATGTAAAGACTTTCTCCTGCGCCCTACCGGTTTTTAATGGAGCGCACACACCAGTAACCTCGCCCTTTGTGGTCACAAGGGAACCAGCCTTGTAACCAAGCAACGGACTATTACAAATATTTCTAAAGCCTACCAAGCGATATTTAGGCTCTCCATATTCTGAGAAAGGCGGTTCTGCAAGTTTCTTTAGCTCTGATATATAAACAGCTAAATATTGCTGATGATTGTTTCCCTGACTAAAACCTTCAATAGTAAAGGTTACATATATAAACCTACCTGAATCATCAGGCTTTTCCGAGATCGACTTTTTAACCAATACTGAATATTGATCTGATAGTAAATCTGTAAGCTTATCAAGCTCCTCAGTAGAAAGAACCCCCGCATATAAAAGCGAGCTAGATAGAAATAAAATTAAAGAAAATAGATACTTCACTCGATTCTTCCCAGAGCCTAACACCCCACATAAGGGGCAGTAATACGTGGGCTAAAATCAGAGCGAAGCGACAGAGCCCACGTGTTACTGTCCCAGCGAGCCTGCGAGCGGCTTAATGTGATTGTTATATCTCAGCCAAAAAAAGCACCAAAGTTGCGGCATAGAAGATAGCCGCAACTACATATTTGTAATTAGTTTTAAACATCCTCTTGAAACCAAGTTGATTTTCGCAGTACCGAGCTAAGGCACCAATTACCTGACATTTTTCCTCATCCTTTAGACTGGAGCTCTCTGCGGTAGCTTTTATATCTTTGATTCTGGCCTTATAAGATTTTTTCGAAAAATTATCTCTTATTACATGTTCAATAAAGAAGAATAATACTAAAAAAACCGATACGATTTTCATTACTGGGTGAGTAACGCTCCAGCAGGCTAGCGTTGCAAGAAAAAGCCAAATAGACATTTCATCTATTCTTCTACTCGTCAAATTAATTTCTTCTTGTAACGTTCTAATTTGATTTAATAAATCGTCCATAATTGATTTCTTCCTTTTAGATATAACAATTTATTATCTTTCAAAATGGTGTAAAAAAATACACCACCTTGGTGTATATAATTCAAGCTAATCCTACCATTTAATATTTTAAAATCATGCAATTATTAAGCACCGTTTTGGTTCTTTTAATAATTTCGGCAT